>JAYODW010000005.1:0-30457 GCA_038116745.1 Gammaproteobacteria bacterium
TCGTCGCCGGAATGGCCGGATAAAAGAAATACATGAACTTCACAACGCGATCTCCGGTGTTCGGATTACAGTTCTTTATGCAGCCGCGCGTCACGCTGCGCGGGGTGTCTCAAACAAGTCACGCACCTGGCGCGCCAAACAGGGCAACCTGGACAACGCCCGGTGATCTGTCGGAGCAGGGTCCGCGTCATGTGCCGATCACCCGGCGCAGCCGCATTTCGTAGCGAAAGCTCGCGGCCGGATGGACCGAGCGCGACACCTCCAGCAGTCCGCCACGCCCGTCGACGAAACGCCGCTCAACGCACATGACCGCAGCGCCGATCCCGACCTGCAGGTCCTCTGCCTCCTGCGCATCCGCCTGCGCGATTGAAAGCGTCTGCGCGATCTCCGCGAAGTGACAGCCGCAACGACGCTCCATGACCACGAACAACGGCTCGTCCGTCGAGCCGAGCTCTGTCACGGCAGCGGAGAATTCATCCGGCACCCAGATGCGCGAGGACGCGACGACCGGTCCGTCGACACCCAGATGGCGCACGGTGTGCACCTCCCACCAGGGATAGCCCGCCGGGCAGCCCAGCTGTTCGGCCAGCGCGGCGTCGACATTCACCCGACGCCGATGCAGCACGCGCCGCGGCGTTTCTGCGGCGTACTGGAGGATGTCTTCTACCGTGTCGCACGCATGTTTATAGCGAGGATCGATGGCGTTGGCCTGCACGACCGAGCCGCGCCCGCGCTGGCTGACGATAAGTCCTTTCTCGTAGAGGTGCCGCAGCGCACTGCGCACGGTGTGGCGCGATACACCGAAGTGCCGGCTGAGCGCAGGTTCTGAGGGAAGCAGATCGCCGGGCTGATAGGTGCCGCTGCGGATCTGCTCGGTCAGTGCGCTGGCCACGGCACCGTATTTTGACGATGCGGCGGCACCACTCTGGACGGCTGCTGCTGAATCAACTGACATGCCGGAATCCTAACAACCTGTCCGGACAAATCAAGCTTTGCTGATACCTGCATACGGCATATATTTGCAGGAATTTGATGTATTACTCGAATACCCGCAAGAGAGGCGTATGTACTTGTACGGACATATTGGAAAACGATCCTATGACACCTACGGTCTGGTCGCGACTGGGCGAAAAACAGGCGTCGCGCTGTGAATGACTCGTCAGCATCCACACCGCATCTGCTCGTCGAAAAATACGACGGTATCGCCCGGCTGACCCTGAACCGCCCCGAAAAACGCAACGCGCTCTCGCCGGAAATGATCGTGCGCCTGTGCGAGGCCTGGCAGGACATCGAGCAGGACCCCGGAATCAGGGTGGCGCTGGTGACCGGGGCCGGTGAGCAGGCGTTTTCCTCAGGCGGCGACCTCGGCACCCTGATCCCGCTGATGATGCGCACGCGCGAACCGCAGGGAGCGTGGGAGACGCGCTTTTCCGCCGATCGCCGCCAGCTCGGTCGCGGCCTGTTGCGCAATACGAGCTTCTTCAAACCCGTCGTCGCCGCCATCAACGGCCATGCGCTCGCTGGCGGGGTTGAGTTCATCCTCAGCACAGATCTCCGCGTGATGTCCGAGAACGCCACCCTGGCGCTGACCGAGGTGCGCCGCGGCCTCATTGCGAGCGGCGGCTCGCTGGCGCGGCTCACGCGACAGGTGTCCTGGGCGCAGGCGATGGAGCTCGCACTGGTCGCCGAACCCATCAGTGCCGAGCGCGCGCTCGCCATGGGGCTGGTCAACCGCGTGGTACCGCCGCACGAGGTACTACCCACAGCGGAAGCCCTTGCCCGGCAAATCGCGAAGGGGGCCCCGGTCGCCCTGAAGAAGTCCAAAGAGGCGATGGTGCGCGGCAGCGGGCGACCGCTCGACGAGGCCTTTGCCATCGAGACGCAATGTACGAAAGATAACGCCGCTACCGCGGACGCGAAGGAAGGACCGCGTGCCTTCATGGAAAAGCGTCCGCCTGTCTTCACCGGACGCTGAGAAGAGACCATGGGACTGCTGAACGGCATACGCGTCGTTGAAATGGGCCTCTGGGTCGCAGGTCCCTCCGCCGGCGGGCTGCTCGCCGACTGGGGTGCCGAGGTGATCAAACTCGAAACGCCGCGTGGCGACCCGATGCGCAATCTCTACCGCGCCCTGTCCGGCTCGGAGGAAACGCGCTGCCCGCCTTTCGACCTGCACAACCGCGGCAAGCGCAGCGTCGTTGTCGACGTCAACGCTCCCGAAGGCGCTGCGCTCGCGCGGCGCATTATCGCCACGGCCGATGTCTTCCTGACCAATATGCGGCCGCAGTACCTCGAACGGGTCGGGCTGCACCACGCCCAGCTGCTCGCCGCGGATCCGCGACTGGTCTATGGCAGTCTCACTGGCTACGGTCTCGACGGCCCGGACAAGGACGCCCCCGGCTATGACCTTGCTGCCTTTACAGCGCGCAGCGGCGTGAGCTGGCGCGCGACGCCGCCAGGCGGCACGCCGCCGACGATGCCAGGTGGCATGGGCGATAACGTCACCGCCATCACCCTCGTCGCGGGGCTGCTCGGCGCCCTGTGGTCGCGCGAGCGCACCGGCCGCGGACAGCTGGTTGCCACGTCGTTACTCCGCGCGGGGATCTTCTGCGTCAGCATGGAGCTCTCAGCGCGCCTCGCCATCGGCCGCGCAGCACCCTCACCCGACCGGCGTCATCCACAGAACCCCCTGATGAACTCCTACCGCTGCGCGGATGAGAAATGGCTGTGGCTCATCGGCGCCGAAGCCAGTCGCCACTGGGAGCCGATGCTGCAGGCTCTCGAAGCAGAAGAGCTGAAAGACGACGAGCGCTTCCGTACGGCCCGTGACCGCAGCCGCAACGCGTCAGCGCTGGTCGAGCACTTCGACGCAATCTTCGCCCGGCGCACGCGCGATGAATGGGCCGCGATCTTCGCAGCCCAGGATGTCTGGTGGGCGCCAGTCAATTCTTTTGAAGATCTGGTCAACGATGCACAGGTCGCGGCCGTGGGTGCTTTCCGTCCCATGGCCACGCTGGAAAACCGTGATAGCACCCAGACCAGTATTGCCGGACCCGTAGATTTCAGCTCCGACGAGCCAAAGATCGCCCCGTCACCGCCGCATCTCGGCGCAGACACCGAGGCCATCCTCCGCGAAGCCGGGGTGTCACCCGAAGATCTGGAAAGGCTGCGCAGCGCCGGCGTTATTGGCTGACTTATTTCAAGACCGCCGTTCGTGGCCCTTCTCTCCACCGAAACCGCCGCGAGGAGCAGCGAGATGAATACACAGTTCCGCCCTTTGGAGGGAACCCGCATCGTCGAATTTTCCGGCAGCATCGCGGGTCCTTCCTCGACCATGATCCTGGCCCAGCTTGGCGCCGATGTGATCAAGGTCGAATCGCCGGACGGCGATGACTCCCGCGCCTGGCCACCGCACGTTGATGACCGGAGCGTGGTTTTCCGGCAGATGTGCATCGGCAAACGCGGGATCGTTCTCGATCTCAAACAGGCGGAAGGCGTTGCAATTGCGCTCGATCTTGCGGCCGGAGCGGACGTTGTCATGCAGTCGATGCGCCCCGGGGTCGCAGATCGGATCGGGATCGGCGAGCAGGCCATCCGCGCGCGCAACGCAGAGGTGATTTACTTCGATATGAACGGCTTCGGCAGCGGTGAACGCGGACGGGATATGCCCGGCTATGACCCGATGGTCCAGGCCTTCAGCGGCATCATGGCGATGACCGGGCATGACGGTGCGCCCCCCACGCGCTGCGCACCATCGCTCATCGATCTCGGCACCGGGCAGTGGATCGCGATGGGGATCCTGGCCGCCCTGCTGGCGAAACATCGCGGTCAGCCGGTTCAGCAGATGGAGACTGCGCTCGTCGACACGGCCTTCAGCGTGGTTTCTTACCAGGCCAGCGCCGCGCGGATGTCCGGCGAGCGCCCGCCGCGTGCCGGCTCTGGTAACCCGATCGCGGCGCCCTACCAGTGCTATGACGCCGCCGATGGTCAGCTGCTGCTGGCAGCACCGAACGAAAAACTCTGGCGTCGGGTCGTCGAGGTACTTGATGCACCACAGCTGGCTGAGGATCCACGCTTCATCACCGCCACCGATCGCTCGCACCACCGCGACGACCTCGCCGATGCCCTGAACGGGCTCCTGCAGGCGGCATCTGTCGACAGCTGGGTGGCGCGCTTCTCCGCCGCCGGCATCCCGTGCACCCGGGTTTACGGCCTCGAAGAAGCCGTGGTCAGCGACATTGCGGAAGAGCGCCAGACCTTTCAGGACTCCGAGGGCGTGCCGCTGGTGCGCCTGCCGTGGCTGGTGGACGGCGCGCCGCTGGCGTGGACCGGACCTGCGCCCCGGCTTGGTCAGCACACCCGCGAGGTACTGCAGGAGATCGGCTACTCCGGGGAACGCATCGAGGCCGCGCTCACCAGCGGAGCGGCACAGGCGTCGACAGACTGAGCGCAGCGAAGGGCGCTGCCGTCACCGGAAGCTTTCAGCCCTCCGCCAGGCGCTCTTCTGTGGCCGCCTGAGGGTGTTGTTCACTCACTCTCTGCCCGCGCAGAGGGAGCCGAATACTGAAACAAGTGCCTTCACCGACCACGCTTTCCACATCTATCCCGCCACCCAGCGCCGTCACGATTTCCCTGCAGATGGCGAGACCTAGCCCCGTGCCAGGCAGGTTGCCCTCGCCCTGACGTAAGCGTTCGAACGGCTGAAACAGGCGCGGCAAATCTGCTGCCGAAATACCTTCACCGTTGTCCCGTATTGCCACCACCAAGCTGTTTTCATGACTGTCGGCAGTGACAGTCACTCGGCCGCTACCATCGACCCGACCGTATTTAATAGCGTTGCTTAGCAGATTCAGCAACACCTGGCGGAATCGCCTGGGATCAGTCCAGATCTCTAGGGACGCAGCGGCGGCGATATCAAGGTCGATGGCGGTTTCTGCGTTGTCCGCAACCGGGCGCACCAGTCCAACCGCGTCATTCAGCAGCTCTTCGACCGTGACTGCTTTAGTGGTAATCGACATGCGTCCGGAGCTCATGGCGCTGAAATCAAGCACATCGCTGACCAGATTCAACATCGCGTCGCCCGCACGCAGGATGCCCTCGAGCTTCTCCTGCTGACTGTCGGTGAACTGCGCGCCCGGCGCGAACTTCAGCAGCTGCGCAAAGCCGAGAATGGCGTTCATGGGGGTGCGCAGTTCGTGGCTCATGCTGCGCAGAAAAATTGTCTTGGCCTGATTGGCCCGCTCTGCCTCCTCACGTGCCACCACCAGAGCCTGCGCCGCATCGCGTTCAGCCGTGATATCCCGTACCGTTCCGACGAAATCAGACGCGGTCGGTCCGCGCCTGTCGGTCACCCGAATACCAGTCAGGTGCAGCTGTCTGACGTTCCCGGCAGCTCCTCGGATGGTCAACTCACCGTTAAAATGGTGCTGTCTGCCGTCTCGAATGGCCTGCCAGACATCCTGTAGCGACGCTCGTGCATCCGGAACAGCACACAAGTTTCCAAAAAACTTCGGCGTCCAGGCAAACAGGCTAAGCGCCGGCAGCTCGAACATCTCGTGTGCAGCAGCATCAACGCGCAGCCGTGAAAAATCTCCGAAGAGCTCCCAGAAGCCCAGCCTGCCGCTGTCCAGCGCTAGCTGCAGATGGGACTCTTTCTGACGCCGCAACTGCGCTTCGCTGTCCAGTTCCCGCCACAGCGCTTCGAACGATTCGCCTAGGTCTTTGACCTCGATCGGTTGTGGCACCAGCGGGGCCTCAAAATGGCCACTGTCCCGCGCTGCGCGTACAGCCGAGCGCAGTGCGAGCACGCTTCCGCTGATACGCTGTCCAACGAAGACCCAGCTCCCGCCGATTAATCCGATGATCAGCAAAATCAGCAGCAGACCGGCGTAAACCCGCTGCTGCTCTGCCCGACGCAACAAGACCCTGCTTGTCCCAATTACTTTTTCCGTGGCAAGCTCCATGCTCCTCGTGGCCTGCACGGTCTGCGTCAGCCAGGGTTCGATGGCGCCCTGCGCGCGCTCGAATACCTGCTGATGTTCCTCAATGGACAGCTCCTCGACTGCGGGTAGGGGCACCAGGGTGAGATTCACTGCCTGCTTCAGAGACGCCAGTGCCTGTTGCAATTCCATGTCCGAATTGAGGGCATCCATACTCTCAACCAGGTCGTTGATGAGCTGAAGCTGCGACTCCAGCTCATCTACCAGATAGGTCTCGCCGCTGCCAAAAACAAGGTCAATCGTCGAAATGAACTGCTGCACGCTGAGTTTGAGCGAACGACCCTGTTCACCCGTCATCTCCGCCCGGTGCACTGCGTTGACTTCGCGTGCGACCGAAGCGGTCCCGTAGCTGAGAGCCCAGCCCAGAAACGCGGTGGCAACGAACGCCAGCGCCGTTAGCACACCGACATAGAAGACAATGCCCCGTCTCAGAGGTGCTTGCTCGTTGCGCACGCGTACGCTGCCCATGCGGGCATCCTGCGCCTGCGGGGAGAGTCGTTCAACAAACCGGGGCCGGATTGCCGCCGCGGCTGGGCGCGGTTGAGGTGTCGACATCGGGAGCATTACCCGACAGCGTCAGGCCGCGCGCTCCGTTACGGGCACCCCGATCAGCTGTCACCCACAGACGCGTTTTCAGCCACCACATCCGCCCAGATTTCAGCGGTGATGATCTGAGTTTTGATCGCTGATTTCAGAATAGCGACCACCAGCACCTGCAGATCGTGGTCCCCGGCGGGGATCCCTGCCTCCGTTATGATCGACGCGGCTGTCTGTTCAAAGTCCGTGCCGACGAGCTGATCAAGGCGACGCCCGTCGATTACCTCGAGGAAGCGCGAGTCGGCCAGCTTCTTGCACCCCGGATCACGGCAGCGCTGGAAATTCAGACCCTGGATCGACAGGTCAAGACCCAGCGCCCAGGTGATCTCCATCATGCCCCACTGGCTCTCTTCCGTGCGCGCATGCAGATAACCAAGCGGCACATCTTCCTTCAGCGCCACGTACAGGGTGTGCTTGCCGATCTCCCGCGCGTGGACTGTGAACGGCACCGTCGACGCGATGGTCTGGCGGATCGAAGGCTCAACCCGACGCACAATCGAACGGTAGCTGGTTGAACCGGGAAACAGCTCGTAGACACTCTCGATGGGATCGCGCAACGCACAGAACGGCGCCGCCTCCAAAGACTGGGTCAGCGCTGCGCAGATCAACACCAGCGCGATGCGCGCAGAAAGGTTATGCAGATACATTGCGTCAGCCTCCCGGACTAATTACCGAACCGGACACGGAATTGGGCCGCCAGCACCCCAACATCCCGACCATCGGGAACCCTGCTGTTCTGCTCACTGACCAGCAGTTCGAGCTGGAGCACGTTGTTGGGTTCAAAACGCAGGCCGGCGCGGAAGGTGTCTTCTCCGGCCCATGTGCTGTTGGCCAGTTCCTGTTCGTAGCGCCGGTACTGCGCGAACAGGAGCCAGGAATCGTAGTCGGTCTGCCAGTTGATCTCGGTCACGGCATCCCAGTTCGAGAGATCCGCGTTGTCCCCGATGGACAGGTCGGCCAGGAAACCGAAGCGCCTGAAGTAATACTGCAGGTCAACACCATACCGGCGACGCTCGGTCTTTCTTGCCCGCTGGCCGCCGCTATAGGAGTTGCCATCAAAAAACGAGAAACCCAGCACAAGGTTTCGGTTCTGCGGCGTACTCACGCGGCCGGAAACGATGTAAGGGTCGTCCCCGCTCTTGAAAGAGTTGCCGGAACCGCGCATCAGCGCCACCTCATACTCGAACAAAGGCAGAATGCCGTTGAGGGACACACCCCAGTCGGCCTTGATCGCAAATCGCTGCGGCATGAACTCATCGCGCAGGGAGCCACCGTTGTTCCCGATCACGTTCATCGTGCTCTCGAGCCCGAACGGAATGATGAAGTGACCGACGCGCACGTTTAGTCCGCCCCGGGACAGGCCGGTGTAGTTGAAGTTGAAAATACGGTAGATGAGCTTGGTGGTGTTCTGCTGGGGATTGGCGTTACCGGAAAAACGCTGCATGTAAGGCTGCAGATTCAGCACCCCCCAGTCACCATTGGAACCGGTAAATACTTTCTGCAGGTCCAGTCCAACAAACTGCATGGAGGACGTCTTATCCGTGAGATCGTTATCGATACCCCGAATGCCGACATCGAGCTGCGCCCGAAGATTCTCGGTCAGGCCCTGAGCATGCGCGTGAGTCGCCGCGGCCAGGGCGCAGGCCAACGTCATAGTCAACGTTATTCGCATCCATGTAAGCCGCATATTTGACACCCCACTCTATCCCTCTCGCTCCTAATTATACGCGTCACCAGGGGCAGGAGATATTGGCCTGGAGTACACCACGGCACGGTCAAACCTGCTTGACCGCACCCCGCGCAGTCGGCGGGTGATCGGCCCGACTGACAGCACACCCAGTGCCTTCTTGCGACCGTCGGATAGCGTTCCCACGAGCGCTGCAGGCACCCCGACCCGCCGCTGTGAAGATCGCCTTAGCTCGCTTCTGGCTTCCGGGTAGCGGCTTCGGGGAAACCGACGAAACGCACGACTTCGTCCACCTGACGTCGAGTCGACACAACATCGTTCGCTGGAAAGTTGTCCGCCGGAAACCCGATCGCCACGCAGGACATGATGAGCTGGTCTTCCGGGATCCGGGCGAACTCCCGCACCACCGGTGACTGCATGATGCCCTGGCCGTTGATCACCGTGCCCAACCCGCGCGACCAGGCCGCATTGACCAGGCTGTTCACCACGGCGCCGCAGTCAAACATCGCAATGTCATTGCCCCCCAGCGACTCATCAAAAGTCACCACGATGGAGACCGGCGCGTCGAATTGACGGAATCCACGCAGCACCCAATCCTGGCGACGGGCTTTATCTCCCCAGTCGATGTCCATCGCCGTGAACAGCTGCGCCGCAATGGCTTTCTGCCGCTCGCGATGCACGCCCTGATACTGGCCGGGCACGCGGATCTCGCGGGAGGCCGGCACCCCGGCCAGATTGCGCTCTGTATTCCCCTGCCGGATCCGGTCGAGCGCCTCGCCGCTGACCACGTGAAAGTACCAGGGCTGCGTATTCATCGACGACGGCGCGCGGGTCGCCAGCTCGAGCACTTCTTTCAGCAGCGCTACCGGCACCGGGTCAGGTCTGAAACCCCGGATACTGCGCCGGCTGCGGATCACTGTATCGAATTCCATCAATCAAAATTTCCTTTAATGCGCGCCGCTGGCGGCGACGCCTTCGAGCTTCGCCGCCCTCCTCAGGCAGCCTCAAGCACCGGCTGCACCTCGCTGCAGAACAGCTCCAGAGTCGATCGCGCTTCCGCGAGCGTGATGTCACCGGTCGGCGTCTGCAGCACGATGTGCTGTACACGGCCGTCGGCCATCATCTGGCCGAAACGATCGATGATTTTGGCCGGTGTGCCATGGCCGGCCTCAATCGCGGCATCGATGTGGGACATGATGCGGCGCAGGGGTCCAAGCGCTTCATCGGCGCCAGCCTCCCCGAGCACTTCCGCATCCCAGCGGTGCACTGCATGTGTCCGCCGCATCAGCCCCTGCATACCGCGGGTCATCACCTCGCGCGCGACTTTCTCGTCGCGGTCAATGGCTATGACCATGGTGCTGCCCACAGTCGGCTCATCCCCTGGGGCATCCAGACGCACGGGATCATCCTTGTGCGCGTACCAGGACTCACAGTAGAGGTCATAGGCCGCCTGCGGGATCGGGCCCGGGAACATCAGGCGCAAACCAAAACGACCCGCGGTGGCCGGGTTCCCCGGATACCAGAACGGGATCCGCTCTTGCACAGGCGGCGTCGCCATCGGCATGGTGCGGAAATCGTAGAAACGCGAGCCCTCCGCACTAATCTCGCCGGTGCGGAAAGCCCGGGCGATGATCCCAAGGACATCCTCAAAGCGATCGGTCGCACTCGGCCAGTCGCTGCCGAACCAGTAGTGCTCAATGGGCGCCACACCGCGCCCGACGCCATACTCCAGCCGACCGCCGGTCAGGTTGTCGAGCACGCAGAGGTCTTCAATCAGCTGCACCGGATGATGCAGCGGCAGGAGCTTGACCATCGGTCCCATGCGGATGCGGGACGTCATCTGCGAAGCAGCGGCAATGATCAGGTCCTGGTTCGGCGCTATGCACAGATCCGTTCCGTGATGTTCCGCCAGGTAGAAGCCGGTAAATCCGGCCTCGTCGGCCATGCGCACCAGCGCCAGACGATCCTGAAACAGCTGCCGGGTCGCGGTGCCCGGTATCGCTTCGATATGGTCGAAGATTCCGAAGGTCGGCTTGCTCACGGCGGTCTCCATGAAACAGGTAAACTTTTCGGAGTCTAGCCGGCGACGGCGGGTGGCCGTCAACCGCCGTGCGTACTGCCGGGATATCCTCTTTCTGCAGTCCAATGTTCACAGGAATCCGCAGCGGTCTCGCAGACGCAGGGCATAAATTGCCGCCGCTATACTTCCCGCGGCCTACGCCCCTTCCTCCAGGACGCAACACCAATGACCCCTGACCCGGCAACCGCCTTCGTCGAGCTCCTTGCCAGTCGGCTGACCGGCGGCGGAATCGAGCTGGTGGCTTTTCCGGAGACGGCGTTAAGGCTGCGCCGCGTACTGGATGACCCCGATTCGGAGCTGTCGGAAGTGCTGCGGCTGGTCAGCGCAGAGCCGGTCATCGCGGCCCGCCTGATGAAGGTGGCCAATTCGGCGGCAATGCGCACCGGCGGCGCCGAAATCACCGATTTAAAACGCGCGATCGTGCGCATCGGCAATGCCGTGGTGCGCAACGCCGTGATGCATTTTGCCGCCCAGCAGGTCGCCGGCGCCGTGTCCGACCCTGGCTTACGCGGGCTGGTCAGGGATGCGTGGCGCCATAGTGCCCGAGTCGCGGCTATTGCCTATGTGCTGGCGCGTGAACAGAACCGGGTCAATCCCGACACCGCCCTGCTGGGTGGACTGCTGCACGACATCGGCCGCTTTTACATCCTCGCTGAACTCGATGCGCACCCGGACCTCGCCCCCGACGCACAGGCCGTCGACGATATCGTGCGCGACTGGCATAGCGGAGTCGGTCAGGCGATTCTGGAATCCTGGGACCTGCCGGAGGAGCTGTGTCAGATCGCCGGCGAACACGATGCGCTGGAGCGGGAGCATTTCGGTCTCCCCGACTGCCTCGACGTGGTGATCGTGGCGAACCTTCTCGAGCACGCTGGCGGAGACACCGAGCGCCTGCAGACGTTCTCGACCCTGCCCCCGATGCGCTGCGTTGGCCTTGACGCCGAGAGCAGCCAGCGCCTGCTCCAGCGGTCGGCCAAGGCGATCGAATCTCTCAGCGCCGCGCTGACTTAAGACGGCTGGTCGTCCGGCACCTCCCGGACCTTCCTTCTCCCGCTCGTGCGCTGAGCCGCTGCGCCTCCTGTGACGTCTGGAACAGGAATGCCGGGCTCGGTCAGCTCGACTCCGCCTCAGGCGCAGCGAGACCGGGGCGCGACCCGCCCCAGCGATTGAAGTGTGTTTTTGTTTCGACCGGCTCACGGGTAATCGGCCCGAAGCGCCCGCGAGGAAATCCAACCGGAATCACCGCGACTACGCCAAAATCGCGGGGTATGCCGTAAAAGTCGTGCATCTCCTCTTCGAACATCTGATGCATGGTCGTCAGGCTGGCGCCCAGCCCCAGGCCGCGACAGGCCAGCAACAGATTCTGCACAGCCGGGTAGATGGAACCGAAGGATGGCGGGGCCAGCCCAGTGCGCTGCTCGGCCGGCACCTTGAACGGCCAGTCGCGCTTGCCGCAGCAGAAGATCAGTGCAGGGGCCTCGTGCATGTGTTCGCCGAGATGCACCGCCGCTTTGATCGTGCGCCCCATAGCCGTCGACGCATCAAAATCCGTCAGCCGGTCGCCGAAGCGGTTTTTCAGCCAGTAGTCGTAGTTCTTGCCGAAAAACGCCTTGCCCTCGGCGTCGGTCACGACCAGGAAAGCCCAGCGCTGTGTATTCTGTCCGCTGGGCGCGCAGACTGCGGCGGCGAGCGCTTTGTGGAGCAGCTCGTCCGGCACCGGATCAGGTCGCAGGCGGCGCATCGCCCGCATGGTATGCATGGTTTCAAAGAGGCCCGGATCGGCTGTCATGTTCAGTCTCCCAGTGGGTTTGGCAGTTGTCGGGAAAGGTCAGCAAAGCGCTGACCCGGTCGCGGCATCCGGTCAGTCCCGCCCTGCCCGGATATCCGCTCCCTGTTGACGGCTTTAGCGATTTTTGAAAGCGTTGAAGTCCTGCTGCATACGTTCGTCAACGGCGCGGATGTGCGGGCGCGTGCCGACACGCTCCAGATAGTCTTTCAGCCCGGGAACGTCTGCCGTCAGGTCCCAGCCGTAAACATGCTCGGTATGAAGATTGGCGAAGCGCAGCTGGAAATAGGCGCTGATGTCAGCGTAGCCGAACGTCTCGCCAGCAATGTAGGGCTGAAATCGCACCATGGCTCGCAGCGCCCGCAGACCCTTCTCAAGCTCAGGTCGCACCGCTTCGGCAGTTGCTGGATCGACTGCAGCGCCAAAATAAACAGCGGCAATGTGCCGTCGCGCAGGTGCGTCAAGATAGAGCTCAACCACCCGCACCAGCTCTCGGGCTTTGGCCCGCGCCCAGGGCGTCGTCGGATACAGCGGCGGGTCTGGCTGAAGCTCCTCAAAATAATCGAACAACACGTTGGTCTCGCTGAGCATCTGCCCGTCGACCTCGATGAACGGCACCTTCCCCATCGGGTTCAGGCGCAGGATCTCTTCATTCTGCCCCGGGAAGAGCTGCACTTCGGTGAACGCCAGGTTCTTCTCGAGCAGGGCCGCTTTGGCCGTGCTGTAGTAGTTGCTGATGCTGGTGCCATAGAGTTTGATCATCTTCTCCCCTCTCAGCGATGTTGCGGGTCGCCGCCCGGCACTCACGAACGGCCCCAGTGCCCCCGCTTGCTCCGCGTGGATGGGGCCCGGGAGACCCCGATACTAAGCGATGCGACCATGCGCGGCATCGCGCATCGTGCGGCAGCCCGGGACGGGTCCTGTCCGCTGCCTATAATCCGCAGATGAACACGCCACAGGATTTCGATCCCGCAGAGGTTCCTGTGCTGCCGGCAGCCACCGTCATGGTCATCGACGATCGCCCGCAGCTCAGCTTACTTATGGTGCGCCGCACTTCCCGGGTCGTGTTCGCACCTGACAACTGGGTTTTCCCAGGCGGACGGGTCGACGCGGAAGATCACACCGACAACCTTGACAGTCTTTTCGTGGGACTCACGGATGCCGAGGCATCAGCCTGTCTTGAGCTCTCCAGCGGAGGACTTGCCTGGTGGCTGGCAGCCTGTCGTGAAACGCTGGAAGAAGCAGGGCTTCTTCTGGCCACCCCGGATTCCGGTGCCGTCGACGTGGCGCAGTGGCGCGATCAGGTGCGGCAGGATGGGGCGCTGTTCCATGACCTGCTAATGGCGTCGGGCGTACGTCTGGATGCTACAGCGCTCGAGGAAATTGCGCGCTTCATCACGCCGATGGGCTCGCCGCGGCGCTTTGATGCGCGCTTTTTTGTCGCCCGCCTGCCCGCGGGTCAGGAGCCGCAGCATGACGCTGGGGAGATCGTTGACTGGTCCTGGATCCGGCCGCGAGAAGCGCTGGAACGCTGGGCCGCGGGTGAATTCGAGATGATGACCCCGACCGTGCGCATGGTGGCCTGCCTCGAGCGTTACGGATCGGCAGAAGAAGTCATGGCAGCCGCCCGGCGGCGACTCCCGTATCGCCGTGTGCGCGTCGCTGATCCGGACGGTGCCTATCGCGTGGTGCTGCCTGGCGAGCCTGGCTACGAAACGGCCGAGCTGGAAATCGAATCGGGCTGGGTCAGACTCTGGGAGCCCTGAAGAAAGCACGCCCGGCGCCTGGGCGACATACAGGCGACGCATACATCGGCCGCGCCACCCCTTCAGGCGCTGAGCGGCTTCGCCGCCGGCGCTAGAAAAGAAAAACAGAACGTCGAACCTTCGCCGAGCACGGACGTGCAGGTCACGTCACCACCCATGGCCTGCGCCAGACGTCGCGAGATAGTCAGCCCAAGCCCGGTGCCGGCGGTCATGCCGCCGTCTGCTACACGCTCAAAGGCTTCAAAAACCAACGCCTGGGCCTCCACGGATAAGCCGACGCCGGTATCCACAACCCGCACCTGGCAGTGCTCCGGCGTCTGCGCGAGATGCACGCTGACACCGCCGCTGGCGGTGAACTTGAGCGCGTTGCCGATCAGGTTATAGACCACCTGCGCCACGCGGGCCTGGTCAACGCTGACCCAGGGCTCAACACGCTCGACGCCATGCAGCGCAAGGTTCAGCCCCGCCTTTTCCGCTGCAGGCCGGAAGACTTCGATGATGTTTTCCAGTTCACGCGTGATGTCCGTGGGGCGCGCATTAAGCTCTATTCGACCGCTCTCCATCCGGGAAAAATCGAGCAGATCGCCGATGATCCGCGACAGGAGCTGACCCGAGTGGTCCAGGGTATCCAAGGCCCGATCAGGCCCCGGCGCTTTCGCGCGCAGGAGCTGCGCGATCCCCAGCACGCCGTTCAGCGGAGTGCGCATTTCATGACTCACCATGGCCAGGAACCGGCTTTTGGCCTCACTGGAAGCTTCTGCGGCCCGCAGAGATACCGACAGATCGGCAGCCAGGTCGGAATTCTCGAAGCGCAGCCGGAGCATTTCGAGCAGGCGGGCGTTGACCCGCTTGCCTTCGATTGCAAGGACGACGAAGTAGATCACCACGCCGATACACAGCCCGATGTCAGCAGCCGTCGGTGCTTCACGCAGCGCGAACCACAGCCCGGTCGGCCCGAGGCAGGCGCCGCAGAACATCATGGCAATCCTGAAGTGCGAGCTGAGCGTGAGCACCCCGACCGAGGCTATCGCGATGATTCCGCAGATCAGCAGCAGCTCGGCCGCGCGCGAGGCGCCAGGCAGAAACAGCGGCAGCATCAGGGCCCAGGTCAGCACATCCAGCACGATCCACAGGACATAACCCCGCAACCAGAGGTCATATCGTTCATGTCGGACCGGATCCTGAGCAAAGCGTCGCGCCTGCTGCATGCGGTACAGACCGATCAGGGTTTTTGCCCCACACCAGCCCCAGGCCCAGAGCAGATCGCCGTACCCCATCGCAATCCAGGCCACCAGAACCGAGAACGCAATGCCTCCGGCAACAGACTGCACGGATGCCGCAAACAGCTGGTCAAGAAGGGCTGTCCGGACGCGCTGCTCTACCAGCACCGCATGCGTCCGTTCAGCGGATTCCGTCATTGTCACGCTGGCTGCTACTTGTTCTTTCGCGTGCCGCATCGCCGTGTTTCAGCCGCCAGCGTACTGCTCCCATAGAAAGTGCACCATGGAGACCGGATCTCCCGGCTGCAGGTCGGGATCGTCCAGCGCCGCCTGCAATTTCCGGCGCTCCGCGAACGGAGTCTTCCGGGACGCCATTGTCCATTCTGGAAACACGCGGCCGCGGCGGGTTTCACGGGTCAGGACAATAATGTTGTGGTGCCGCGGGTCCCTCTCGATACTGGCAAACAGCGCGTCGACGGCCTCGGGCGGACCCTCGAAGTACTGCATGAAGTTTCCTTCATCGTGAAACAGTACCCCGGTGATACGCAGCTCGAGATTTTTTTCCCGCGCTGCATGCAGAAGCTCGTCAAGCTCATCCTCAGTCAGCTGGCCTACGGCGCTGCTGACGTAGACGACCACCCCCAGAGACTCTGACGCGACGTCGCCCGCCACCTGCTCTGCGCCGATATCGGACCTTTCTGTACTCACGCCGCGTAACCTCAGCGGCCGCTGAACCGCGCCGGACGCCGCTCAATGAAATGCTGCACCCCTTCGCGGAAATCCTCAGACGCGAAGCTGCCGGGCATTTCAGCATTAGCGAGCATGGTAGCGTCCTCCAGGGACTGGAGGGTGGCGCGGTAAACCTGCCGTTTCATCACCCGCACCGAACGGGGCGAGACGGCCAGGGCGAGCTCCCGCGCATAGGCGCGCACGCTCCCCATCAGTTCCGCGTCAGCGCACAGCTGGTTGACCAGCCCCATGCGCAGCGCTTCGTCTGCGGTGACCTTGCGCGCGGAAAGCAACAGGTCGAGGGCATGCGCGTGGCCGACAAGTGCGGGCAGCAGCCAGGAGATACCGTGCTCCGCGATCAGCCCACGGCGTGAAAACGCCGTGGTCAGCACCGCACTCTGCGCGACGAAGCGCACGTCGCAGTACAGCGCCATGATCAGCCCCAGTCCCGCCGCCGGACCGTTTATAGCCGCGATGATCGGCTTCGGCACCGTCGGAAAATAGGCGTAGCGCATATGAAAATCAGGCGGGAGATCGAGACCGCCCGCGATCCCGCCGGGACGGGCATCCTCAAGCGGCCGCGGGTCCGCGCCGGATGCACTCACGTTATCCAGCATGTCCATGTCCGCTCCAGCGCAGAAACCGCGCCCCGCGCCGGTCAGAATGATGGCGCGCACAGCCTCGTCCGAGCTGGCCGCCGTCATTGCAGCGCGCACCTCATGCTCCATCTGCCGCGTCCACGCGTTGAGCTTCTCGGGACGGTTCAGGGTAACCGTGGCAATGCTGTCGTCGACGTCGTAGCAGATCTGTTCGCAAGACATGCAGCCTTCACCTCGAAGAATGGATGCGTCCTGATTTCAACATGAGCCTGTACGCTTCTCAATACGCGGCCGGAATGTCAACACGAGTTGGCAGCTATGTGCTGAAAAGGCAACATGCCGCCTCGCAACGCCACCCGTAAAACAGCCCGGAAGCAGCCCCATGGACTACGAACAGATCCGCTACGAAGTCGACGATTCGATCCTTACCATCACGCTTAACCGCCCGGAAAAGCTCAACGCCTTTACCCACACCATGCTCGAAGAGCTGCTCGATGCGCTCGATAGAGCAGATGGAGATGACGCAATCAGGGCGATAATTTTCACCGGTTCCGGCCGAGGATTCTGCGCTGGCGCGGATCTCTCCGCCGGGTCGCGATCGTTTGATGCCGACGCCAGGCCCGATCGGCCGTCCGGCCTGAATCGGGACGGTGGTGGCCGGCTGACCCTGCGTCTGTATGAATGCAACAAACCCTTGATTGCTGCCGTTAACGGGGCTGCCGTCGGTGTGGGCGCAACCATGCAGCTGCCGATGGATATCCGCATCGCGTCGGATCAGGCGCGCTTCGGTTTTGTTTTCGCGCGTCGCGGCATCGTGCCTGAAGCATGCTCCAGCTGGTTCCTGCCGCGCATCGTCGGGATCTCACGCGCACTGGAATGGAGTTATTCAGGGCGGGTCTTCCCTGCGAGCGAGGCCCTGGCCGGCGGTCTTGTCTCGGAGATCGTGACAGCCGATGGGCTCCTGCCTCGCGCCCGGGAAATCGCCGCGGAAATTGCCACGCAGACATCACCGCTCTCGGTCACTCTGATCCGCCACATGATGTGGCGCATGCTGAGTGCGGATCATCCCATGGAAGCGCACAAACTGGACTCACGGGGGGTGTATCACCTCGGGCGCGGCGCCGACGCCCGCGAAGGCGTGGACTCTTTCCTGGAAAAACGCCCGCCGCATTTCACCGGCCGCGTCAGCAGCGACCTGCCGGAATATTTTCCGTGGTGGGACGAACGCCACTTCGAATGAGTCTGATTAGCGCATGATCACTATCACGCTCCCGGCCCTGGCGCTCAGTTTTATTCCTGTCGCCCTGGTCGGACTGGTCCTCTGGCGCTGGTCGCTCGGCACCACGACCCTCGCCTACGCCACGGCGCGCATGGTGATTCAGCTGCTCCTGATCGGCTATGTCCTGAGCTACCTCTTTGCCAGCAGGCAATCGCTGCTCATCATCTGCGTGCTAGTGGTGATGCTGCTCGCCGCCAGCTGGATAGCGCTGCGTCCGCTGCAGAAGCGGGACCCCCGTGTGCTGGGGCGAGCGTGCGCTGCAATCGGAGGCGCCGGATTATTCACCCTGACCATCGTCCTCGTGTGCGTCCTGCATCCCAGGCCATGGTTTGATCCGAGGGTCGTGGTCCCGATAGCAGGCATGATTTTTTCGAACGCCATGAACAGCGTCAGCCTCGCCGCCGAGCGCTACCACCACGAACTTGAGGTCGTCGGTTCAGACCCGCGCAGCGCTCGGAACCGGGCTCTGGAAACCAGCCTGATCCCCATGTTGAATGCGTTTTTCGCTGTCGGGCTGGTGGCTCTCCCCGGCATGATGACGGGACAGATCCTGGCCGGGGTGGAGCCCCACATCGCGGTGCGCTATCAGATCCTTGTCATGTGCATGACTTTTGGCGCCGCCGGGCTCGCCGCCATTGCCTACCTTGCCCTGACCAGTGCCAGCGCGCATGGAAACGCACCCTGCACCGCAGCCAGAACCTGAGTTACCTGCCCACCTTATGCCCAGGAGATCCACCATGAAAGAATCGTTTGAAGGGAAAGTCGCGCTGGTCACCGGTGCGGCGTCAGGAATTGGTCGCGCCACCACGCTCGCCCTCGCCGCGGCCGGCGCACAGGTCGTGGCAGCTGATCGCAACCTGGAGGGATGTGAACAGACCGTTGCGCTGGTCACCGCCGCCGGCGGCGAGGCCGCAGCAGAACAGGTCGATGTCTCCAGCGAAGACGAGGTCAGCCGACTGGTCAGCGCCGCGGTCACGCGCTTCGGGAAGCTCGACCTGGCGTTCAACAACGCCGGCATCGGAGGCGAGGTCGGCAACCGCACGGCCGAGTACTCCACCGCTGACTGGGACAGGGTCATCGCCGTCAACCTGACTGGCGTCTGGCTGTGCATGAAGTACGAGCTGAAACAGATGCTGGCCCAGGGCGGGGGCGCTATTGTCAATACGGCCTCCGTCGCCGGCCTGGTCGGCATGAGCGGCGCGTCGGCCTATGTCGCGGCCAAACATGGCGTCGTGGGGCTGACGAAAAACGCCGCTCTGGAATATGCTCGCGCTAACATCCGCGTCAACGCGGTCTGCCCGGGCGGTGTGCGCACGAACATGACCGAAACCGCTGATCAGGCGTTTTCCGGTTTCCTCGACCGGCTGGCGAAGCTGGAGCCGATGGGACGGGTCGCTGAGCCCGAGGAGATAGCGAGTGCGGTGCTGTGGCTGTTATCCGACGGCGCATCATTCATGACCGGTCACGCGCTGGCCGTAGATGGCGGCTTTGTCGCCCGATAGGAGAAGAGAGCTGACAATGGAAGAGACGGGGCAGTTCGATAAACGCCTGGCTGAACTGGGCCTAACCCTGCCAGAGCCCCAGGCACCGCTGGTTGCCAAGATCAAAGGCACCAGTCTGGTCGGCAATGTGCTGTATGTATCGGGCATGATTCCGCAGTGGGAGGGCGACCTGCCGTTCGTCGGCAAAATCGGGCGCGAATTCACCGTCGATCAGGGCCGTGAAGCAGCGCGTCTTGCTGCCCTCAACGTCATCGCTCATGCGCGGGCTGCGCTCGACGGCGACCTCGACCGCATCGCCCAGATTGCCAAGGTATCGGGCTTCGTCAACTGCACGCCGGACGTGACCGAGATTGGTAACGTCGTCAACGGCGCCTCCGAGCTGTTTATTCAGGTCTTCGGCGAGCAGGGCGAACATTCGCGCATCGCGGTCGGAGCGGTATCCATGCCGCTCGGCGTGGCGGTGGAGATAGAAGCCGTGATCGAACTCAACGCCTGAGGCCGCCGCCGCGCAGAGATCCTCATCCCGACCTGCCGCGGTGGCGCAGCAGGAGCACGGCCGGCGCCAGCACTGTGAACAGCAGGGTGATGTAGCTGAATACATCGACGAAGGCACCCATCTGAACGTGCTGAAACAGCTCGGTCACCAGGCGCGCTGGACCGCTCGGAGTCGACAGAAAGATCCCGGCCCGCTCGGACCATTGGTGCAACAGCGCGTTGGTCGGCGTGACGTGCTCACTCAGGTGGTGCCAGTGCACCTGCTCACGACGCACCAGCAGGGTGCTGGTAATGGCGATCCCGATCGATCCGCCAATGGTGCGCATGAGATTGTGCAGGCCCGCAGCTTCTGCGCTTTTATCCGGCGGGATGGTTTCGAAGGTCGCCGCCGATAGCTGCGAAAAAACCAGCGCCATACCCAACCCCAACACGAGTCCCGGAGCGACCAGCGCGAAACGATCGGCGTCCAGAGACAGATTGGCCATCATGCTTGCAGCAAAAGCCGATACCAGCATTCCGATCCCGATTAGCCAGCGATTGTCTACCCGCCGCGCCACGAAGATGCTGATCAGGATCATCATCACGGCACTCACTACGCCCCGGGGTGCCAGCACCCAGCCCGCAGTATCGGCCGGATAGCCGAACACGTCCTGCGCCAACAGAGGCCAGAGAACGATAGTCGAGTACATCGCCATGCCGTAGCCCGCCATGAGCAGATTCCCAGCAGCGAAGTTGCGATCGGCAAACAAACGGACGTCGATAATGTTCTGCTGCCGCCCGAGCGCGCGCGCAACAAACAGCAGCAGGCTGCTGCCCGCGAGCCAGGCCAGCACCCAGATAAAGGAAGACTCAAACCAGTCGCGTGTGTGTCCCTGATCCAGCAACGTCTGAAATGCACCCAAGGCAAGCGACAGCAGGATCAGCCCGCCCCAGTCGGTCACCACCGAGCGGTCGGCCGGCGCGCCACCGACATCTTCGGCCATCATGATCATCGCCACGATCCCGATGGGCACGTTGATGAAAAACACCCAGCGCCAGTCCCAGTACTCGGTGATCACTCCCCCAAGCACCGGGCCGAGCACCGGTCCCACCATGATCGCCAAACCCCAGATCGCCATGGCCTGATTGCGCCGCTCAAGCGGGAAAGCTTCCATCATGATGGACTGTGAGATCGGCACCAGCACGGCGCCGAACGCCCCCTGGAAAAAGCGGAAAATGACCATCGACGCCAGGCTCCAGGACAATCCGCATGCCCCGGACATGAGAATGAAGCTGCCCACACCGATGTAGAGCACCCGCCGGCGGCCGAAACGCCTCACCAGGTAGCCAGTCAGCGGCATGACGATCGCCGTTGAGATCAGGTAAGAGGTGATCATCCAGGTGATCTGATCGGGCGTCGCGCCGAAACTGCCCATCATGTGCGGCAGGGCAACGTTAACCACAGTGGTATCGAGCGATTCGAGCAGCGCAGTCAGCATCACGCCCGTGACGACCAGCCACGCGGCGCGGCGCGAGCCCTGGCTCCCGCGCGGCACGGCATTCACGGTTCGATGTCGACGGTGACTGTGGCGCTCGCACCCACCCGCAGAGGCATCTCCTCGCGCCTTTCATCGACCCGCGGATCAATGCGGATCCGCACCGGGAAGCGTTGCGTGATCTTCACCCAGTTGCCTGTCGCATTTTCGGGGGGCAGCAGGGAGAACACCGCGCCGGACCCCGCGCCCAGGCTTTCCACCCGGCCGCTGAGCTCGAGACCGGGATACATGTCGAGGCGGATCCGGGCCGGCTGACCGGGACGCATGCCGTTCAGATCCGTTTCCTTGAAATTTGCCTCCACCCACCACGCAGCGTTCTCAACGATCGAAAACTGGGGTCGTTCGGCGATTACCATCGCGCCTGCGCGCAGATCGCAGTTGGCTATCCAGCCAGCGGCGGCCGCGCGTACCTGGGTGAACTCGAGATCAAGCCTGGCGGTGGTCAGCGCAGCCGACGCGCTGCGCACCCGTGCGTTGTCCGCGCCACTCTGACCGAGCTCGCTCTCGGCCCGGCGCAGATCAGCACGCGCACTGTCGACCCCGGCCTGCGCTTCATCAAAAGTGGCCCGCGCGTTATCGAAATCAGCTTCGGCTATGAGTTTCGACGCTGACAGCGTGGTTGCACGCTCCAGGTGCCGCTGCGCACGCGCCAGCGCAATACGCCGCTCATCCAGCGTCGCTCGGGCGACTGCCACTCTGGCGTCACTCGCCCCGGTATCCTGACGCGCCATGTCGTAGCTGGCCTGCGCCGCATCCACTACCGCGGCGTAAGTCGAGGGATCAATCTCGAACAGGAGGTCGCCCGCTTCAACGTAATCGTTCTCACTCACATGAACGGCGACGACGGGGCCCGAGACACGCGCTGCCACGTGCACCAGGTGCGCCTGCACGTAGGCATCCTCCGTGGTCGGATGCTGCTGTCGATAGAGCCAGTAGTGCCTCATGCCGAGACCGATCCCAAGACAGAGCAGCAATAGAAGGATCAAACGCAGCCGGCGCATCAGCATGCTTTTCCCGTCCAAACGAGGGGTCGAATTGTAGCGCGCGGCCACCCGCGCCTCAGGAGCGGTTAAGCTTTCAACGCACACCGCAAGGCAGTGAGACGAGGCTCCCGATGAATACGCCGCAGCCACCAGGCCCCTATCCCCACGTCTTCTCGCCGCTGTCGATCGGCTCGACGAAGGTCCGCAACCGCATTCTGGTCAGCGGGCACACGCAGCTGTACGGCGAAAACGGGCTGATCTCGGAACGCCACATCAGCTACTACCGCGAACGAGCGCGCGGCGGAGCAGCGCTGCTCATCCTGGAGCAGCAGGCAGCCCACCCTGCGGGACGCAATTACCACGCCGGTTGCATCGCGTGGGACGAACGCGTCATCCCCTGGTACGAGCGCCTCGGTGAAGCCGTCCACGCGCATGATTGCAGGCAGTTCGTGCAGCTGTTCGCCTGCGGCGCACAGGGTAGTGGGACCCAGTATTTCGACGACTGGCGACCCCTGTGGGCGGCGTCCAGAATCCCCTCGGCAATCAGCGAAGAAATGCCGGCAGCCATGGAGCAGGCGGACATCGATGACCTCATTGCCCACTTCGCGCGCTCGGCGCGCAACGTGCAGCGCGCGGGCCTCGATGGAGTCGAAATTCACGCCGCGCATAGTCAGCTGCTGGGCGAATTCCTGAGCCCGGCCTTTAACAAACGCAGTGACGGCTACGGTGGCAATCCGGTCGACCGCTGCCGGCTGGTGCTGGAGGTCGGTGAAGCGATCCGGGCCGCAGTCGGGACAGATTTCACGGTGGGACTGCGCCTGTCGTTTGATGAGTTTCTTGGACCGGCAGGCATCACGCCCGAACAGAGCGAGGAACAGCTGGCGTGTTTTGCCGACAGCGGCCTTTTTGATTTTTTCGATATTTCCGGGGGCGGCTACCACGCGCTGCACATCGCCGTTGCGCCCATGGGCACCGTGCCGGAGGGCTTTCTCGCCGACAGCGCAGCGGCGGCGCGGTCCATCGTGGGCGCGCGGGCGCGCGTGTTCGTGGTCGGTCGCTTTCTCGATCTGGCCAGAGCGGAAGCGGTGCTGGCCGCAGGCAGCGCTGACATGATTGCCATGACCCGGGCGCATATGGCAGACCCCGAGATAGTCGCCAAAAGCGCACGCGGCGCGGAACACGAGGTAACGCGTTGCATCAACGCCAACGTCTGCGTGACCCGGTTGATCGAGAACCGTGAAGTAAGCTGTTTTCAGAATCCGGCCATGGGGCGGGAAGACCGCTGGGGGCACGGAACGCTCATTCAGGTCTCTGCTGAAAAACGCAAGGACATCGCCGTGATCGGCGCCGGTCCGGCCGGATTGCGCTTTGCCGGCACCGCCGTCGCCCGCGGCCACCATGTCACGCTGTACGAGGGATCTTCAGAGCCCGGGGGTCGGCTCAATCTGATCAAGGCCCTGCCGACCCGCGCTGCCTGGCAGGGTGCGCTCGACAATCTGCTGCGCCCCTTATCCCGCGCCCGGGTGGAAATCCTGACGTCGTCGCCGATAAACCTGGAGAACCTGCCGGACGCGGAGGTAATCGTTCTGGCGAGCGGGGCACGCTGGCTGACGCACGGCTACAGCCCCTATCGACCCGAGCGGGACGCCATTCCGGGAGCAACATCCAGCCGTGTCATGGACATCGGCGTGGCAATTGAACGTGCCGTGGGAGACCCGGACTCTCTGGGCCGCTCTGTGCTCATCGTCGACGAAACCGGCGACTACCTGCCGCTGGGTCTCGCTGAACTGCTTGCCGGTCGCGGCGCCGCTGTAGAGATCCTGACCCCGCGACCCTTCGTGGGCGCGGACACACAGCGCACCCTGGATCTGCCGCATGTCATGCCGCGCCTTAAAAAGCTCGGGGTGCGCACCACGGCAGGTCACTTCGTCGAGCAGATCAGCAGCGCGGGGGTCGAGATCTACGATATCTGGGGCGGGCCGCGCGATATACGGGAAGGCGTCGATTCGATCGTCATTGCGATGACACAGGTACCACGAGACGAACTCTATGAACCAGCCGGCGAATGCGGCGTGCGCATGCATCGCGTCGGCGATGTCATTGCGCCGCGCCGTATTGAGGCGGTGATTTATGAAGCAGAGCAGCTCGCGCGCGAGCTCTGAGCAGGGGGACTGAGAACCATGGCGAGGATCCGCATTATCGAGGCCGGCAGCATCGACTGGCAGCCGGTCCACACCGCCGTGGCCGCCGACGTCGCGGCAAAAATGTCTCCCGCCGAGCGCGACGCTGACGTGCGGCTGCTGCACACCGGCGACGGCAACGGTCTACAGCTGTTCGAGGCCAGTATCGCGCCCGACGCAGAGATCTCCCTGCACGCGCATGCGGAAGACGAAATCATCTACATCCTAGAGGGCGAGCTCCTCATCGGGCGCAAACGGCTCGGTCCCGGAGCCTCGGCCTTCATCGCGGGAAACACGCTGTACGGTTTTCGCAGCGGCGCTGCTGGCGTGCGCTTTCTCAACTTCCGCGGGCGCGGCAATACGAGCTTCATCACACAGGCCGAATTCCTGGCAGGCCGCGCCGGCGCGACCGACTGATCAGCTGCACAGCGGCGGTCGCCGCGCCGCCCACGGGGCTGCCTGCTCAAGCTCACCCGCAAGGGAGAGCAGCGTGCTTTCATCGCCATCCCGTGCCACGAACTGGATGCCGACAGGCAAACCAGTCGCAGACCAGGCCAGCGGCAGACTGATCGCCGGATGGCCGGAAGCGTTGAATGGAGCGGTGAAGCAACAATCCGGCCCCATCCGGGTATCGTCGTAGCGCTCCACGTCCAGATTCATGTCGTAGTAGCCGTGAGCGCGCGGCAACATCGGTACGGTGGGCATGAGCCATACGTCATAGCTGTCCATGGTGCACGCCAGCTCGCGGCACATGGCCCGCATCGACTCGACATCATTAGCGTGACGGGTGCCCGCGATAGCCCGCCCTTTCTCAATCATCGAGCGGTAAAGCTCGGCCATATCACCTGCGGCGGGCGGACGACCCAGGCCCGCGTAGACCCCCTCGAAAAAAGCCGCTGTCTGCACCGCGATAATCGCTGTGTAGGTCTTGTACAGCGGCCAGAAGTCATAGGGGACAGCGCGCGGCTCGACATGATGACCGAGCGCCTCGAGCTGCCGACCGGCGCTCTCTACGCCCGTCCGTACCTCAGGGTCGACCGGCGTTCCATGATCCGGCGCCTCCGTCACCATGGCGATTCTCAGTGGCCCCGTCGGGCGACTGACAGCGCTGAGGAAAGAGTCGGCCGGCGCTGGCAGACGGTAAGGCTCACCCGGCAGCGTCCCCGCCGTGACATCGAGCAGCGCCGCACTGTCGCGGACACTGCGGGACACGCAGTGCAGCGTCGCACCGCCATACCAGAAGTCCACCGCCATCGGCGCAAAGCTGATCCGCCCCCGCGCCGGTTTGAGGCCGACCAGTCCGCAGTTGGCCGCAGGCACGCGGATCGACCCGCCGCCGTCTGAGGCGTCCGCAAACGGCACGACGCGCGCCGCAACCGCTGCGGCTGACCCGCCACTCGAGCCGCCGGGCGTGCGCTCAGGATCCCATGGATTGCGGGTCACGCCGTGCAGGCTCGATTCGGTGCTGAGCGCCCAGCCCTGCTCCGGCGAGGTCGATTTACCGAGCGCGATCACGCCGGCTGCTTTCAGGCGCCGGATCAGCTCAGAGTCCTCGGACGCGACCTGGCTTTTCAACAGCGGGAGAGTATTGGTGAACGGCAGCCCCGCCCAGCTGCTGGCGAGTTCTTTCACCAGCCAGGGCACCCCGCTGAACGGACCTCTCTGACGCGCCGGATCTGCTGCGCGCTCACGCGCCTGCTCAAACGCAGAGTGGGCCAGGAAATTCAGCGTCGGCTGCAGTGCCTCAGCCCGCGTGATGGCTTCCTCGATAACCTCGACTGCAGAGACCTCGCCGGCCGCAATCAGTGCGCCGAGACCCAGTGCATCCAGCTCTCCGTATTCCGTCAACGCCATTGACTGTCTCCTGCATGCAGTACACTCGGAGCTCGATTCTGGGTGCCACGAAAGCACCTTTCAAGCAGCGAGCGCGCTCACTTTACCCGGGGAGAGATGCCATGGACTCCAACGAACTTGCCTACCTGGATCTGGTCGAGATAGCGCACCGGATTACCTCTCGTGATATCTCCTCAGTGGAGGTCACCCGCCACCTGCTGGAACGGATCAGCGCCCACGATAAAGCGCTCGGCAGCTATGTTGCCGTGCTGGCCGAGTCCGCCCAACGCGAAGCGCAGGCAGCTGACCAGGCTATCGCCAAGGGCCAGGCAGTGGGTCCGCTGCAGGGTGTGCCGGTTGCGGTCAAGGACCTGTGCGACATCGCGGGCACACGCACGGTTGCAGGCATGCCCCGTGTGCGTGGCAACGCCGCCGACGCGGCCGCAGATGCCACCGTGGTAGCCCGACTCCGCGCGGCCGGCGCGGTGATGCTGGGCAAACTCCAATTGACCGAAGGTGCGGTCGCCCATCACCACCCGGATATCACGCCACCGCGCAATCCGCATAATGCCGATTACTGGAGTGGCGCATCGTCGAGTGGCTCCGGCGTCGCCGTTGCCGCGGGCCTCAGCTATGCCGCGCTGGGCTCAGATACCGGCGGATCGATTCGTTTTCCCTCTTTTGCCAACGGGCTGACAGGGGTGAAGGGCACCTGGGGCCGCGTGAGCCGGGCCGGCGTGTTCCCGCTGTCCTGGTCACTCGATCACGTCGGACCGATGGCACGTAGCGTGCGCGATTGCGCGGCCGTTCTCCAGGTCATCGCTGGCCCGGATCCGGCAGATCCGACGGCTCTCGATGCTCGGGTACCGGACTACCTGGCCGAGCTCGAACACGGGATCGCAGGCCTGCGGGTCGGCTTTGATGAGGCCTATGCCACCACCCGGGTAGATGCGGACATCGTTGCGGCCATGCGCGACGCGCTGGAGATCCTGCGCAGCGCCGGTGCAGACATCGTCAACATCAGGATGCCGGATACAGAAGAAGTCCTGCAGGCCTGGTTTCCGCTGTGCACTGCCGACGCTGCTGCGGCCCACGCCTCCACCTACCCCGCCCAGGCCGACGCTTACGGCCCTGGTCTGTCAGGCCTGCTGGACACTGGCCGCGAGACCAGCGGCGTTGACTACGCCAACGCCCATGATCTGCGTCAGAACTTCCGCGGGCAGTACGCTGCTCTGTTCGCCGGCGTCGATGTGATCGTCGCACCTGCCTTGATGCGCCAGAATCTGACGTTGCAGGACTTCGCCCTATTCGGAGAGCGCGAGGAGGACTGGCCGGAACTGCTGCGCTTCACAGCACCATTCGATATCGCCGGCTCGCCCACCCTGTCACTACCTGCAGGATTCAATCAGGACGGCGCGCCGTTCGGTTTCCAGCTGCTGGGCGCGCATCTGGGCGAATCAGCCTTGCTACGCGCAGGTCACGCCTATCAGCAGGCGACGAGCTGGCACCGGCGCAATCCGACACTCTGAGCCGTCGCTCGCGCACTGGCTGCATCGCGACCCTGCCCAACGGGTCGGGTCGCCGTTCAGCAGTTAGACCCGGTCCAGACGCTGATCGCCGTTTCGCCGCCCTGAGGGTGAGCAGACCTCGACGGCGGCCAGACCTGAAGCAGTTGCGACTCGGATTTCGGAGCGCAGCGCCTGCCTCACGGCGGAACTCACTGGGCTCTTGAGTACCACGCCCAAGCACCATACCGGTTGCTCTCTAACGCCCCTCGCAACGTTCAGAAGAACACGCTACCGCGGTGGAAAGCCGCGGCCCGCCCTTAAAACCAGACTGCTCAAACTCACTGCGGGCGCTTCCTGAACGCTCCGGCAGCGTCTCCTTATATGCAAATATTTGCATATTTTAAAATTTATCTTTATTGCATTTAATGCGCGCGAATTGAAATTTTATCCTCATTATTTTTTTTGATTCATGTATAACTCCGCCGGTTTAAAAGGTGACGCTGCCGCGCTCCTGACGCTCGTCACTCTGTGTCTCAGCATCACACCCGGTGCCGTCTCTGCCGCGCCCTGGCGACTGTCGCAAGCTGCTGATCTGCCCTCCTGGCTCTCGATATCAGGAACGCAACGGACCCGGTATGAGAACCTCGATAACCGCTACAGGCTCGGCCGTCAGGGTAGCGACCAGATGCTGGCCTTGCGCACAATCATCAAGACAGAAGCGCATTCTGAAAACCTCAGCGCCGCCGTGGAGTTCATCGACTCGCGCGCGTATCTCGACGACGCGGGCACCGCTATTACGACCACCATGGTCAATCCCGTCGAGCTGCTGCAGGGCTACATCGCGCTGACAAACCGTGAGGTTTTTCGTTCAGGCGACGAAAGTACGATCCGCGCAGGACGGCTGACGCTGGATGTCGGGAGTCGCCGCTATGTAGCGCGCAGCAAATACCGCAACACGATTAACACCTTCACCGGCATCGAATGGAACTGGTCAGACCCCGACGGGAATCACATCCAGGCTTTCTACACCCTGCCGGTGAATCGCAAACCGAACCTGCCCCAGGCGCTGCGTGATAACGATATTGAGTTTGACGAAGAGGATAAGGATGTCCGGTTCTGGGGGCTCTATTACGGAACCCGCGGCCTACCCTGGGGACTTGAGGGCGAAATCTTTCTGTTCGGTCTCGATGAAGATGACGTCAAAGGACGGCCGTCGCGTAACCGCAACTTCCTCATGCCCGGCTTTCGCCTGTACCAACCTAAAGCCCCCGCAAAATTCGACTGGCTGCTGGAATCCGCCTTTCAGATAGGCGAATCACGCGCCACCGCGCTGCCAACCGACCAGCGCGACCTGGATACCTTTGCTTACAACGCCCGCGTGGAGCTCGGCTACAGCTGGGACCATGCCTCGAAACCACGTTTGAACGCTGAATTCGACATCGCGAGCGGCGACGACGACCCTTTTGACGGCGACTACGGACGCTTCGACACCCTCTTCGGCGCTCGGCGTCTGGATTTCGGGCCCACAGGCATTTATGGCGCTTTTGCGCGCAGCAACATCATCTCGCCCGGTCTGCGTCTGAATATGAAACCAAGCGCGCGCAGCGAACTCATGCTGTGCTACCGCGGTTTCTGGCTTGAATCGCGTCGCGATGCCTGGACTACGAGCCGGCTGCGGGATCCCAGCGGTAATTCCGGTCGCTTCATCGCGCAGCAGATCGAGGGGCGCCTGCGCTATACCGTGCTCCCCGAAAGCATCGCGCTGGAGTTTGGCTTTGCGGCGGCGTTTGACGGCGGATTCATGCAGCGCGCACCCCTCTCGCCGGGAAATCAGGACATGCTCTACACCTACTCACACATCATGTTCACGTTCTGACGGACGATACTTCGATGCAGAAACACTTCAAGAAATCGCTGATCACCCTGCTCGCGGCACTTCTGCTTCTGCCGCAGGTCGGCCTGGCGAACGAGAATTTCATCCTTCTTCAATCGACAACATCCACCCAGAATTCCGGCCTTTTCGACTTTCTTCTGCCACGTTACTCGGCTGCGAGTGGTGTTGAAGTGAGAGTAGTTGCTGTCGGAACCGGTCAGGCGCTGCGCAATGCCCGCGAAGGTAACGGCGATGTGTTGATGGTTCATGCAAAAGACGCAGAGGAGCAGTTCATCGCTGAGGGTTTCGGGCTGCATCGGTATCCGGTGATGTTCAACGACTTTGTGATTGTCGGCCCACCGGAGGACCCGGCGGGAGTCCATCAGGCCGCGTCTGCGCCGGAGGCGCTGACGCGTATTGCCGCCGCGCAAGCAAACTTTCTGACCCGGGGAGACGACAGCGGAACACATCAACGTGAACGTGCCCTGTGGGCCCAAGCGTCGCTGCTTCCAGCGCCCAGGGAAGACCCCTGGTATAAAGACATCGGCAGCGGCATGGGGCGTGCATTGCAGATCGCGGCCGAGATCAGCGGCTACACGCTGAGCGACCGCGGTACATGGGTCGCTGTCGCCGACCCTGCGCGGCTGCCAGTGCTGTTTGAAGGGGGCGCGGCGCTGCGCAATCAGTACAGCCTCATCGTGGTGAACCCTGAGCGCCACCCGCACGTCAAAGCCGCGGCCGCTCAGGCGTTTGTTGACTGGATGCTCTCTGCCGACGGACAGCAGACCATCGCGGAATTCCGTCTT
>JAYODW010000005.1:30557-125136 GCA_038116745.1 Gammaproteobacteria bacterium
GGGCCTGCAGGCACGGGAATCTGAACGCCGGTCCTCACGCCGCCCGGCACCCGCGTTCTGCAGTAAGCTCGGAGCCGAGACCACTGATTGGATTGGAACGTCTTGCCCCGGATAGCGCTACAGCTTGAACTGCGCTGGCTTCTCGCCGCGGAGGACAATGCGCTCCAGGAGATCGAGCCACTACTGTTCGATCTGCTGAACGGTGTACGCCAGGAAGGACAACTGAATTACGCTGCACGCGCCGCCGATGTCTCCTACCGGCACGCCTGGGGTCTCTTCCGTCACTGGGAACAACGCCTCGGCAGGCCCCTGGTGGTCACGCGGAAAGGTCGCGGCACTACTCTCACCGACCTGGGTGCAGCCCTGCTCGCCTGCGCAGACAGGGTCGGAGAGTACGTACGCCCGACGCTGGAGGGCGCCGCTCTCGAAGCGGGTGCGCAGCTCAGCGAAGCTGCAGATCCGGGACGCCATTCAGTTGCTATCGCCTCCAGCCACGACCCGAGAATGCAGGCCCTGCGCGCGCACCTGAGTTCCCGCTACCGGGTCTTTATGGAGACTGTTGGGAGCGTTTCGGCGCTCGCGCGTTATCGACGCGATGAAGCAGAGATCGCGGGTTTTCATATCCCACTCGGCGAGCTGGGCACCTCGGTCGGTGCCCACCTCATTGCACAGCTCGACAGCGCCAGAGATCAGATCTGGCTGGTCGCAGCACGTACCCTTGGGCTCCTCTCCAGGACAGACCGGCCCTGTTCGGATCTGAACAGCCTGGCAACAGACGAGCTGCGATTCGTGAACAGGCAACCAGGCTCGAGTACCCGTCTGGCTTTCGATGGTCTGCTCGGCACCCTGGGCATCGCACCGGGCCACATCATTGGCTACGACCACGAGGAGTACACCCACACAGCCGTGGCGGCTCTCGTTGCCAGCGGCTCGGCAGATGCCGGCCTGGCCACCGAGGACGTCGCGCGACAGCTGCAGCTGCATTTTGTACCGTTGACCGATGAGCGGTTTTACATTGCTATCCGTCGAAACAGTGACGCTGCGCTCAAACGCAGCCTCGGAGATTTTTGCGCGGGGCAGGTGATTGCAGGCCTGGAGCACGCTAAACCAGACGAGCGGACACCAACCGTCGCCGCGCTGAAACGCATCCATCGCGCAGGGTTCTGGAAAAAAAGCTGACCAAGCACCCATGACGCCCTGCTGCGAGCGCCGTATGATCGCGCCCCTTCAGGGTTTTACCAGACGCACGCATGAAAGTTTTCATCGACGGTGAAGCCGGGACAACCGGCCTCCAGATCCAGGAGCGCCTTGTCGGGCGCCGGGATCTCGAGCTGCTCCAGCTTGACGCCACAATGCGCAAGGACCTCGCCGCCCGCCGGGATGCGCTGAACGCTGCGGACATCGCCATCCTGTGTCTGCCGGACGATGCTGCCCGGGAAGCGACCGCCCTGGTCGAGAACCCGCAGACCTGTGTCATAGACGCCTCAACCGCCCATCGCACGGCGCCGGGCTGGACCTATGGGTTCCCGGAATACGCGCCGGAGCAGCGTCAACGGCTCTGTGACAGCAAACGGATCAGCAATCCCGGCTGCTATGCGGTAGCCGCGGTTTCGATCCTCCATCCGCTGGTGCAGGCCGGCCTCGTGCCGGCGGACTGGCCGATCAGCATCAACGCCGTTTCGGGCTACTCCGGAGGCGGTAAGGCATTGATCGAAGCCTTCGCGCAATCGCCTGAAACCCCAGGCGCTCCGGGCACCCTGTACGACTACGGTCTCGGACTGGCACACAAACACCTGCCGGAAATCACCCACTGGGGCGGCCTCGCGCGCGCACCGATTTTTCTACCCGCCGTCGCGCGCTACTACCAGGGCATGCTTGTGCATGTGCCGCTGGCGACCTGGTCGCTGCCGGCAGCGCCCGCACCCCGGGATATTCACCACGCTCTTTGTGCGCATTACGGCGCAGATGGCTTCGTCGAGGTCGTGCCGCAGGAAGAAAGTGCAGCGCTGGAGCGGATCGACCCCGAAGCGTGCAACGGCACCAACAAACTCAGGCTGTATGTGCTGCAGAGCGCAGACGAAACTCAGGCGGTTGTTGTGGCGCAGCTGGACAATCTGGGCAAGGGCGCGTCAGGTCAGGCCGTCCAGACACTCAACCTGATCGCAGGCGTGGACGAGGCGCTTGGCTTGATCGAATAAAGCCCGCGTCACACCTTACGAGGCCAGCGCGGCAACCGGTTCTTCCAGTGCCGACATCAGATCTGCACAGACTGAAGCGCCGATTTCGTGCGAACGAAGTCGCGCAGCGTGGTCATAGATCTGGGCACCGAGGATGACCTCATCCGCCTGGGTAACGTCCAGAAACGCTTCCAGCTGGCGCCGCACACTGGCAGGACCGCCGACCATGGCGCATGAGAGTGCGCGGTCCACGCCAGCGCGTTCTGGCGGGGTCCAGTAGTCGTCCATCGAGTCGCGCGGTGGTTGCAGCTTGCCGGGCGCACCGCGAAACAGATTGGTGAACTGCACCTGCATGGACGTGAACAGCCGTCTGGCCTCGGCGTCTGAGTCTGCTGCATACAGACCCGCACCGACTGCCGCATAAGGTTCCTTGAGCGTCGTCGAAGGCTCAAAACGCTCGCGATAGATGCGCAAGGCATCGGTCAGCGCGTCCGGCGCAAAGTGCGACGCGAACGCGAACGGTAAGCCGAGCATGGCTGCAAGCTGCGCCCCGAACAGGCTCGATCCCAGGATCCACAGCGGCACCTTGAGACCTTCCCCGGGCACAGCGCGCACTGCCTGCCCGGGTTCAGCCGCGCCGAAGTACGCCTGCAGCTCAAGCACGTCCTGGGGAAAGCGGTCGGGGTGGGAGCTTGAGTCCCGACGCAGCGCGCGTGCGGTGAGCATGTCCGAGCCCGGCGCCCGCCCGAGCCCAAGATCGATGCGGCCGGGGTAGAGTGCCGCCAGAGTGCCGAACTGCTCTGCGATCACCAGTGGCGAGTGATTCGGCAGCATGATTCCGCCTGCACCGACTCTGATGGCCTGCGTTGATCCAGCGATATGACCAATCAGAACGGCAGTCGCCGAGCTCGCTATCCCCGGCATATTGTGATGCTCTGCAAGCCAGTAGCGGTGATAGCCCCAGCGCTCCGCGTGCTGCGCGAGATCAACGGAACGCTGAAAAGTTGTTGCGCAGTCGCTATCAGCGACAACCGGCGCCAGGTCCAGAATGGAATATCGCTTCAGACGGATACTCATGATGCCGCGCCGCCTCAACGGCAATCCCGGTTCTGCACGCCCTCTTTGGTCTTCGTGCCGCACAGGGTGACGACGCTGAAACGCTCCGCAGAAATATCCACCGTAGAGAGGTCCGCGTCGCGCAAATCCGAGCGTTCGATGTTGGCATTGGTCAGGTCAGCATTGCGCAGGTCCGCGCCCTTCAGTACCGCGCCATTCAGGTCAGCATCGGTCAGGTTGGCGCCCTGCAGATTGACCCCTTCCAGATTGGCGCCGCTGAGATCAGCCGCCTCGAGATCAGCGCCGGCCAGGTTTGCGCCAGACAGGTCAGCGTTTTTCAGATCGGCGTACACCAGATCTGCCTGCTGCAGGTCGCAGCCGGCGCAGGCGCGCATAAGTTTCAGGGTTTTGACTGCAGCATCGTCAGCCTGGACATTCAGCGCGAGAAACAATGAGCTGACGAATACTATGGCAAGGGGCTTCTGGTACATGCGCGTCTCCGGCGGAAGAGTAGCCTCATTGTAGCCTCAGCAGCCTGCACCGGCTTGTCTCGCTGGGATGGCGCCGTGGTGCTGACGACAGTGACTAAGGTTTCACCCCCCTGCAGCCCGGCGCAACCCTCGCTCTTCCAGGCGGGGAAGCACTTCCGCGATGAAATACGGCAGCTCATCGAGATAGTTCACGAACGCCAGGGACGCGCCGCTGAATCCTGCGGCCGCAATTCGGGCAAGTCCGTCGGCGACCTGTGCAGGGTCCCCGATCAACGGGTACACGCCATGACCGCCCGCAAAATTTGTTTTCAGGGCGGCGATCATCTCGCGCGGGAAGGATTGCGCATGCATGCCCATCAGACTCATCAACCGCTCTACCGCGGGCTCATCCGCGCACTCAACGGCGTAATGCTCGTGATACTCGCGGGCCTCAGCCGCAGTCGGGCGACACACCACGTAGGTCGTGGTGAAAATATCGAGCTCGCGGCGATAGCGCTCCAAGGCAATGCGGCGCCAATCAGATACGGTTTGTGCGCCCGAGTCCGTATCAACCATCACCGTGAACAGCGCGTCGCAGTTACGCGCCGCAAAATCCCGACCCTCGTCGGAAGAGCCTGCGTTCATGATCGGAGGCAGGGCGCCGCCGACCGGGTGTGGCGAACAGCGTCCGGCGCTGACCCTGAAAAAATCGTCGTGCCAGTCAAAAGGCGCCGGCGCCTCCCAGGCGGTTCTCACCAGGTCCCACCAGCTCTGACCATAGCTGTAACGGGTCGAGTGATCGTCGGGCAGCGTCAGCGTAAACATGTCGTACTCGGGCTTGTTCCAGCCGCACACAATGTTCAGCCCGAGCCGTCCCCCACCGATATGGTCGGCTGTGGCCAGCTGTTTGGCGGCTACCAGCGGGTGAATAAACGCCGTATGCACGGTCGCGAACACCGTGATCTGCCGCGTCTGCGCCAGCAGCCCGGTCGCCCAGGTAATTGTTTCCAGCGACTGTCCCTGAAAATCTGTCGCGCCTCCGTAGCCTGCCCAGCGGGCGATCGGCAGCAGAAATTCCAGTCCCGCCGCATCGGCCATCTGTGCCAGTGCGAGATTGCTCTCCCAGCTCGCTTCCCAGCGTTCCGGCACCGTGGTGACAGCCATGCCCCCAGAGCAATTCGGCGAGAAAAGCCCGAGCTTGAGCCGGTTCTGATTGAACATCGCATTCTCAGGCCGTCGCATCGCACACCTCTTCCATGTTCATCAGCTGAGATCATAACGGGCAGATGGGCGCGTTGCGTGGCCTCGACCATCCTTGGACAATGGTCGCCCCTTCAATGAGGAGCAGAACATGGACCAGCAGTGGGTAGACGTTGCCATTGGCGATAAATCAATGCGCGCCGCCGTGACCCTGCCGCCGAACGGTAGCGGTCCGGGGCTGATTCTGCTTCCCGAGATTTTCGGAATGACCGATTTCGTTCGGCAGACCGCTGAGCGACTCGCCGAGGAGGGCTATGTCTGCCTCGTCCCTGACGTGTTCTGGCGCCAGCAGGCCGGGACCGCGCTCGCTTACAGCGAAATGGAGCAGGCCCTGGCGCTGCGCGCAGCCTTCGACATGCGCCAGGGTGTGGACGATCTCGAGATCATCATTCAGGCACTGCGCGATCACCCCGCACAGCACGGCGGCGTGGCCGCGGTGGGATTCTGCATGGGCGGGACCCTGGCCTGCCTTTCAGCCGCGCGGGGACTGGTCGATTGCGCCGTTGCCTACTATCCGACAAGTCTTGAAAACTTTGCCGACGTGCTCTCCGAGGTGTCATGCCCGCTGGTGATCCATCTCGGCGATGACGACGACAAGATCAGCGACGAAGCTCGAGCGACGATTCACCAGGCGACGGGCTCGCAGGGCTGGATAAAAAGCTATGTCTACCCGGGGTGTGGTCACGCCTTCGCTAACCGGGATCGGCCCGCGTTTAATAAACCCGCCGCGATGATGGCGTACTCCAGCACGATCGCAACGCTGCGCCAGAACCTGGGGCCGACCTACGACCTGTCGGCCATCTGGGAGCAACACACGGCCTTCGAATTCGGTGACCGCGACGTCGATGCCACCATGGGCACCATGGTTGACCAACCCTACGTCAACCACATCCCGACCATGACGGGCGGCGTCGGGCACGACCATCTGAAGCGCTTCTACAAATACCACTTCGTCAACTCCAACCCGCCGGATACGCGGCTGGTACCCGTCTCTCGAACGGTCGGCGCCGACCGCCTGGTCGACGAAATGGTGTTCTGCTTCACCCACACCTGCGAGATCCCGTGGATGCTTCCCGGGATCGAACCCACCGGAAAATACGTCGAGGTCCCGCTTGTTGCGATAGTCAACTTTCGCGGCGACAAGCTCTACCACGAGCACATCTACTGGGATCAGGCCTCAGTGCTGCATCAGATCGGAAAACTGGATGCCGCGGGACTGCCGGTAGCAGGGATTGAGACCGCCAAGAAACTGGTCGATGAAACGCTCCCCTCAAACGAACTCATGGGGCAGCTGTGGCATAGCTCAGAGGGGCAGCCCCTCTGAGACAGACCCGCAGCTGAGCCACGCGAAACGAATCCACCAACGTGCAGAAAACGTCGTCAACGCTGAAGAAAATCTCTGTTGAACAGCTACGCCTCGGCATGTTCATCAACGAGCTGTGCGGGTCCTGGATGGACCACCCGTTCTGGCAGACCAAATTCAAGCTGACGGATCCGGCCGACCTCGCCACACTGCATGAGACAGCTATTACCGAGGTCTGGATTGATACTGCCAAAGGCCTTGATGTCGAAGACGCGACGGCCGAAGAGCGGGAGACGCTGGAGGAAACCTACGCTCGTTTCGAGCAGACCATCGTCGCCGCAATCGCCGCGGAAAAGCCGCGCGCGCGCTCGCTCCAGGCCGAAGTCACCAGAGCCGCTGAGGTTTGCGGTCAGGCGCGCGCAGCGGTCACCGAAATGTTCGCCGAAGCCCGCATGGGTAAGGCATTCAATGCGTCAAAACTCGAGCCCCTCGTAGACGAGATCTCGAGCTCTGTCGAGCGCAACCCGGGCGCGCTCATCAGCCTGGCACGACTGAAAACGCAGGACGATTACACCTATATGCACTCGGTTGCCGTATGCGGGCTGATGACCGGCCTGGCGCGACAGCTCGGGCTTGAGCCGGACCTGGTCCACGAAGCGGGACTCGCCGGACTCCTGCACGACGTCGGTAAAGCCAAGGTGTCGCTCGATATCCTGAACAAACCGGGCAAGCTGACGGCCGTCGAATTTGAGCAGATGAAGTCCCACCCCGCCCGCGGCCACGCGCTGCTGCTGGACAGCGGCACCGCCGGCGAGGTCGCCCTCGATGTGTGTCTGCACCATCACGAAAAAGTCGATGGCACCGGCTACCCCGAGAAACTGAACGGCGAGCAGCTCTCGCTGTTTTCGAAAATGGGCGCCGTATGCGACGTCTACGATGCAATCACCTCCAACCGTCCCTACAAAGCCGGTTGGGATCCTTCGCTGGCCATACGCAAAATGTACGAGTGGTGCGACGGCCATTTTGATGCCGCCATTTTCCAGGCGTTTGTCAAAACGGTCGGGATCTATCCGGTAGGCTCGCTCGTGCGTCTGGACTCCGGGCTGCTCGCAGTGGTGTCTGAGGCAACGCCGGACAACCTGCTCAAGCCCCGCGTCAAAACTGTGTATTGCACCCAGCGCAAAAACTTTGTGAACTCCGAAGACATCAACCTCAGCGACTTCGAAGCCGGGGCCCGCATCGTTTCCTGGGAAGATCCTGCCGACTGGCCGCTCGGCGACCTGCGCCGCTACTGGGCGCCGGCTCTCGAGGCCGAAGTTTCAGATCTCAAGACAGGCTAGGCGCGACCGGGAAGGACCGGCGTCCGCCTCAGGCTCGACCGCATCCCGTGGATTCAGGCCGGCTGCACACGCAGATTTTCCTCGTCCACTTCGCGCTCCGGCAGGAAGCCGCCGGCCTGCATCTGCCACATATGGGCGTAATGCCCGCCGCGCTGTAACAGGCTGTCGTGATCACCGTCTTCCAGGATCTGTCCATCGTGGAAAACAAGGATGCGGTCGAGGTGGGCCAGCGTCGACAGCCGATGCGCGATGACAACCACGGTGCGGTCCTGCATCAGGCTGACAAGACTGTCCTGAATGAGTCTTTCAGTCACGGAGTCGAGTGCGCTGGTGGCTTCATCCAGGAGCAGGATCGGGGCTTCCTTGAGGATTGCGCGGGCCAGCGCGATCCGCTGACGCTGCCCACCGGACAGTTTGACCCCGCGCTCCCCTACCAGAGAGTCATAGCCGTGCTCGGTCTGCATGATGAACTCATGCGCGTGTGCCTTTCTGGCTGCGGCAATGACTTCGTCATCGCTGGCATCGAGGCGACCGTAGCGCACATTTTCCATCAGCGAGCGATGAAACAGCATGGGATCCTGCGGGATCATGGCGACCGCGGTGCGCAGGCTTTCCTGTGAGACCGCCTGAATATCGACGTTATCAATCAGAATGCGACCGCCCTGCGGTTCGAACAGACGCAGGATCAGATTTACCAGCGTCGTTTTGCCGCTTCCGGAGTAACCCACCAGCCCTACGCGCTGTCCGGCGGGGATGACGACATCCAATCCAGCGAAGACCTGCCGGTCCGCGCCATAGGCAAAATCCACCCGGTCGAATCGGATCTCGCCGCGCGCCACGCGTAGTGACCGGGCATCCGGTCGGTCGGTCACCTCATGCGGGCGCACGATCATTCCTACGCCGTCGCTGATGTTCCCCACATATTCAAAAAAATCGAGGAATCGTCGGCTCAGACCACGCGCCTGTTCAATCAGCAGCAGCGCAAGACTGGCCGCCATCGCAAAACCGCCTGCAGTCATTGCCCCTGCGCGCCATAGGCTGAGCGCATAGCCAATGATTCCCAGCATCAGCACCATCGCCGCAAGAAACTGGAACCAGCGGATCCCTTCCATGAACCAGAACGTTTCCCGCGCGCGCTGCACCTCCATGTTCAGATACGTATCGAGATACGACCGCTCGTACGTCCGACGCGCGAACAGCTTGGCGTTCATGATGTTTGACACCGAATCCACAATTTTGCCGCTGACCACGCTGCGTGCGGCCGCGTAGCGGCGCGCATAGCGTCGACAGCGCAGCGCCAGCGCATAGGAGATAGCGATATACAACGCCGTCCAGGCACCCAGCACCAGCGCCAGGCTGCTGCTGACGCTTGAAAGCAGCACCAGCGAGACGCTGAAGGCAATGATGAGCGGCCAGAAATCGAACAGCAGCGTCCACAGGCAATAGGCCACGCCCATCGAAACCTCGGCGATCCTGTTCGCCAGTGAACCGGCGAAATTGCTCATGAAGTAACGCTGCGAGTGATGTTGCAGGTAAGCAAACAGCTCGCGGCGTACCCGGCGCCTGAGCTCCGGCCCGAGGTGCACAAGCAAAGCGCCGCTCGCGCGCGAAAAGATAACGATGCCCAGATTCAGCCCTGCAAACAGCCACAGCGCGCCTTCGAGCGGACTACCGGCGTCGACTCCGGTCTGAGGAGCCGCTGACACCGCATCCATGATGCGTTTGATGGCATAGGGCAGCGAAATGGAACAGGCGGCCTGCCCGGCCTCCAGCACGACTATGGTCACTACAAACAGCAGGTAGATGCGTGCATAACGCATGAAGAAGGCGAACACATCCGACGGCACCTCTGCCGTATCCATCCCGGACGTCTTCACCAGATGGATTTCAGCGTCCACCCGCCACGTCCAGAAGTGCCCCGGTGATGTAGGACGCAGCGTCCGTGAGCAGCCAGGCAATCGTCTCTGCGACCTCTTCCGGCTCGCCTGCACGGCGCATCGGGACCTGAGGCACGAAACGTTCGACCCGCTCAGGATCCCCTGCCTGCGCGTGGATCGATGTATTGATCAACCCGGGCCGCACGGCGTTGACGCGGATCCCCTGCGGGCCGAATTCCTTCGCCAGGCCCAGGGTGAAGGTATCAAGCGCGCCCTTGCTGGCCGCGTAGTCAATAAACTCGTTGGGCGATCCCAGGCGCGCCGCCGCTGAGGACACGTTGACGATCGCGCCACCCGAATTCTGCGCCAGCATGCGCTTGACGGCTTCCCTCGCGCAGAGAAAGGGGCCCAGCAGATTCGTGTCGAAGGTCCGTCGCAGCCGCGCCTCGCTGTAATCGGTGAAAGGCATCACGGGCTCCACGATCCCGGCGTTATTAACCAGTCCGTGCAGCGGCAGGTCAAGCCCGTCAATAGACTCGAACAGCTTCGCCACGCCAGCGTCGCTGCTGACGTCCGCCCCGATGGCAACCGCATATCCGCCCGCAGCCTCGATATCGCTGCAGACACGCAGCGCTGCTGTACTGTCACTGCGATAGTTGACGACGACGCTGAAGCCAAGGCGTGCGCAGTGGCGTGCGCTCGCGGCACCTATCCCCCGCGAGCCGCCAGTGACGAGAATTAATTTTGACATCGGTTCCATCAGCCTGAAGCTCCATCCCGCGCTTACGGGCGCGCCCTCGCGGTGAATAATCCGCGTACTGGCGCGGGGTAGCCCTCTACCGTCAGCGTGGGATCTTCGGGATCCAGACACTGAGCAAGGGATTCAAAAGGCATCCACTCCGTGCTGCGCTGCTCTGCCGTGGTGGTTACGGACACATCGGCGCAGACCGGATCCGAAAAACCTGTCTCACCCAGCCAGCTGATAACGGTATCGATGCTCGGCACACACCACACGTTACGCATGCGGGCGTACCGCGTCTCCGGGATCAGCTTGTCGACGCCAACCCGGTCAACGACCAGGGTTTCCAGCACCAGACGTCCGCCATCCTTGAGTGCATATCTCAGCTGCCGCAGATGCTCGAGCGGGTCACGACGATGATAAATCACCCCCATGGAGCATACGGTGTCGAACAGATGGATATCGGGCTGCAGAACCTCGCAGCCCAGGGGGATGACGGTCAGCGGGGCCTCCGGCTGATACTGCAGAAACGCCATGAACTGCATCAGCTGCAGAATCCCCGGGTCGAGGCCCACGACGCGATGCGCGCCCGCTTCAAGCATGCGCCAGGCGTAATAGCCGTTACCGCAGCCCACATCGAGAACACACTCTCCAGAGAGACTACCTAAGGTCGAGCTGAGCCGCCGCCACTTCAAATCTGACCGCCATTCCGCATCGATTTCAGTCCCCAGCAGCTCGAACGGCCCTTTCCGCCAGGGGCTCAGGCCAAGCAGCGCTGCGCGCGTCTGGTCGCGCTCGATAGCCGGCAAGGCTGAAGGCGACACGAATCGAACAACATCGCCATCAAGCCGATGCACGCCGCCTGCTCGCGGCAGGTGCGCAAGCACGGAAGCCCACGAGGGCACCCGTTTATCCCGCAGCCACCAGCCGTCTGTGCGCTGGATGACAGCGTCGAGCCAGACACGCTGCTTAGGCGTGGCGCACATGCCGCGCAAATCGTGCAATCCACGCTCGAACAGCACGCGAACCTGGTCGACATCAGCACTCATGAGATTTTTCTCGCCCGCAGCAGCGTGCGATGATCGATCCCTGGCAGGCGCAGGGACTGATGACGTGGCAGAAGTCGGTGATGTTATCGAGGCGGAAAATGCGCGCTGGAGCTTTTCCGGTGCGGCAAGCCGTCAATTCGACAGCCACATCGCTCGTTCGATTCCGTTCTATCGCGAAACGCACCAGCTCATCCTCAATATTTCAGACTTCTTCGTACAGGACAACGCGGTGGTCTATGACATCGGTTGCGCAACCGGTCAGCTGCTGGCGGCCCTGGCCGAACGCCATGCCGGGCGCGAAGTCAGCTTCACCGGCATCGATTGCGAAGTAGACATGGTTGCACAGGCGCGCAAACTCACGGCTCGTCTCTCCGGGGTTGCAGTCGAGCACGCCGATGTGCGCGAAAGCCCGCTCAGCGATGCCGATCTCATCGTGTCCTGCTACACGATGCAGTTTATTGCGCCGCGGGACCGGCAGGCGGTTTTCGATCGCATATACGCCGGACTCAACTGGGGCGGTGGTTTCCTGATGTTTGAAAAAGTACGTGCGCCTGACGCCCGCTTTCAGGACATGATCACTTCGCTGTACCACGACTTCAAACTCGAACAGGGATATTCCGGTGGCGAAATAGTCGCAAAGACCCGCAGCCTTAAAGGGGTGCTGGAACCTTTCTCCCGCGAGGGCAATTTGGGGCTGCTGGAACGGGCCGGCTTCGTGGACACCATGACCGTGTTCAAGTACCTCTGTTTCGAAGGCTTCCTCGCGATCAAGTAAGCCGTGTGTGCCGCCCCGCCAGAACGCGGCGGTCAGCGAACCCGACCGGACTGAGCTAGCAGACCTCATGACCGTAGACGTTGTCTCCTTCTACCGCTTCTGCCAGCTGAGCGCGCCAGAGGTACTGGCCGCCAAACTGCGCGAGCGCGCCATGTATCTCGAACTCCACGGCACCGTGTTGCTGGGAGAGGAAGGGATCAACGCCACTCTTGCAGGGCGACAGCCAGCCCTGGGCCGGTTTCTAGAGCTACTCGACAGCGAGATATCGCTTGAGACCGTCAACCTACGCTGGACGCAGGCAGACCGTTTGCCCTTCCGCCGGCTGAAAGTCCGCGTTAAGCCGGAAATCGTGACTCTGGGCATTGACGGTGTTTCCCCGCTGGCCCGTTCCGGCAGGCACCTGTCGCCCACGCAATGGAACGATCTCGCGAGTTCCGCTGACGTATTCCTGCTCGATACCAGGAACGCCTACGAAGTTCGCATAGGCACTTTCACCGGCGCCAGGAACCCGCGGATCGACAATTTCCGCGAATTTCCCCGCGCTGTCTCTGAGCTGGCAATTCCCAAAGACCAGCCCATAGCCATGTTCTGTACCGGTGGGATCCGCTGCGAAAAAGCCAGTGCCTATATGCTCGAGCGGGGATTCCAGGAGGTCTATCAGCTGCATGGCGGAATTCTGGCGTACCTCGAAGCGATGCGCGGTGCGGAATCACTCTGGCAGGGAGACTGTTTTGTGTTTGACGATCGCGTCGCAATCGGTGCAGACCTCGCCCCCTCGGAATATGAGCTTTGCCCCGGCTGTCGCGGACCGGTCGGCGCCGCCGAGCGGGCCGCGCCCGGCTACATATCAGGCGTCTGCTGTCCGCATTGCCACGAGTATCGAGACGCCTCGCAGCGAAGCGCTGCTGAAGAACGCCGGCGACAGATTGAGCTCGCCGAACGTGCCGGCAGAGTTCACCTCGGCGCTCAGGAATCGGGGGCCTCTGGAGAACCTCCGCAGCCATCCGAGCGCTGAATATCAGCTCAGGTAGTTTTCCAGCAGCGCGGCAATTTCCGCAGCACTGAACGCAGGCCCGCCCTCGGGAAACCACAGCAGACGTTTGTCGAGAATCAGCGCGGCAATCCGCGCACCGTCAAAAAACCCGTTTTCATCACGGCACTGATCAGGAAATTTTGTAACCAGTGCCAGCGCTGCCCCGAGCGTACGCTCGCGGTCAGCGGATTGGTCCGCACCGCTCATCGCCTGCGGGTCCCGCATCACCGGCGGCAGAACGCTCAGGATGAAGTCCAGCACGCGCGCCAGAGGCTCTGGCAGTGCGATGCCCTGCTCCCGCGCCCAGTGGCGGATGCGTGCCGGCGTTATCTGCGCATCCGGTCGGCAGTTGAGACCGGCCGAGATGAGCTGCAGCAATGCGTCGGCCGACTGCTGCAGCTCCTGCGCCTCGACATGATGCTGCCAGGCAGCCGGATCGACGCCGACCAGCAGCGGCAGCGCTTCCCGGCCAAGACTCCAGCTATCGCTCTTGCACCAGTGTTCGTAGAGCTGTTGATACGCCACGGCGCCGGAGGTTATATCGAGACCTGTACGCAGCCGGGCAAACAGTGATTCGACGTCAGACATGCGCGCTGACCAACAGGGAAGACAGCGCTCCAGACGCATGTCTCACGTTTGCGCTGTGCCGCCGGTAGGAGCTCATGGCGAGCGATAGGTCACCCGATAGATCTGATCTGCCTGATCATCAGAAATCAGCAGCGCTCCGTCTGCGGTCATAGCAAAATCCACCGGTCGCCCCCAGTTGGATTCCCCCTGCTTCCAGCCGGTAATAAAAGGCTCATAGCTGAGCACTTCACCGGTCTCCGACAGTTTGGCCATCATCACCCGATAGCCAGACTTACGACTTCGATTCCAGGAGCCATGCTCGGCCACGAACAAGGCACCCTGATAGCCGGGCGGGAACTGCTCCCCGCGATAAAACTCCAGCCCCAGAGGCGCAACGTGTGCGCCGAGAGCGAGTGCCGGCGGCACGAACGTCTGACCCTGCCCCCGGTCACCGAACTCGGGATCGGCTATGTCCTGTCCGTGGACGTAGGGAAATCCGAAGTGCAGTCCGGCGGTCGGCGCACGGTTCAGCTCGCACGGCGGGCGATCGTCGCCCAGCCAGTCGCGTCCGTTGTCACCAAACCAGAGCTCGGTCGTCCCCGGCCGCCAATCAAAGCCGACGGTGTTGCGGATCCCCCGCGCAAACATGCGCACATCACCGCCGTCGGCAGTCATGCTCAGGAGCCCGGCAAAAGGCGGATCAGGCGCGCAGACATTGCACGGCGCCCCGACCGGGACATAGAGACGACCGTCGGGGCCGAAGGCAATGAACTTCCAGCCGTGATGTTTTTTATCCGGCAGCTGGTCGTAAACAATCTCAGGAGCGCCTGGAGAAGACAGCCTGTCCTCGATCGCGGGAAACCTGAGGACGCGATTCACCTCGGCGACGTAAAGGTCCCCAGCCCGGAACGCCACACCGCTGGGCATGAAAAGATCCTGAACCACAACATGCTGCGTTTCGGCATAGCCATCGTTATCAAGATCGCGTAGCGCATACACCCTGCCAGCGCGCCTTGAGCCCACGAACAGGGTGCCATCGGGCGAGAGCGCAAGTTGCCGGGCGTTGCCGACGTTACGTGCATAAATCGAGATGGAGAAACCGTCCGGCAGCTCCAGCTGTTCGAGCGGCTCTGCGCACGCAGTCGTAACCAGACCGAGCAGGGCAAGCCCGATCAGGCGCAGTCGGAACCTGCCGCAGCGCTGCATCACCCGCGTTAAAGTCCCTGCGACACCTGTTCCGTGGTGTCTGACAGGCGATGGATCAGCGTGCGCAGAAAAACTTTCAGGAACCTTACCTGACAGTTGAGCGACACCTGGCTGATGACGGCGGAGTTGATCTTGATAACCGCTGTTTGCCCCTGGGAGAGAATCGTTGCTGTCCGCTTTGTCTTGGCCAGATAACCGATTTCCCCGAAGCAATCCCCGGCATTCAGAATGCGCAGGTCTCTGGCGTTCTTGCGCACCACAACCTGCCCGCGAACAATGATGTAGAAAGAGTCATCAAGCTCTCCTTCCTTGATGATCTCCTCGTTGCCAGCGTACTCCTGCCATTTGCTGGCGCGCACAATTTCCCAGACCTCAGCATCCGGGAAACCCTCGAAAAACCTGAGTTGTTTGACCGCGTTGAACTGCTCCTGCTCGGAGATATTCTCTCGCGGTGCCTCGAGCAGGGCGTCGAACGCGCGACTCAGATCAGAGGCCAGCTCCATACCCATCTGGTAACGCTCCTCGCAATTCTTAGCCAGAGCGCGGCTGACGATCCGCGAGAGCTCCTGCGGGATTTCCGAGCGCACTTCGCATACGTCCAGAGCCTCCTCATTCAGGATCCGATGCACCAGTCGGGAAAAGGACTCTGCGGCAAAGGGATGTTTGCCCGTAAGCAGCTCGTACATGACCAGACCGAGAGAAAAGAGATCGGTCTGGTTTGTCACATAGTCCTCTGAAATCTGCTCAGGAGACATGTAGCGAGGAGAGCCCATGAGGCCGGTTGGCATGGTCTCAGTGCCGTCGAGCTTTTTCAGATGAGCGATACTGAAATCACCGATTTTCACGTCGAGGTCCTGGGTCACCAGGATATTCGTCGGCTTGATGTCGCGGTGGACCACACCCTGCTTGTGCGCGTAGTCGAGCGCTTTACTGCATTTGAAAATGATCTCGACCACTTTCTCCAGCGGCAGCAGAGCATCCGCTCGACAGTAAGCTTTGAGCGTCTCTGCGCCCTCGACGAGCTCCATGACGATGTAACAGTTATCGTCATCAACGCCGGCATCATAGATGCCGACGATATTGGGATGCGTGAGGCGCCCCGCAGTGTGCGCCTCGTTAAAGAACATCTTGCGATAGCGTTCGCCGTTTTCCGGATCATTGAGCTGCTCGGAGTGGGCCAGCTTGATTGCGACAGAACGGTCAATATAGGGGTCATGGCCGAGGTAGACCGTGCCCATGCTTCCCCGACCGATCTCGCGGATTACGTCGTATTTCCCGAGCTTACTGGGTGCGGATTGCGTCATGAGCTGAAGGGCGACCGTATCGGAAAAGCTAGCATGCCGCGCTTGCGGCCAGCGCCGGCATGGTAAGCGATAAGACTGAGGCGGGACAGCTGCATTTCTGCCGGATCTCGAATCTCGCGCTGACCAGGAACAGCCGCCAGGATTGATGAGCCTCTGCTCTGAAGACTCGTACGCGCGTGCAGCTGTGGCAGACTGAGCTGCGTTTCGAACACCTGCGAGACACTCAATGAAAACAACCGTTAAAGAGCAGCTCGACGCACTGCTGAAACATGCCGACACGATCCGTTCCGCAGGAACTTTGTCGTTATTTGCGCGAGAACCGGACCGGCTCGATCGCTTGTGCCATGAAGTTGCCGGCGTCCGCGTCGACTTGAGCAAACAGCTCGTCGATGCGCAGGCGCTTTCTCAGCTGGTAGCCGCCGCCCAGGCAGCCGGGGTGAATAGCGCCGGTCAGGCGATGCGCGCCGGAGCGCCCATCAACCAGACGGAACGGCGGGCCGCGTTGCATGTCGCGCTTCGCGCCCACGAAGACTTCCCGGTTTCGAGTGAGGTCGCCGAGGTGCTCTCACGCATGGACGTACTGTGCGCGCGGGTCATTCAAGGTGTTGCGACAGGCGCCCGCGGCCAGGCATTTTCCGACGTGGTCAACATCGGTATCGGCGGCTCGCACCTGGGGCCTCAGCTGGTCTGCGAAGCGCTCGGGAACAGAGACTCCAGCGGGCCCCGAGTGCATTTCCTGGCCAATGTGGACGGCGGCGATTGCGCCGATCTGTTTGCCAGACTGGTGCCGCAAACGACCCTGTTTGTGATCGCGTCCAAATCTTTCACGACCAGCGAAACTCAGCTCAACGCCCGGTCAGCGCGCGCCTGGCTGACGTCCGCCGGCATCGCTGACCGCGAGTTGCAGAAGCATTTCATAGCCGTCACCGCGCGCCCGGATCGCGCGCAGGCTTTCGGTATCGCGTCGGAGAATATCTACCCGATGTGGGACTGGGTGGGGGGGCGTTTCTCGCTCTGGTCGGCCATCGGGCTGCCCGTTGCGCTGCATCTCGGCATGAACACTTTCCGCGCTCTGCTGAGCGGCGCCGCGGCGATGGACGCACATTTCTTCGACGCTCCATTGGAAGCCAATCTGCCGGTTCTGATGGCGCTGGTGAGCCTGTGGAACGCCTACCACCTCGGTGCTGGCTCTTATGCCGTCGTGCCCTATGACAACCGTTTACGGTCGCTGCCCGACTATCTCCAACAGCTTGAAATGGAGAGCAATGGAAAAAGCGTGAGCTTCGACAACACGCCCCTCGATTGCCACTCTGCTCTGGTCACCTGGGGCGGCCTGGGAACCAACGCACAGCACGCTTTTTTCCAGCTACTGCACCAGGGCACACGGCTTATCCCAGTCGATTTTGTCGTCGCGCTTACGCACCCAGCCGGACGCGAGGACCATCACGACGCGCTGGTCGCGAATTGTTTCGCGCAGGCGGAAGCACTCATGATTGGACGACGCTTCACGCCCGAACCTGCCGACAACAACGGTATAGAGCTCTGGCGCCACCGCGAAAGTCCGGGAAATCGACCCAGTTCGATGATCTCCATGCAGGCGCTCACTCCGAGCAGCCTCGGCGCCCTCCTTGCTCTCTATGAGCACAAGACCTTTGTGCAGAGCGTGCTGTGGAATATCAACGCCTTTGACCAGTGGGGTGTCGAGCTGGGCAAAGAGCTGGCCGATTCGATCCTCGTTGAGCTGCAAGGCGCGGCCGGGGGGTCTTCTTCACGCGACCCATCGACAGATGCGCTGATTCGCGCCTATCGGAAAGCACGGGCCGGCTGAGTCCGCCCTGCCTCCCCGACCAACGACGAAACCGGGTTTCAGTCCCGCAGTGCTGCCAGCTCCCGCGTCGTCGCAGACAGACGCGCTGCCAGAGCCGCCGCGAAACGCTTATAAAAGCGCAGCTGGCTGTCGACAGCTACCTGCTCCATCTGGACCGCGTTCAGGCGGATGAGAGAACTAGGCGCGACCGCCGTAGCCGTCGCGCCAACGTCAAGATCGCCGGTGAAACCACGCTCACCGAAGCAATCGCCCACCTTCAGCGTGCACGCAGCTCGACCGTTACTGCGCAGCTCAACTTCCCCTGAAACCACCACATAGCAGGAAGCATCCACATCGCTTTCGTTAAGAACGACCTGTCCCGCTTTGGCGTGCAGCCAGCTGCCCGCGGTCAGGATTTCGCGCACCTCTTCGTCTTCAAAGTCGGCGAAAAAGCTCAGCCTTCTTGCGTCGGCAAAGCGACCAGAAACAGAGGCCGACGCAACGCCGCCCAGCTCGAGCGCCAATCTGTCTGCTTCCGCTGCCATTTCCTGACCCGAGCGGAAACGCCTGTTGAGCGGTTTTTCCAGCGCGTGCAGCACCAGGCTACTCAGCCCTTCCGGCAGCTCAGGTCTCAGGGTGCATAAAGATTCGGGGCGCTCGTTGACTATCTTATGGATGACCGCAGAGAAACTGCCGCCGGAAAAGGGGTGCTGACCGGTCAGCAGCTGGTAGGCCACGACGCCAAGCGAGAAAAGATCGGTCTGTGCCGTCACGACATCTTCGAATATCTGCTCGGGCGACATGTAGCGCGGCGAGCCCACGAAGTGCAGCGGCATGGTCTGACTGTTATCGACCTCCTCAGCGTGGGCGATGCTGAAGTCGGCAATTTTGACCTCCATATCCACGGTCATGAGGATGTTCGATGGTTTAATGTCCCGATGAACGACGCCACGCTGGTGCGCATAGTCCAGCGCCCGTGCACAGCAGGCGATGATTTCCAGCACCTTGTCGACGCTCAGCAGGGTATCCGGCTGACAGTACGCGCGCAGCGTCTCTCCACCTTTGACAAGCTCGCTGACGATGTAACAAAGATCATCGTCTATCCCTGCGTCCAGCACGCTCAGGATGTTCGGATGCCGGAGCAATCCTGCGGTATGCGCCTCGTTGAAAAACATATCCCGCTGACGGGAACCACGAATCGGATCTTTAAGTGATTCCGCCAGGGCCACCTTGAGCGCGACCTCACGACCGATATAAGGGTCAAACGCCGCGTAGACGACGCCGGTACCTCCACGGCCGATCTCTTCCCGGACCTCGTACTTTCCCAGCTTCTGCGGTGTTGTGTGTTTCACCTGCCTCACCCGGAACCAACCAACCGTGGCACAAATCTCAGTGCTATCGTCCACGGCGAAACTGCCAAGCGTCCGACTACTGTCAGCGAAGGTGACCCGTCGATTCGCCGCAGACTAACTGCTGCACCTTTAAATGTTCGCCAGACATCTCACCGTTTGCAAGGCTTGCCCGAGGTACTCAGGACGGCCCCGGTATAATCCACGCCATGGCGCTTTCCTCTCGCACCGGTCTTTTTATTCTCCCGCTGATCGTCGTAGTCGTGGCCTTCTTCGCCGGCGTTGGCGTCTCCCGCTACAACCAGAGCGCTCAGGACCCCGTTGAAGGGCTTTTGTGGCCCGACCCGCCTGTGCTCAAAGATTTCGCGCTGACTGACCACACTGGTGCCATGCTCTCTTCTGCTCGTCTGCGCGGCCGCTGGTCGCTGATTTTTTTCGGCTTTACCCATTGCCCCGATGTCTGCCCAACGGCCCTGGAAGCCATGTCCGCCGCACAGCAATCGCTTCGCCAGGAACCGCAGTTCGGGCAGACAGGGCAGACGATATTTATCTCTGTTGATCCCGAGCGTGACAGCACCGAGACGCTAGCGAACTACGTCGGCTATTTCTCTCCCGCGATGATCGGGGCCACCGGCTCTGTCGACGAATTGAAGGCGCTCACTTCTTCTCTCGGAGTACTGTTCATGAAGATCCCGGGTGAGGGTGCCGAGTACACGGTTGATCATTCAGCCGGCGTTTTTTTTATCTCCCCAGACCTGCAGTTGCTGAGCGTACTCACCCCTCCGATCACGAAGACCGCACTGCTCGAGCGATTCGAGACCGTCAGCCGCTTCTACAGTACGCATCTATGAAACTACCCCCGGTGCCGTCAAACACGCGGAGGCCCTCTTCGTCAGGTCGGACGCGACCCGATTCGGGCACGCTGAAGAAAGCAACTACGAGACCCTCGCGGACCCGGCTCGGCCGGCACTGCTTATTGGTGCTCGCGTGTCTGGCTTCTACCGTCAACGCCTGTGAGGACCTGCTGATTAAGAACGGCTGGGTACGCCAGCCACCTCCTGGGATGGATGTCACAGCGGCTTACTTCGTGCTTGAGAACCCCGGCACAGAGGCAATTGATATAACTGGCGTGACCAGTGACGCGTTCGCTCAGGCCATGTTCCATCGGACCAGCGTTATGGACGGCCGCAGCAGCATGCAGTATCTCGCTCAGATACGCGTGAACGCGGGCTCACAATTTGTTGCTTCACCGGGCGCCTTCCATCTGATGCTGACGGGTTTGCGCGGGTCTTATCAGCAGGGCGAGGAGATCGAAATGCGCTTGGAATGTGCTCGAGGTCCAGCCCTGCTGATGCGTCTTCCGGTCCGGCCAACGGAACCTGACGAGCGCCAATGAATAATCTTCTGCCGAATCTCGGGGTACTCGCGCAGAAGCTGCTGCCCAAACAGGCACTCTCTTCACTAGTAGGCTGGCTAGCGGCGCGCGAGTGCGGTCCGCTGACTACGCTTGCGATCCGCGTTTTCATTCGGGTCTACGGGGTGAACATGGCAGAAGCCGCTGAGCCCTCAGCAAGCGCCTATGCCACATTCAACGCTTTTTTTACCCGCAGTCTGCGTGGTGGCGCGCGCGTCCAACCTTCAGCACCCACGGCGGTTGCAAGCCCTTGCGACGGGGTGGTCAGCGCTGCGGGACAACTCGAGCAGGGACGTCTCATTCAAGCCAAGGGGCTCTGGTACGACCTCGAGAAGCTGCTCGGAGGGGACAGCGAAACCGCTCAGAAATTCACAGGCGGTCGCTTCGTTACTATTTATCTCGCCCCTTACGACTACCACCGGGTGCATATGCCGCTTGCGGGCCGCCTCACAGGACTGCGTTATGAACCGGGTTCACTGTACTCAGTCAACCGCGCGACAACCTGCGCGCTACCCGGGCTCTTTCACCGCAACGAACGTGTGACAGCAGTGTTCGAAAGCGAACAGGGCATCTTTGCGCTCGTCATGGTAGGCGCCCTGAACGTCGGAAGTATTTCTTTAGTCCTGCCCGGCTCCATGCCCTTTCAGAATCGACCTGCTCCCGGAAACTGGACCCCGCGCCAAACACATCAACTGACTGGAGAGGAACATTTTGGACGCGGCGACGAGTTCGGTCGCTTCAACATGGGCTCTACAGTGATATTGCTGGCAAGCAAGGGCTGCCTGGACTTTGAGGATTTAGTGGAGAGTGACGTGCTCCGAATGGGCACCGTCATCGGACACGTCAACCGGGCTGAACGGTACTGAAAGCGCCATCTTCAGACGGCAGCCGTGCAGGAATCAACTCAGACGACGAACCAACCCGGGTGCTCCGGCTGACAGAGCGCGAGAGTGCTCGCTTCCTGATTTTCGGTCAGCCGACCGAGGCCAGCACCGCAGTCAGGCAGACAGACATGAGGGCGCCCGGCAGAAGACCCAGCGCCACCACGATTAGCCCATTCATGGTGAATACGAAACCCACCTGACTATCGCCGCGATCCTGGCCTGAAGCGCCACTCCCCGCGTCGAAGTACATGAGCTTGACCACACGGAGGTAGTAAAAAGCGCCAACCAGGGAAAACAGCACGGCAATCGCTGCGAGTCCGACATGCCCGCTGGCGATGACTTCTTTCAGCACGAACCACTTAGCCCAGAAGCCTGCAAAGGGCGGTACGCCTGCCAGCGAAAACATGATGACCAGGACAAGGAAAGCCAGCCAGGGTCGGCGCGTTGCCAGCCCGGAGAAATCTGCAAGCTCATCTGCCTCACCGTCTTTTCCGGAAAGCAAAATGATGGCGCCGAATGCCGCCATGCTCATGACCGCATACACGATCACATAGAACATCGACGCAGCGAAGCCGGCCGCTGTCGCCGCAACAACGCCCAGCAGCAGAAATCCCATATGAGCGACGGTGGAGTAGGCAAGCATACGCTTTAGATTGCTCTGCGCGATTGCAACCACGTTACCCAACCCCATGGAAACCACCGCAAGCAAGGCAAGCATGGCGACCCAGGCATCGCTCATTGCCGGCAGCCCCTGGCCCAGGAGACGAACGGCCATGGCGAAAGCGGCTAATTTGGGCGCGGTACTGATGAATAAAGTCACCGGTGTCGCAGCCCCCTGATAGACGTCGGGCACCCACATGTGAAACGGCGCTACGCCGAGTTTGAAAGTCACCCCGATCAGTACGAAAACTATGCCGAAGGCAAACAACGTGGGGTTAGCGTCACGGCTGGCTCGCTGAGCAAGCTCGCCCAGATCCAGCGTCCCTCCTACCCCGTACAGCATGGAAATCCCGTACAGCAGGAGCCCTGATGCAAGCGCTCCAAGCACGAAGTATTTCATTGCCGCCTCGGCCGCAGCGCCGGAGTCACGCTCCATTGCCACCATGGCATAGAGCGACAACGACAGGAGTTCAAGCCCCAGATAAAGCGTCAGCAGGCTGTGTGATGACACCAGCACCATCATTCCGAGCCCAGCGAAAAGCGCAAGAATGAAAAATTCCGAGGCAGCCCGCTGTTGACGTCCGAAGTAGTCGCGGGCGTATAGAAAAGACACCACTATCAGCGCCAGCGCAAAAGCCTTGAGCACCGCACCCATCGGATCGGCCACGTATGTGCCGTTGAAGGCGAGTGTCGTTGCTTCAGGGTAGTGCAAAGTCACCACACCGAGGGTCGCGAGGCCAGCGACCAGGGCCGCCCAGAACGTAGCAGTGCTCTGCGCTGACCGTTTGAACACATCCACCAGCAAAACGACGCAGGCAAGCGCGGCCAGAGTCGCCTCGGGAAGGACGTGGGTGATCTCATTCATAGAAGCAACTCTCAGACGGCGTAGCGCAGTTCACTATCCAGGCGTCCGTTCAGGGCAGTTTGCTCTGCGCAATGTGGTGTACGAGTTGGTCGACACTCATATGCATCATTTCAAACAGCGGTGCCGGCCAGATTCCAAACACCAGAACGGTTACGGCGAGCACACTGAGCATGAGCTTTTCACGTCCGTCGATGTCAGTCAGTTCCGCCACCTTGCTGTTCGCCACAGCGCCGAAAATAACGCGTTTATACATCCACAGCGTGTAGGCCGCGCCGAGAATCAAGGTCATTGCAGCCAGGAAGGCGTACCAGAAATTAGCTTTGAAGGCCGTCACAATGACCAGGAATTCTCCGACGAAACCGGATGTTCCCGGCAACCCGGAATTCGCCATCGCGAACAGCATCATGAAGGCCGCGAACACAGGCATGGTGTTGACCACGCCGCCGTAATCGCCGATCTGCCGACTGTGGATGCGGTCGTACATCACCCCCACGCACAGGAAGAGGGCGCCGGAAATGAAACCGTGCGAAATCATCTGAATCATGCCGCCTTCAATTCCGGCAGCCGCGTTGTCCCAGTTCTCCGTCGCACCTGCAACCTGGTAGACCATGAAAAAGCCCAGGGTCACAAAGCCCATGTGAGAGATCGATGAGTAAGCAATCAGCTTCTTCATGTCCTGCTGCGCGAGAGCAACAAACCCGATATAGACGACCGCAATCAGCGACAGCGCGATCATCAGCCAGTCCAGCGAGGCCGTGCCGTCCGGCGTGATGGGCAGACTGAACCTCAGAAATCCATAACCACCCATCTTCAACATGATGGCCGCAAGGATGACCGATCCACCTGTCGGCGCTTCAACGTGGGCATCCGGCAGCCAGGTGTGCACTGGCCACATCGGGATTTTGACGCCGAACGCGAGCAGGAACGCGAGGAAGATCCACTGCTGCTCAGCCAGCGTCAGCGCTGCCTGCTGCATGTCTGAGATAGAGAAGCTGCCGATTTTGAAATAAACATACAGCAGCGCGACCAGCATGAGCACAGAGCCGAGGAAGGTGTAGAGGAAAAACTTGATAGTGGCGTATACGCGGCGCGGACCGCCCCAGATGCCGATGATGAGAAACATCGGAATCAGCATCGCCTCCCAGAACACGTAGAAGAGTATGGCGTCCAGGGCGCTGAAAACGCCGATCATCAGCCCTTCGAGCAGCAGGAAGGCGCCCATGTAGAGGCTGAGCCGGTCTTTTATAACGACCCATGCCGCCAGCACGACAAGCACGGTCGTAAAACTCGTCAGCAGCACAAGGGGTAACGCGATCCCGTCCAAGCCGACGGCATATTCAATACCGAACGGAGCGATCCAGGGGGTACGCTCAACGAACTGCATTGCGGCAGTCGAATTATCGAACTGCATCCACGCGACCAGCGTTAGCGCAAATGTCGCCAGCGAGATTGCGAGCGAGTCTTTCCGAACCGCCCCGTCGTGCACACGGCTGCCTGCGAAGATTACCCATAGTCCGCCCAGGATTGGCAGCCAGATAGTTAAAGTGAGCAGAGGAAAATCAGCGGCCATGAAGTGCAATCTTAGTGATAAGAAATCTCAGTCAGGGTTCGTTTCACATTGCTCAGGCGAGGACCTGATGCACGAACACACCCAACAGAACCAGTAGGCCCAGAATCATCGCGAAAGCATAGTGATACAGGTAACCGGTCTGCAGCCGGCGCACGACGCCTGAAGACCAGGCTACGAGCTGCGCGGAACCGTTGACTAAGAGTCCATCGATGATCGCCACATCACCTCCGCGCCATAGAAGACCGCCTGCCTTTCGCGCCCCGCCAGCAAAAAACCAGTCGTTGAAACGATCAAAGCCATATTTTTCAAGCAGCACGCGATGCACCAAGGAGAAGGTATCCGCGATTTTTTGCGGCAGTTCGGGACGTTTCAGATATAAGTACCAAGCGCAGGCCACGCCACCGAGGGCCAGCCAGGTGGGCAGCTGCGTCAATCCATGAACGACCATACCCAGCGCGCCGTGGTAGTCGCCGGCAAGATGTGCGAGCACGTCATGCGCTTCATTAACTTGAATGCTGTTGCCAAAGTGTCCGCCGAACAGCATGTCTCCGACGAACACTGCCCCAGCCGCGACTGATGGCACCGCCAGTGCTATCAGTGGCCAGGTAACTACCTTTGGCGATTCGTGCAGGTGCTCTTTTGTGTGCGGGTCTATCCGCTCCTCGCCGTGGAACACCATGAACACGAGGCGGAATGAGTACAGCGCAGTAATGAACACACCGCTCAGGACTGCTAAGTAGGCCCAGTGTGCGCCCGGTGTCGATGAGTGATGCACCGCCTCGATAATTGCGTCCTTCGAGAAGAAACCAGCGAGTCCCGGAAAACCGATGAGCGCGAGCGAACCGATCAGGCTGGTCCAGTAGGTCACGGGCATGTATTTCTTCAGCCCGCCCATCCTGCGCATATCCTGCTCATGGTGCATTCCGATAATCACTGAGCCCGCGGCCAGAAACAGTAGAGCCTTAAAGAACGCGTGGGTAAACAGATGGAAGATGGCAGCGGCATAAGCTGACGCGCCGAGCGCAACGGTCATATAGCCGAGCTGGGACAGCGTCGAATAAGCGACCACTCGCTTGATGTCGTTCTGCACCAGGCCAAGGAGCCCCATAAAAAAGGCGGTGAGCGCCCCGATGATCAGGACAACCGATAGCGCCGTCTCCGAGAGCTCGAAAAGAGGCGACATGCGCGCGACCATGAAAATTCCAGCAGTCACCATGGTGGCAGCATGAATCAATGCGGATATAGGCGTTGGTCCCTCCATCGAATCTGGCAGCCAGACGTGCAGCGGCACCTGTGCAGACTTGCCCATCGCGCCGATAAACAGCAGGAGACATGTCACGGTCATCAAAGACCACTCGTGTCCAGGCACCAGCGTGATGGTTGCGTGCTCAAACTGACCTGCCGACTGGAATACAGCCGCGTAATCCAGCGTACCGAAATACATGAGGACACAAGCAATCCCCAGGAGAAAGCCGAAGTCGCCGACGCGGTTGACCAGGAAAGCTTTGAGATTGGCGTAAATCGCGCTGTCGCGCGTGTACCAGAAACCGATCAGAAGATACGACACCAGGCCGACTGCTTCCCAGCCGAAAAAAAGCTGCAGAAAGTTATTCGCCATGACCAGCATCAGCATGCTGAAGGTGAACAGCGAGATATAGGAAAAGAACCGCTGGTAGCCAGGGTCGTCGTGCATATAGCCGATGGTATAGATGTGGACCATCCAGGAAACGAAGGTCACAACTACCATCATGGTTGCACTGAGCTGATCAATCAGAAACCCGATATGAAACTCGACGCCACCTGTCGTCAGCCAGGTATACAGATTCGCGTTGTACACCTCTCCATCTGAGCCAATCGCTCGGGTGAACACCACGCACGAAAGCAAGAAAGACAGCCCTACGGTCGCGCTGGTCACCCAGTGAGCGCCGGCTCGCCCGATAGCTCTGCCGAAAAGACCGGCAGCAATAGCACCACAGAGCGGTGCCAGGACGATTATCAGACAGATAGTACCCATCTAATCGCGTCCTCCGCGGAGCGGCTGCGACCGGCCCGCGAATTCAGAGCACCGACGGCTTAAAAGTCGCTCATAGCAATCCAGATCGGTTTCCATCCGGCCTGCAATAGATCCTCTGGGTCGGAATCGCACGGTGTCAGCCTTTCATCAGATCAAGATCTTCGACGTTGATCGAGAGCCGATTGCGGAACAGAACGACCAGGATCGCCAGGCCGATAGCAGCCTCAGCGGCCGCCACGGTCAGAATAAAAAACACAAAAACCTGGCCCTGGACATCGCCATTGAAGTGAGAAAAAGCCACAAAATTCAGATTCACCGCGAGCAACATCAACTCGATACACATCAGCAGAACGATAACGTTCTTGCGGTTCATGAAGATCCCGGCAACGCTCAGACAGAAGAGGATTGCTCCTAAAATCAGAAAATCAGCTAAAGCCAGCATCAGTGAGTCACCCTCAGATCTATTTCTCTGCGTCGACTTTGACAAGTCGAACCCGATCGCCACGCCGAACCACTACCTGACGTTCGGGTGAAGGTGCCTTGGTCTGACGGGTCTCGCGGAGAGTGAGGGCAATAGCGGCGATGATCGCAACCAGCAGAATTACCGCTGCAATTTCGAAAGGCCAGATGTAGCTTCCGTACAAAGCCAGGCCCAGTTCCCGCGTGTTGCTGTAGTCGCTGGCATGCTGTTCTGCACCAGAGCTCTGGATTGCAGCGAAATAGTCCCCGCTCACGACCGTCCCCAGCGCCAACATCATCGCAATCGCGACCAAAGCGGCGGCCGGGAAATATCGAGCAAACCCCTCCCGCAGTTCGGCCAGGTTAATGTCGAGCATCATGACGACGAATAGAAAGAGCACCATGACCGCGCCGACGTAGACCAGCACCAGCGTAATCGCCAGGAACTCCGCCTGCAGCAGCAACCAGATACCTGCGCTGGAGAAAAACGCCAGCACGAGAAACAGCGCAGCGTGGACCGGATTACGCACCGTGATGACCATGGACGCAGCCAGGATCAACAAGCCGGCGAAACTGTAGAAGACAATCTGCTCAAACATCAGCTTTACTTCAGTCGCAATCGCGGCGGGATACAGTGCTCTTGGTTCAGAGGTCCCTCAGCAGACGAGTCCAGAACGAACATCAGCGGTATCTCGCCTCCGCCTCTCGGTCGGCGGCAATCTGGGCCTCAAAACGGTCACCGTTCGCGAGCAACCGCTCTTTGGTCATTAGCAGATCGCCGCGTTGCTCACCGTGGTACTCGAAGTGTCGAGTCTCCACGATCGAGTCCACCGGGCAGGACTCCTCACAAAAACCGCAGAAAATACATTTAGTGAGGTCAATGTCGTAACGCGTGGTCCGACGCGTTCCGTCTTCGCGCATCTGCGATTCAATGGTTATCGCCAGCGCAGGGCAGACCGCTTCGCACAGTTTGCAGGCGATGCAGCGCTCCTCTCCATTCGGGTAACGACGCAGTGCATGCAGGCCGCGGAACCGAGGGGACTGCGGCGTTTTTTCCTCGGGGTACTGAACAGTAATTTTCCGGTCAATGAGATAGGTCCCGGTCAAACGCAACCCCTTGAACAGCTCCCATAGAGTGAGGCTTTTGAGATAGGCAGTGATCGTGCTCATTCGAACTTCACCCTAGGCTGCTGCAAACCACGGCGGCACATGCCAGACGACCATCGCCGCCACGACAACAATCCACACGATCGTGATCGGAAGAAACACCTTCCATCCGAGACGCATGATCTGGTCGTAGCGGTAACGCGGGAAGGTTGCGCGGAACCAGAGAAACAGGAACAGAAAAAACGAGAGCTTGAAGAGAAACCAGTGGATCCCATCCGGGATCCCGGGAACCGGGGATAACCACCCACCCAGAAACAACACGGCGGTCAATCCCGAAATCAGGATCATGTTTGCGTATTCGGCAAGGAAAAACAGCGCAAAAGCCATGCCCGCGTACTCGACATGAAACCCGGCGACGATCTCCGACTCCCCTTCGCTGACGTCAAAAGGCGCACGGTTGGTCTCGGCCACGCCTGAAATAAAGTAGATAAAAAACAGGGGTAGCAGCGGCAACCAGAACCAGCTGAAGATTCCGTAGCCCCCTCTCTGTGCCTCCACAATGTCACCCAGATTCAGGCTGCCTGCGGCTACCAGCACACCGACCAGCGCGAAACCCATGGCAATTTCGTACGACACGATCTGAGCTGCAGACCGCATGGCGCCCAGGAAAGCATATTTCGAATTCGACGCCCAACCCGCGACGATAATTCCGTAAACGCCTAGAGAGGTGAGTGCAAGAATGTAGAGCAGGCCCGCGTTGATATCAGCGAGGGTCATCTCGGCCCCGAATGGAATGACCGCCCAGGCGGCCAAGGCTGGCCCCAGAGCCAGGATGGGCGCAATTAAAAAGAGAAATCGACTCGCGCCCTGAGGAACAATCACCTCTTTACACAGGAGCTTCAGCGCGTCTGCAATCGGTTGGAGCAGCCCTCTCGGGCCGACCCTGTTTGGTCCGATTCTCACCTGGATGTAGCCGATGACCTTACGCTCCGCAAGCGTCAGATACGCGACCGCGCCCATTAAAGGCATCACGATGAGAAGAATTTTCAGGACGATAATGAACGTCACCAGAACAGGCGACGGCAACCATGCAAGCTGAGCCTCGATCAGGGGAAATGGATTCACGCGGCAGCGTCCCCCACCACCCGCTGCAGTTTGATCCGGGCACCGTTGACGGCGACGCGCGCGGTCACCGCTCTCGCACCGGCCACGGCGCACACGCCTTCTTCAAGGGCGCTATCAACAGCCAATGCCAGTTCCACCGTCTCTGTACCGCAAGTGACGATGACCCGATCAGCCGGAGCCAGGCCCAGTTGAGCGGCGGTGGCAGGCGCTAATCTGATGGTGTCGTCACCACTTTGCGGCATCGCCTGAAGCGGCTCTGCATGCCGCACGAGCTGATCAACCGCGTACATTGGCACTTCTGCAAACACCTCGAGATCGGTCTCATAGGCCTCATCGCTCTCGCCGACAGCCCAGGCGCGGTCTGTCAAGCGCCGCTCGATGTTCTCGAAATCGCCCACGAGTGACACGAACCGATCGGTGACCTCACTGCAAGCGGTCATATCGAAACCAGGGAGATTCAGCCGGTTACCCAGAACCCGAAGAATTTTCCAGCCCGCGCGCGCTTGGCCTGCTGGTGCAATAGCGGATACGAAACGCTGCAGCCTGCCGTTCAGGTTGACGAAGGAGCCCTCATTCTCACCGGGCGCCGCAATCGGCAATACACAGTCGGCGTATTCCGCCAAGGCCTCACTGTTATAGGCGCTGAAAGCAATAACCTTTCCCGCCTTCTGGAGGGCGGCGAGCATTTCTGCCGCTGACGCAGTATCCAGCGAGGGGTCAAAGCCGAACAGCATCCAGGTCGAACCCGAAGATTTGACCATCTCCCCCGAACTCATACCCGGAGCGGCCACCCGCTCTCCGCCTGCGCCTCGATGGGGCACGGCGCCAGCCAGCCAGGCGCCCGCGGCATTTCCGCCACTGGCAAGATCGCCCCTGCGCGCGGACAGCACTGCCGCGAGAGCGTCAGCGAGCACCATGAGGACACCGCGGCAAGGACTGGCCTCGACTACTGCACCTGTGAGTACGACAGCATTCGAAGTCCCAGCGAGCAGGGCGGCTGACGAAGTCAGCGTTTCCTGCAATGCCGGATCAGCGAGTCCGTCAACGATCTTCAGATAATGCTCTGGGATATCGACCGACTTGGCTTTCCCCAGCGCCACCACCAGGCTCGCGACGAGGTTGGGTAAGAGGCTGGGCTTGGCCCTGTGACGGCCGGTAATCGCGTAGTTGAAATCCCTGTCCACTACGTCGAGGGAAACGACAGCGGCGCCACGCAAGGCCGCTTTCCGGAGACGCAAATTCAGTAGAGGCTGCTCGTGGCGAGGATGGGCCCCGATCAGGACGGCTGCGCCCGCTTTCTCGAGCTGTTCAAGCTCAGGAACCGAAGGGAAACGTGCATCGTCGTCTTGCCCGGAAAAATCGGACTGCCGCAAACGATGATCGATGTTGTCCGACCCCAGACCTCTGACCAAGGCCTGCGCCAACAGCAGTTCTTCATTGGTGCAAGAGGGAGACATCAGCGTTACGAGCTGCCCGACTTGCCCTTGCGACGCTTGCGCCAAGTGCTCACAAACAAAGTCCAGAGCAGTTTCCCAGTCGACCTCAGCCCAACGCCCATTGCGCTTCAGTTTAGGCACGAGCAGTCGCTCTGGATGGCTCAGACCAAAGTGACTGTACCGATCACGGTCAGACAGCCAGGACTCGTTTACAGCGTCGTTTTCCCGGGGAACTACCCGCTTGATGGCCTGACCTTTAACGTGAAAATTAAGGTTCGATCCGAGTCCGTCATGGGAAGAGACGCCTGCGACCTGTTTCAATTCCCAAGCGCGCGCGGAATAGCGATAGGGCTTGTTGGTCAGCGCTCCTACGGGACAAAGGTCAATCACGTTGCCCGAAAGTTCGGAAGTCATCGCTTTCTGAACGTAAGTCCCGATTTCCATGTGTTCGCCGCGCCCAGTCGCGCCCAGCTCACGAAGACCGGCAATTTCCTCACCAAACCTCACGCAGCGCGTGCAATGAATGCAGCGGGTCATATCAGTCTGCACGAGGGGGCCGATGTCTTTGTCGCGCACCACCCGTTTGCTTTCGCTGAAACGAGAAACATCGCTCCCATAACCCATAGCGAGATCCTGCAGCTCGCACTCACCACCCTGGTCGCAGATTGGGCAATCCAGCGGGTGATTGATTAACAGGAACTCCATGGTCGCGTGCTGCGCAGCAACTGCTTTCTCAGAGCGGGTAAAAACCTTCATCCCGTCCATCACCGGGGTAGCGCAAGCCGGCATCGGCTTTGGCGCTCGCTCTACTTCGACCAGGCACATGCGGCAGTTTGCAGCGACCGACAAGTTCTTGTGATAGCAGAATCGGGGAACATAAATCCCTGCGGCGTCGGTGGCCTCTATCAGCATCGAGCCCTTACGAGCTTCGAGCTCCTGGCCATCCACTTCAATTTTGACAGTGTCTTCGCTCATCAGACTTCTTCAGGCGGCTGCAGATTGGCGCTCGCGGCTCATCACGCTGCAACCATGCTCGATGTAGTGCTCAAATTCGTGGCGGAAATGCCGCACGAAGCTGCGCACCGGCATAGCCGCAGCGTCGCCAAGGGCGCAGATCGTGCGGCCTTCGATTTTGCTGGCGACCAGATCCAGTCTGTCCAGGTCTTCCGGCCGGCCTTCGCCCTCGACAATACGACTGAGCATTCGATACAGCCAGCCAGTGCCCTCTCGGCAGGGGGTGCACTGACCGCAGGATTCAGCATAGTAAAACCGCGATATCCGCCGCAGGACCTGGACCATATCGGTCGTGTCGTCCATCACGATGACGGCGCCGGAGCCGAGCATGGAACCCGCAGCAGAGATTGAGTCGTAGTCCATATCGACTTCGAGCATGGCCGCGCCGGGGAGCACGGGCACTGAGGAGCCGCCAGGGATCACGGCCTTGAGTTCTCGCCCGTTCAGCACGCCGCCAGCAAGTCCCAGCAGATCACGGAAAGACGTCCCCATAGGGATCTCGAAATTCCCCGGTCTATTCACATGCCCGCTCACCGAAAAAATCTTCGTCCCGCCGTTGTTGGGTTTGCCCAGACCGGCAAACCACTCCGCGCCTTTACGCAGAATGGTCGGAACGGAAGACAGGGATTCCGTGTTATTTATCGTCGTTGGCTGACCGTAGAGCCCATAGCTTGCGGGGAAGGGTGGTTTGAATCGCGGCTGACCCTTTTTACCTTCAAGCGATTCGAGCAGCGCCGTTTCCTCTCCGCAGATATACGCGCCGGCGCCCAGATGGTCATACAAATCAAAATGTATTCCGGTGCCGCGGATGTCCCGGCCGAGCAGGCCTTCTGCATAGGCCTCTTTCAGCGCCTGTTGGAAACGCAGCCCTGGTTCATCCAGAAATTCGCCACGCATGTAGTTGTAGCCCACAGTGGCGCCGATCGCGTAGCCCGCAATGGCCATACCCTCCACCAGCGCGTGGGGGTTGAAACGAAGAATGTCGCGGTCTTTACAGGTGCCCGGCTCCGATTCGTCGGAGTTACAGACGATGTATTTCTGCATGTCACCCTGGGGCATGAAGCTCCACTTGACGCCGGCAGGAAATCCCGCGCCTCCCCGCCCCCTAAGGCCTGAGGCTTTAACTGTTTCGATGATTTCGCCAGGTGGCGTTTTGTCCCGCAGGATTTTTTCCCAGGCTTCGTAGCCACCAATTTTTCGGTAGCTCTCGTAGGTCCAGGGCTGTTCAAACTGCAAGGTCGCGTAACAGTTCTGGTTCAAAACAATGTCAGTCATTCGAGCCCGTCCAGAATCTGATCCACCCGTTCTGGGGTCAGATTTTCGTGATAGACGTGATCAACCTGCATCATCGGCGCACCGCAGCAGGCTGCCAGACACTCCTCTTCCCGCTTGAGAAAAATGCGCCCGTCGGCAGTCGACTCCCCAAGCTTGATCCCCAGCTTCTGCTCAATGTGCGACACGATTTCATCGCTACCACGAAGCATGCACGAAACATTAGTGCAGACTGCGACATGATGGCGTCCACACGGCACCGTCTCGATCATTGAATAGAAGGTCGCTACTTCATATACCGCCACACGCGGCATTTGCAGATAGTCAGCCACCGCATCCATCAACGAAGGTGTGACGTAGCCTTCATTCTCGTGCTGCACTTCTCGCAACGCGGCGAGCACCGCGGATTGTTTCTGATCCGCTGGGTATTTGGCGACCCAATGGTCTATGACTTCCATCGCGTGCGCACTGAGCGGGGTATTGGAAGGCGTTGAATCGTGGCTCATGTCAGCGATCTATCTCACCGAAAACGACATCCATGGTGCCAATGACGGCGACGACGTCGGCGAGCATGTGGCCGCGCACCATTTCGTCCATCGCCGATAAGTGCGCGAATCCAGGCGCACGCGCCTTCAATCTGTACGGCTTGTTTGCACCGTCTGAGACCAGGTAGATACCGAACTCTCCTTTGGGATGTTCAACCGCGGCATAGACCTCACCCGCAGGAACGCAATAGCCCTCGGTGAAAAGCTTGAAATGATGGATGAGCGATTCCATATCGCTCTTCATCTGCCCTCTGGCCGGAGGCGCAAGTTTGCGGTCGTCAAGCATCACCGGACCCGGATTCGCGCGCAGCCAGCTGATGCACTGTTTGATGAGATGCGCTGACTGCCGCATCTCCTCGACCCTGACAAGGTAGCGGTCGTAACAATCTCCGTTCGTTCCGATCGGAATGTCAAAATCCAGATCTGTGTAGATTTCGTAGGGTTGTTTTTTCCGAAGGTCCCACGCGACACCCGACCCTCGCAGCATGGGACCGGTAAAACCGAGTTCGAGTGCGCGTTCAGGCGTTACGATGCCGATATCCACCGTGCGCTGTTTCCAGATCCGGTTGTCGGTCAGCAGCGTTTCATACTCATCGACACAGGCGGGGAATCGTTCAGCGAAATCCTCGAGGAAGTCGAGCAGCGAGCCTTGTCGGTTCGCGTTCAGCGCTGCCACGTCCTTCTCGCTGCGCCATCTGGAAGCCTCGTATTGCGGCATCCTCTCCGGCAGGTCGCGGTATACGCCCCCGGGCCGATAGTAGGTTGCATGCATCCTGGTGCCTGAAACTGCTTCGTAGCAATCCATCAGGTCTTCCCGTTCCCGGAAGCAATACAGGAACATCGTCATAGCGCCGATATCGAGGCCGTGCGCTCCCAACCACATCAGATGGTTCAGAATCCGCGTGACTTCGTCGAACATCACCCTGATGTACTGCGCACGTATGGGAGGCGATATTCCCAGGAGCTTCTCGATCGCCAGAACGAAAGCGTGCTCGTTGCACATCATCGACACGTAATCGAGTCGATCCATGTAGCCGATGCTCTGGTTGAAAGGCTTGTTTTCGGCAAGCTTTTCCGTCGCACGATGCAGCAGGCCGATATGCGGATCCGCGCGCTCGATGACTTCGCCGTCCATCTCCAGAACCAGACGGAGAACACCGTGGGCAGCCGGGTGCTGCGGCCCGAAATTGAGCGTCATGTTGCGAATTTCAGGCATCGGCCACGCCCTGCGCCGGCTTAGAGCTGCTCAGCCAGTCTTCCTCACGGATAATCCTTGGCACCAGCGTACGCGGCTCAATGCTCACGGGTTGATTGACCACGCGCCCTTTGTCCGGGTCATAACGCACCTCGACATAGCCCTCCAGCGGGAAATCCTTACGGAACGGGTGCCCGATGAACCCGTAATCGGTCAGGATACGACGCAGGTCAGGATGCCCATCGAAAAGGATCCCGAACAAATCGAAGGCTTCTCGTTCGTACCAGTTGGCCACCGGCCAGAGTTCGCAAACGGAGGCAACACGCGGCAGCTCTTCGCTCAGGCGTGTACGTACACGGAGACGCCAGTTATGCTTGACCGACAACAGGTGATAGACGACCGCGAAGCGACCCTTCCCATCGGACGGCTGCGCACGGGCTCCTTCGGCAACGGCCCGGCTGAAGCCCGAATTTGTCGCGCCCCGAGTCTGCCAGTCGGCCTGACCATAAGTCAGGAAGTCCACCCCTGAGAGATCGCTGAGCTGCTCGAAGGACAGCTCATCGTGCTGCTTGACTACTTGCATACAGTGCAGCAGCTGACTTGGCTCCACGTCGACCACGACTTGATTTAATCGACATCGGCTGATGGCGCCGAAGCCTCCAAGCGCAGCCGCAAGGGCCGCCTCCAGCACGTCTGTCCTGGTCTGAGAGTTCATCCGCTTTAAGCTCGGTTAATCGTCCGCGACCGCTTGATTTTGTTCTGTAGCTGCATAATCCCGAACAGCAGAGCTTCAGCCGTCGGCGGGCAACCCGGCACGTAGATATCGACGGGGACGATCCGGTCGCAGCCACGGGTCACAGAATATGAGTAGTGGTAATACCCGCCTCCATTCGCGCACGAGCCCATGGAGATCACCCACTTCGGTTCGGTCATCTGGTCGTAGACTTTGCGCAAAGCCGGAGCCATTTTGTTAACCAGTGTTCCCGCTACAATCATGACGTCAGACTGCCGGGGGCTCGGTCGGAAGACCACGCCAAAACGATCCAGGTCGTATCTCGATGCGCCCGCCTGCATCATCTCGACAGCGCAACACGCCAGGCCGAATGTCATCGGCCACATCGAACCAGTACGCGCCCAGTTCACCAGCGCGTCAACCGTGGTTGTCACAAACCCGCGGCTCTCTAATTCGTTCATTCCCACTCCAGAGCCCCTCTGCGCCACTCGTAGATAAAACCAACGACCAGAATTCCCAGAAAGATCATCATCGCCCAGAAGCCGTACGCCCCGATATCTTCAAGAACCACGGCCCAGGGAAAGAAAAATGCAATCTCGAGATCGAAAATAATGAACAGGATCGCGACCAGGTAGTACCGGACGTCGAACTTCATGCGTGCATCTTCGAAAGCCTCGAATCCGCACTCATAGGGGGAAGACTTTTCGCTGTCCGGCCTGCGGGTGCCCAGGATCTGGCTGATGCCGAAACTAGCGCCCAACGATACGACACCTATCCCTACGCCGATCACGACGAAAATCAGGATAGGCAGATAGAGTTCGAGCACTGTAAGAAAAACCTTTCAGATCTTTGGTCCGCGGTGAGCGCTCGGATTGTACCCGAATCACCCCCGACCGCGTCGGGCGCGCCGGAACGGCATACTCTCTATTTGTGCTCTCAATCACCATCTATACGCTGGATAGTCTGAGTCTGTTGCTGAGCTACAGACGCATGGGTTCCGCTTTCGATGGTGCCGATGGCCGGAGTCGAACCGGCACGCCTCTCGGCACTGCCCCCTCAAGACAGCGTGTCTACCAATTCCACCACATCGGCTGAAAGCAACACTGGTCGGCGGTCCACCCTGGGGCGTTCGCCGCGCCGCGCGCATGATACGCAAAGGGTCGGCCGCATTCCATCACCGCCAGAGCCCACACGGGGCTTGCACTTCACGTCCTCTGTGTCTACGGCTTATCTGCCGGAACTGGCGGAAGATCGTCATTGATCACCGGCGCCGCGGGTACCGCCGGCGTTTCCTTGACTCCTGTGTCGGCACCGACAGCTGTCGTCGGTAAATCGACCGTATCGAGCAGGCTGTTACTATCGACGCGAGCGCCATAAAGGTTTGCGAGCAACAGGCTGTTCAGCAGAAAAAGGGTCGCCAGAATTGCTGTCGTGCGCGATAAAAATGAAGCAGACCCGCGTGCACCGAACACCGTCGCGGAAGCACCGCTGCCGAAAGCCGCCCCGGCTGTGGCGCCTTTGCCCTGCTGCAGCAGAATGATTCCGATGAGCAGCAGCGCCAGGACCAGGTGAACAGCCAGCAGAACAGAAAACATCATGGACATTCTTCGTCTCTCTTAACCATCATTGCGCCCGCTGGACTGAACCGCCGCGTCGCATATCGCGCCGAAGGAGGCTGCCTCCAGCGAAGCTCCCCCGATGAGGCCACCGTCTATATCCGGCATTGCGAACAGCTCAGCGGCGTTGTCCGGTTTCACACTGCCGCCGTACAGAATCCTCACGCTAGCAGCGCGCTCGGGTGCTGCCGCGGCTATCAGCTGCCGAATCGTTTCGTGCACTGCTTGAGCCTGCTCCGGGGTCGCCGTCTCACCCGTACCGATCGCCCAGATGGGCTCATAGGCAATTACCATCGAGCGCAGCAGAGACTCAGCGTCTTTATGTTCCAGGATCGTTCGCAGCTGTTCGCCTACGATGTCGCTGGTGGCACCGGTTTTCCTCTCCTCGAGTGTCTCGCCAACGCACAGAATGGTCGTCAGACCGTGTGCCTGCGCACGCCGCACTTTCGCAAACACCCGTTCGTCCGAGTCACCAAACATCTGCCGACGCTCTGAGTGCCCAAGGATGGTGAACTGGCACCCAAGGTCGACCAGCATTTCGGCAGCAATCTCGCCGGTGTATGCACCCGGCGCATATTCTGAACAGTCCTGCGCGCCGAGCTTCATCGCTGTGTCTTGAAGTAAATCTCTAACTTTCGCCAGGTAGGACGCGGGGGGGCAGAGCACGACGTCACAGGCGAAAGCCGACCCCGCCAAAGCCCGCACCATGGACGCCGCCATGGCTTTCGAACCGTTCATTTTCCAGTTGCCAGCGACTAGGGGACGGCGCATCGCGGTGGAGATCCACATGGGGCGGGGTAAAAAGACGCGGCAGCTTAGCGACGCAGACGCGCGAAATCAATTAATCAGCGGCGACAAGTAAAGCCTGCTTGCGGCTTCTCCCATTGCAGAGTAGCCAGGCTCTCAGGAATGTACCGGCCGCTTCTCTTTTCCGGAACGCTGCTCAAGGCCGACAAGGTTGCACAGCTCCTCAAGCAGTGCGCCGCCGAGCTCAACAAAGCGACCAGCTCGCAGATCTGTGGGCAGCATTACATTGGCAAAACGCACCCGGCTCAGTCGGCTTACCTGCGCACCAACAGCTTCCCACAGCCGACGCACTTCGCGGTTCTGCCCACGCTGCAGCAGGCAGTAGTACCACTGGTTTGAGCCCTCTCCGCGTCCCGCCACAAGATCATCGAAACGGTGTTCCTCACCATCGATCGTCACCCCGTCACGCAGGCGCTGCAGCGCATTCTCCTCAACTCGTCCATAGACCCGCGCCGCGTACTCCCGGTCTACCCGATAGCTCGGGTGCATCAGACGATGCGCAAGCTCACCGTGCGTTGTGAACAGGAGCAGGCCGCTGGTATTGATGTCCAGGCGCCCGATGTTGATCCAGCGTCCGTTGGTAAGGCGAGGCAGGTGTTGGAAGACGTTCGGTCGCTTTTCAGGATCTTTGCGGGTGCACACCACACCGGCCGGCTTGTTGTATGCCAGCACGCGGACACCGGAGTCGGCCGGTTTGACATGAAAGGTCCTGCCGCCGTCGATCTGGATCCTGTCTCCAGGCACGACCCTGCAGCCTTGTTGTGCAACGTGGCCATTAACAAGCACGCGACCCTCGGCAATCTTCCGCTCAAGCGCTCTGCGCGAACCATGCCCTGCGCGCGCGAGCGCTTTGTGGATCCGCTCACCGTCGGGGCTCCCCTGTGCGGCTGGATTACTCTGATCCAAGTTCAGTTACGCCCTGCGTCCGCCATTTCCTCGACAGCTGCCGGTGGCTCTTTGTCGGCTTCGGTCGATTGCGTCTGAGCTTCTGCGACGGCTTTCTCCATCTCTGGTTGAGCAGAATTCCCACTGTTTTCCACGGTCAAGGCCGGCACGGCCTCCGCATCGTCGGGCAAGACCGGCGACTCTCCATGGGCGCCGAACAGATCGACATTCAGGTCGTCGAAATCCTTCAGCTCTGCCAGGGATGGCAATTCGGCAAGAGTCTTCAGGCCGAAGTAATCCAGAAATTCGCGCGTCGTCGCGAAAACTGCCGGGCGACCGGGAACATCGCGGTGCCCGACAACCTTGATCCAATTCCGGTCAAGCATCTGCCGGATAATGTTCGAGCTCACCGCAACACCCCTGATGTGCTCGATTTCCCCACGCGTTATCGGCTGTCGATAAGCGATGATGGCCAATGTTTCGAGCAAAGCGCGGGAGTATCGCGGTTTGCGCTCATCCCAAAGTCGCCCCACCTGCGGTGCAAACTCGGCGCGGGCGCGGAATTTATATCCGCTGGCAAGCTCCACCAGTTCGACCCCTTTTCCGCTGTAGTCGAGCTGCAGAGCTGCAACAACGCCGCGGATTTCATCCCGCGGAAGGCTATCCCCCTCACCAACCAGGCGAACGATGCGGTCAAGACTGAGGGGTTCTTCCGCCACCATAAGCAACGCCTCGACGACAGGTTTCAGCGGATTCGGTTCCTCGCTCAAGGGAATTCTCCAGGTTACCCGGTCAGTTTGATATACACCGGCTCCTGATCCTCGTTCTGGACGATTTCTATCAGGGCCTCTTTGATAAGCTCGAGGATTGCAACCAGGGTCACGACCGCTCCCGCGCGACCCTCCTCAACAGAGAAGAACGCATGAAATGGGGTGAATGCATCCTGCTTTGCCCGTCCGAGCACCAGACTCATCCGCTCGCGCACAGATAAAGGTTCAAGTTTGATTCTGTGTCCGGCAAACAGGTCGGCCCTGCGCAGAACGTCTGCAAATGCGCGCAGCACTGCATCAAGAGACACATCAGGCAGTCGCTCGGGCTGGGACACGCGCTCAAAAAGCACATTGACGTCGAACCACTCCCTCTCCATCCGCGGCAGGTCATCTATATCGCTCGCAGCTTTCTTAAACCGCTCGTATTCCTGCAGTCGCCGCACCAGCTCGGCTCTGGGATCGTCATCTTCTGGGTCTTCTCTGCGCGGCCTGGGGAGCAGCATTCTCGATTTTATTTCGGCCAGCATCGCGGCCATGACCAGATACTCCGCGGCAAGCTCCAGTTTGAGCTCCTGCATCATGTCAATGTAGGACATGTACTGCTCTGTGATGCGAGCAATCGGGATATCCAGGATGTCGAGGTTCTGCCGCTTGATCAGGTACAGCAGCAGATCCAGTGGACCCTCGAAAGCTTCAAGGAAAACCTCAAGCGCATCCGGCGGGATATATAAGTCACGCGGAGGCTCCGAAATGGGTGTTCCCTGGACGACGGCAAAAGGCATCTCTACCTGCGCCGGCGCGGGAAAGACCTCCGTCTGATGTTCTTCGGTCGCTGCCATCGACTGCGTTATCGATATAGCAGGTTCATTGCCTGCCGGACATCTTCCAGCGTGTCTCGCGCGACATCCCGGGCAACTTCGCACCCCTCATCTATTATCCCGCGCACGGTGTCCGGATCCGCCAGAAACTCCAGACTGCGCTCCCTGATCGGCTGTTGCTCCTTGAGCACGGCCTCAATGATCGGCTGCTTGCAATCAAGACATCCGATGGCAGCAGACACACATCCGTCGCAGACCCATTGCCGCACGGCGTCGTCCGAATAGATTTCATGAAAACGCCATACCGGACACTTCTGTGGATCACCCGGATCTGATCGCCTCACGCGCGCGGGGTCAGTTGGCATGGTGCGCAGTTTCTGCGTGACCGATTCGGGAGCCTCCCGCAATCCAATGGTGTTCTGATAGGACTTTGACATTTTCTCGCCGTCCAGACCGGGCATCCGCGACTCTGGCGTTAACAGCGCGTGTGGCTCGGGCAGAATTGTTTTCCCGCCGCCCTCAAGGTAGCCGAGAAGTCGCTCGCGGTCGCCGAGGCTGATGTTCTGCTGCGCCTCAAGCAAAGCACGCCCCCTGGCCAGCGCTTCAACATCGCCGCTTTCCTGATAAGTCCGGCGAACCTCGAAATAGAGCTTTGCATTCTTGCGCCCCATCTTCCTGGCCGCAGACTCTGCCTTCTCCTCAAAACCAGCCTCACGGCCATAGATAAAATTGAACCGACGAGCGACCTCTCGCGACATTTCGATGTGCGCAACCTGATCCTCACCCACCGGTACGTGACCTGCCTTATAAATCAGGATGTCTGCCGCCTGCAGCAGGGGATATCCGAGGAACCCATAGGTCGACAGGTCTCGCTCTTTCAGTTTTTCCTGCTGATCCTTGTAGCTGGGCACTCGCTCCAGCCAGCTAAGAGGCGTAATCATGGACAAAAGCAAATGAAGTTCCGCATGTTCAGGGACCCGTGACTGGATGAATAGCGTGGCTTCTCCTGGATTAATTCCAACCGAGAGCCAGTCAATCACGATGTCATACACCGTCTCGCTGATTACCGAGGTGTCCTCGTAGGACGTTGTCAGCGCATGCCAGTCCGCAACGAAGAAGAAACACTCGAATTCATGCTGCAGCTGCACCCAGTTCTTGAGCACTCCGTGATAGTGGCCAAGATGCAGCTGTCCGGTAGGACGCATGCCGGAAAGGACGCGGCGGTTGGTAGTTAGATTCATTGTGAAACGGAGATGCTCTCTGAAAGGTAGAAGATGCGTGGCCCGCGCGGCAGGGACCACAGGAACTCAATCGGCCGGCTCATGCAGCCAGAAGCATCAGGCTGCGTTCGAGAAGCAGCAGCACCGGCTCCAACAGGGTTTGAAAGGCGCCTGCTGCAATAAGCGCTACGATAATCACGAAGCCGAAGCGCTCCAGCCGGTTGTAGGCACGGGCCCATGTCAACGGCAGGGCCGCCGTCACGATTCGACTCCCGTCTAGGGGCGGCACAGGTACAAGATTTATTACCATGATGACTGCATTGAATATTACTCCAACCTGGCTGAGCCAGAGCAGTTCGCGCCACTGTGAGAAGTGCTTGGTGACCACCAGCAGCACCAAAGCCCAACCCAGCAGCATCAGCAGATTTGCCAGCGGACCTGCAGCCGCTACGAGCGCTATGCCAAGGCGTCGGGGCGATAGTCGGCGCCAGTTCACAGGCACCGGTCTTGCCCAGCCAAAAAAGAATCCGTGACCGAGTATCACCTCGCCCGCGCCATAGAGCACTGCAGGCACGAGGAGGGTGCCGATTGGATCGACATGTCGTAGCGGGTTCAGCGAGAGTCGCGACGCGTCGCGGGCGGTGGTGTCCCCCAGCTTGAGCGCCATCCAGCCATGGGCTATTTCGTGCACGGTTATCGCGAGCACCGCTGGTACTAGCGCCAGAACCATAGCCATCGGCTCAAGCGGCACGCGCAGATTCCCTGCCGGCCTCGGAAGGAGACTGAAGCTTGCAGTCCCGCGCCTGTCGTTTCAGCACCGTCGAACTGAACTCGCGGTTCCGGGCCGGGACGAAATCCTCAGGCAAGGTCCACGACTCCGGACGCATCTCCACACCCCTGTCTGACCAGCTGAGGGAGTGACTGCGATAGATCAAGCACTGTTGTCGTTTCTATGCCGATAGCGCCGGCGTCTGCAACACCATCGATCGCATGGCCTAATCTGGCAACGATATCGTCAGGCTCGGCGAACGGCAGGCCGGAGACTTCATCAACCAGGGTCGTACCGAGCAAGGGCTCGTCCAACGCCTCACTCAGACCCCGGATGAATGGCTGATCTACGATTCGGATCCCGACCATGCGACGTTTCGGATCCTGGAGGCGTCTTGGTGTCTCTCGCGTTGCCGGCAGAATGAATGTAAACGGGCCAGGCGTCAGCTTCTTCATCAGACGGAATGCGGCGTTATTGATTTTCGCGTACAGCGCAGCCTCGCCGACATCGCGACAGAAAAGAGAGAAGCTGTGGGCCTGGTCGAGGTGCCGAATCGCCCGCATGCGCGCCTCAGCCCCCTTGTTATCGAGCTTGCAGATCAGTGAGTAACACGCGTCGGTCGGAGACGCGACTACGCCGTCGTCCAGCAGGCGCGCCACCACCTGGTCAATGACCCGGCGCTGCGGATGGGTAGGGTGCAGACTCCAGCGATGAGCAGCCATACAGCAGGTTAGCTCTGAAGTAAGGATAAAGATGACGAACAAATGCGGGGCAGCAGGTCTCTGTTGTGCGGCCGACGACGCGTCCGTCGTTTTGTGTCCCACTGCGGCTGATAAGCGGTGGTGCCGGCGCACAGCTTGAGGCACCATTGCCGGCCGAAGCCGGGCGCGAGTTTAACAGGCGTTCAGTCGGGCACAAGCCCGCCTTCCCGCTGGCAGTGTGAACCCGGGGGAGCACTCCCGTTATCCGCAAGACGATAGCAATCAATGACGACATCACGCATAGACAGGATCCGCGAGCAACTCCTGGCAGAACTACAGCCGATGAGCCTGCACATAGAAGACGAGAGCCACCTGCATCGCGGTCACGCTGGTGCCACGAGCGGTAAGGGACACTATCGAGTGCAGGTGGTCAGCGCCGCTTTCGCCGGCAAAAGCCTTCTAACGCGCCACCGCCTGGTATACGCCGCGCTCGACGATTTGATGCAGACCGAAATTCACGCTCTGAGTATCCAGGCACAGACGCCTGACGAGCTTTCGGCGCCTGCGGACAACGGTCTCTAATCGAGAGCCGACGTTCATGGCTGCGCAGGAATCACCGGTAGTCGCGCTGACGCGAGCGCTGATAGAGCGCCCATCGGTTACTCCGGACGACGCCGGCTGCCTGGACATTATCAGCGCCCGTCTCTCCCAGCTGGGCTTTGATTTGGCGCGACTGCCCAGAGGCCAGGTCAATAACCTCTGGGCAATCCATGGTTCGCAGGGACCGTGTCTGGCCTTGGCCGGGCACACCGATGTTGTTCCTCCCGGTGATCTGTCGTCCTGGCAGCGGCCACCGTTTAAACCCATATGCGAGGGTCAATACCTCTACGGCCGCGGAGCGGCCGATATGAAAGGAAGTCTGGCAGCGATGGTTCTGGCGGTTGAGCGATTCCTGCAGAAGCATCCGCTGCATGATGGGCGCATTGCGTTCCTGCTCACCTCCGACGAAGAAGGTCCCGCGACAGACGGGACGGTCCGACTGATGGAGTTCATCGACGAAGCTGGAATTTCGATTGACTGGTGCCTTGTCGGCGAACCCAGCAGTGCCCAAAAGCTCGGTGACACGGTGCGTGTTGGTCGACGCGGCTCGCTCAATGGTCAGCTGACCGTCAACGGCGTCCAGGGACATGTCGCCTACCCCGACGCAGCGCTCAATCCCATTCACTCAGCATTAGCGACTTTGAACGCCTTGAGCGTTCGACGCTGGGACGATGGGAATGCTTACTATCCGCCCACTTCGTTTCAGATCACCAATGTGCGCTCCGGTACCGGTGCGGAAAACGTCATTCCCGGTTCGCTCGAAGCCTGGTTCAATTTCAGATTCTCAACAGAGCAGACAGAGGCCAAATTACGTGAGGCCGTACACGAGATGTGCGACGCCAGCGGTCTGGACTATGAAATCCGATGGACACTCTCGGGTAACCCGTTCCTGACCGAGGGCGGTCGGTTGATTGAAGCCACGTGTGCTGCAATCAAACAAGTCACAGGGTTAGAGACGGAACTATCAACTGGAGGGGGAACCTCGGACGGCCGTTTCATCGCGCCGCGAGGGATCGAAGTGGTAGAGCTCGGACCGGTAAACGCTACCATTCATAAGATCGACGAATGCGTGAACATCGCCGACCTGGATCGTCTCAGCCAGATCTACGAATCGATTATGGTGCGGTTACTGACTCAAACGATCTAGCGTAATGCGGGGAGCTCCCCCGAACCTTTGAGCTCGGGGAAATCTAGACGCTCCGCGCGCGCGGAAATCAACCGTGGCTGCTGGCCCGCGAGAACTGCTCTTCTTCAGTGGACCCGGTCAATGCGGTGACAGAAGACTGCCCGCCCTGAATCACCGTCGTAACGTCGTCGAAGTATCCGGCACCAACTTCCTGTTGATGGCTCGCAAATGTGTAGCCCCGGGGCGAGGCTGCGAACTCTTTCTCCTGCACCATTTCTACGTAGGCGGTCATGCCGTCTTTCACATAGTGATTGGCCAGATCGAACATGTTGTACCACATGTTATGAATGCCAGCTAAAGTGATGAACTGGTACTTGTAGCCCATCGCGCCCAGCTCTCGCTGGAACTTGGCAATGGTCGTGTCGTCAAGGTTTTTCTTCCAGTTAAATGACGGCGAGCAGTTATAGGCAAGCAGCTGCTCTGGGAAGTCTTTCTTGATCGCCTCAGCAAAACGCTTTGCCTCGTCGAGATCCGGCACCGCTGTTTCACACCACAGAAGATCAGCATAGGGCGCGTACGCAAGACCTCTGGCGATTGCCTGGTCCAGTCCAGCGCGGGTGATGAAAAACCCTTCACTGCTGCGGTCGCCGGTGACGAACGGGTGGTCACGCTCATCAATATCACTGGTCAGCAACGCCGCCGCGTTAGCATCCGTGCGTGCCAGAACCACGGTCGGTACGCCCATGACGTCGGCCGCCAAACGTGCCGCCACAAGTTTCTGGACCGCTTCCTGGGTGGGCACCAGAACTTTACCGCCCATGTGCCCGCACTTTTTCACAGACGCCAGCTGATCTTCGAAATGGACTCCGGACGCGCCAGCCTCGATCATCCCTTTCATCAGCTCAAAAGCGTTCAGCACGCCGCCAAACCCCGCCTCTGCGTCAGCAACAATAGGCGCAAAGTAATCAATATCGCCGGATTGCTTCTGCCACTGTATTTCGTCCGCCCTTTTAAAAGCGTTGTTGATGCGACGCACCATGGTCGGCACCGAATCAACGGCATACAGCGACTGGTCCGGATACATGGTCTCTGATGTGTTTCCATCAGCCGCCACCTGCCAGCCGGACAGATAGATGGCTTTGATGCCAGCTTTCACCTGCTGCACCGCCTGGCCGCCAGTCAGTGCGCCAAGGCAGGGGACGAAATCTTCTTCGTTCACAAGCTTCCAGAGCTTTTCTGCGCCTCGGGTAGCAAGGGTGTGCTCGACCATGACGCTGCCGCGCAATCGCACAACGTCCTTTCCGGAGTAGGGGCGAGTAACGCCTTTCCAACGCGGATTCGCAGCCCAGTCCCGCTCCAGTTCTTGTGCTTGTGCTTCGAATGACGCCATCGGTTGTTACTCCTGCAATCGTGTTTCGTGAAAATTCCATCCCGCGCCTCCGGAGGCGGGATGTTCCTGTTTCTTCTGCGGCTCCCGAACCGGGAGAGACCGGCTAGCGCTTTTCGGAGGTCTGAGCCTGGCGGGGCGCGCATCGTAATACGCACGTTTGTCGCCTTCAATGTTGCGGTGTCAGAGGGTGCCCCGCTGCGAGATCCGCTCGATACCTGGTGGCGGACAAATAGCCACCGCTCACTGCGCGATTGCCTACATTAGGCCCGCAGTGCAATCACCACCCAAAAAAGCGGCGCGGAAGCTACGCTGCACTGCACCATTTGTCAAATTCTAGTCATTGCTCACGACGACGGAATTCAGCCGTCAGTAGAGTGGTGTGACCGGGACTTCGGGATGCTTCCACACCGTATCGCGTCGCTCCGCGACCGTTGGAGACGTTGTGGCAGAATTGACGTCAGGCAGATCACCACCGAGGTCTGAAAACGCTCGCGGCGCGTATGGTCTGCTTGGACACACCGCAGTCTTTTGATGCAGCGGCTTGTACCTCGACGCGCAATCTCGCAATGAATGACGTGCGAGCCTGAATGAATCCGGCGCTGCAAATCGATACTCCGTGACTGAGAACATCTGTGACATATGTCTGACGACTTAACTCCGCATCGAGAAACGACGCTGGCGGTCAAAGAAGCACCGCCCAAACTGGCCAAGCCACCCCTGTACCGCGTGGTCATGCTTAATGATGACTACACACCCATGGAATTTGTCGTTCATGTACTCGAAAAATTCTTCACCATGGACCGCCCGACGGCTACCCGGGTGATGCTCGAAGTTCATACCAAGGGCAAAGGGGTGTGCGGTATATTCACCCACGAAATTGCTGAAACGAAAGTTTCGCTGGTCAACGGTTATGCGCGCGACAACGAGCATCCGTTGCTCTGTACACTCGAGCTGGAGTCGTGATGCATCCGAGGAAAAACCAGTGCTAAGTAAAGAACTCGAAGTGACTCTCAACATGGCGTTTAAAGACGCCAGGGAACAGCGTCACGAATTCATGACGGTGGAGCATCTCCTCCTCGCTCTCCTGGATAACCCCACCGCCGCCAAGGTGTTACGGGCCTGCGGTGCCGACATCAACGAGCTCAGGAAGCAGCTCAAAGACTTCATCAAAGACAGTGCGCCGCTGCTTCCTGACGAGGAGGATCGCGACACGCAGCCGACCCTGGGATTCCAGCGGGTACTACAGCGCGCCGTCTTCCACGTGCAGTCTTCCGGCAAGAAGGAAGTTAATGGCGCAAATGTTCTAGTCGCCATCTTCGGCGAGCGCGAGTCGCATGCCGTTTACCTGTTGAACCGCCAGAACGTCGCCAGACTGGACGTGGTGAACTGCATTTCTCATGGCGTCTCAAAAGTTGACGAGGAGGAAAACCAGGAGGAAAACGCTTCCTCTGGCGACGAGGAAGGCGAACAGGCCGAAAGCGGCAATAACGCACTGACTGCGTTCACAACGAATCTGAACGAACAGGCCGCCGCGGGCAAAATCGATCCGCTGATCGGACGTCAGGACGAGCTCGAGCGCACGGTCCAGATCCTCTGTCGCCGGCGCAAAAACAACCCCCTGTTTGTCGGAGAAGCCGGCGTCGGCAAAACCGCGATCGCCGAAGGGCTGGCCAAAAAAATTGTTGACGGTGAAGTGCCAGAAGTCATCGAAGACGCGACCATTTATGCGTTGGACCTGGGCGCGCTGCTGGCCGGCACGAAATACCGCGGAGATTTCGAAAAACGCCTAAAGAACGTGCTGGCACAGCTCAAGAAAGAGCCGGGGGCGATACTTTTTATTGACGAGATTCACACCATCATCGGCGCCGGAGCCGCATCGGGTGGCGTGATGGACGCCTCCAATCTGATCAAACCCATGCTTGCTTCCGGCGAGCTGAAATGCATCGGTTCGACGACCTATCAGGAATACCGCGGCATTTTCGAGAAAGACCGGGCGCTGGCTCGACGCTTCCAGAAAATAGATGTAGGTGAACCCTCTGATGATGAGGCGGTGAAGATCCTGCAGGGGCTGAAATCAAGGTTCGAAGACCATCACGACGTGCGCTATACCAGTCAGGCCCTCCGATCGGCGGTCGAGCTGACTACCCGCTACATTAACGATCGCTATCAGCCCGATAAAGCGATCGACATCATTGATGAAGCCGGGGCTCGGCAGCGTCTGCTGCCGGCATCCAAGCGGCGAAAGACTGTCGGCGTCAACGACATCGAAGAGATCGTTGCGAAGATTGCGCGCATCCCGCCCAAAGCCGTCACAAGCTCCGATCGCGATACGCTGAAGAACATCGAGCGTGACCTGAAGATGGTTGTGTTCGGTCAGGACGAGGCCATCAAAACGCTGGCCTCAGCCATTAAAATGTCTCGCTCCGGCCTTGGCCACAGCGAAAAACCGACCGGATCCTTCTTATTCGCGGGACCCACAGGGGTGGGCAAAACCGAGGTTACGCGCCAGCTGGCACGAATTCTCGGTATTGAGCTGATCCGCTTCGACATGTCGGAGTACATGGAGCGCCACACGGTTTCGCGACTGATCGGAGCCCCGCCCGGCTATGTCGGCTATGACACAGGCGGACTGCTGACCGAAGCGGTGCACAAGCACCCTCACGCGGTGCTGCTGCTAGATGAAATGGAGAAAGCCCACCCGGATGTGTTCAACATCCTGCTGCAGGTTATGGATCACGGCACCCTGACCGACACGAACGGCCGTAAAACTGATTTCAGGAACGTGATTCTGGTGATGACGACCAATGCCGGCGCGGAACGCATGAGCCGGGCATCTGTTGGCTTTACCCGACAAGACCATAGTGCAGACGCGACGGCTGAAATAAAGCGCCTGTTCAGCCCCGAATTCCGCAATCGTCTCGACGGCATCATTCAGTTCAATTCCCTGGCACCAGAAACCATCACACACGTCGTTGACAAGTTCCTCGTTGAACTGGAAACCCAGCTCGACAGTAAGAAGGTGACCATGGACGTCGACGCATCCGCGCGCACCTGGCTGGCCGTCCATGGCTATGACGGTGTCATGGGCGCTCGTCCAATGGCCCGTCTGATCCAGGAGAAAATCAAGCGCCCTCTTGCTGAAGAGCTGCTGTTCGGCCGCCTGGTTAACGGTGGACATATTGTGATCAGCGAAGTCAATGACGACATCGTGGTCGACGTCGAGTGCGAAACCGAGCAGACAACCTGAGCGCCCGAGCTACCCGGCTAACGGATGCACAGCATCGTTAGTACTGCGCTCCGCTGAGACTCGACGCAGTCAGAGACGAGACTGGAGATGAGCACATGACCCAGGTGAGCCAACCCCAGGGAGAGCGTGTTTTTCGGGAAACATTTGGCCGCTATTACGAGGACTTTGAGGCTGGCGACCGCTATGAGCATCGTCCGGGCAGGACGATATCGGAAGCCGACAATACATGGTTCACCCTGCTGACCATGAACACCCACCCCCTCCACTTTGACCGCGAATACGCCAGCGCATCGGAGTTCGGCCAGCTTCTGGTTAACAGTGCGTTCACGGTTGCGCTCGTCGTGGGCATGAGCGTGAGCGATGTCAGTCAGAAAGCGATCGCCAACCTGGGCTGGAAAGAAATCAAGCTACCCGCGCCAGTCTTCGTCGGCGACACGCTTTACGGCGAGTCACTAGTCCTCGAAAAACGAGAATCACGGTCTCGCCCGACGGCTGGGCTTGTCTCGGTCAGAACTTGGGGGAAAAAACAGGACGGGACGATCGTCTGCGAATTCGACCGCACCATGCTGGTCCCCAAACGCGGTCACGCGGTCGAAGACAGGCTGTAAGCGTTTCTCATCGAGCCGGTGCCCGTGCACCAGTCAGGGTAAGGTTTTTATCAGCACGCTCGAGTTTCGCTCCGCGTTGTAAAGTGCGCGCCTTTCCCGAGGGAGGCTGTCCGGTCCTGCTGCCCGGTAACCCCGCTCGCTAAACCACTGAGCAGCCTGCGTCGTCAGGACAAAGACCTGTTTCTGGCCCCTGTCCTGCGCCCGCTTTTCGAGTTCATCAAGCAGCAGGTCGCCGAATTGACTGCCGCGATAATCAGGATGAACGGCGATACAGGCAACCTCCGCACTATCAGCGCCGGATACCTCAAGCAGCGCCCCGCACGCGACAACAGTATTGTCACGTACCATCACCAAAAACGAATCAATCTCGCTTTCCAGCTTTTCTCGCGATCGGCGCACCAGGACCCCACTTTCTTCCAGCGGCGCGATCAAGGCCAGAATTCCGGCGACATCGTCGACTTTGGCGCCACGCAGCTGATCGAACGGTGCACTGCTGACCAGCGTCCCTACTCCATCGCGCGTAAAAAGCTCGCGCAGCAACACGCCATCGACAGCGTGATTAACAATGTGAACCCGCTCTACCCCAAGCTGACAGGCTCTGGCAGACAGCTCAAGGAGCTCAAAATTTTCTGACCCGCGCACCTGCATCTCGCGCAGCTCGCGCGCTTCTTTCAAGGTCAGCTGGCGCCGCAGCACACCATCTTCACCACAGATCCCATCTGCCGTGCAGACCAACAGCAGCTTTGCGGCCTTCAGTTCAACCGCCACCGCGGCAGCGAGGTCGGCCGCGCGCAGGTTGTACAGTTCCCCTGTTGGCGAGAAGCCGACCGGCGGGAGCAGCACTATCTCCCCATTTCCCAAACGCGATTCAATCGCAGGCCGATCAATGCTGCGCACCACACCGGTAAACATAAGGTCTACACCGGCAATGACGCCTGCCGGACGCGCGATGACGAAATTTCCGCCGGCCACACGGGCTGGATTCGCGCCACCGCCCACACTGCTACCCGCCGAAGAGAACAAGGCCTCGATGGTCAAACGCAGACTACCGGCCACATCACGTACCGCGTCCATCGCCTCGCGATTGCTGGCTCTCAGCTCACCTACAACCTGCGTCTCTATCTGCAGCTCGAGGAGCCTTGCATCGATTTGAGGTCTCGCTCCGAACACCACCACCAGCCGGATCCCGACCGACGCGAGAAGCACCAGATCCCGGATCACATTGCTCAGCCCGGTGTCCGCAATGGCCACACCATCAAGGTACACGACGAAGGTTTTACCGCGATGCCGCCTGAAATAAGGCGATACCTGCCGCAGCCAGGCAACAGCGGCGTCAGCGTTGGATGCGTCATTCATAGCGCCGAACCTTTGTCATCTCGTTCCGATCAGTCTTCCGCGGTGCCGGTGATGGATCCTCTGCGCGTTGAGCGATCCATCCTCACCCCTTCCAGGCAATTCCCTATAACAATCTGGTTCCGGCAATCAGAGACCCTTTGCGCGGTCAGCCCATTCTCCGTCATCGGAACCGTGCACTCTTAACGCGGTATATCCTCAACACACTCTTCTGGACATTCCGCCCATGCTCATTCCGTCAGTGCCCATCGCATGACCTTCCTGGTCGTATTTTAGTACGCCGCTACACCTCGGCCAGACCGGACACGGCAGAGTTACCAACGACGCTCCGCAGAACAAGCGCTATCATTGCCGCCCTTCCAAGCACGACAATCGACAGCAGATCCGCGGAGCACACAGTCATGGAACACAAACTGAATCGAGTGAGTGAACGTATCACCCAGCCGCGGGCCCAGGGCGCCTCTCAGGCGATGCTTTATGCCACCGGCCTGACTGAAAAAGACCTCGAAAAAGCGCAGGTTGGCATCGGCAGCGTCTGGTATGAAGGCAATCCCTGCAACATGCATCTGCTGGATCTTGCCGAGGCCGTGAAAACCGGGGTTCAGGAAGCCGGTCTGGTCGGAATGCGTTTCAACACTGTGGGCGTGAGCGACGGGATTTCAATGGGAACCCGCGGCATGAGCTACTCCCTGCAGTCGCGTGATCTGATAGCCGACTCAATTGAAACGATCATGGGAGGCCAATGGTACGACGCCAATATTTCAATTCCCGGTTGTGACAAAAACATGCCTGGTTGCCTTATGGCCATGGCGCGCCTGAATCGCCCCGCGCTCATGGTTTACGGCGGCACGATAAAGCCGGGCTACTCCCGCGGCGGACAAGCCATCGACATCGTGTCGGCGTTCCAGAGCTACGGTGCCTATATCGCCGGTAGCATCGACGACTCCGAACGTCAGGACATCGTGCGCAATGCCTGCCCCGGGGCAGGCGCCTGTGGCGGTATGTACACGGCGAACACCATGGCCTGCGCAATCGAGGCCCTGGGGATGTCCCTACCCTACAGCTCCTCAACGCCTGCCGTTGACCCCGGCAAACTGGAAGAATGCCGCCAGGCAGGCCATGCGGTGCGGTACCTTCTGCAGAACGACATCAAACCGAGCGACATCATGACGCGGGCCGCTTTTGAAAACGCAATGGTCGTCGTGTCTGCCCTCGGAGGCTCGACCAACGCGGTGCTGCATCTGATAGCCATGGCCCGCGCTATCGGGATTGAACTGACGATCGATGATTTCCAGGCAGTCAGCGACAGGGTGCCTTTCCTGGCAGACCTCAAACCCAGCGGCCTGTATGTGATGGAGGACGTGCACAAGATCGGCGGCACGCCCGCCATACTCAAGTTCCTGCTCGAAGAAGAGCTGATAGACGGCAGCTGTCTGACGGTAACGGGCAAGACACTGGCCGAGAATTTAGAGGACAAACCAGGGCTCAGCGCGGGTCAGCAGGTCATCCGGCCGATGAGCAACCCGATCAAGGAAACGGGACACATTCAGATCCTGAAAGGCAATCTGGCACCCGGTGGAGCTGTTGCAAAGATTACGGGCAAAGAAGGTCTGCGGTTCTCCGGGCCTGCCCGCGTCTATGACTGCGAAGAAGACATGCTCGCGGGTCTGGAAAACAAGGAGATCAACCGCGGAGACGTTGTCATCATTCGCTACGAGGGGCCCAAAGGCGGTCCCGGCATGCCCGAAATGCTGACACCGACCTCGGCCATCATGGGTGCAGGGCTCGGAGAGCACGTAGCGCTCATCACCGACGGTCGTTTCTCCGGCGGTTCCCATGGTTTTATCGTCGGCCACGTCGTGCCCGAAGCGCAGGAAGGCGGTCCTATCGCCCTGGTACGTAACGGAGACGTGGTCACACTCGATGCCGAGCTCAATCAGATCGATGTTGCGGTCAGTGAGGGCGAACTGGAGCAGCGTCGCAGCGCCTGGGAGGCGCCACCGTACAAGTCGACTCGGGGCACGCTATACAAGTACATCAAGAATGTGCGAAACGCCTCAGAGGGCTGTGTGACGGATGAGTAAACGCGCCGAACGCCCTCACATCTCCTGACGATACCGCTCGTAATACTGAAGCACACGGCGGACGTAGGTCTGAGTCTCCTCGTAGGGGGGGATCTTGCGACCGTACCTGATGACGGCGTTTTCCCCTGCGTTGTAGGCGGCCAGCGCCAGGGAAAGATCGTCGTCGAACATCTGCAGCAAGTCCCGCAGGTAGCGAGTCCCTCCGTTAAGGTTTGCTGCAGGGTCATGGCGATTGCGCACACCGTAGCGCTGGGCAGTCGCCGGCATCAGCTGCATCAACCCGACCGCTCCCGCTTTCGATACCGCGTCAGGGTTGTAGGAGGATTCGGCGGTGATCACCGCGTGCAGCAACGCGGGCGGCAGTTCATGCTGCGCAGCCACGCTGGCGATAGTCGGTGCAAATTTCTTGCGATTAACTGAAGCGCCGGCGTAGCTTCGCGCCGGCTCCCGCCAGCCTTTCCATGTGTGGACCAGTTTCTTATAACCCTTGTGGTCCGGGCGATCGGTGAAATAACTGCGCCCGTACCTGTCGACATACTTATAAATGTCGGCAACAGCTGTCGTTGACAGCAAGGCAATCAGCACACCAACCAGCCCAACTGCGCTCCCGCGTCTCACCATCCTGCAGATCCACCTCACCGCTGCGTCATCTGACTCCGGGATATACGGCCTCAAATCCCAGAACTAGCACTACCGCATACACTGCTGCAGCCAGATCGTCGAGCATGATCCCAAAGCCACCGCCCACCCTGCTATCGAGCAGACGAATGGGCCAGGGTTTGAGAATGTCAAAAAACCTGAACGCCACAAAGCCCGCCAGCAGAGATTCCAGGCTTCCGTTACTGAACCCTGCAACTACCAGAAATCCGACGACCTCATCCAGAACAATAGCCCCGTGGTCATGTACCCCTGACGCGCGCGCGGTCCTGCCGCACAGGGGCGCACCCACAACGAAGAGCACAGCTGTCACGCACCAGAAGATTCCCGGAGTTGTGTACGAAAGCGGTAGGTACACGACAATTCCAGCGAGCGTTCCGAAAGTACCCGGCGCCCACGGCGACAAGCCGGTGCCACCGCCCAGCGCCAGAAAATGGCCGGGGTCACAAAGCCACGCCGCATCGGGTCTGAGCGCCTGCGCGTCCACGCCTTCCTTGCTCATGGAGCGGGTAGCTCCCCGTCGAAGGCCGTGATCCGTGCCAACGCCGATGGCATCAGCACACGTTCGATGCTGCGCCCGTCAATTCTCCAGGTCGGATATTTCCTGATGTCGGCCATCTCACACTCGGTCGCACGCGGCCCTCGGGGTCCATGCGGCGCACACTCTACATAGGGAAGCTGATCGGCGGCGCCGCCAAACAAAGCCTTCTGCTGTTGACAATGGGGGCACCAGCTAGCGCCATAAAAGCGCGCACCTCGCTCGGTAAGATGCGTCGCCAGCGCGGCCAGCGCAGGATCGGCAGGGGCGGTCCGGGCAAACCAACCGCTCGCGCTTGCGTGCATCGCCAGGGCGATGACGACCGGAGCCCCCAGGGCGGCGACGCGGTATGTGCGCGTCACCTGCTGCCGAACACCCCGCAGGCTGAGTACAAATGCTACCGCCATCAGACCCAGCGAGGTCATGCAGTACATGCAGACGGCCTTGATGAAAAAGACCGATACCGCCGCGAGGTAAAGGCTGACTCCGAACCCGGTACTCGCGAGCAGGAACGCGTAACGCGTCCTGTGCCCGACTTGTTTGACATTCAGCGCGACAAAGCCGAGCGCAAGATAGGTCAGGCATCCCCAGAGAACCAGCGGAACACCGAGAAAGCGCGACCACGGGCTTGCCTGCACAACGTCACAGCCCGAACCGGCGCCGCAGTAGGGCAATGCATCATCGACCTGCAGCCCCCATAGCATGACAAACGTCAGCAGCGCTCCGGCCAGAGAGACGACGGTCAGAGGTACATCCCACGCCGGAATTCCGGCGGGCGCTGTCGCTTCGCCCCCGGCTGCGGCTACCCCTTTCCCGTCGTTGCGCTGACGTTCTGCCCTGGCGTGCTTCTTTCCCATATCAGAGACCTGTCCCATTTGAAGCGGCACTATCTGGGAGCTCAGGGTTTTACCCTCGCCGTCAACCCATTGCCGCGGCCGCCTCAGCTTAAAGTAGACTCGTCCAGTCCAACAGCTGACTCAACAAATTGCGCATGAAAACTTCGATGCAATTTTCTTTGTCTGAGCTGGCGCAGCGCTTTGCGCTCGAGCTCAGCGGCGATGGCTGTACCGGTATTCAGGGAATCTGCGGCATCACTGACAATCGGGCTGCTCATCTCGCCTTTGTAAACGACCCGAGAATGCTTCAGCCGGCTGCGGATTCTCAGATCCCCGCTTTCGTCACTCACCCCGACCTTCCGGTCCCCGGGAAGTCAAATCTTTTTCATGAGCATCCGGACTACCTGATCGCGCGTATCGCGGAACTGTTCCTGCCGACCCAGCTCAGCGACATGGGAGGTCTGAGCCCCAGCGCCACGATCGCCGCGAGCGCCGAAATCGGCGCCGAGGTCAGCCTCGGCGCCAACGTTGTCGTCGGCAATGGGGTGCGCATCGGGCCGCGCACGCGTGTGTTCCCGAACGTGGTGATCATGGACCGTTGCGACATCGGCGCTGACTGTGTCATCTACCCGAACTGTACGCTGCGCGAAGACACCTGCCTTGGTGACCGCGTCATTCTGCAGCCCGGCGTCGCGCTCGGCGGCGACGGATATGGCTTCGTCCAGCACGAAGGCCGGTTCATCAAAATTCCACAGCTGGGCCGCGTGGTGCTTGAGGACGATGTTGAGGTCGGCGCAAATACTACGATCGACAGGGCGCGCTTCAATGAGACCCGTATAGGCCGCGGCACGAAGATCGATAATCTGGTCATGCTCGCCCACAACGTGGTCACCGGCGAGGACTGCCTGCTGATCTCCCAGGTGGGTGTTTCCGGCAGCACCCGTCTTGGCAATCGCGTCGTTTTGGGGGGGCAGGTCGGGACGGTCGGGCATGTCAACGTTGCTGACGATGTGACGGTGCTGGGCAAGGGCGGTATTACAAAAGACATCAATGAAGCCGGCACCTATGCCGGCATGCCGGTTCGACCGGCAAGGCTCTGGCGGCGGGCTATCGCGCGACTTTACGCCGGCTTGCGTTGAACACCGGGCAGAGCGGACCGGTCCCTGTTTTCCCGCCCCACCCAATCCAGAGGGTCACAGCGCCGGCCGCGGTAAGCTCCTTCGCCGTCCGGAACGCACCGGCAGCCGGAATTTCATCACTGCACTGTAATCACACGATGGAGGCGCGCGGAAACGGTCCAGCGTGGGCCAGCATGGCCGGCATCGCCGTGCCCAACGGCCCCTCCAGCCAACGCGAAGTCTCGATCACTTTGTCCAGATCGACGCCGGTCTCAAAACCCATGCGGTGCAAAAGGTAGAGCACGTCCTCGGTGCCGACATTCCCGGTAGCGCCCGGCGCGAAAGGACAGCCTCCGACACCACCACAGCTCGCGTCGACAATGCGCACTCCGGCGCCGACAGCCGCGTACACATTAGCCACGCCAGTATTGCGGGTGTTATGAAAATGAACCCGCAGCGGGATAGCCTCACTCACGGGCAGCACCGCGTCTACAAGGCGGCTGACGTCGGAGGGCACTGCGACCCCGATACTGTCGGCCAGCGCAATTTCATCGACCCCCATGTCCACCAGGCGACGAACTATTTCGACCACCTTGTGGGGCGCAACCTCACCTTCGAACGGACAACCGAAACTCGCGGCTATCGTGACACCGAAAAAACGGCCTGCTTCCTGCGCCCGGCGCGCAAGCTCCCCGACCAGTTCAAGCATCTCTGCAGCACTGCGGCCCTGGTTGCGCTGGCAAAACGTGTCCGTGGTCACCGTCGCGCAGTTGACCTGCTCAACACCCGACTCCAGGGCGCGGGCAAGGCCCTGGCCGTTGAGCACCAGGCCGATATAGCGCACCCCGTTCCGCCTCGGCAGACGAGCCAGGACGTCATCCGCGTCCGCCATCTGCGGCACACGTTTCGGGTTGACGAAACTGGCCACCTCCATCCGAGTAATTCCGGCATCGACGAGGCGTCCTATCAGTTCAAGCTTGATTTCGGTATCAACCATCACCGGCTGACTCTGCAGCCCGTCTCTTGGCCCCACATCAACGATTTCGACGCGCTCACTCATCGCCCTGACCTCGCTTAGTAATTGACCGGGATTCTAGCAATCCGCGTCACCTGCACGGCCGCGCTTGGGAACTCGGCCCAAGCCCTATACTACGGACGCTTCGGACGACCGGTTTCTTTTAGGGAGATGAAGAACCCCGATGAGTGATTTTGATTTCGACCTCTTTGTCATCGGCGGCGGTTCCGGTGGTGTACGCGCAGGCCGGATGGCGGCGAGCCTGGGCAAACGCGTTGCTGTGGCAGAGGAACGCTACATGGGGGGCACCTGCGTCAACGTTGGCTGCGTCCCTAAAAAGCTTTTCTCCTACGCCGCTCACTTCCACGAGGACTTCGCGAACGCAGCCGGTTTTGGCTGGACGAGCCAACCGCCAAGCTTCGACTGGGCGACGCTCGTGCGCAACAAAGACCAGGAAATCGCGCGTCTCAATGGGATTTATCAGCGCCTTCTGGACAACGCCGGCGCGACCGTCTTTCACCAGCATGCGGAGCTTCGCGGCCCGCATACCATAGCGCTGGGTGAGCGCATAGTCAGCGCGGAGCGCATCCTGGTCGCAACCGGTGGCTGGCCTTACGTGCCTTCGTTTCCAGGCTCCGAGCATGCTGTCACTTCGAACGAGCTTTTCTCCCTGGAAACCCTGCCGGCGCGGGTGGTAGTCGTTGGTGGCGGGTACATTGCGGTTGAGTTTGCAGGCATCTTCAACGGCCTGGGCTGCCATACGATCCAGCTCTATCGAGGCCCGCTCTTTCTCCGCGGCTTCGACGATGATGCGCGCCATTTTCTCGCGCAGGAGGTGCAAAAAAAGGGCGTCGACCTGCGTTTCAACGTCGACGTTCAATCGATTCAGAAGAGCGCCAGTGGCTACATCGTCACGACCACGTCCGGCGAGGAAATTGGATGCGACCTCGTGGTTTATGCAACGGGACGCAAGCCGCTCACGGACAGACTGGGCCTCGAGCACTGCGCCCTCGATCTGGATCGGGACGGCGCTATTCGCGTCAACAGTGATTACCAGACCTCAGTACCGTCGATCTACGCGATCGGCGATGTCACTAACCGCGTCAATCTCACCCCGGTTGCCCTCGCCGAAGGCATGGCGCTGGTCTGGCACCTGTTCCGCGATCACGAGCGCCCCGTCGACTATGAATTTATCCCGAGCGCGGTTTTCAGCCAGCCGAACCTCGCCACAGTGGGCTACACCGAAGCCGAAGCGCAGGCCAGATTCGGTACCGTGTCTGTGTTCAGCTCAACGTTCACGCCCCTAAAGCACACCCTGTCAGGCAGCGCAGAAAAAACGCTTATGAAACTCATCGTCGATGTCGCCACCGACCGCGTCGTTGGCGCGCATATGGTTGGCCCCGATGCCGGCGAGACCATCCAGGGCCTGGCGATCGCAATGAAAGCCGGCGCGACAAAAGCAATGTTCGACAGCACCATCGGAATCCACCCAACATCGGCCGAGGAATGGGTCACCATGCGCGAGCCGGTCAGATGATTTTAAGGACCATGCTCACCCACATCTGCGCCGCTGCTCTCAGAAAAGCCCCGCGCGCCGGGAAAAACTGCGGGCCCGAGCGCCCGCGCGGAGCGCAGCTGCGAACGTGGGCACGGTGCACCTATCTTCCGTCGCTCGCGCTCGTGTGCAGTGCTTTCCTGAGCATGCTTTTGCTGAACCTGCCTGCCGTCGCGCTCGAAGTCGGCGAGACCGCGCCAGAGTTTGCCCTGATGGGCTCGGACGGCAGACTTCATCGTCTGAGTGATTACCGCGGGACCACCGTCGTCCTGGCCTGGTTCCCGAAAGCTTTTACCGGTGGATGAACGGCCGAGTGCCGATCGCTCCGTGAGAGCGGCGCTTTGCTGAATCGGTTTGACCTCGTCCACTTCATGGCCAGCACCGACGACCTGGCCACTAATACTGCCTTCGCGAAAGCGAACTCAGCCGAGTTTCCGGTCCTGAGCGACCCCGACCGTGTGGCCGCAGCGGCCTATGGCGTCCTCGCGGAGAACGGCTACGCGCGTCGTTGGACTTTCTACATCGATCCGGAAGGGCGAGTCCTTGAGGTAGACCGTGAGGTTCGCGCTTTCAGCGCCGGACCTGATATCGTCGAACGCCTGAAGGCTCTGGGCGTGGCGCCACGTCAGCCGGACGTCAGCGATTGAGAACGGTTTTCTGCCCACAGGGCACCGGGAGAGATACACGATATGACAGACAACTATTCCACAGCAGGTTATGGCGGCGAGACAGTTGGCTTCGGTCTGCGTCCGGCGGTACTCGTCGTTGATTATCAGCTCGGCTTCACCGACCCCCGCTTTCCCGCAGGCCGCTCTCCGCACATCCACGCGGCGGTTGAACGCACGGCCGAGCTACTGGGGCACGCACGGGCGCGTAACGTCCCCGTGGCCAACTGCAACGTCGCCTGGTGCGGTGCCGCGGACATGGGACATTGGAAGGTCTCTTCGCTGTATGACGGCTCTTTCTTCAAAGGCCATCCCTCGACTGAGCTCGATCCGCGCACCTATGTGCCAGGATATGACGTCACTTTCACCAAGTCAGCGCCCTCAATATTCTTTCAGACACCTTTGATGCTGTTTCTCACCAGGCAGCAGGTCGATACCGTGATTATCACCGGGTGCACTACCAGCGGATGCGTGCGGGCCTCGATTAATGACGGTTTCTCCTACGGCTTCAGGGTGATCGTGCCTGAACAGTGCTGCGGTGATCAGGAAACGCAGCCGCACCGGGACAACCTACGGGACGTAGGTCGTCGCTACGCCGATGTCATGGACACCGACGACGTAATCGCCTACCTGGACGCCCTGGAGAGAGAATCCGCGCCGCCACCACCGCTGAGTGCGGTATCGGGCGGGTAACCGGTTTTTCATGGCGAAGCGCGACTCTTCATGCACCGCGCTGCGGCAATTCTCGTCTAGAGGAACCCCCTTTTGATGGAATCTTCCGGCGAAAGCATCACTCTCGTTCGCGATGCGCTGCACAATCCTGACGAGCCGCGCCACTTCATGCGCATTGTCCCCACAGAGGAAATGTTTGTCGCTTGCATCGGGCAGACTGAACTTGCGCGCAGTTCGCAGACGCTGAAACTCAAAGAAGTCGCCTACGACATCTACGATCCGGTTATTTATTTCCCGCGCGAAGATGTCCGAATGGCGCTGCTGGCGCGGACGGAGCGCTCAACCCACTGCCCGCTGAAAGGCCACACTGAGTACTTCGATGCACGCCTCCCGGACGGCTCGTGCAGGGAGAGCGTCGCCTGGTCATATGTCAGGGTGATCCCGCCGGCAGCGCTTATTGATCACTACATCGCCTTCGACAGCCGGCTGGTCGACGTGCGCACTGAGGCGCGTCCACCCGGCTGAAGCAAAGAACCTCTGCGCACCTTTACACTGCCGCAGTCGAAACCTGGCGCAGCTCAGAAGACAGTTCTCGCAGCCGCCGGGTGACGACGGCAAAGCGCCGGGTCAGACTGACCGCCGCGGCCGCGAGCCCGAGGGTTAATCCGAGCCAGATCCCGCTGGCGCCGAAGCCCCAGTGCACACCAGCGAAATAAGCGAAGGTAAAGCCGATCCCCCAATAGCACACGGCGTTCAGCAGCAGCGGCACGCGCGTATCCTTCAGGCCCCTTAGAGCGAATGCGGCCGCAACCTGCACGCCATCTGCAAACTGAAGAATCGCGGCAACAAGGAAGAGTTCGCTCGCAACGAGCGCCACCTCAGCGTCAGTGCTGTAGAACGACGCTATCTCCGAGCCCCATAGCAGTGTCGCCACACAGGAGCCGCTTGCGATCGCACCGCACAGCGCGATCCCGATGAAGCCGATCCGCCCTGCGCTCTGCATATCCCGTCGTCCGACCGCCTGGCCGACGCAGACGGTCAAGGCCATACCCAACCCCAGTGGCACCATGAACACCAGACCGCAGTAGTTGAGCACGATCTGGTGCGCTGCCAGCTCGACTGGCCCTAATCGGCCAATCAGCAGAGCAACGGTCGTAAACAGCCCAGACTGCAGGAACAAAGACAGGCCTATCGGTCCGCCCAGACGCATAAGCCGCCCCAAAGCGGGTTTCTGCGGCCAGCAGAAGACCGCAGACAAACCGTATCTCCGGTAGCGTCCAGCGCGCAGAACGTATAGCGCGAGGGCGATGTACATCAGACAGAACGCGATACCGCTGCCCAGCCCGCTGCCTATCGCCCCAAGGGGTTGAGCATAGAAATGGCCAAACATGAAACCGAAGTTGAGCAGGATGTTGAGCGGCAGGGCGACCGCCATCACCAGCATGATTGGCAGCGTTCTACCGATTCCCTCGTTCATCTGCTTCAGCACGTGATAGGCGTAGGCACAGGGGACGCCGAAACTGAGCGCATCCAGATAGCCCTGCGCGAGAATTGCCACAGCAGGATCCACACCAATTAATAGAAGAGCCCCCTCGGCGTTACGCATGGCCACCACAACGGCCATCGAGACAGCCAGTGCGAGCCACAACCCCTGCTGCGTATCCTGCCCGATTTCAAGGAATCGCCGGCCCCCGGTATGTTGCGCGACGGTCGGGCCAAGCGCCATGACGACACCCAGCCCCAGCAGGAACAGCGCGATCCAGACACTGGCCCCGATCGCGACCGCTGCCAGCTGCAGCGGCCCGAGCGCGGCAGCCATCAAGGTATCGCCAACCGCGACTGCAATGCTGAAAATATTATTGAAGATGAGCGGCATCCCGATCCGCAGAATTGCCCTCAGGTCTGCTCCAAGCAGCGCTCTCCTGGAAAGTCCGGGATATTGAAGATCGCGCACGAGCGCTCAGTCAGCGTGATTGATAGTCGGCACCGCAGCGAGAAGGCTGCGCGTGTATTCGTGCTTTGGGGCATGCAGGACCTGGTCGATGTCGCCGTACTCCACAATCCGCCCCTGGCGCATCACCGCAACCCGATGCGCGAGATAGGCCACCACACCAATGTTGTGGGTCACAAACAGGTAGCTGAGCCCGAGGCGGCGCTGCAGGTCGAGGAGCAGGTCAAGGATCTGGGACTGCACCGAGACATCAAGCGCGCTCGTCGGCTCATCGCAGACAATCAGCTGGGGCTCGACCGCCAGCGCGCGGGCGATACAGATCCTCTGACGTTGCCCGCCGGAGAACTCGTGCGGATACCGTCTGGCATGCCCCGCCTCAAGCCCCACCTGCTCCAGTAGCGCGTAAACGCGACGTTCACGCTCCGCGCGCGTTCCACCGATAGACTGCGCAACCATGCCCTCAGCAATGATGTTGCCGACTGTCATTCTGGGATTCATAGACGCGTAAGGATCCTGGAAGACAACCTGAAGTCTGGCGCGATAACGTCGCAGGCTCGATTCAGACAACGAAAAAAGATCCGTACCATCGTAGTGCACCTGCCCCGACCGGACCTGCTGCAGACGCAGTATGCCCTTGCCCATAGTGGTTTTACCGGACCCGGACTCGCCTACGACAGCCAGTGTGCGCCCGGCTGCCAGATCAAGCGACACCTCATCCACCGCCTTGACATGGCCAACCGTACGGCGGAACAGTCCGCTGCGGATAGGAAACCAGACTTTCAGATCCCGTACTGAAAGGATTGTTGGAACCTCTTCCAACTCCGGGCGGCGCCCCTCGGCCAGACGCTTTTCCCAGCTCGGCAGAGCCGCGAACAGCTGTTTTGAATAAGGATCCTGCGGGTTGCGATAAAACTCGTTCCGACTGCCGCTTTCAATCACCCGCCCGTGACGCATAACCACAACGCGGTCTGCGACCTGGTGCGCTACCGCCAGGTCATGGGTGATGAACAGGATCCCCATGCCCCGTTCACGCTGGATCTCGCGGATCAAATTCAGAACCTGAGCCTGGATCGTGACATCCAGCGCCGTCGTCGGTTCGTCAGCGATCAACAGGGCGGGATCTCCAGCCAGCGCCATTGCAATCATGACCCGCTGTTTCATACCGCCGGAGAACTGATGCGGATACTCACGCAAGCGCCGAAGGGGCTCGTCGATTCCGACCGCCTCGAGCAATTCCGCGGTTCTGTTCCGTAGCGCCGCTCCGCGCAGGCGTTGATGTCTGACCAGTGTCTCAGCAATCTGCGCGCCGATCGTCATCACCGGGTTAAGCGAGGATTGGGGCTCCTGAAAAATCATGCCGACAGCGGCCCCACGCACATCGCGCATCCGGGATTCCGGAATACGAAAGAGGTCCCGACCCTGCAGGCTGATACTTCCGCTGTAAATCCGGGCAGCTGGCGGTAGAAGGCGGGTGACAGCCAGCGCTGTCAGGGATTTCCCGCTGCCCGATTCGCCGACGAGCACCACCGTCTCCCCTGCAGCCACGCTGAAGCTCACCCCATCCACCGCACGCGCTGTATCACTACCGCCCTGCCCGGGAAAACCGATCGACAGATCCGCGACTTCGAGCAGCACGGGGCCGTCCTCGTGGGCCTTTTGAGTCGTGGATGACGACGTCATGCCGCGGCACTCCGTATGCCGGCCCAGGAAACCTGATGCCCTCGCGTGTCCGGCCTACTTTCAGCAGTGGCGCGCGACGGCCAGTTTCCAGGCTGACCGAAGCCAGACATCAGGATTCCCCTCGCACGCGCGGATCGAAGGCATCACGCACCGCGTCAGCAAAAACGTTAGCTGCCAGCACCAACGTAAACATGAACAGAAAAGCAGCCAGCAGAGACCACCAGACAACCGGCTCACGCGCGAGCTCCAGGCGCGCGCTGTTGATCATGTTGCCCCAGGACTCCATGCTCGGATCGACCCCGATATCGATGTAAGTCAGTGCGGCTTCGGCGAGCACCAGGCCGCTGAAATCGAGCACGATCGAAATCATCACGATATGCATGACGTTCGGCATGATGTGGCGCAGCAGAATGGCCCAACGCGGGACGCCAAAAGCCTTCGCCGCGGCGATGAAGTCAATTTCACGCAGCTTCAGGGCCTCGCCCCGCAGGTATCGGCACAGGCCGGTCCAGGTTGTCACACCCAGGATCATGCATAACGCCAGCAGCCGCAGATCGGCGCGCGCTGCAAGGCTTGCGTAGCTGTCACCGTGACGGGACATGTAAACCTCGAGCATCAGCGCGGCGGCCGCAATCAGCAGCACACCGGGTACCGATGACAGGGTCGTGTAAAGGTACTGGATAAGATCGTCTATCCAGCCGCGGAAGTACCCTGCAGCAATGCCGAGCAGGATCGCGAAAGGCAACATGACCAGCGTCGTCAGCGTACCGATCAGAAGGCCGGTACGCACACTTTTGATCGCCTGGTACAGGACATCGTTCCCTGTCTTGTCGGTTCCAAGCACGTGGTAGACGGGCGCGAGCTGATACAGCTCGCACACGATCACCACCAGTGCGCTGAAGGTGATCAATACCGCACGCCACGAACGTTCGTCCCGGCCGTGCAGCAAAGCCGACCAGACCGCAACCCAGCGTTTGCTTCGGCGCCTCGCCTGCAAGAAAACACTGGCCATGACGAACGCGCCGCTCCACAGAAGTCCCAGCACAAGCCCCATGGCTGCACGACGCGCCAGATCAGACCCGCGCTCGGCAGCAGGTTCCTGCAGGTGTGAACCGCCGTACTCCAGGCGTGGGAACCGCCGTTCGGTCGCGCCATCGCCGAGAATCACGGTCTCTCGGCTGAAGCCGTACGCGGCAAAAGGCGCGGAATACGTTTTCTCAACGTTGAGCTTCAGCGGCGCGACCAGCAGATCCAGAATGCTGACCAGATCCGCTTTCTGGAATACCGGGGGCGCTGGTTCGCCTTCGTCACCCGCCCAGCGAAGATGGATAGAGTCCAGCAGTGCAGTACCCAGGAACACGCTCAACACCACCGCTGCCGACATACCCAGCGGGCGTCGCGCGACCTCACGCCACGGGGCTCGCAAATGCTCTGTGCGCAGCGCGATCACGGCGTAGATCAGGGCCGTCGCGACCAGCACGAAGAGCAGCGTATCCGTCTTCAGAAAAACGAATTCGAATGCCATGCTCGTCAGTCCAGCCTGACTCGTGGATCAACCAGCGTATAGGACAGATCGGTCAGCACCAGTCCGATGATGTAGAGCACTGAGCCCAGAAAGACCATCGCTCTCACGATGGCAAAATCCTGGCTCTGGATCGCCTCGATGGTGTAGCTGCCGAGCCCCGGGATGCCGAAAAAAGCTTCTGTGATCAGGCTGCCCAGGAACAGAGACGGCAACAGCACGACCACGCCGGTCAAAATTGGTATCAGCGCGTTGCGCAGGACATGTCCATAGAGCACCACCTTTTCCGACAGCCCCTTGGCGCGAGCGGTACGCACATAATCGCGGTTGATCTCCTCCAGAAATATCGTCCGGTACCAGCGAGTGCCATGACCAAGCCCTCCAACCACGCCGACCAGCACCGGGAGAAGCACGAACTTGATCGTCTCCCAGCCACCGTTAAATCCGGAAATCGGCACCAGGCGGAGCAGTTTACCGATGAGGTACTGCCCACCGATGATGTAGAAAAGACCGGATATCGACATCATGGCGACACAGATCACAACAGCCCACGAATCGATATACGTGCCGCGAAAAAACGCCACCGTAAGCGCGAGGGTAATGGTCATGAGAAGACCGATTACAAAAGCCGGCAGTGTGATAGCCAGGCTTGGCCACATGCGCTGAGAAATGTCATAGCCGATATCGCGACCGCTATCGGACTGTCCGAAATCAAACAGGAACAGCTGCGTTGTGTGCCTGAAAAAAATGGTGTCTGTCAGGCGCTCCGTGCCAGTAGCCTTGGCATGCCACAGCAGAGGTCGGTCATAGCCGCGTTCCGCTTTCCACTTGGCTATGGCTTCCTCGGTAACGTGCTTGCTGCCGAGGTGCAGGCGCGCCATATCGTCCGGGGAATTGACCACGAAAAAAAGCACAAACGTAAGTACGTTAACCCCGAGGAGAATCGGGAACGCGTACGCGATGCGTCGCAGGATGTAGGCGCTCATCTGGCCGCAGAATCCTGGCGCGCCCGATAGGTTCTCCAGGCCGGCACCGCTGACGCGCAAAGCAGCCCGCCCAGGACCAAGAGCGGCCAGAACACGGGGCGATTCCACTCGCGTCTGGCGGCGGCCCGGGCTGGTGCGTCAATAGTTTTGTACTTGAGTGTGTTCCGCGCCATGAGGTTAGGTTTGGAGTTGCCGAACCACGCGTGACGCAGGGTGTAAGCAGTGGGATGGAATCCCCAGACCCAGGGCCCATCGCGCCGCAGGATCTCCACCATCTCGTCGATCAGAACCTGGCGCTCCGGCGTGTCTTCCAGAGCACGCATGCGCACAAAAAGCTCATCGAAACGCGCGTTCCGGTAGTTAACAGCGTTCTCACCGTGATGCTCGACCTTGCCATTGGGGCCGTAGAGGAGAAACAGGAAATTTTCCGGATCCGGATAATCCGCATTCCAACCCCAGCCGAAGATCTGAGCGGTGCCCTTGCGCACCTTTTCCTGGAACCGGTTGTAGTCCGTGGCGCGGATAACCAGCTGTATTCCAAGCTTCTCAAACTGCTTGCGATACCAGTTCAGCAGTGCCTTGCTCCCGGGCCCGCCTGAAGCCGTTTCGAAATAGAGCGTCAGGGGCTTACCGCTGACTGGTTCACGCCCATTCGGAAAGCCCGCATCACGCATCAGCAGGCGGGCTTCCTCGATTGACCTACGCTGGGCGCGGCCAGCGCGCCACTCGTAGACATAGGGATTGAGCCCCCTCTCTCCTTCGACGTGACCAAAAATGCCCGGAGGGATCGGCCCCTGGGCTGGAACACCGCGGCCGTTGGCAAAGATGGAAATCAGCTCCTCGAAATCCATGGCAATGGCAATAGCTCGACGCAGCAAACGCGCTTGTTCACCGTCACCACCGACGACCGGATCACGCATATTGAAACCAAGGTAGGAGATCGTCGCCATGGTTGCCGTCTGCAGCTGGATTCCCTTCTCGCGCATGCCATCCGTCAGCCCCGCTTCGCCCTGACTGTTGAAGCGGATAGCCTGGTCGAAGCTTTCTGCAAGTATCGAGGAAACGTCGTAATACCCCTGCAGGAATTTCGTCCATTCAGGGATATTTTCTTTTTCCAGGCTGTAATAGGCGGTTTCGATAAATGGCATGGCGCGACCCGCCGACGCCAGAAGGCCCGCCGCTGCATCCCCCGGTGCGCCGCTGCCCGGATACAGCTCACCGCGAAAATTGGGATTACGCTGCAGCGTCATACGACGGTTGGGATTATTTTCCGTCAGCAAATAAGGCCCTGTACCGACCGGATACCAGTCCAGCGAGATATTTTTTTCCCGCATCCCGGGCTGGGCGTAAAACACGTCGGCTTCCCACGGAACCGGGGCAAAAAAAGGCATAGCGAGCCAGAATCGGAACTGCGGATATTTTTCTGTAATCCGGATCTCGTAGGTGTACCGGTCCAGGCTCCGAGCACCTTCGAAGTCAAAGTCCCTGAGGTCAAGGTATCCTGGTTCATCGGCGGCGGCCTGCTGCAGACGACGTCCCAGCTCGTCAAGGCCCTTGATGTATTTCCCCATCAGTCCTGCGACCGGCGAGTGCAGTCCCGGGCGCACCAGACGCTTGATCTGATAAACGTAGTCTTCCGCCGTCAGTTCCCGCGTCCCGAACTCGGGAAAATCATTCAACACATTCCGTTCGCTCAGATCGGCAGATGTCAGGGCATGATAGGCATAAGCGCCGCCAGCCTCCGTGGCAAACGCCGGATGAGGCTGAAACCTGATCCCCTGCCTCACGGTAATTCGATACACCGCTTCCGCTACCTGTTCGCGCGGCGCGTCATCCGGCAGCCGCCGGCCCGCGCTATCGTAGTATTCCGCTGACGGCACTGACTCAGCCGTAAGCGGGATCAGTCTGTAGGGTCGCTCGAGGTAGTGGTACTGCACTACCGGCTCATAAATCTGGGCGGTAAATATCGCCTCGTTCTCACTGTAGGAGGAGGCAGGGTCGAGATGTTTCGGTCGCTCAGCAAAAGAGCCGTAGAGAATGGCACGCCCGCTGTCGCCACTGGGATACGGACTGTTCCATGGCTCCGCTGCACGGACCTGAAATGCGCACAAAACGGTGAGCAAAAAACAGAAGCGGAGTCGCGCTGACAAGGGCGGACGCAAGGATCGGCACCGCTGCGGGAATGGCCGGATTATAAACTTGCGGGTGACCCTGTACACTTGCGACCCGTCAATCTGACCTGAATTTCGTGATGGCTGTGGTGCTGCCCAGAAACACCGAGCTGCGCGAGAACGCTCGACTCGGGATCAATTCCCTTCCGGGCTCAGGCTCTTCCCCCAGTCGCTGAAAAGGAAACCTCCCATGGGCATACTTGAGGGCAAACGCGCACTCATTGTCGGCGTTGCAAGTAACAAATCAATCGCCTGGGGCGTCGCCCAAGCGATGCACAGAGAAGGTGCTCAGTTAGCGTTTACCTATCAAGGAGAAAGACTTCGCTCGCGCGTCGAAGACTTCGCCGCGGAGCTTGGCTCAAACATCACCGTGCCCTGCGACGTGGCCAGCGATGCGGAGATCGAGACGGTGTTTGAGCACCTGGGAGAGCACTGGGCAAACCTGGATGTGCTGGTCCACTCGGTCGCCTTCGCGCCTCGGGAAAGCCTCCAGGGCAGCTACATGGAGAGCGTGACCCGGGAAGGATTCAACGTCGCGCACGAAATCAGTTCCTACAGCTTCGTTGCCCTGGCGAACGCTGCGCGCGCGCTGATGCAGGGGCGCAATGGCGCTCTACTGACCCTGTCATATCTCGGCGCGGTGCGCACCATGCCGAGCTATAACGTGATGGGTCTCGCCAAGGCCAGCCTGGAAGCAAATGTCCGCTACATGGCGCACGACCTGGGTCCGGAGGGGATCCGGGTCAACGGAATATCTGCCGGTCCTATCCGGACCCTTGCTGCCTCCGGCGTCAAAGATCTCAGGAAGTTTCTCGAGTACGTGGAGCGTACTGCGCCACTGCGCCGCAATGTGACGATCGAGGAAGTCGGCAACGTGGCGGCTTTCCTGTGCTCCGACATGGCCTCGGCGGTCACCGGCGAAATTACCTACTGCGATTGCGGTTTCAACATCCTCGGCATGGCTGACGTGTGATCAGGCAAACCACGGCATGAACTCACGTCACGCAGGGTTCCTGCTCTGGGCCATCCTTGCCGCTGTGGTGCTGGGGTCGCTGTGCGGGGCGTTCATGAGCGAGGCCGCGCAGTCCCTGGCGTGGATCGGGACGCTGTTTCTCAACGCGCTCAAGATGACCATCATCCCGCTAATCGTAGCCGCCGTGATCTCCGGAGTTGCATCCCTGGGAGATGTGCGGCGCCTCGGGCGGCTGGGTGGCGCGACAATTCTGTATTACACGGCGACCACTGCCGTCGCCGTGCTCATCGGTCTGCTCGTGGTCAATGTGATCCAGCCTGGCAGCGGCGTGACAACCCTGAACCAAACCATCCCGCAGATGGTCAGCGAGCGACAGGAAATCGGAATAAGTGACATTGTTCTGAGCACAATCTCGCCAAACCTGATTGCCTCGGCCGCCGAGACCCAGCTGCTTCCCATCATTGTTTTCGCACTGCTCTTCTCAGCCGCCCTGACCACCATCGGACCTCAGTCGGCCACCGTCCTCGCCTTTTTCGAAGGTCTGAACGAGACCATGATGAAGTTGGTGACCTGGATCATGTACTTCGCGCCGCTCGGTATTTTTGCTCTGGTCGCAGCGCAGCTGGGCAAAGCCGGTGGCGGCAGCGCTTTTCTGGCAGAGGTCAGCGCTGTCGGCAAGTACGTTCTGACCGTTCTGGTCGGACTGGCCATCCACAGTCTGTGCCTGTTCGTCTTTCTCAGCGTCGTCAGCGACAGAGGCAGATCTTATGTCCGCACTATGTCGCGGGCGCTGCTGACCGCTTTCGGCACCGCGAGCTCCTCTGCCACCCTGCCGCTGACGATGGAATGCGCACGTGAGGCAGGCGTCGATGATCGCGCAGTCCGGTTTGTGTTGCCGCTTGGCGCGACGGTGAATATGGATGGAACAGCGCTCTATGAGGCAGCGGCGGTCATGTTTATTGCGCAGGCCTACGGATTCGACATGAGCCTGATGCAACAGGCCATTATCTTTCTGACCGCAACCCTCGCGGCTGTGGGCGCCGCAGGCATACCGCAGGCCGGACTGGTCACTATGATTCTGGTGCTGACTGCAGTTAATTTACCCATGGAGGGGATCGGACTGCTGCTGGCCGTTGACTGGTTTCTCGACAGATTCCGCACCACGGTCAACGTCTTTGGTGACAGCGTGGGAGCGGCAACGATGGGCCGCCTGCTGACCGCCAACGCAAAGCACGCGCCCTAAGCTGCGTTCCGCAAAGACATCAAGGGTTTTCTCGCGCTGCGTTTTCCGTCGTTCTGAACACGACCAACGGCGGGCCAGCAGAGACTGCGGGGAGCGGTTTTCTCAGAGATTCTGACTGTAGACCTTCACGTCGCTGGCACTGCGCAGCGACCCGAGAAACTCCTGCCAGCTCCCCCGAACCCTCCCGGGGAGCAGCGTTTTCTGGCGCGCCAGAACGTCAGCCGTGTCGATGTCTCCAGGCACCGGAATCGTGGCGTTAGCAATACGGATGATTGCGTAGTCCTCTTTCCCTATTGGCACACCTATGAACTTTGGCGCATCACTTGCGGCGAGCGGCGTCTGAAAGGCAGCTCGGAGAACCGCCCGGTTCACATCGTTCGAATCCCTGCGAACGGTGGACTTGGACTCCCATCCAAGTCCTTTAGATTCCACGACCTCGGCGACTTCGGCACCCGCCTGCAGCTGCTCAATCATGGATTTTCCTTGCGCCTCGGTCAGCTCTCGTCTGCGCGCCTGCGCGGCGTCGGCCACAACGGTCTCCCGCACCTCGGCAAGCGTCGGGATGGCCGACGGCGAGTGCTCAAGAACCCGGATTGCCACCACGCGTCCGTCGTCTAGCTCGACCGGTTCTGCATTCAATCCCTCAAGAAGCACTTCCGGTTCAAACGCGCGCTTCGCCAGCTTTTCGGAAAACAGGGCAGTAAGTCCCTCGCGGGTAAGCCTGTCAGTCTGCCTGATCTCAAGATTGAGAGATTCTGCAGCTACGTTGAGTGAATCCGGGTGCTCGTACACAAGGCTAGAGAACTGCTCTGCCAGGTCGAAGAAAGCCTTCTGCGCCTCGCTGCTGCGATACGCAGCTTCGACCGCATCGCGCACTTCCTCGAACGGCTTCAGGCCGCCGGCGTTGATCGCCTTAAGCTTGATGATGTGGTATCCGAATCGCGTTTTTACTGGCTCGCTTATCTCACCGACCGCTAGAGCAAAAGCAGCAGCTTCGAACTCCGGCGCCATCACGCCCCGCTGAAACATACCGGTCTCGCCGCCCTCGGTGCTGGAGCCGACATCATCCGACAGCTCTTTCGCAAGCGCCTCGAATTCCTCACCAGCGCGTGCGCGTTCCAGCGCCGACTCTGCTTTGGCGAGCGCCGCCGCCTGAGCCTCATCATCGGCAGAGGGATCCAGGTTGATAAGGATGTGATTGACGTTTCTTTCCTCTGCGGCCGTGTAGAGCGTCTGGTTAGCATCGAAAAACCCGCGAAGTGCCTCCTCATCCACACTGACTTCGCTTTCCAGATCAGGGGCGGAAATTTCCAGGTATTCGAGTTTGACCATTTCCGGCGTGCGGTAGTCTTCCTTGTGATTCTCGAAGAATTCCGCAGCTTCACTGTCACTCGGACCGGATTCTTCCTCGAACTGGCCGGCTGGAATAATCGCGTAGCCGACGTCCCGGGTCTGCTGGGTCAACTGCTCGACCCGCTGAGCTTCCTCTCGCAGGACAAACTCCGACCCCGAGATCCCCGCGCGCAACTGGGCTTTGGCCATATCGCTGCGCAACTCTGCCTCGAAGCCCGCCTGAGACATCCCGAGCTGCGGTACGCGTTGCTCATACAGCGCTCGCGAAAAGCCGTTGTCATCCTGGAACGCGGGGATCTCCGCGAGCTGCTCTGCAACCTGGCGGTTGCTGATCCGGATCCGTGCATCGTCTACCAGCCGTTCTAACAGGCGATCATCAATCAGCTGCTCCAGCGCTTTCTCTTTGACTTCCGGGGTGTTCCATTCATCAACATCGAACCGGTCGCCGAACATGGACTGAGCCTGCCGGCGCAGACGCTGAAGCTGCTCTTGAAAGTCGCTCAGAAGGATGTCGTCACCCTCAGCCTCGGCAACGACGACCTGTCGCCCGGCGGTGATGTAACTTTCCACACCCCACAGCGCGAACGTGATGATGATCAAGCCAACAATGATCATCGCAACCAGGCCCTGAGCTCTTTCCCTAATTTTCTGCAGCATTGTGAAACTCCGAACCGTAGTTCAGCACGAGCGTCCGGGGCGAACCCGGACAAGACAGACACAAAAAAACACCGGGCTCTCCGGACGCTCAGGCGCGGACGAGCGTCGAACAGCGGCGGTGTTTGCGATATGGCGGAGTGGACGGGACTCGAACCCGCGACCCCCGGCGTGACAGGCCGGTATTCTAACCAACTGAACTACCACTCCAGTGGACGTCACTGGTGGGTGCTGAGGGGATCGAACCCCCGACCTTCGCCTTGTAAGGGCGACGCTCTCCCAGCTGAGCTAAGCACCCATAACGTCTGGGAAGCCAGCTATTTTACCGCATCCTTCAGGGCTTTGCCAGGTTTGAAAGCGGGGCTTTTGGAGGCTGCGATCGCGATCGTTTCGCCCGTTCTGGGGTTACGTCCCGTCCGTGCGTCACGGCGTTTCACTGAGAAAGTTCCAAAGCCAGCGATCGCAACCTGCTCGTCTTTTTTCAACGCTGCAGCGATGTTGTCTATAACCGCGTCGACTGCACGGGCTGCGGATGCTTTTGACAGGTCAGCCGCAGCCGCCACCGCATCCACCAATTCAGATTTATTCATCCCTAATTTTCCTCTTAACAACTTTTCCATTACTCGGCTGCTAATTTGCAGTCTCTGTTTAAAGCGAAACTCAGATTCGTAAATTAACCCTGGCTCCAGAAAACACCGGGGTGCTGCGAAGATCAGTGGTGCCGGAGCAGATCCTGCTCATCTTCCGGTTCCGCACCTTCGGCACTTTTTCTCTGCTCTTCAGCTTCGTCGTCTTCCAGGGCCTGGGGCGAATGTTGTAGAGCGATCTCAAACACTTCATCTATCCAACGCACGGGAATGATCTTCAGACCTGACTTTATGTTCGCGGGGATTTCTTTCAAGTCACGCTCATTCTCAATAGGAATAACAACCTCTTTGATACCCCCACGAAGCGCGGCCAGGAGCTTCTCTTTCAAGCCGCCTATCGGCAGCACTTCTCCACGAAGCGTAATCTCGCCGGTCATCGCAACGCTGGCTTTAACGGGAATTCCGGTCAAGGCGGAGACCATAGCGATGCACATTCCAATTCCAGCACTCGGGCCGTCTTTCGGCGTTGCTCCCTCAGGGACGTGAAAGTGCACATCCCGAGAGCTGTAGAAATCAGGCGTGATCCCAAGCGATCGAGAGCGACTCCTGACAACCGTCATAGCTGCCTTGATGGACTCCTGCATCACGTCGCCAAGGCGGCCGGTATAAATCTCCTTTCCGCCGCCTGGCACGACTACGGCTTCTATTGTCAGGAGGTCGCCTCCTACCTCGGTCCAAGCAAGACCACACACCTGACCGACCCGGTCCTCTGAGTCCGCCAGACCGAAACGGAATTTCCTGACCCCGAGAAATTTTTCCAACGTCCTGGGCGTCACCTGTACCGCTTTATTCGTTGGTTTCTGCAACACGCTCTTCACCACCTTGCGGCAGATCTTTGAGACTTCCCGTTCCAGATTCCGCACGCCCGCCTCTCGCGTGTAGTAACGAATGATGTCCCGAATGGCACCCTCGGTGATTTGCACCTCTGCTGCCCGCAGCCCGGTGTTATCCATCTGCTTTGGCACGAGATATTTCTGAGCAATACTGACTTTCTCATCTTCCGTGTATCCGGAAAGCCTGATGACTTCCATGCGGTCGAGCAGAGGCGCTGGAATATTCATGCTGTTTGCGGTTGTGACGAACATCACCTCTGAAAGATCATAGTCGACCTCAAGATAGTGGTCGTTAAATGCGTTGTTCTGCTCGGGGTCGAGTACTTCCAGCAAAGCGGATGCCGGATCACCGCGGAAATCCATCGCCATTTTGTCGACTTCATCGAGCAGGAACAGCGGATTACGAGTTCCTACCTTGGCCATGTTCTGCACGACTTTTCCTGGAAGAGCGCCGACGTAAGTACGGCGATGTCCGCGGATTTCCGCCTCGTCCCGAACACCGCCCAGAGACATGCGCACAAATTTCCTGTTGGTCGCACGAGCAATCGAGCGCCCCAGGGATGTCTTGCCGACGCCGGGAGGGCCCACCAGGCACAGAATCGGCCCTTTCATTTTCTTCACCCGCAGCTGCACAGCGAGATATTCGAGGATCCGTTCTTTGACCTTTTCTAACCCGTAGTGGTCCGCCTCAAGAATTTCTTCAGCTCGCTCCAGATCCCGCCCGATTCGGCTACGCTTTTTCCACGGCACGGAGACGATCCAGTCGATGTAGTTACGCACGACCGTGGCCTCAGCCGACATCGGCGACATCATGCGTAATTTTTTAAGCTCTGACTCTGCCCTTTCCCGCGCCTCTTTCGACATTCCGGCTTCGGCAATCTTCTGCGCCAGCTCGTCGAACTCGCTGACACCGTCCTCCATTTCCCCAAGCTCGTTCTGGATAGCCTTCATCTGCTCGTTCAGGTAGTACTCGCGCTGACTTTTCTCCATCTGTTTTTTAACGCGCCCACGCAGGCGCTTCTCTACCTGGAGGAGGTCAATCTCCGAATCCATCAAGGCAATCAGGTGTTCCAGCCTCTCGCGGAGGGGGATGAGTTCCAGAATTTCCTGCTTGCTCTCGATCTTGATCGCCATGTGGGCTGCAATCGTGTCGGCAAGGCGCGAGGGATCATCAATACTTGTCAGGGAGGAAATGATTTCCGACGGGACCTTCTTGTTCAGCTTCACATACTGATCGAATTGCCCCATGAGGGAGCGGCTCAGTACTTCCGCCTCTCTGTCGCTGACCTGCTCAGCTTCCACCGCTTCTACTTCAGCTGTGTACAGATCTTCTACTTCCAGAAAGCGTACGACCCGCCCACGCCTGACTCCCTCTACGAGTACTTTTATAGTGCCGTCAGGGAGCTTGAGCAGCTGAAGAATGTTTGAAACCGTGCCGATCGCGTGGATGTCCTTCGGCTGAGGGTTGTCGTCACCTGCATCCTTCTGCGCAACGAGGAGGATCTGCTTACCCGCCTCCATCGCACGCTCCAGCGCCCGGATCGATTTCTCCCGCCCGACGAACAGCGGTATGACCATATGCGGATAGACAACAACGTCCCGCAGGGGCAGTACGGCGAACTCGCCGACAGCATCAGACATGGGGGTTTTCTCCACTGTTTGGCATCGGGGAATGCCGGGGGATACGCCGCAACATCGCACGTGGGATCAAATCGGCGAACGCCTTCGACCTGGCGGCCGTTGGAAGACCGCTCGATCCTAATCGATTGCGGTTCGAGTGCAGCGCGTCGCGGGGAGCAGACTGCTTCAACCGCGGCTGCTCAATCCGGCGCAGCCTTGGAAACCTCGGTGCTTTCGTACATCACCAGCGGCGATGACTCACCTCGAATTGCTCCCTCATCAACCACCACCTTTGCTGCGCCTTCAAGCGATGGCAGGTCGTACATGGTATCGAGGAGACTCTGCTCCAAAATCGAGCGCAAGCCGCGCGCCCCAGTCTTTCGCTCCACGGCTTTGCGAGCAACCGCTCGCAGCGCGTCCTCACGAAACTCGAGTTCGCAGGACTCCATTTCGAACAGCTTGCTGTACTGCTTGGTCAGCGCGTTCTTCGGCTCCACAAGGATCTGGATCAGCTGCTCCTCATCAAGCTCGTCGAGGACGGCGACAACCGGCAGACGGCCGACGAATTCGGGGATAAGGCCGTAGCGGATGAGGTCTTCCGGCTCTACCTGGTGCAGCATTTCCGCTGCTGTTTTCTTTTCCTCTTTGCTCTTCACTTCTGCGGAAAATCCGATCCCGCCCTTCTCAGACCGGTCGCGGATGATCTTGTCGAGCCCTGCGAAAGCACCGCCGCAGATGAACAGGATGTTGGAGGTATCCACCTGCAGAAACTCCTGCTGCGGGTGCTTGCGGCCGCCCTGCGGCGGCACCGAAGCAATAGTCCCCTCGATTAATTTGAGGAGCGCCTGCTGTACACCTTCCCCCGAGACATCTCGCGTAATCGAGGGGTTGTCGGACTTGCGGGAAATCTTGTCTATCTCGTCGATGTAGACAATCCCGGTCTGCGCTTTTTCAACGTCGTAATCGCATTTCTGCAAGAGCTTCTGAATGATGTTCTCGACATCCTCGCCCACGTATCCGGCTTCGGTCAGGGTGGTGGCGTCCGCGATGGTAAAAGGCACATTCAGCAGTCGGGCAAGCGTTTCTGCCAGCAGTGTCTTGCCGCTTCCGGTGGGTCCGATGAGAAGTACGTTGCTCTTGGCGAGCTCTACGTCATTCTGCTTGACCCGGGTTTCGAGACGCTTGTAGTGGTTGTATACCGCGACTGAGAGGATCTTCTTGGCCTGAATCTGGCCGATAACGTATTCGTCTAGATTGCCGTTGATTTCGTGGGGAATCGGTAACTTGCTGCCCGCACCACCAGGTGATTTATCCTGGATTTCCTCGCGGATGATGTCGTTGCACAGTTCAACGCATTCATCGCAGATGAATACGGAGGGACCTGCAATCAGCTTGCGAACCTCATGCTGGCTTTTGCCACAGAACGAACAGTACAGCAGACGGTCGCTGTCACCCTTCGAGTTCTTTCCTTCGCTCATGCTTATTTTCCTCGAAGCAATATTTCCGCCGCAGGCGCAGGTTACTCAGCGTCCGCCGATTCCCGCTTCGCCAGGACGGCGTCGATGATACCGTACTCCACTGCCTCTTCGGCGCTCATGAAGCGGTCTCGATCGGTGTCATTCGCGATCTTGTCCAGAGGCTGCCCGGTATGACCAGCAAGGATGTGGTTCAACCTGTCCCGCGCCTTGAGAATCTCGCGCGCATGGATGTCGATATCGCTCGCCTGCCCCTGAAAACCGCCAAGCGGTTGATGAATCATTACCCGCGAGTGCGGCAGGCAATAACGTTTGCCTGCAGCGCCGCCGGACAGGAGCAATGCGCCCATGCTGGCGGCCTGGCCGATACACATCGTGCTGACCGCCGGTTTGATGAACTGCATGGTGTCGTAGATCGCGAGACCTGCAGACACCGAACCGCCGGGCGAGTTGATGTAGAAGTGAATGTCCTTGTCCGGATTCTCAGACTCCAGAAACAGGAGCTGTGCCACGATGACGTTTGCCACGTAGTCCTCGACCGGACCGACAAGAAAAATGACCCGTTCTTTCAGCAGACGCGAGTAGATGTCGTAAGCGCGCTCGCCGCGAGCTGACTGCTCTACGACCATAGGCACCAGGTTCAATCCCCGGGTGCCTAACCCACCAGTAAAATCGCTGTTGAAAGTGGACATCAAGACTCCGCCTCGTCGTTTTTCCCAGTCTGCATTGGATTCATCAGACCGTCAAATGTAGTAGTAACTTCAGTAACTTGCGCTTTTTCAGCCAGCCACGCGACGGCCTCGTCTTCAAGACAAAGCGCCTCTACCTGCCGCAGCTGGTCTGGGTTTTCATAGTGCCAGTTCACGACAGCCGCAGGGTCTTCGTAGCTCGCTGCAGCCTCTTCAATCATCTGCCTCACTTTGCCGGGGTCAGCCTTGATCTCGGAGGCCTTGACCACCTCAGCCATGAGCAGGCCTAACCTGACTCGCTCCTCGGCCCGTGCGCGGACCGCTGATTCGAGGTCGCCAGCGGCTTTCGCCGGGTCCAAGCCCCTCATCAGAAGCTCCTGCTGCATCTGGCGCCTGAGACCATCCATCTCCCCGGATACCAGGGCCTGAGGAACATCAAAAGCGTTGGCCTCCACCAGCCTGCTCATCACCTGCTGGTTAAAGCGCTGCTTGGTGGCGCGATCCCGTTCCTTTTCCATGTTCTTACGGATTTCGGCGCGGAAGGCATCCATCCCGCCTTCCTTGACGCCGAAGCGCTCAAAAAACTGCTGGTCCAGCTCTGGCAACTGCGGCTGTGAAACCTTTTTCACTGTGACCGCGAACTGAACTGGCTTACCCGCCAGCGTCTCGTTGCGGTATTCGTCAGGGAACCTGAGGTCCAGCGTGACCTGTGCGCCCGCGGCCTGGTCCAGCAGACCATCCTCGAAGCCTTCAATCATCGAGCCCGTGCCGAGCTCAAGGGGGAAATCCTCCCCGCTGCCACCAGGAAATTCCGCGCCCTCTATGCTGCCGGTGAAGTCAATCTGGACCTGGTCCCCTTGTGTTGAAGCACGCTCGACTTCAATCCACTCCCGGTTCTGCTGCCGCAGCTTGTCGATCATGACATCGATATCAGCGTCGACGACTTCACAGACGGTTTTTTCGAGCTTCAGCTCTTCCAGCGGCGCGAGCTCGATCTCCGGAAAAACTTCAAAACTCGCCGTGAACTTGAGACCAGCTCCCGGATCGCTACTGACGGTGTCGATGGTCGGCTGGCCCGCCGGTCGCAGCGCTTCCTGACTCATCGCGTCAGCGAAGGAACTCTGCAGTAATTCGCCCACGACTTCGTCGCGCACGCGCCGGCCGAACCGTTGCTTGACCACAGAGAGCGGCGCACGACCATTGCGAAACCCATCAATTTTGACCTTTTTGCACAGGTCGTCGAGGCGCGATTTGACCTGATCAGCGATCCGGTCCTCCGGTAGCTCAACCGTCAGACGGCGCTCCAGAGATGACGGCTTTTCGAGAGAAATTTGCATGGTCCGTAAGTTTCCAAGCTGTTTAGAGGCGGCGCCGCCAGCGTGTCGACGGCCAGCCGCGCGTTACAGGACGCTGTGATTCAGTTGGTGCGAAAGGAGAGACTCGAACTCTCACGGGTTACCCCACTGGCACCTAAAACCAGCGCGTCTACCAATTCCGCCACTTTCGCAGTTATCTGAATCTGTGCGCGAGTCAGGCAGACGCCTGTTCGTGCCCCCCCGCGGCTGCTCCTTCGACCGACTAATGTCGGGAAACCGAAGAGCACATCCGGAGGGGAAAGCGGGGCGCATTATAGGAAAGGCGGCAGGCCGCCGGAAGGGCTGAAACCGCGGCGGATCCGTCCCGGCTGCTATACTCGCGAGGCATTTTTTGGGCACTAAGACTGCGCTGACGCAAGGAGAGATTGAAGATGACCTTGAACACCGGAACAGCGACCAGATTTCTCTGGTCAGCGCTTACTGTCTTCAGCCTCAGCACGACCGCGCAGGAATGCACCGATGAGAATGGGGATCCGCTTCCGGAGAACAGCTGCCAGAGCAGCTATCGCATGGTTGTCGAGTGCATTGAGCCGGACGGGAGCTACTCCTATCGAGACGCCTGTCCGCCAGGCATGACCAAAGCAAGCGAGAAGAAACTCTTCATCGTGGGCGCGGGCGCCGACAGCTCGATGGCTGGAGCCGCAGCCGCCGCACCTATCACCTTCTATACCGTGCCGGACTGCGACGCTTGCGACCTGACCCGAAATGCATTCACCAGCCGCAATATCCCCTTCACGGAAGTCAACGTGCAGGACGACGCGGAAGCTCAAGAGGCGATGCGCGCGAAAACCGGCGGGCTCACGGTACCCACGGCGGTCATCGGCCAGACCGCGGTTAGCGGATACAACCGGGATTCGCTCGACAACGCGCTGCGCAACGCAGGGTATCCGATTGCCGACGCGAGCAAACCCGCCGCAGCGCCTGAAGAAGTCTCGGAGTAGCTGCGGAGCTCATGTTCGAAACCGCTCTGGACGCTGAGGCTGCCTTTTATTCTGCCTTCGGAGCCGGTGACCTCGAAGCTCTGATGCGAATCTGGGATAAGGAGAATCCTGTCTGCATACACCCTAACGGCCCGCGTCTCGAAGGTCTCGAATCGATTAGAGAGAGCTGGCGCATGATTCTCGAGCAGGACTTGCCGCGCAGCTTCAGTCTGCGGGGTCGCATCATCACCGGGGATGCGGAACACCAGGTCCACATGCTGGAAGAACGAATCACCGTCCCCGGCACCAACTTTGTAGCGCCGCCTGTCCTGGCCACCAATGTCTACCGTCGCCGTCAGCAGAGCTGGCTGATGGTCCTGCACCACGCCAGCGTTGCGCCTGCGAGCCTTCCTGCTGTGCGCCCACCGCCGGCCACGCCACCGCGCTCCGAGACTTTGCACTGAGATTGTGATCCACCGGAGCCGGCTGCCTGGCAGCTGCTGTTCAGGACGGAGCCGGCCCTTCTGACACCAGAGTGATGGCTTGTGAGGTCACCGTGTGCGACTGAAACCACTCAGCATCACTGTCTTTGGCTGGCACCCGTGCAGCCTGGACATAGCGTCCTGCGAAAGCCAGAGGGAAAGGCGACCGGTCGAACGGATAAGGTGTCAATGAGTAAAGATCGTCGCCCAGTGGCCGCAGGGTAATTTCTGTGTCGCTGACGCTGTCTCGCGGCACATGCGCAAACTTTGTTTCGACACGCTCTCCTGCGTGAGCGCAGTTGAAATAGAGGGCCAGTGTGTCGAAGAACTGCAGCTGTTTGTAATTCTGAAAGAGCGCGGATCGCTCCACCCACCCCGCGGTCTCAGACGCCGAGCTGAGTTGCTCTGTCAGGACGGCCTGACGCGCCAGTTCGGCGTCGAGCACAGCGTCCGCCAGCGCGCGCTTCTCCCCGGTCAAGCCGTCGAGCAGTACCTTGTCAGAAAGTCCGTAACGACCGTTGTAAAGCCCCCAGCTGTGCATGCTCGAGAGCAGCCCGCAGAACGCATGATGCTCGGCATTGAAATCCGGCGAAGCGCTGCTCGTTTTCAGGATCTCTTCAAATGGCGTCTGAACCAGATGGTAGGGCGGGCCTGTAGCCGGGTTCATGAGGGCCAGTTGGTCCCAATGCTGCCAGCCCGCATCGTGGTTCTGCACGACAAACAACACCAGCTCCACCGGGCTGACCGGTTCGAAGTCTGCATTACCAAAATGACGCGCGAAGTCTGCTGCGAGGGCTGTGTGCTGCTGCATGGTGATGACGAAATTCGCGGAACCACGCGGCGCTGTCTGCACGATCATGTCAGACCAATCTCACTGCCAGACTGCTTTCCAGCATGCACGGTTCTTGGTACGCACCCGCCGGATGCGAATGTTAATGAGTGCATTGCCGCCGAACGCGGGTTGGAGATCGCGAGAGAGACGACGGAATAAATCAGGCGCTCACGCCGCGTCGCGGCGCTCTCTCCCCGAACGTCGCTCGGGTCCGGAGTAGGCGAGGTAATGCTGGATCAAGCTGCGTCGCCGCCCACGTCGGTCGGTCGACCGTCTGTCCGGCGCGCATGCCGCATCGTTAACTGCTTTGACCTGGCGGCGCTCAGGCCCGCTGTAGAGGACGTAGCTCTCGATCAAGCTGCGAGGCGTTCGACGTCGCTCTGCCGGTGGAAAGTCACCGTTGGAATGAAGATTTGAAGTTTCAGCCATCTCAACTCAGGGCGCTTGCTGGCGGCAAGGGACTGGCCGTTCTGCAACGGCGTTCTCATTTTTTTTTGAGTATCTGAATTTCAGGTATGCCCGGTCAAGCACTGGCGCTTTCCGTCTGCTACCTACCTGGACATCTGCCGGGGAGCACCGCAGCGGGTGCGAACCCGCCCGTGTCTTACTCCGTACTCACACCGTGCAGCTGGCGCATGCGACTATCTGCTCCCGAACCCGTGTCGAACTGAACAAGGAGCGACGGCATGACGCAATCTGTGACTTATGAAATCGATGGGAATCTGGGGATCATCACGGTTGATAACCCGCCGGTTAATGCCCTCTCACAACACGTTCGGCAGGGACTGAAAGAAAGCTTTGAGGCCGCCGCCGCGGATGAGACCGCAGCGACGATTCTGATCTGCGCTGGCCGCACATTCATTGCTGGGGCAGACATCAGCGAGTTCGGCAAACCGCCACAGACCCCGGGACTGCATGGCGTTCTGGAGCTGATGGAGAACGCCAGCAAACCGATCGTTGCCGCGATCCACGGTACCGCGCTTGGCGGGGGTCTCGAGACAGCGCTGTGCTGTCATTATCGAGTCGCGGTGCCCTCCGCCCGGGTGGGCCTGCCCGAGGTGCTGCTTGGTCTGCTGCCTGGAGCCGGTGGCACACAGAGGCTACCGCGACTGATCGGTCCCGAGGCCGCCCTGGAGGCCATTACCAGCGGTACGCCGATGAAAGCCTCGGCCGCGCACGCAGCGGGGGTGCTGGACGAACTCGTCGAAGAGGGCGCTCTGCTTGATGGCGCCAAAGCGTTTGCGCGTCGCGTTATAGCCGAAGGCGCCGTTTTGCGGAAAGTGCGGGACCTGAACGACAAGGTATCGAACGTCGATCCCGCCCTGTTCGACGCCGCACGTGAGCGCATGCGTCGATCACGCCGCGGTTTTGAAGCCCCTTTGAGCTGCATCGCCTGTGTGGAAGCCGCCTGCACCCTCCCTTTCGAGGAGGGCATGAAACGCGAGCGCGAACTGTTTCAGGAACTGCACGATGGACAGCAGTCGGCCGCGCAGCGGCATATCTTTTTCGCCGAACGCGCCGCGGCCAAGGTGGCCGACATGCCGGCTGACGTGAAACCACTGCCGATCATCAGCGTGGCAGTGATCGGCGCCGGCACCATGGGCGGCGGAATCGCCATGAACTTTGCCAACGTCGGCGTTCCGGTTGTGCTGCTTGAGACCAGTCAGGAAGCACTCGACAAAGGTCTTTCCGTCGTGCGTGGAAACTACGAGGCCACCGCGCGCAAAGGGCGGCTCACCGACGAACAGGTCGAAACCCGCATGGCGCTCATTACGCCAACGCTCGATTACGCTGACCTGGCTCAGGTCGACATGGTGATCGAGGCCGTCTTCGAAAACATGGCGATCAAAAAGGTCGTCTTCGAGCAGCTAGATAAATCGACCAAAGCGGAGTGCATCCTCGCTTCCAATACCTCCACGCTTGATGTCGACGAGATCGCGTCGGTCACCTCTCGGCCGGACAAAGTCATTGGCACGCACTTCTTCAGTCCGGCCAACGTCATGCGGCTGCTTGAGATCGTGCGTGGCGCTGAAACGAGTTACGAAACCCTCGCGACGACCCTCGCCGTCAGCAAGCAGATCAACAAAGTCGGCGTCGTTGTCGGCGTATGCGATGGCTTCGTCGGCAACCGCATGATCCACCGCTATTTCGAGCAGGCGTCTTTTCTCCTTGAAGAAGGATGCCTGCCGCACGAGGTCGACCAGCCGGTCTATGATCTCGGTTTCGCCATGGGCCCTCTGACCATGTCCGACATGGCCGGGCTAGACGTCGGCTGGCGGATCCGCCAGGGCAAGAATCTGCCAGCCAGCCTGCCACCGGGGGCCCGCTACAGCGAAATCGCTGACCGGATCTGCGAGCAAGGCCGCTACGGTCAGAAAACGAGCGCGGGTTACTACCGCTACGAGCCGGGTCAGCGCACAGCGCTGCGTGACCCGACGATCGAAGAACTCATCATCAACCAGTCACGCAAAAAGGGCGTTACCCGTCGGGATATCCCGAACCGGGAGGTCGTAGAGCGGCTGATGTACGCGCTGATCAACGAGGGCGCCTGGATCCTCGAGGAAGGGATTGCGCAGCGCGCCAGCGACATCGACGTGATCTATGTCTATGGCTACGGCGTGCCCACCTATCTGGGCGGCCCGATGTTCTACGCTGACCAGGTCGGACTCGAGGCCGTCTATCGGCGGGTGTGTGAATTCGCCGCGCAGGACCCCGCGTCCTGGAAGCCCGCGCCGCTGTTGAAAAAGCTCGCCGAGTCCGGCGGCCGGTTCAACGCCTGATCCTTAGGCCGGTTGCGCGGCGCCGCATCAACCGTCTTCAGACGACGGTTGATGCGCTAGACGGAGACAGTGTTAGGGCTGGCTTCAGTTCGCCGCGCTGGCGCGGCCGCTGACCACTTTATGCCAACGCGCCACGTTGGGGCAGTCGTCCGGGATCCCGAGTGACACCGCGGATCCGAAATCGATCGCGCACTGTGCCGTGATATCAGCGACCGAGTACGAGTCCCTGCCCAGGAACTCATGCCTGCCGAGCTGCTCGTTCAGCTGCTGATAAAACCAGCCAGCGCGCCGCTTGCCGCGCTCGACCAGGGCCGGGATGAGGTCGAGGCTGGTCGGGCCAGGTAGTCCACGTCCCGCCAGGGCTTCCGTCTGATTGCGGAAAAACTCGCCGATCGCGCTGATGCCGTTGATCTCTGAAAAGCGCTCCCAGGCTTCAATCTCGGCTGCTTCCTTGGGGTCATTACCGAGCAGGTTCGGCGCGGGATGGTGCGCTTCGACGAAACGGAAAATCGCGGGGGCCTCACGGATCACCGTACCGTCATCCAGCTCAAGCGCTGGCACCGTACCCCAGGGATTGATCTTGAGATAGGCATCACCACAGGTTTCGCCACCGAGGATGGAATGTTCAACTTTCTCTACGTCCAATCCTTTTTCGGCAAGAAAGATGCGGACACGACGCGGATTCGGCGCCATCTGGCAGTCATGAAGCTTCATCGGTTTCTCCTCGTTTTAGAAGCTGTCGGGCGCTGTATCGCGCCAGGGGATCATGAAAGTAGCAGAGTGCATGGGTGCGTAGTACAGCTCCCCGCAAGCACCCCACAGTGTCTGTCATTCACCGGGGCAGGTTTTCCACCCCTAAACGATTAGAGCCCCATCAGAACGTAACAGCTTCCGCTTATTACTCGAGAAGCAGGTTCAGAACTCCGGGCGGGATCCCGCTGCGCCGCGGTACGGAAGCAGCGTCCTTCGGGTCGCTGCCACGTGCAATTTCCTCGCTGTCACTGAAACCGTCGTTATCGTCGTCGTCATCGCAGATATCACCATATGCATCCGCGTCGGTGTTGACCTGGTCGGCGTTGGCGGTCGCGGGGCAGTTGTCTCTCGGGTCCGGAAAACCATCAGCGTCGTTGTCGTCATACTCAATCAGGTAGAACAGCGTGTTTGATTCACTCACGTCGTTCCATTCGCTTGCTGCGCCGTAGACATCAGGGTACTCGGCTCCAAGCGGCCATTCTGATAGCCCGATTGCCGCCCCATCCTGGTTGTCAAAGTCATCTGGCTCATTAGGATCTGCAATGCCCCACCAGATCGAGCCGCCCCAGTTGTGATACCGGTCTTCGAGTGGCATCCCATCCTGCGAACCATAAAAACCTTGGCCGTTCCAGAAAGCCGTTCCCGTCGCATCTCCATCCCCGTCCCACAGCCACGTTCCTTCCGTGGCGCGGTCGGTCGCGCCAATCCAGACATAGGCAGCTTCGCCGCCATCCGGCGCAGTCGTCGCTGCGGCGTCGAGGCGGCCCATCGCGAGCAGAGAGGAAACTGCGCTCCAAATGTCGTCCTGTTCGACCTCGGATTCTATGTGTGCCAGATAGCCGCCCCGCGTCACAGCACACGCGGCAGCGCTCACCCATGTGGACGGCTCCATGACCAGTTCATAGGAACCGCCCTGAGTTGAAGAGAAGGCGAGAATGTTGGTGACGTCACTAATGCATTCACTGGCAGTCTGGGGTATTGAAAAAGGATCGAGCGGTCCGCTCCCGGCTGTAATCTCAACTGCGTCAAGATAGCCATCGTTGTCGTCATCATCGTCGCAAGCGTCACCAGTCGCATCGTTATCTGAGTTGAGCTGTTCCGGATTGGGCTCTGTCGGGCAGTTGTCAAATGCATCGACCACGCCGTCAGAATCAGAGTCCAGGCCGTCGACAAACTCCGCCCCGAGATCGTTGACTGTCGCGCTGAGCGTGTAATTGATGCTTGTACTCGGATTCTGCTCATCAAAGCCGTGCGTTAGGACAACCAGATACGTGCCCGCACCCACTTTCTGACTCAGGATAGCGGGGTCGCCGTACTGCGGGCTGTACCCGCTAGCGACGGGCATCGCACCGCTCACATCATAGAGGTCAAGCTGGTGGAACGAGTTGCTTCCGGACATCGTGATGATGAGCTCTGCATAGCTCGGGACCGTAACGAAGACATAATCCGACCAACGCGAAGGAAGCGAATCATTCTCGACATCTGGCACCAGTTCCGCGAACGTGCAGTCCGTAGCCGTAAGTGACCCGGTGCGCAGCGAACCATCTGTCGCAAGCACCGCACCAACGCCGCAGCCCGGCGCAATAGGTTCAAGTGCCGGCTCGTAAAGCGCTGCGATGCCGGCCACGTCGTCCGCTTGAGGAACCTCTGTGTCGCTGGTCTCATAAAACATAACAGCATCTGCATCCGCGGAGTGGTCCAGACCCAGCGAATGGCCTGATTCGTGGACGGCCACGCGACGAAAATCATCGGCAACAGAATGAGGCGCACCGGCGTAGATATCCCAAGACTTTGCGCGGTCGAAAACGATATCTGTCGAGGTGTAGGGATTAACCGACGTGCCGATCTGAAACCTAGTCAGACTCAGCGCCAGAACGCTGCTGCCAAAAGGTTCTCCACAGACGTCATCCGTAAAGCCGACGCTGTTGTTGTCATCGCCAGCACACGGCTCAAAAAATGTTCCCTCGACAATCTGCAGGTCCAGATCCGTAGCCGCGCTCCACAGCGTCAGCGCTTCTCTGAACGCAGCATCCCAGGATTTCCCGGATGGCGGGGCAGGCTGCCCGGGCGCACCGTCCATGCCCACAAAAAACCCCATCGAGTTAGTCGGCCAGCGCTCATTTCCAACCACATAGGCGTCACTCGAAGCTGCCCGCAACAGGGTCACCAGTAACAACAGTCCGCAGGATCCGGCGCTATTGCGCATCGCTGTCCGCAGCCGAGTTAATTTCAGTCAGCGTCTTTTTGAAGCGTGCAGCCGTCAGCGCATTACCGCAGTTCGAGCGCGTGCCCAACCGCAGCCCCCGGGCTACGCCGGTGCTTAACGCGGCACTCGTGCTCTCGGGCCCAGGGACAACATCCATCACCGGCCGTCCATCGAACGTCGTCACGCAGCCAGGACCCGTAGGCGTTTTCATCCGTTTGAAATGACCCTGGGACCAGCCCAGTAGCGGATTCACCTGCCTTCGGGAAACGGACTCCACAAAATAGATACCGCGCTCATCAACTTCAGGGATGTTCATATCGCTGACCCACAGGCCGCGGCCATCGGCAACACCACCTAAAAAGCTGAGCGTCAGCGGCCCCGAGGGCCGTCGCCCTTTCACGACGTCGACAACCTCGAAGTCGACCTCAGTCCAGATCAAGCCGGATGCGAGATCTTTCACGACTCGAGTGGTAGTTGGCCTGCCTTCAAACACCAGCTCCGAGCCCCTCACCAGGGCCCGAACATCGAGCGCACGCACGCTGGCGGCACCGGCGCTCTGGGTCATCATGCAGGCAGCAAGCAAAACTACGGCGGCGCTCCTCTTGAACGCCGGACCGAGGCTCATCACGTCAGGTTTTCCCGGAATCACGAAGCTGTGCCCTCTCGGTGCCAACTTTTAACAGTCTCCGGACTCCTAGCCCCTGCGTCAATTGAGCGTGGCCCGCCTGTACCGACCTCCAGCCATCAGTAATAAACGGAGGCCCCGCTATCAACGCATCCCAATGCGAAAAATCCGACGCCGTCTGCTCCTGAAATCTTCAAACGCCGGGCAGCCCCGTCGATCCGGCCCGTCGGCTATTTCGTCTGCATGTCATACACCCCGTCCCAATCCGGCGGCGGGGGATCCTGCTGGTACTCGCGGGCACGGGCGATCAGAGTTTCGCTGGGGCCGTCAGATCCAAGCGCGCGCTGGGCCTTGAGCAAATTTTTCAGCGCATCGTCCCAGCGGGCCTCGCGGTAGCAGGCCAGCCCTGCGGCATAAGCTTCGTTCCGCTCGATATGCAGCTCGGACAGCGCGCCCACTTCAGCCTGCAGTTCAAAAATAGCCACCGGCTGCTTCTTGCCTTTAACCCGCACCGCATCGATCTCGCGCAGCACGAACTGCCCGCTTAGCGCGTTCACAGTCGCCTCGCCAATCATGATCCCGGTGCCGTACTGCTTGTTGACGCCCTCCAGCCGTGAAGCGAGGTTTACGTCGTTACCGAGCACGGTGTAATCGAAGCGCTTTTCGCCGCCGATGTTGCCCGCGACCACGGTTCCGGAGTTCAGCCCGATGCGTGCTTTGACCGTCGCACCGGTCAGGTGCAGTTCCTCAGCGGCGCGTTGCCGCACGCGCTCTGCAATGGTCAGAGCTGCGCGGCAGGCCTTTACCGCGTGCTCCGGATCGGCCAGCGGTGCGCCCCACACCGCCATCACCGCGTCGCCGATGAACTTGTCGATCATGCCGTCATGGCGCAGCACCTCCTCGGTGATTGCGCCCATGAAGCGGTTCATGATCTCTATAAGCTCCTCCGGCGCGAAACGCTCTGAGAGGGCGGTGAACCCTTCTATATCCAGGAACAGGATCGTCGCCTCCACATTCTGGCCACCGGGCTTCAGCGACTCGGGATCCTCGATCAGCTGGCGTACGACTGAGGGCGCAAGGTAGCTGCTGAACGCGCGCTCGATGAACACGCGCTGATGTCTCTGGCGCGCGTAGTGCAGGTAAGGACTGAGGACGTAGGCTGCCAGGACAGGCAGCACGAGATGCACCGCGTTCAGGTATGCACTCCGCGCCATGAACAGATACAGCACCAAGCCGCCGAGCAGCAGCGCATACGCCGCGAGGGCGAGCGCACCCTGCACCGGCGATGCCCGCAGGAAAAAGAACACCAGCCCGAGTCCGAGCGCCAGCCCGAGAAAGACCGTCAGGCCTTCAGGGATCTGCGCGATCAGATCATCCGCCAGCAGGCTCATCACCGCGTTTGCGTGGATCTCGACACCCGGGATGTAGCCGGCACCGAAGCGCGAGTAGGGCATCGGGAAATGGTCCGGTGCGCGACTGGTGGGATCTGCCGCGCTGGTCGTGACCAGACCGATAAAAACCATCTTGTCCTTGAATGTCCCTGGCGGCAGAAACCGCTCCCGCTCGAGCGCCTGGTAATAGGACACTAACGGGACCGTGCCCGGTGGACCCCGGTAGTTGATGTACTGGATCTCGCCTGCCTGCTCGACAGCTCGCCGGCAGCAGTCGGGACGGTAGAGCTGCGCGACTTCAAACGCCATCGCCCGCACGTCCGGCCCGAAGAGCTCGAACTGGCGGATAAACCCATCGTCGTCTGTACGGTGGTTGATGCGTCCGAGCCGGGTTGCCTCGCTGAGCAAGGTGGCCGCAGGCAGTACCTGGATCTCCTGCACGAAGTTCGCGCGGGTCATGGTGTTGAAGTCAGTGGCAAGGACCACCTGCGGGTGGCGCTCAAGCGCCGTGCGCAGCGCCCGATCCTCCGTCTCCGGAGAGGGTTCGGAAAACATGACGTCGAACGCCACAGCCCTGGCACCGTCGGCGAAAAGTTGTTCAATGAGGCGCGCGTGCAGGGACCGTGGCCACGGCCACTGCTGACCTATCTGCTGAAACGAGGGCTCGTCAATTGCCACCAGGATGACCTCGTCCGACACCGGCAACGGCCCGCGCAGCAGGAACAGGCTGTCAAAAGCCAAACGATTCAGCGCCTGCCCCCAGGGACTCAGAGAATAGGCGCCTGCCAGCAGCACCAGCGCGGCAGCAAGCACGAAAGTTCGCGCTTTTTCGGGGACCAGCGCGTATAGCGACCGGATTCTTTCGGACACCATCGGGCTCAGAAATTCACCGACAGGCTGCCCAGCACCTCCCGGGCGGGCGAACGTCCCGTGACGATGAAGCGATCTGTCACCCAGTCAAACTCGTCGTCCAGCAGATTTCTGATCTCGAGCCGCAGCTCACCGCGCCGTCCCGGGATCAGATAGCTGGCGTCAAGGTCGACCAGATTGACGTGCTCATCGTCGCGCCCGGCGCGAAGGTTGAGATGTTTGTGTGTGTACGACACGCCGCCCGAAAAACCCGAGGGATGGACGTAGCGCAGCCCGCCGGTCACAAGCTGCTCTTCGCGATCCGTTTCAAGCAGCACTAACGGACTGAACACAACGGGGTCCCAGGCGGACGGTGAGCCGTCATCTTCAATGTCCTGGTAGGTGTAGCGCATGCGCCACGCGAAACGCTCTCCGAGCAGCTGATTCCACTCTACGTCCACACCCTGTTGCTCGCTCTTGAGATAGTTAATCTGCTGGGCCCCGTTGCCGTCGAGGCTGTCCTGTCGGGTCTTGCCCTGCAGCCGGAACACATTCACCGAGGTAAAGGCCAGACCCCAGTCGTGCTCCCAGACCAGGTCATACTCTGTGACCCGCGCGCCTTCGTTGGTGTTACGAATAACGCCCACCCCGGCTACATCGCTAGGATCAAGCCTGGCCGGAGAAAACGGCAGCAGGTAGCGGAACGCGGCCAGACGCAGAGTATCCGCAGAGGTCGGCTGCCAGATAAGTCCCGCGCGCGGGTCAACCCGGTCCACCGTCCAGTCATAGGCGCCGAAAGTCTCGCCGTCCTCCAGGCGGTCGAAGTACACCGACAAATCCAGCGTCAGTCTATCGATGAGCGACCAGACGTCCTGTACGTAGACGGAGGCGAAACGGAAATCATGCTGGCCCTCCGCAAAGACCTCACCCAGTGATGTCGCGTTAGAAAAATCCAGCGCAGGCACGCGCAGCAGCACGCTGTCGACGCTCGTGTTGCTGACGTCAACATCGCGCTGCAGATACAGGCCGCCCAGCAGTAGCTGATGCGCTCCCCAGCGGTGAGCGAGCTGAAGCTGCCCCTGATAGAGCGGCTGATCCTGCTCAACCCGACTCAGGCCGTCGAAATCCAGAAAGGCTTCATTGCCACCAAGATCAATCGGGACGGTTTCGGCTCCGTGGTCGCGCTGCGTGATCTCCTGATCGAAATAGGTGAAGTAGGCCATCAGATCTGTGTGCGGGCCGGCGTGATAGTGATATCCGAGCTCGTAGCGCTCCTGCTCCACATAGTTCCGCTCCAGCGGATCGCTGGGGCTGCTCGCCTCAAAGCGCCGGAACTGCTCGTCGCCCTGCTTGAAATGCGTGCTGGAAACCGACAGCAGCACGCCGCTGTTCTGGGTCGCCTGCCACTTCGCAATCGCGGCGAGGCTGGTCGAGCGTTCAAAGTCGGTGCCACGCCAGCCATCGGTGTCGTCGTAGAAACCGCCCATCTGCCAGGCGAGGTTCGCCTCCGGCAGGTAGCCGAAACCGACCAGCTCCGTCGCCCGCTGGCCGAGGTTGCCCACCCGTACCGTCGCCACCCCGTCAAGCCCGGGCTGCTCCAGCAGCGAGGTGTATTCATTAAAGCTGTTGAACGCGTTCACATTCGCTGGCTGCAGCAGACGCGCCAGCAGCTGCTCGTTGGCAAACGGAAAAGCACGATCTGGCTCGTCTTCCATGGTGCCGGCGAGCGACAGGTGCGCGGAGTAATTGGTGTAGTCGGCCTTCACCGCATTCACCGCCTGACGGCGCGACCAGGCGTTGAGCCCCAGCTCCGCGTAGAGCATGGAGAGATCCACGCTGCGCACCGCCAGGTCCTGATCCATCAGGAAGCGCGAGCGATACACCGCCCGGTTGTCGTTCAAAGCAACCGCACGGTTCATCTCCCGAATAGACTCCGTCTGCCGGTTCAGATCGCGCAGGATAATCGCCCGGTAAAACACCGGCGTCGGATCCCGCGGGTCAAGCTGCTCGGCGCGGCCGAACACATCCAGCGCCTTTTCGAAGCGCCGCAGCTGGTAGAGCATCTTGCCCCAGTAGCTCATATACAGCCCACGCTGCGGCTCGAGCGCCACGGCATAGGTCACTGACTCGAGCGCCGTGGCTTCATCTCCCTGGCGCATCGCGATCAGTCCCAGACCGAGATAAGCGTCCGCACTGCCCGGCTCTGCTTCGAGCGCGCGCCGGAATGCATCAGTCGCATCATCCAGACGGCGCTCAGCCAGCGCCACAAACCCGGACAGGGTGAGCGCGTCCGGATCAGCCGGCGCCGCGACGCGGGCTTCGTCGAGAGTCTGCCGCGCAGCGCGCGTCCGATCATCGCCAAACTCAAGTCGGGCGAGATTCACCAGCGCGACCGCATTACCCGGCTCCAGCGCCAGCGCCTGCCGATTGCTTGCTTCCGCTGCCTCCAGCTCAAAAGCCGCCTGCTGCGCATAAGCCTGCACCAGCAGCGCATCAGCCGACGCCGGTTCGAGCTGCACGGCGTCACGAGCTTGTTGCAACGCAGTTTCCGCCTCGCCGAGCAGCACGCTGTTCAAGGCTTCGTAGCGCCTGACCACCGACCGGTTGATGGCCGCCTCGGCGGGCAGCTGCGCGAAGGCGGCCGCGGCCGCGCGGTGCTCGCCGGCCAGCATCAGCACCAGCGCGCCGCGCAGACTCTCAGGGGTCGATACATCGGCTGACGCCCACTGCATTGCCGTGAGCATGCGTGGCGGGATCACCAGAGTCCACTGCACGGCATCCTCGGGATTGACCAGAACACGTTTGACCGGTGCAGTCCCTGGTGCAGCAAAAACCGCCTCCCCGCTGGCTGCATCCACCGCACCGAAATCGTTGAAAGTCTGCACAGTACCTTCAAGCACCGTCACCGTCGTTCCGACCCCGTCCTCGACCAGCACATCAATCTCCGTGCCGCGGATACCGGTCGTTGCATAGGCTGTTTCAATCTGCGCGTCGACCGCACGGTTTTTGTTGCGCAGGAAGAACCGGCCGGCCTGCAGGCTGTAGAGTGACCGAAGATTGGTTTCGACGGTTTTAATCAGGCCGCGCAGGCCGTACCAGCCCGCGCTTCGCACGACCGCACGCAGCTGCAGGCGGCTGTTCTGATGCAGCTTGACCACACTTTCGTCGGCCATGGCGAGGGTCGCACCCGCGAGTCTGCCGCTGCGGATAGTGTCACCGTCAAACAGCTTCATCCGGCGACGTGCGGGAATCCATTCCTTGCCGCCTTCACGCAGGACTTTAACGTCGCCCCTGGCGAGCAGGACCATGGCTGCAGAGGTTTGATTCTGCGCCATAGCCGAAGGCGCCGGCAGGATCACCAGCAGAAACATTAAAAACAGCCACGAAAATGCTGAGCTTGCCGTCGCGCGAAGCTCGGTTGCGTATTGCAAAGATTGTCGTGCGGACCGGCACCCTGTTTGAGTCATGAACGACATCCAGCCTCCAACTACCATCTCTACCTGCGCCCATCAGGCGCGCTCAAGGCCCTGCATTCATTCACTGATGGCCATCACAACCAGCGCCAACGCCCGATGGTGTCGGGCACGCGCTTCTCAGGTCAACTGCCTCGACCAGAGTCCCCCCAATGGCGGTTACGGAGTCGCATCAGCCGGTGACGCATATTCATCCTCAAGGAGCAGATTCAGCACGGCCTGCGGCAGCCCCCGGCGTCGTGGCACTGAGTCCGGATCAAACGGATCGCTTCCGGCGGCGATCTCTTGCGCATCGGTAAAACCATCATTGTCGTTGTCGGCGTCATCTTCGTTGGGAACGTCGTCGCCATCGATGTCGAGGTCACACAGATTACCCAGAGCGTCCCCATCCAGGTCGGCCTGGTCCGCATTCGGAGTCGAGACGCAGTTATCAACGTCAT
>JAYODW010000006.1:0-49794 GCA_038116745.1 Gammaproteobacteria bacterium
TTGAACCGGTGACCTCTTCCTTACCAAGGAAGTGCTCTACCGACTGAGCTATATGGGCCCTGCCTTCTGCTTCAGCTTTCCGGTTCGCTACCTCGATTGATGCGACAAAACTCTGCCATTACGGCATCTGGGCGGTCACCAGACGCACATACTCTGGTCATCAACGACAGGCGAGTGTTGGAGCGGGTGATGGGAATCGAACCCACACCATCAGCTTGGAAGGCTGAGGTTCTACCATTGAACTACACCCGCCTGGTCACATTCAGAACTGCCGCACTTCGCTGTTGCCTGGTGGAGGGGGTAGGATTCGAACCTACGAAGGCTGAGCCGGCAGATTTACAGTCTGCTCCCGTTGACCGCTTGGGTACCCCTCCAAAACGGTAGCCGGAAATTCTCGAAATATTTCGCGGACTTGTCAATAAGCAGATGGCATTTCATCTGAGCCGCCGCCCTGTCTTTCCATCCCAGATCTGCGAGGGCCGGGTTTGAGATCCCACCGCACCTGGCAAGTAATGATCGACCGCTGTCGCGAAGTATTTCCGCGCTTGCATGAGGTTTCGCGCTGGAGGTCGGGTCGCCGGATTAGCACTGGTAGACAAGTATGGACCCGCGTGCAAAGCAAGTTCGGCGGAAAGTCGGTGGTCGGTAACCCTGACCGCGATTCTGTTTGATCGATCTACTAACCACTCGGGGCAGCCGCTAGCTGCCGGCAGTATCCAGGTTACTGCTCCCGGCCAGGAATCGAGCACCGCGTCGCGGAGCCGGCTTGTCAGATTTACCAAGCCCCCGAGCTGCTCCAAACTGGCTGCAACGAGCAAGAAAGGCTGTGAGTGCGGACGTTGCTTTAAAACCCTGAGACGTTCGCAGGCTGGTTGGCAACTCACACTAACCGCTAGCCCCATGACGGCTTCAGTAGCGTGCGCGACGACACCTCCGCTCTCCAGCACCGAGGCCGCACGTTTTAGCTGCCAATTCATGAGAGCCCTATAGTTATCAACGTACGGCTGCCTCAAACTCTGTCGTTAAGATCAGGTCTTACGAGGTCGGGCCTTCTTTCCTCCGCGTCGCGCAGGCGCGCTCTCCAGTAGAGATTCGCATTGAGACAAATCCAGTGTTTCCGGCGCGACGTCCTTAGGAACGCGAGCGTTCTTAGTCCCGTCCGTGATGTACGGCCCGTAGCGCCCGTTGAGAATTTTTACCTTGCTGTCGGCAAATAGCCTAATTTCCCGTGCAGCGTCTGCCTTCTTTTTTTCTTCTATCAATTCCACCGCGCGCTGGAAGTCAATTGTGTAAGGGTCATCGTCTTTTGTCAGGCTGACAAATTTGTCGCCGTAGCGCACATAGGGTCCGAAACGCCCGACATTCGCTGAAACCGCGAGACCGTCTGGCAATTCTCCTAGTACGCGAGGCAGCTTCGTCAGGGCGAGGGCGTCCTCTAGCGTGAGCGAATCCATCTTCTGCCCCGCTTTTAACCCGTAGAAGCGCGGTTTCTCCTCATCTTCCACACCGCCGATAATCACGTAGGGCCCATATCTGCCCATCCGTACTGAAACGGGTTTCTGCGTTTTTGGGTCAATACCCAGAGCTCTCGCCTGGTTTGCCTCCTGTCTGCTGACGCTAGTTTCCTTGTCTTTGACCGTGTCGGAAAATGGTCTCCAGAATGCTTCCAGAACCGGGACCCAGTCGCGCTCTCCACGGGAAATCGCGTCCAGCTCATCCTCCAGCTTCGCTGTGAATTCATAGTCGATATAGCTGGCGAAATGATTGGTAAGAAACGTGTTCACGATGCGGCCTATATCGGTGGGCGTGAAGCGCTTTTTCTCAAGCTCTACGTATTCTCGTTGAATGAGTGTCGAAATAATTGACGCGTAAGTAGAGGGTCGGCCGATACCGAATTCCTCCAGTGCTTTGACCAATGACGCTTCAGTGAATCGCGGGGGCGGCTCAGTGAAATGCTGCTCAGGATCGATGCTCGTCAACGGGATATGCATCCCCTCGTGCAACGGTGGCAACGCTTTGCTCTCGCTGGTCTCCTCATCGCTGCTCTCCTGATAAACCGCCATGAAACCAGGATCGGCTACGGTAGAGCCCGTAGCTCGGAATACACCCTCGTTACCTGCAGTGAAGTCCGCCGAGACGGTATCAATCGTTGCATGAACCATCTGGCACGCAACGGTTCGTTTCCAGATCAAATCGTACAGCTTGAACTGCTCGTCGTTCAGGAATGAGCGGATCTCCGCTGGGATTCGAAAACAGGACGTCGGACGGATCGCCTCATGCGCTTCCTGTGCGTTCTTTGAGGAAGTTTTGAAGTTCCGCTGGGCTTTCGGGTGTTGTTCTGTACCGTATTTAGCAGCGATGAACTGACGCAACTCGTCGACCGCCTCCTGAGCCAACGAAAGTGAATCCGTGCGCATGTAGGTGATCAGCCCGACGGTTCCACCACCGACATCAATACCCTCATACAGCTGCTGCGCAACCCTCATCGCACGCTGCGCGGTAAAGCCGAGTTTTCGCACGGCCTCTTGCTGCAGCGTCGATGTGATGAACGGAGGCGCGGGATTTCGCTTGCGGCGTTTACGTTCTATTTTGGCGACGATCAGTTCACCGCTAGCAGCTTGCTCGAGGCTGGTCTTGATCTCGTGCGCCTGCTCCCCCGAAGTCACGGAAAACTGCTTTATTTTCTCACCGCTGAACTGGGTAAGACGCGCGCTGAAAGGGTCCTCTGCAGCCCGCAATCTAGCCTCGATTGTCCAGTACTCCCGCGCGATGAACTTCTCGATTTCCGCCTCTCTCTCGCAGATCAGACGTAACGCAGGGCTTTGCACTCGCCCCGCAGAGAGCCCTCTTTTGATTTTCTTCCAGAGCAAAGGTGAAAGGTTGAAACCAACCAGATAGTCAAGCGCGCGCCTCGCTTGCTGCGCATTTACAAGATCCATCGATACGCTGCGCGGCGAATCTATCGCCTCGCGGATAGCACGTTCGGTAATCTCGTGGAATACCACACGATGAACGTCTTTCCCATCCAGCAGCCCGCGCTCACGCAACAGCTCCACGAGATGCCAGGAGATAGCCTCGCCTTCTCGGTCCAAGTCGGTTGCCAGATACAAGGCATCCGCTTTCTTCAGCGATTTAGCGATGGCGTCTACATGTTTCGCATTGCGGTCGATAACCTCATAGCGCATTTGGAAGTGATCGTCTGTATCGACAGCGCCCTCCTTTGGAAGTAGATCACGAACATGCCCGTAAGACGCCAACACGTCGTAGTCACGACCGAGGTATTTTTTTATCGTCGTCGCCTTGGCAGGCGACTCGACAATCACCAGATTATTCGCCATACATTTTTTACTGATTAATTGCAATAATTTTTTACTATCGGCAACGCGTAGCCGCGGAAAGCACGTTCACGTAAGGCGCTCCGAAAGTCCTCTTCCTCGAGAAGCGTCCGGCGCGAAAGTTCTCACGTTTCTTGGGCACATAACAATGGGCGAAGACGACCTACCGAGATTAGGGTCGCTCTTTCCCAACGGGGTGCAAGCCCCGTGCTGCACTCCAATCTCTATCGGAGGCTATCCTTACCCTCTCGTCCCATGGGCGCGAAAAAAAGTAGTGGGATGCAGCTGGACGTAGCACTTTAAGCTGCGTCACTCCGGCAACTCTGCATCACAGTTCAACCGATAACCCGCCGCAATCGGTACCTGCGGGATAATGCGACCTGCGCGTTATCGAGCACGTCGGAAACGCCCGTCAACGGTCGCCTCGATATAACCGGCCACCTCCAGATGAATGAGCTGAGCGGCGACTCCTTTTGCATCGCATCGACTCCAACGTGTGAGTTCGTCCGCCGAAAACGGCGCCCAGCCACAATGCTCCAAAAGCTTCAGTGCGTCAGAAGGTAGGCTCATTCTTGGCTCAGTCTTTTGCATTGGTAGCGAAGCTCTCCTGAGTAGCGGCAGAAACTGAAGTTCGTCCAAAACGTCATCGGCCGACTCAGTCAGCTTTGCGCCATCTTTTAGCAGCTTGTGACACCCACGGCTAAGCGGATTTCTGACGTCACCAGGCACCGCGAAGACTTCTCTCCCCTGATTCGCTGCATGTAATGCTGTGGCCATTGAGCCTGACCTCTCTGACGCTTCGACGACGACAGTCCCGAGGCTGAGGCCAGATATCAAACGATTTCGCCGCGGAAAGTGATGCGGTTTAGGTGGCGCACCGAGAGGAAACTCAGAGACGAGAAGTCCGTCGGCACTGATCGACTCGAACAATTCCGAGTGGTTCCTCGGATAAATGCGATCGATGCCGTTTCCCAACACAGCGATCGTCCCTCCGCCGGCGGCCAGCGCTCCTCGGTGCGCCGCTGCGTCGATCCCGATTGCTAAACCGCTGGTCACGGCAAATCCTGCACCCACCAAATCAGAGGACAAAGCATGAGCGAACTGGCGTGCGGCAGAAGACGCCTTGCGGCTTCCCACTACCGCCAGCTGAGCGGCGGAAAGCAAAGCCACGTTTCCTCTGGCGTAAAGCAAAGGCGGGGGGGCTTGAATATGGCGCAGTAATGGCGGGTAAAACGGCGAGTAAAAAGGCACGAGCTCGCAATCCTTTGCCCGCGCCCATACAAGCGCGTCGTCTGCAGCTTGCCAGTCTGGCTCTTTTTTGCGTCTCGTACAGTGCTCGCGTACTGCGTCAACAAATGCCGCCGTGCTGGGCTGCGCCTGCAGTGCGCGCTGCATTAATTCCATCAATCCAGCAGACTGGCTTACGGCCGTTGCCCAGGCGACAAAATACCTCAGCGTTTCGATGCTCATTCCTTTGATCACCGATTGGCCACACGGCCATAACGACAGTTTAATGCCTAAAACTTAAACATGCCTTCGTTTTTTTTCTTAAACCCGGTAGCGGCTCGGAATGACTGTGCTAGGCGTCGTCTCAAGGCGTTCTGACGGCATCCTCGACGTGAATCGGCCGCTGCAAATTCATCACCAGCGCGTAACTGACACGCTCGAATGAGCGGAATACCATCAGCTCCCCAGCTCTTTCCTCGGGCAGCTTTACCTTGACAGAGTTGCTACCTTCCAAAGGGGTTCCTGCGACATCTCTCAGCGCCCGGTCAGCCGCACGAACATCGTTAATAACTGTCTGCAGCATGCGTCCCATCGCTGTCGGGTGATTCTGAGCCGCGTTGAGACGTGCTTCGTCGGCGGCGCGACGCGCGATATCACTCGCAATCGAATCCTCGACCACTTCCCCTTCCTGAAAAACCGCAAGCACATGACCGGGCTCGATTCCGTCCCTGCTGCCACGGTTCAGAACTACGATTAGATAGTTCGAAATCTGGGAACGTCCATCCGCAACGGCCAGAATTTTGCCTTCAACCGCGCTTGTGGGCGAATGGGGGACGAATTGCGTCAGTTCCTCATGTTGCTGCGGAACCAAGCGATCGCCTGTATGCACCGCGTTGTACGCATTGGTGATCCGCACCGTGGCAGGGTCTCCAAATTTCTCGGCAATTGCGTCTCCAACATGCTCGGCCTGATATCCGAGAACTTCCCCACTGTCAGGATCTACAAGAGCGTTACCTTGACGCAGGATCGCGAACTTGCTTCCGCGTCCCTCATCCAGATTCCTCGCGTACACGCGAAAACCCGAGCCGAATGCCAGGTGGTCATCCTGACTGGCAACGATGTAACCACTGTCTGCCAAGCCGTCTGCTGTGACCACCTGCGGTCGCGAAAGAAACGGCTGAATGATGTCCAGAGGGATCGGTGGTATTGCATCATCATGCTCTACAACCCTGATTTCAGGGCTCAATTTGACGTTCCGATTACGCTCGACGACCTCGAGCACTGGCCGTCCCTCCTCGTAGCTCAGCGCGACGACATCGCCCGGGTAGATGAGGTCAGGGTTTGCGATCTGAGGATTGCTTTTCCAGAGGTCCGGCCATTTCCACGGATCTGCCAGGAAACGACTCGAGATGTCCCACAGGGTGTCCCCCTTGACTACCGTGTAGCTTTGCGGGTGGCCGTCCGCCAACGCTAATTCGTCCGCACTGGCTTGAAACCCGGTTAGACAAGCTGCGAGAAAAATTAGAATTTTTCTAGACATGTCAATGCTCTTACAGTTGATCTTTAATGTAGTCTAGCAGATGCGGAGAGAAATTGAACTCTGTATCCTGCCCGCTCCCGAAAGCCAGAACAGCGCTGAATTCTTAGAACTTCAGAAAAATTTCTCGTACTTTGCCCCGTCTTTCGTGGGATCATCTGCAAATTATGGCAATTCTCGAAATTCTCCATCATCCCGATCCTCGATTGCGTAAGAAAGCCGCTCCCGTGACCGCGTTCGATAGCAAGCTGGCTGAGCTCGTGGCGAACATGTTTGAGACAATGTACGCAGCGCCTGGGATCGGGCTGGCCGCAACCCAGGTCAACGTCCACAGACGCGTGATTGTCATCGACGTCTCTCGCGACAAATCAGCGCCGTCTGCATTCATTAATCCTGTCATCGTTGCAACTAGCGGCGACGAGGAAATGGAAGAGGGCTGCCTGTCGGTACCGGATGTCTATGAGACTGTTCGCCGGGCGGAGAGCATCCGGGTCGAAGCACAGAACGTCCATGGCGAATCTTTCAGCCTCGCTGCAACCGGGATCCTGGCGGTCTGCATCCAGCATGAAATAGACCATCTGGAAGGTAGGCTGTTCGTGGACTATCTGTCACAGATGAAGCAAACACGTATCCGGCGCAGGCTGACTAAGAAGCATCGCCTGGCTGGATGAGTACAAAGTACGACTCTCATCTGATGGGCCCGTCAGCGAGTCGATCGTCTGGCGGAACCTGGTCGCTTCGAAGCACCTTTAACTCCGGGCGCAGACTTTGACAAATTAAGACAAAGTTATGCCGCTCAATGTCGTTTTCGCCGGCACTCCGGCTTTTGCTGTACCCAGTCTGAAGCGGTTGCTCCGATGCCCAGACCTAAGTGTCAAAGCGGTGCTTACTCAACCAGACAGGCCCGCAGGTCGTGGCAGAAAGACGACTCACAGCGCGGTGAAAGCGCAAGCGCTTGAGCACCACCTTAGCCTCATGCAACCCGACAGCCTGAGAGAGGGAAGCGTCGTCGATGACATCAGCAGGTTGTCCCCTGACCTCCTGATTGTCGTTGCCTACGGGCTGATCCTGCCGGAGACGCTCCTCGGAATTCCAACAGCGGCTATCAATGTGCATGCGTCTCTGTTGCCGCGCTGGCGCGGCGCGGCCCCAATCCAGAGAGCCCTCATGGCGGGAGACTCAAAGACCGGGATATCGATTATGCGTGTGGTACCCGAACTGGATGCCGGCCCCGTCTGGCTAACACGGGAATGCTGCGTCCACCAGACAGACACTGCAGGTTCGCTGACTGAACGCCTTGCCATAACAGGTGCTGATGCTCTGCTGGATGCGATTGAGCTGTTTAAGCGTGGAGAAGTGACAGAAACCCCTCAAAACGAACTCGAGGCAACTTATGCGCATAAACTGACCCGCAGCGACCGTCTTATCAACTGGCAACGCTCCGCCGCGGACATTGAGCGCATTGTAAGAGCCATGACCCCGACTCCCGGGGCAGTCGCTGAATTAGGCAATATCGAGGTCAAACTGCTCGTTACCAGAGCGCATCCGTCTTCATCCTTGTCGCCCGGCGAGGTACGCATCGAGGACCGCGTCCGCCTCCTGGTGGGAACAATCGAGGGGGATCTTGAGATAGAACGATTGCAGCCTGCGGGGAAACAAGCCATGAGCGTTGGGGCGTTTCTCAACGGCTACGGGAACCTGCTCTGAGCCCCAACAATCGTTACCCGCGCACCGTGATCGTGCAGATTCTGTGTGATTTGCTGCAGCGTGGCCGTTCGCTGAGTGCGGTAATTCCCGACCAGCTAACCTTTTTGCAAGATGCGCGCGACCGAAGCTTGGTCCAGGCCTGCGTATACGGCGTTGTCAGGAACTACGACCGTCTGTCGGACGAGCTGCATAGCCTGCTAGCGCGTCCGCTGAAGAAAAAGGACCTGGATGTACAACTTGCGCTGCTGGCGGGCATTTATGAACTCAGATTTATGCGAACCCCAGACCACGCGGCTGTGTCGAGTTACGTTGAAACTGTGCGTAAACGGGGCAAGGCGTGGGCATGCTCGCTGACTAACGCCGTTCTTCGTAAGACAGCCCGCACCCCAGGACTCTCGGCAATCGAAAAAATCTATTACGAGCAACCGCAATGGCTGCTCTCGCGCATGCGGGAGCAATGGCCACAAGAATGGGAAACTTTGGTCGCAGGCAATCAACAACGCGCACCAATGACGATCAGGGTCAACACTCGGTTTGTGTCCCGTGCGGATTACCTGGAGAAACTTCTAGCCGCAGATATTGAAGCAAACCCAGGGGGAATTGGCGCAGCATCAATCACCCTGACAGCCCCCGTTCAGCAAGAAAACCTGCCGGGCTTTCGAGAAGGTCATGTTTCGATTCAGGACGAGGCTGCGCAACTAGCGGTCGAACTGCTGGACCCCAGACCAGGGGAGCGCGTGCTGGATGCCTGTGCTGCGCCCGGCGGCAAAACCGGATATATCTGGGAGCGAATGGCCGGGCGCGGTGACCTGGTCGCGCTTGAGTCAGATCCCATCCGCTACCGCGAACTTGAATCCAACCTCCGAAGAATCCAGGCTCCGTGTCTCAGTCACTGCGTGGACGCTGTTGACACCAAAATCTGGTGGGACGGACAACCGTTTGATCGGATTCTGCTGGACTCGCCGTGCAGCGCTGTTGGCGTAATCCGCAGGCACCCGGATATCCGCTTCCTGAGAAGGGAAAGCGATATCAAAGCGCTACAGCAGCGACAACGAGAGTTACTGCGCGCCCTATGGCCCCTCCTTCGCCCGGAAGGAATCATGCTTTATTCGACATGCAGTTTTCTGCGCGAGGAGAACGACGAGGTTGTGGAAGAAATCGTCCGCAGCGGTGCGCAAACAATAGCGCCCACCGAAACCTGGGGACGGGCAACCCGCTTTGGTTTACAGGTGCTGCCAGGCGAGCATTCCCTCGACGGGTTTTACTACGCTCGACTGCAAATGCCGGCAGATATGCGCGTGGACCGACCGTCATGAAACGCTTGGGTCACACATTGCAGGTGGCACATTTTCCGCTTCATTTTTTTAGTCGGCAGCAAGGTTGCTGTAACAACATCGACGCGCACGCCCGCGCGCAGACCCCTATTCGCCGTTCAGGTTTCTCCAGACTGGGGCTCTGCAGGCTGCTGACAGTGTTTACATGGGGCGTGCTTATTAATAGTTACGCTGCGGGATCTGAGCTTGAGTTCTACGAAGGGCATGCAGAAATCGAACACGACATCGTCAAAATCTCAGCAGCCGCGAACGTGTCCCTCAGCGAAGAAGCCATATCCGCGCTGAACAGCGGCATAAGACTGTTTTTCAATCTTGAGATCGTGGCGTCGCGGCCTCGTCGCTTCTGGTGGGACGCAGAGCTCCATCAGGGTTTTCGACGCTTCTCGCTTCAGCGTCACGCACTCAGCGATCAATTCGTGCTTGGCGACCTCATAGGCAATTCTTTTCGCGTCTTCCAGAGTCTCGATGCTGCAGTCACGGAACTCGGCCATCTCTCTCAACTGCCAATTGCGGAGCTGACCGACCTCGCCGGTGCAAAACAGGTTGAGATAGCCATCCGCCTGAGACTCGACATCAGCGCACTGCCCGCGCCGATGCTCCCGATCGCTTACATATCCCCTGCCTGGCACATATCAAGCGGCTGGTACCGGTGGGACGAGAGCTTCTAAGACGTCGCATCGCAGCGCTGAGCGGCATTGCCCTACTCAGCGTCGCCATGCTTGCGTCACTCGTGCTCCTGAGCAGCTCGATACAGAACTCTGATTCGTTCGGCTCATCCTACGTGAGCCTGTTAGTGCTCAATACCCTCGGGCTCCTGACATTCCTCGTACTGATAGGGATGAACATTCGCCGTCTCATGCGGCATCTGCGGGCCAGGGAACCGGGCTCGCGGCTATCTCTGCGTCTGCTGACGATGTTCCTCGTTCTCTCGATCGGGCCGGTCATCGTTCTCTACAGCTTTTCGCTCGATTTTTTGCGGCGTGGCATCGACAGCTGGTTTGACGTCAGGATTGATAACGCGCTGAACGATGCGCTCGAACTCGGCCGCGAGGCGCTCGACGTGCGCATGCGGCAGCTGCTGGTCCAAACCGAGCGAGTGGCGGAGGATCTCGCGCTGGGGACGCCGCAGCGGACCACCCTCAACCTTAACGCGCTGCGTCAGCCCAACAGCATAGTCTCCGCCTCTGCCTGGTCCCCGGGACCCGGCCTGCTCGACGATCTCAGAGAAAGAGCAGGAGCAGAAGAATTCACGCTGTTCAGTGAGGAAGGCCAGCTCATCGCAACAAGCACTCGTGCCACGGCTCTGCTGCCCCACCTGCCCTCCGACCCTATTCTGCTGCAGGTGCGCCATGGGCAGAGCTATATAGGAATCGATCCCTCTCGGCAGGGGGAGCTCTTCGTCCGCGCGGCTGTGGTAGTCAGTCTTCCTCAGGCAAGTCAGGGAAAGCGGATCCTGCATGCCCTCTACCCTTTTTCTGCCCGGATAAACGAACTGAGCAGCAGCGTTCAATCCGCGTACGCGAAGTACGCTGAGCTCACCTATCTCCGTGAGAAGCTCAAGCTGAGCTTCGCCATGACGCTGACCCTGGTTCTTCTGTTCAGCATTTTCTCGGCGGTCTGGGCCTCTTTCTATTCTGCCCGGCGACTCTCCGCGCCGATACGCAACCTCGCCGCAGGAACGGCCGCGGTTGCCGCAGGCGACTACACAACAACGCTCCCGGTCGAAAGCGACGACGACCTCGGCGTTTTGATCAGCTCCTTCAATGAAATGACCGCGCGTGTCGGTGAAGCTCGCAGTGAGGTTGAGGCTCAGCATGAATATCTCGACACACTGATGGGGCAGCTCTCATCCGGCGTCATAGCACTGGATGAAAAATTGACGGTGACCACGCTGAACCACTCCGCCATCAGTCTGTTGGAGCTTGATGAAACCCTCGGCGGCACAATCACCTTCCATGAGCTCTGCGAGCGCTTGGCTCCCTTACAGGCAGTCCTCGCAGAGCTCCAGCGCGCGTCCGCGGAGGGTCGCGAAACGTGGCAGACACAGCTGGTCTTGATGACAGGACGAGGTAGGAAAGAGCTCATCTGTCGAGGCCGCAGCCTGAGTGACACAAAGCAAGGAAATCAAGGGCATGTGCTGGTCATAGAGGACGTGACGGCGATCGTCCAGGGTCAACGGGATGCAGCGTGGTCCGAAGTAGCCAGACGCCTGGCCCACGAAATCAAAAACCCTCTAACGCCAATTCAGCTCGCCACAGAACGGCTCCGCCTTAAATGCCTGCCCGCGCTACACGGCAGCGAGCGGGAAACGCTCGAGCGTCTCACCACCACGATCATCCAGCAGGTGGACACTATGAAAACGATGGTCGCAACTTTCTCGGACTACGCGCGCAGTCCGGTCCGGGTACACGAACCAGTGAATATTGAGCAGCTTATCTCCGGTGTGGCGACCTTATTTGAAAATGCCAAAAAAAACGCGCGCATCGAATGCACTTTTCAACCTGACCTGCCTCCCCTGAAAGGGGACGCAACGCGCTTACGACAAGTATTCAATAACCTGATCAAGAACTCGCTTGAAGCAACCCCGGAAGGCCGGGATCCTCTTATCATGGTGTCAGCCCGCACCGTGACGAGAGCGAACGCCAGAATGCTTGAAATCCGCGTAGAAGACAGAGGCGGCGGAATCCCGGAGCATCTGCTCGGAAATGTATTCGAGCCCTACGTCACCAGCAAAAGCCGCGGCACCGGTCTCGGACTTGCTATCGTAAAAAAAGCTGTCGAGGAGCATGACGGATCAATCGCGCTCTGCAATGGCGTATGCGGAGGCGCCGTCGTCACCATGAACTTCCCCTTTTTCGAGGCGGTTAACGCCGAGACACACACCTGAGCACCGAACAAGTAATGGCGCTTGCAAACATTCTCGTTGTCGATGATGAACCTGATATTCGCAGCTTGCTTCAAGAAATTCTTGAAGACGAAGGCTACGAGGTAGCGGTCGCCGGCGATGCGGCCGAAGCCCAGTCGCTCAGGAGAGTGCGTCGCCCCGACCTGATTCTTCTGGACATCTGGATGCCGGATGTCGACGGCTTGAGCCTGCTTAAGCAATGGAGTGAAAACGACGATCTGCCGTCACCCGTCGTGATGATGTCAGGACATGGCACTGTAGAGACAGCAGTAGAAGCCACCCGCCTTGGGGCTTACGACTTCATCGAGAAGCCCTTGTCGCTCGCAAAGATTCTCGTGACGGTTTCGCGTGCGCTGGAGCACGCTCGTCTCAGCAGTGAAAATCACGGGCTGCAGCGCCGGGGCCAGGCGGCGGCGTTTCCCGTTGGAACCAGCGCTGTCATGGCAGCGCTCCGGGCCAGTGCGGAGCGCATCGCCGGTCATGACACGAGCGTATTCATTACCGGCGAGTCGGGCACAGGCAAAGAAGTGCTGGCACGCTTCATCCACTCACAAAGTCCTCGTCGACAGGCTCGCTTCGTCAATGTAAGCGTTGCCGGCTTAGCCCGAGAAAACCCGGATGCGGAGCTTTTCGGCAGCGAGCAACAGGGCCGCGTGACCTACGGATCCCTGGAGCTCGCCAATGGCGGCACGCTGTTCCTGAAGGACGTTGCGGATATGGAGGTCAATACGCAGGCCAGGCTACTCAGCGCGCTGGAAAATCGCTCCTTCCTCCGCGTGGGGGGCGTCGACCCCGTGTCAGTAGACGTTCGCATCATTGCCAGCACATCTCAGGACCTTAATGCCTTGGTGCGCGCCGGGAAATTCCGTGACGACCTTTACTACAACCTGAATGTCCTGCCGCTGCAGGTGCCGGCTCTTCACGAACGTCGAGAAGACATCGAAGAGCTTCTCGACTGGTTCGTAGCAGACTTGAAACAGACAGACGGATTGTCTCAGAGGCACTTTTCTCCGCGAGTAAGACAACGACTCAAGGACTACCACTGGCCCGGCAATATCCGGGAGCTCAGAAACTTTGTGCAACGGTTGCTGATTCTCGGCACCCAGGACATGGTCGAACTGCGCGAAGTCGATTCTTTGCTGGGAATAGAGGTGCCGCAATATCCGGAAAACTCAGATACACCCGAGTACAACCTGCCGCTGCGGGAAGCCAGAGAACAATTCGAAAAGCGCTACCTCGAGCACCAGTTGCAGCACTGCAACGGAAGCGTCAGTCAGGTAGCGGAGCGAGCAGGGATAGAACGGACACACCTGTACCGGAAACTCCGCAGCCTGGGTCTGGATCCGAAACAGATCAAACAATCACGTAAAGAATGAAAATCATCATCCTAGGAGCCGGGCAGGTCGGCTCTTCTGTCGCCGCCAATCTTTGCAGCGAAGCGAATGACATTACCGTCGTCGACCAGAGCGCGACTCATCTACAGCAGCTGCAGGACCGTCTGGACCTGCGGACCGTGCTGGGACATGCGTCTCATCCGGAAGTGCTAGCCCGGGCTGGCGCCAAAGACGCTGACATGATCCTCGCTGTCACCAATAGTGACGAAACCAACATGATCGCCTGCCAGGTGGCGTTCACCATGTTTCGCACGCCAACGAAAATCGCGCGGATCAGGCAGAACCAGTACCAGGTTCATCCAGAGCTGTTTTCACCTGACGCCCTCCCGGTCGACGTGCTCATCAGCCCGGAACAGGAAGTCACGGACTACACCAAGCGCCTGATTGAATTTCCTGGCGCGCTCCAGGTGCTCGACTTTGCTGACGGGAAAGTGCAGCTTGTTGCCGCACGAGCGTTCTACGGGGGGCCGTTGGTAGGCCATCGACTGCGTGAACTTCCACAGCAGCTCCCGGGGATCGACACACGGGTCACCGCTATATTCCGGCGGCATGAGGTCATTCTTCCGAGCGGAGACACCGTGATCGAAGCCGGTGACGATGTGCTGTTCATCGCGGCGCCGAAACACATCCGGGCGGTCATGAGCGAATTCCGCAAGCTGGATGGTCCCAACCGGAAAGTCATCATTGCCGGCGGCGGTAACATCGGCAAGCGTCTCGCTATGGCACTGGAAAACACCTGCCATATCAAGATCATCGAGAATAACGAAACCCGGGCGCGCGCCGTGGCAGAGGATCTCCAGCACGCCTATGTTCTCCTGGGCGATGCAGCGGATGAGGACCTCCTGCGAGAAGAAAACATCGAAGGTACGGATGTTTTCTGCGCGCTGACTAATGCCGATGAGGCGAACATCATTTCCTCTATGCTGGCCAAAAGACTCGGGGCCAAAACGGTAATGGCGCTGATCAACCGCGCGGCATACGTCGACCTTGTGCAGCGCGACATCATCGATATTGCTATTTCCCCTCAGCAGGCCACCATTGGCAGCCTGCTTGCGCATATCCGCCGCGGGGATGTGGTTAAAGTTCACTCATTACGACGCGGCGCCGCTGAAGCTATCGAAGCCATCGCGCACGGCGACCGTAATTCGAGCCAGGTAGTTGGACGTACGATTGACGATATACCACTCCCACCCGGCACGACTATCGGCGCAGTGGTCCGGGGAAAGGATGTGATCGTGGCCCACCATGACACCGTCATTGAGCCTGAAGACCACGTCATCCTGGTGGTGACAAACAAGAAGCACGTTAACGAGGTGGAGCGTCTTTTTCAGGTCAACGTGACTTTCATCTGAGAGCCGCCTACGCGCATGCGATTCCGCGTCATCCAGAAGATTCTTGGGCTGCTGCTGGCCATTTTCAGCCTGACCCTGCTGCCCCCGCTGGTCATCGCGGTGCTCTCAGGGGACGGAACTGCGGGGGCGTTCTCCTTTGCGATCGCTGTCATTATGAGCTCCGGTCTTGGCCTGTGGCTCCCGGTTCGTAAATCTGCAGGAGAGCTGAAGCTGCGGGATGGGTTCCTGGTTGTCGTTTTGTTCTGGTTAGTTCTGGGAATCTTCGGCGCGATGCCGTTTCTTCTGGCGGATAACCCGCATATGAAACTGGCTGACGCCGTTTTTGAGTCCATCTCCGGATTAACGACGACCGGAGCCACGGTCATCGTAGGCATAGACGCACTGCCGCGATCAATTCTCTTTTATCGACAACTGCTGCAGTGGCTGGGCGGCATGGGGATCATCGTGCTCGCTGTCGCCGTACTGCCGATGCTAGGGGTGGGCGGCATGCAGCTCTATCGCGCCGAAACCCCGGGCCCAATGAAAGATTCCAAGCTGACCCCCAGAATCACCGAAACCGCCAAAATGCTGTGGTACATCTACGTCAGCCTGACCGGTCTGTGTGCGCTGAGCTACTACGCTGCAGGAATGTCTTTGTTCGACGCCGTCGGACACAGCTTTTCCACCGTCGCGATTGGCGGATTCTCGACGCACGATGCAAGCATCGGCTACTTCAACAGTGTTTCCGTGGAAATTGTTGCGGTCATCTTCATGTTCTTATCTGGCGTGAATTTCTCTTTGCACTTCCTTGCGTGGCGCCACCGCACGTTCATGCCGTACAGAGATGACGCGGAATTCCGTACTTACGCCGCCCTCTTAGGAGGCGTATTCCTCGCGTGCGCTTTGGGACTGGCAGTTAGCCGCAGCAGCGTAGCTCTGCCCGAAGCCCTGCGTATGAGTCTTTTCCACACCATTTCGATTGGCACTACAACCGGCTTCAGCACCGGCGACTTCCAGAGCTGGCCGCTGTTCCTGCCTTTGCTTCTTCTGTTCTTAAGCTTCGTTGGGGGGTGTGCAGGTTCAACTGGCGGCGGCATGAAAGTGGTGAGATTTCTGCTGCTCTACAGGCAAGGCATGCGCGAGATTAAGCGCCTCATCCACCCGAATGCCATTATTTCCATCAGGGTTGGGGGACGAGCGGTAGCTGATCGGGTGATTGAGGCGGTCTGGGGGTTCTTCGCCACTTATGTCGCGGTCTTTGTGGTGTTACTCCTCGGCCTGATTGCCACCGGACTTGACCAAGTCTCCGCATTTTCCGCCGTCGCCGCCTGCCTGAACAACCTGGGTCCGGGCCTGGGTGCCGTGAGCTATCACTACGGAGATATTTCCGATGGCGCTAAATATCTACTGTGCCTGGCGATGCTGCTGGGCCGCCTGGAAATCTTCACGTTGCTGGTCCTTTTGACGCCCTCTTTCTGGCGAAGTTGAGCTCACAAATAGAAAAGTTCGAGCAGATGCTGTCCGCTGGACAGGATTCCGCGCTGCTTCGTTTCGCTCTTGGCAGCGCGTACCTACAGCAGTCTGACGCCGGCCGCGCGGCTGCTCATTTAAATAAAGCTGTCACGCTGAACCCTGACTATTCCGCCGCCTGGAAATTACTCGGCAAAGCTCACACGAAGCAGAATGATCCCGACGCAGCGCGGCTTGCGTACCAGAAAGGGATCGCTGTCGCCGAGAAAAACGGCGACATGCAGGCTGCACGGGAAATGCGGGTTTTTTTAAAACGGCTGGGCGATAAACCTGATAACCGACCACGCTGACCAGTTTCCGATGGGCACGGCCGTTCAGTCTGTCAGTAAAGCGCCTGTCAATGCAGTGACACTCTCAAAACTGTGCCGGGAGAGGTAATCGGAGATACCGGCATTGATGCTCGCGCACAACAGCGGATCGTAAAACAATCCAGTTCCAATCCCGACGGCAGTCGCACCTGCGAGCAGGAACTCCACAGCGTCCTCCGCCGAGCAGATCCCACCCTGGCCGATGATCGGAACACCGTGTTGCCGTGCGACCCCAGCAACCTGGAACACCTTATACAGAGCCAACGGCTTGATGGCCGGTCCTGAGAGACCACCCTGCACGTTTCCCAGCACCGGCTGTCTGCGTTCGATATCAATTGCCATACCCATGAGTGTGTTGATTACCGCAAGTGCGTTGCTGCCCGCGTCGATGCAACGCCGCGCGCTCTCCACGATGTCGGTCTGGTTCGGCGACAACTTCGTGATGATTGGTTTTTGAGTGACGCGCCGGCACGCCTCAACGACCCGTGCGGACATGTCCGGATCGTTGCCGAACGCGACCCCACCCTCTTTCACGTTCGGGCAGGAGATGTTGATCTCAATCGCGTCAATTGGAGAATCATCGAAAATCGCCGTAACTTCCGCGTACTCGTCAACGGTCGATCCTGAGACATTAGCGATAAAACGTGTTTCGGAGAAATCCAGCGCGGGAAGGATTTTGTCAACAACAGCGCGCGCGCCGGGATTCTGCAGGCCGATTGCGTTGAGCATACCTCCCGGCGTCTCGGCAACCCGGTGCGGCCTGTTTCCGAGCCGAGGATTAAGCGTTGTCCCCTTGAGGCATACCGCGCCGACATCGGCATGGGTAAAGCCCGCGACGCGCGTATACTCCTCGCCAAATCCCACGCAGCCGGAAAGCAGCACCAGCGGGCTGTTAAAGCGCAGTCCGCAGAAATCAATCTGCAGCCTCTGCTCTAGCGACGTCTCATAGCTCACTCTTTAGGCCTCATCGAGCCCATGTTCCAGGTCGTCCTTCATGAGCCATGCATACCCCCCAACACAGGCAACATTATAAGGCTGTGCGCCAACGCCGGCGCCGCGCTTCATCTGGTGGAACCGCTCGGTTTCAGTCTTGATGACCGACAATTAAGACGCGCCGGACTCGACTATCACGAGTACGCCTCGCTCCAGGTCCATAGAAATCTGGACGAGTGCCTGGCTGCTCTGGCGCCCACTCCCGTCTTCGCATTTTCGACTCGCGGGAGAACATCCATTCTGGATACAGCTTTTCCCTGTCCCAGCGTGCTGTTGTTCGGGTCTGAGACTCAGGGCCTTCCTGCGCCCCTGCTGGAAACTCTGCGCCCGGCGCAGGTCATTGCGTTGCCTATGCAACCACGCGGACGTAGCTTGAATTTATCCAACGCGGTAGCCATCGCGCTCTTTGAGGCCTGGCGACAGCATGGCTTTGCCGGGGCTCGCGCGCTCCGCGGCGGCAGCTCGTTCTGATCTCCGCCCCGGCTGTTTACTCAGACCTAGACGCTTTCCGCCACCGGATCGCGCGCCATCAAACGGGTCACCGACTCAGCCGGCGTTACCTGGCTGGCCAGGATGGCATCGACCTCTGCAACGATGGGCATCGTGATTGTTTTCAAGCGCGCCATCTCCGCAACCGCTTTGGCGGTCGGAACACCCTCGACCAGAGCACCAACGCTTTCAGCAGCCTGTTCACTATCCCCATGCGCCGCGAGGGCGACTCCGAAACGCCGGTTGCGGGACTGGTTATCGGTACACGTCAGGACGAGATCGCCCATGCCCGAGAGCCCGGCAAAGGTGTCCGCCCGAGCCCCCAGCGCGCAGCCGAAACGGGAGATTTCTGCCAGACCCCTGGTGATCAAGGCGGCCTGCGTGTTCGAGCCCAGGCCCAGGCCATCAGCGATACCCGCCGCAATTGCGATGATGTTTTTCAATGCGCCGCCAATTTCAACGCCGAGAACATCATCGCTGAGATAGGGACGAAAGTGCGAAGAGTGCAGCATGCGGACAAGCAGAGCCCCAAGTTCGGGCGTCGACGCAGCGACGGTCATCGCTGCCGGCGCACCGGACATGACCTCGGCCGCGAAATTGGGACCGGACAGCTGCGCAAATGGCTGATCCGGCGACCATACTGCTGCCGCAATTTCATGTCCCATCGCATGCGTTGAGAGTTCGAAACCTTTGCTCGCGCAGGCCACGGCGAAGGTATCAATTCCAGCATCTCTGACAGCGCCCATCGCCGCCCTGAGGTACTGAAAAGGTACAACGAACAGCACACAATCGGCCTGCCTCAGGTCGCTCAGCGTATCGAGCACGACGATATTCGCCTCGAACTCCACCTCTGACGAGAATATGGGGTGCCGGCGCTCGGCCCGGATATATCCGGTCAGGCGCGAATCTGCATCCCAGAGGCAGACCCGGGAGCCCGCTCGGGCGCATACGTTCGCAAGGGCACTCCCCCAGGCACCCGCACCGACAACCAGCACCTGCGGCTCAGTCAACGGGGTGTCCCCAGGGCCCATACACGCTCAGTGCTTTCTTTCACCGCCTTCCATCGCCTGCCGCTGCATCTCCTGGGCGTACAGAACCTCGAAATTGACCGGCGCGAGAAGGAGTTGGGGGAAACCACCTTTGGTGACCAGATCACAGATAGCTTCCCGCGCAAACGGGAACAACGTATTGGGACACGCCGTTGCAAGAATCGCGGGCATATGCTCCTGCGGAAAACCCTGAATAGTGAATATGCCGGCCTGCTGCACTTCAACCAGATATACCGTTCTGTCTGTCTGCTGCACTTTCACTGTCACCGTCAGCACGACTTCATGATTGTCTGCGTCCAGCGGCGTCGCCTGATTGGAAAACTGCACATCTGCCGAGGGATTCAGAGTTTCAGTGAATATTCCCGGTGAATTCGGCGCCTCAAAGGAAAGATCTTTCACATAGATCTTCTGAATCGCGAGACGGCCCATGCGCCCGGCCGCCGGGGCAGCTGCGCCAATCGCATTGTCTTCAGCCATGTTGTTTGTCTCTGCTCTGTCTGGGTTCCTGCCCTAACGACCGCATTCCTCAGCCGGTCGTCACGGGCAGGTTAGCGGCGCGCCATGCGCTTAGACCACCGGCCAGGTTTCTCACGTTCGCGATTCCCGCCTGCTTCAGCTTTCGGGCTGCTCCCGCACTCGTGGCCCCGCTGTCACAGCACACCAGAACAGGCTTTTCCGCATGCGCGGCCAATCGATCACGCGCGCTTCCCAACTCGTTCAGCGGGAGGTTGAGTGCACCGATGATATGTCCCTTAGCGAAATCCTCGTGTTTACGGACATCGACAATCACCGCCGCCTGTTTGTTGAGCAGTCCGACGGCCTCCTGGGGGGAAACCCCACCTGCAGCGTTCGCGAAACTGGCGAGGAGCAAACCGGCGACCACACAAAACGCTGTAACGAGAATCCAGTGATTCACCACAAATTCGGACAACTGTTCCATTGACGTATCGTCTCTTGAAAAAACTCTCAGCGCCGGGAAAACAGGCGTCCGGGCCGCAGAATGGGCGGATGCGTATGATACACTGACTTACTTAGTCGAGGCCCTTTGAAACGCGCCCGCGCCGCACACTTTTCAGATTATTCAAAGCCTATGGCGACGACACCCAATCCCGTACTGCTGATCGTGCTCGACGGATGGGGTCACAGCGAGCAGCGTAACTACAACGCAATCGCCGCTGCCCGAACGCCGTACTGGGACAGCCTCCTCAAAAATCACCCGCATACCTTGATTCGTTGCTCCGGCAACGACGTCGGTCTGCCGGATGGCCAGATGGGCAATTCTGAAGTGGGCCACATGCATATCGGCGCCGGCCGCCTGATTGACCAGGATTTTTCGCGGATCGGTAAAGCGCTCCAAAACGGAGATTTCGGCCGTAACCCGGCGCTGGTCGAGGCCTGCGCTCAAGCCGCCAGGCCGGGCCGCCGCCTGCACATACTCGGTCTGGTATCGCCGGGAGGCGTTCACAGTCACGAGGAGCATATCAACGGCCTGATGAGTCTCGCTCAGCAGCATGGCGTGGAAGAAATTCTTATCCACGTTTTCCTCGACGGGCGCGACACGCCGCCAAAAAGCGCTCTGGCATCGCTGGTACAGCTGGAAGCTCACTGTGCTCAGACCGGCGCTCGCGTAGCGTCAGTTGTCGGGCGCTACTACGCAATGGATCGCAACAAGAATTGGGATCGCACCGCAGAGGCTTACGATCTGATCGTCAACAGCGCTGCGCCGTTTGCCAGCAACAGCGCCCAAGAAGCTCTGACTGCAGCGTATGCCCGCGGAGAAACCGACGAGTTTGTGCGTGCGACGGTGATCCGACCAGCCTCGTCAGACGCGCCCTGCGTCAAAGACGGTGACGTGGTCATCTTCGCGAATTTTCGAGCGGACCGCGCGCGACAGCTAACCCTGGCGCTGACTGCTGACGAATGTCCCGAATTTGACCGCAGACGATGGCCAGCGCTGACGTCTTTCGTCACCATGACAGACTACGGTCAGCAGTTCTCGGTGCCGGTAGCGTTCCCGGCCATTGAGCTGAAGAACACTTTCGGGGCAGTGCTCGCGGCACATGAGCTTAAACAGCTGCGTATTTCCGAAACAGAGAAATATGCGCATGTCACTTTCTTTCTCAATGGAGGAGAAGAGGCGGTGTTCCCGGGGGAAGACCGCATCCTGGTGCCCTCACCAAACGTCGCGACCTACGATCTCAAGCCCGAAATGAGTGCCGGAGAAGTGACCGAAAAGCTGTCGGCCGCGCTCGAAAGCGAAAGCTACGATGCGCTGGTCTGTAATTTTGCCAATGCGGACATGGTTGGACATACGGGAAACTTCGACGCCGCAGTCACCTGCATTGAGGCGCTCGATGAATGCCTTGAACAGGTCGTCACAACGGCACAGCGGCACGGGGTAGAGGTCCTGATAACTGCGGATCATGGCAATGCTGAACAGATGCGCGCAGAGACCACAGACAACCAGGAACCGACTCCCCATACCGCGCATACGAGTAACCTGGTGCCCTTGATCTACGTCGGCCGCGCAGGGCACCTCCGGAGCGGCGGAAGCCTGCTGGATATCGCGCCGACCCTTCTGGCCCTGATGGGCATCGCGCTGCCTGACGAGATGACAGGCAAATCACTCGTCGTGCTCGAGCAACCGGCGCGGGACGCTGCCTGAACAGGAAGTTCCCTTCAAGCACCCATCCCGCTTGCTGCCCTGCGCTACTCGCCTACTGACAATCCTGCTGATCAGCTGGCTAACGCCGGCTGCAGCGATCGAAACCGGCACGACCAGTAAATCCTCAAACACCGCCCGTCTCAACGAGGTACGCGAAGCCATCGAAGCGCTGGATCGTGAGCTAGCCTCAAACCATTCGCAATTGGACGCGGCACGTACAGACCAAGCCGACCTCCAACGTCGCATCGACGAACTGGAACAGCAACAGCAGGAGTCCGCTCAGCGCGTCGCGCAGAAAGCGCAGCACGTCGACACCCTGGGAAAAGAAATCGCACAGGCGCGCCTAGCTCGCCGAGCCTTAGTGCAGTCTCTGGTAGCTGGCAGCAGCGCCTATTTCGTGAACGCTCGTCAATCGTTTTTCAAACTGCTGCTCAGCCCTGACGAGGCAGGGATACGAACGCGCAACCTGGCAATCCATCGCTACCTGCACACCCGGCAGCTGCGTCTGTCGCGCGACATCGATGCCAGGCAGCTTGATGAACAGCGGCTCCGGGCGGAGCTCACAAGGGAAACGTCAGAACTTGAAGCTTTGCATGACACCAATGCGGCAAGGCTGCTGCAGCTCGATGCGCTGCATCAGGAACAGAACAGTAAAATCGACGCCGCTGCGCGTCGCATCGAGCTGGGAACAAAGCAGCGTGACAGCCTTATTAAAGATGAGGCCAGGTTCGCAGAACTGCTCCGGCGCTTGTCATCGCAACCCAGCGGCGCAGATGGCGCCGCACCATTCGCCAGCCTGCGCGGCCAGCTCAGCTGGCCCGTCAAAGGTCGGATCACCCAGCCGCGTCCAGAAACGCCCTGGTCCGGAGTCCGAATCCTGGATGCCGAACGCGAGGAGGTGGTAGCGATTGCATCTGGAACCGTGGTCTTCGCCGGTGGCTTCAGAAACCTCGGCGAGCTCGTCATCATCGATCACGGCTCGGGATACATGAGTCTTTATGCAAACAATGATTCGATTCAGATAGCAAACGGGGCGCCCGTGGAGACCGGTGATAGCATTGCGCTGCTCAAGAAACGCAACGGTGCTCTGGACGCGCTCTACTTCGAGGTGCGGCACAACGGCAAACCGGTTGCACCGGATGCCTGGTGCGCGCGTATGCCCAGATAAGGCAGCAGAGCCACTACCTCCCAGCGTTCAGGAAACAGGAAACATGATTGCTCGAGCAAAACGCGCCCTTGCGTTGCTTTCAGGGTGCGCAATCCTAGGCGCCACCCTGGCTGACGAAAACCAGGCACCGACCGGAGCCCCTCCTTCCTCAGCTGAGGCTGCAGCGGCAGATCCCAGAGAGCCGATCCCGGTAGACGACATCCGCGTGTTCGTCGAGGTGTTCCACAAAATCAAGAAGGACTACGTCGAGCCGATCGACGACCAGGAGCTTCTCGAAAACGCCATGCGAGGCATGCTCAGCGGTCTTGACCCGCACTCGTCTTACCTGGATTCGGAAGACTACCTTGATCTGCAGGAAGGTACTTCGGGAGAGTTCGGTGGCCTCGGCATCGAAGTCGGTATGGAAGACGGTTTCGTAAAAGTCATCGCGCCGATCGACGACACTCCGGCGCAGCGCGCCGGCGTCCAGGCTGGCGACGTGATCATCCGCCTCGATGAAACACCGGTGAAAGGCATGACCTTGAACGATGCCGTCAAGCACATGCGGGGTAAGCCTGGTAGCGATCTGACCTTGACCGTGGTGCGCGACGGCGAAGAGAAACCTCTGGTGATCACGCTGACAAGAGCAGTCATCAAGGTAAAGAGCGTCCGTAGCGAACTCCTCGAAGAGCATTACGGGTACATCCGCATCTCGCAGTTTCAAGGCCCGACCGGCGACGAGCTCCGCGACCAGCTGCGCGATCTCAAAGCTGACGCGGGCGGTCAGCTGTTTGGGGTGATACTCGACCTCCGCAACAACCCTGGAGGCGTGCTTGGCGCAGCTGTGTCGGTGTCAGACGCGTTTCTCGACAGCGGCCGCGTCGTCTATACCGAAGGGCGCATCGAAGACTCGCAGCTCGAATTCTCTGCCGCCCCCCCTGATCTCCTTCAGGGCGCACCGCTCGTCGTGCTGGTCAATGAGGGTTCGGCGTCGGCCTCCGAAATCGTCGCCGGCGCGCTTCAGGACCATCATCGGGCGCTGATTATGGGACGCCAGACATTCGGCAAGGGATCCGTGCAGACCATACTGCCAATGAATAACGAGACGGCGCTGAAACTGACCACAGCGCGCTACTTCACACCATCGGGGCGCTCGATCCAGGCCGAGGGGATAACCCCCGACATCACTATCGAGAAGCTCCGGCTGGTGCAGAGGAAATCCTCGAGCAGCGGGGCGGTGAAAGAGGCCGATCTTGCGCGGCACCTGGACAACCCCTCTGAAGAAGAAGCACCGCAGGATACGGACGCGAAGAAGCAGGAAGCACCCGGCCAGGCACTTGCGGAAAAAGACTTCGAACTCTTCGAGGCGCTGAGTATGCTCAAGGGAATGCATCATCTGCAGACTCGGGCGGGCGGCGACTGACAGGACGTCCGGCGCGTGCTTGCGCTCCTGTTTACAGCCCTGGTCAGTGTCGATGTCTGCCAGGCAATCTGGCGGCTTCAGCCGGCCCTTGCCCTCGTCGTCGACGATCTCGGCTACCGAGAGGACTATGACCAGCGCGCGGTCAGCCTCCCGGGGGTTAAGAATCTGGCTATTCTTCCCTTTACTCCGGGTGGACGGTCGCTCGCTGAGTCAGGGCATCGATTAGGCAAAGAAATTCTTCTGCATCTGCCGATGCAAGCCGAAAAGCACAATCAGTCGCTGGGACCCGGGGCGCTATCAGAAGAGCTCGACCACGCGGCATTCGGCGCCGCTTTCCGAGCCGCAGCGGCAAACATCCCGCACGTCCGCGGCGTGAACAATCACATGGGCAGTCGACTGACGACCGATCCACTGCGCATGGCCTGGCTCATGGCGCTGTTGCAAGAGCAGGATCTGTATTTCCTCGACAGCCGCACGACCGCGGCTTCCGTTGCGGCAGAACAGGCGGAGCAAGCGCATCTGCCATTTCTGGTGCGGGATTTTTTTCTGGACCACGTACGCACTCGCGAACACATTCTGGAGCAGTGGGAGCAATCACTGGAACTCGCACGCTCCCGTGGATTCGCGCTGGCCCTGGCGCATCCACACCCGGAAACGCTGGCGGTCCTGACTTCGGAGTTACCTCTCCTGGAGGATATTTCCCTGGTGAAAGTCAGCGAGCTGCTGCTGGCACGCGAGTGTGAAGCGTCCTTCGGCCGCGGTACCGACAGCTCACAAGCGGTCGCGCAATAAGGCGTAGGCGGTGAGGGCGCCACCGCCAAGCCCCAGTAGCCAGACGCTGACCGGCAGAGCCCCCCACATCGGGGTCGCATCACCCTGATCGCCGAAAAGAATTGCCGCACAGATCACCGCACCCATCCCCACCAGAACCTGTAACAGCCTGCGGTGAAAACGGGCTATCTCCATTCGGATCTGGTTCATCATGGGATCGCTGGTGTGCACCTGCAGGCGCCCGTTCTTCAGCTGGTCAAGCGCTTCGAGCGCAAGCAGAGGCAGTTCGGGCAATCGCTCGGCCCAGCTGGGCGCGCTCTGCTTGAAAGAATTCACCAAGCGCCGAATCCCCACGCGATCCCGCATGAAATTCTCCAGCGCGGGACGCGCCGCACGCCACAGGTCGAGCTCCGGATAAAGCTGCCGCCCGATTCCCTCCACGTTGACCATCGTCTTCTGCAGCAGCAGAAGCTGGGGCAGGATCTCCATTTGAAATCTCTGTGCGGTCTGGAAGAGGCGTAACAGCAGGTCGCCGACCGAGATGTCCTTCATGGGGCGATCGAAAACAGGCTCGCAGACCGCCCTGATAGCGAACTCGAATTCGTCTACGCGGGTGTCGCGCGGGATCCAGCCAGACTCGACATGCAGCTCAGCCACGCGACGGTAATCCCGCTTCAGAAAAGCATAGAAATTTTCGGCCAGATAGCGCTGATCGAACTCACTCAGAGAACCCATGATGCCGAAATCCACCGGCGCAAAGCGCGTGGGCTCGGCGCCATTCCCCGGGATCACGAACAGATTCCCAGGATGCACGTCTGCGTGGAAAAAATGATCGCGAAAGACCTGCGTAAAAAAAATCTCGATGCCCTTCTCAGCAAGCTCTTTCAAATTCACACCCGCCGCGACCAACCCCGCCACGTCGTTGATGTTCAGGCCAGAGACCCGCTCCATGACGAGTACGTTCTGTCTTGTGTAATCCCAGTAAATCTCTGGAACGTGGATGCCTTCTTCAGCATGGAAGTTGCGCTTGAGCTGTGAAGCGTTCGCCGCCTCGCGCATCATGTCGAGCTCGTCGAGAATCGTCTTCTCAAATTCGGAGACTACCCGCGTCGGCTTCAGCTGTTTACCACGGGCCCAGTATCGCTCCGCCAGATCGGCAAGGAAGTACATCAGCGCGATGTCCTGACGGATTGTCTGACGCAGATTCGGCCGCACTACCTTGACGATGACCTCCCGACCATCGCTGAGTTGCGCCGCATGCACCTGTGCGATGGAGGCCGATGCGAGGGGCTCTGGATCGAAAGTCAGGAAAACCTGCTCTACGCTGCGTCCGTAGGCACGCTCAACAATCGCGCGTGCCTCCGCACCGGGGAAAGGGGGCACGTGGTCCTGCAGCTTGGCCAGTTCCTCCGCTATGTCATCGGGTAGCAAATCCCGCCGCGTCGAGAGTATCTGCCCGAATTTGACGAAAAGCGGACCCAGCTCCTCGAGGACCGCCCTGATGCGGTCCGCGCGCGGCGCATAGTTCCGGTGCCCCCAGTTCCAGGGCAGGAGGTAGAGCAGAAATCTGACGGAAGCAAGCAGTGGGATAGACAGGACAAGTTCGTCAAAACCGTGGCGCACAAGCACGCGCTGTATCGCCAATACCCGTAGAAATTGCCGGGCCGCGCTCATCTGGCGTGGCGTCTCTGATGCAACGCCCGCAGACGCTGCTCTATTCGATCGAGATCTGTTTCGAGATCAGCGGCGGACCTGCCTAGCGCGTCAACGTCCTGTCTCGTAGGCGCGAGCCGCGCCTCGTGCAACAGGAAATCGCTGAGATCTGCCTCAAAACCGGCCGCCTCCTCTCTCACACGAGAGAGCACAGTCTGCAGGCCTCGGGTCACTCTATGAGCGGCCACGTCACCGATAAGCGTCGCCAGCGCGCCACCAACATCGATATTGACTGCAGCCATCAGTCTCTGCAGCTCCTGCGCAACGGCTGCGTCGCCCTGAATCTGGACGCGGCCGGGCTCTGGTGATTGACCACTGCGGCTGCGCTGCGCGTAGTGCAGCAGATCCCGCAGAGCACCGTGGATCTCGACGTCCGCGACTGCCGCCGCGTCGCCTTCAAGACGCAGTTCACCATGCTCGAACGCCACGCATAAACGCCTGGCATGTCCGTTAAGCAGCACTGCGACCCGGCGCCCTTCCAGGCGCGCTGCGTGACGCGCAGCCTCTGCGTCATCAATCAGGAGCCTGTTGAGCGGCTCCATAACGAGGCGCTCAAGCGTGGCGAGAAGTTTGTCTTTCACGCTGCCTCATCCGACCGGCTCAAACGGTCCGAGCCTCATGTATCGCCACAACACCGCCGAGCAGATTGTGCCAACGCACCGAGTCGAATCCAGCCGCACGGATCATCTCAGCCAGGGCCTCCTGCTTGGGATGGACGCGTATGGACTCTGCCAGATAGCGGTAGCTGTCAGCGTCGCGCGCAACCCAGCGACCCAGACGGGGCAGTACGCTGAAGGAATAGCGCTCGTAGAATTTCGCGAGAAGCGGAGGTTTGACGGCTGAAAACTCCAGCACTACCAGGCGCCCGCCAGGTTTCAAAACCCTTCGCAATTCTGACAAGGCCGCCGCTTTGTCGGTCACGTTGCGCAGACCGAAACCTATGATCGCCCGATCGAATGCGCGGTCAGAGAAAGGTAGGACTTCGCCGTTTGCCAGCACGAACCGGAGATTGCGCACAATGCCCGCATCGATTGCGCGGTCGCGTCCGCGTTCGAGCATCTTCGCATTGATGTCGCAACAGCATACGAGACGCGGCTCATGTCGATGCCGCGCTATCAATCTGCTGAGGTCGCCGGTCCCGCCGGCGAGGTCGAGCACCTGATGTCCGGGGCGGATATCCAGCAAACTGACAGCGTGGCGTTTCCAGAGCCGATGCAGACCAGCGGACATCAGGTCGTTCATGATGTCGTAGCGCTCTGCGACGGAATCGAAAACCTCTCTCACACGACGGGTCTTAACCTCTGCTGTGACGCGCTCAAATCCGAACATAGTGCTGGTGTTGTCATGTTCAGACACCAGAGCACCTCATCCGAGCGGCGATGACTGGTTCTCGCAGACCGCCCGACGCCGCCTCGACATAGCAGAAGGCGACCCGCTCATGTCGATGACCCTGACTTGCCACCGTGCCTGGCAACTGCCTCCAGGTAGCGCTGCCAGTGCAGATCGCGGCGCTGACATAGATCGTGGAGGTAATCCCAGCTGTAGAGCCCGGTATCGTGACCGTCATCAAACGCAAGCTTGATAGCGTAGTTACCGACCGGCTCAATCGTGTTGATATTCACCTGCTCTTTGCCGAGCTGTAACACTGCCTGCTCGGGGCTGTGCCCGCGCACTTCGGCTGAGGGTGAGAAAACACGCAGGAACTCGCAGCTGAGCTCGTACGTCTGCCCGTCCGCAAACGTGATCTCGAGTATCCGCGACTTACGATGTAGTCTCAGATCAGTCGGCACAGAGTTCGTGCTCACAGGATGTACCGCGCCAGATCGGTATCGCCCACCAGCGCTCCGATATGATTTTCGACGTAATCAGCATCTACGCTTACCCGCTGTTCCTGCAGATCAGGTGCGGTAAAGGACACGGCTTCGAGCAGCTTCTCCATCACCGTGTGCAGGCGACGGGCGCCGATATTCTCGCTGCGGTCGTTGATCTCACAGGCGAACTCTGCGAGCCGTCGGATCCCCGCGTCGGTGAACTCCAGTGCTACCCCCTCCGTCGCGAGCAGCGCAATGTACTGCCGGCACAATGACGCATCCGGCTCCGTCAGGATGCGTACAAAATCCTCAACCGTCAGCGGCGTAAGCTCTACCCGGTTGGGAAGACGTCCCTGCAGCTCCGGGATCAGATCGGACGGTTTCGCCACGTGAAAAGCGCCCGAGGCGACGAAAAGAATGTGGTCAGTCTTGATCATGCCGTGCTTGGTGCTAACCGTGCATCCTTCGACCAGCGGCAGCAGGTCGCGTTGCACGCCCTCACGCGAAACGTCGGGCCCCGTGCTTTCGGAACGACGGGCGACCTTGTCGATTTCATCGATAAAAACGATCCCGTGCTGCTCTGCGCTTTCCAGCGCAGCGGCGCGGAGATCATCTTCGTTAATCAGTTTCGCCGCTTCCTCTTCGACCAGCATTTTGCGCGCGTTCACTATGCGCAGCCGCCTGCTTCGTTTCCGTTCCTGCCCCATGTTCTGAAACATTTTCTGCAGCTGACTGGTCATTTCCTCCATCCCGGGCGGCGCCATGATCTCAACGCCAACAGTTGGAGAGGCCACGTCTATATCGATCTCCCTTTCGTCCAGCTTGCCCTCACGCAGCATCTTACGAAAGCGCTGCCGCGTCGCGTTCTCATCGTTGCTTTCAGTTTCTCCGAACGTCCTCGGACCGGGCAGCAGCACATCGAGAATACGCTCCTCAGCCGCATCCTCCGCCTCCTCGCGAACCTCGGCCAGCTGCTCCTCGCGCACCATATTTACCGCCACATCGCACAGGTCGCGGATAATCGATTCGACGTCACGCCCGACATAGCCCACCTCAGTGAATTTTGTCGCTTCGACCTTGATGAAAGGCGCATGCGCCAGGCGCGCAAGACGACGGGCAATCTCGGTCTTTCCAACGCCGGTCGGACCAATCATCAGAATATTTTTAGGCGTGATTTCGGCACGCAGCTCTGGCTCCACCTGTGCTCTACGCCATCGGTTGCGCAGCGCGATCGCCACCGCACGCTTCGCATCACCCTGCCCCACGATGTGCTTATCCAGCTGGGCCACTATCTCCTGCGGAGTCAAATCCGGACGATCGCTCATGCTTCCCTCTGCACCGGGAGTGTTTCCACGGTGACGTTGTCGTTGGTGTAAACGCAGATCTCGCCGGCAATGGCCAGACTTCTGCGCACGATCTCCTCAGCGCCGAGGCTGGTTTCCTGGAGCAATGCCCGTGCAGCGGCACGCGCATAGGCGCCTCCGGAACCGATGGCGATGATGTCGTGCTCCGGTTCGATCACGTCTCCGGTCCCAGAAATGATCAGGGAATGACTTGTGTCAGCAACGGCGAGCATAGCTTCCAAGCGGCGCAGCATACGGTCAGTGCGCCAGTCCTTTGCCAGCTCTACCGCTGCGCGAAGCAGATTGCCGCGATATTCCTCAAGTTTGCTTTCGAAGCGTTCAAAAAGCGTGAACGCGTCTGCGGTGCCACCGGCAAAGCCAGCGATGATGCTGTCGCGATAAAGTCTGCGGATCTTGCGCGCGTTTCCCTTAAGGACAGTGTCACCCATGGAGACCTGCCCGTCGCCACCAATGACGACCTCATTGGCTCTGCGCACGGACAGTATGGTGGTGGCATGAAGCACTACCCTGCACCCGCTGGAAAAGCGCGGATTGTACACGATGGCGCCCCTTATCCCGGCCGCTGCAACCTTGGCGACGCCGCTTACACCGGCTGTGGATAGACCACATTCAGCCCAGTTCGCCCCCCACTGCAGTCCTGCCTGGAGGAGCTCGCCCGGACTGCCGCGTCGGCTCAGCTGCGTTTTTTCCTGGCGCGGGGGTGTGCCTTGTCGTACACCTGAGACAGATGCTGGAAATCAAGGTGGGTGTAGATCTGAGTCGTCGAAATATTCTCGTGACCCAGAAGTTCCTGCACCGCACGTAGATCGCCCGAAGACTCGAGCAGATGACTGGCAAACGAATGGCGCAGCATATGCGGGTGGACTGCGGTACCAAGGCCCTGCCTGCGAGTCCAGCGCCGCAGACGCTGCTGCACACTGCGGGTTGTCAGGCGCTTACCGGTGCGCGACAAAAAGACCGCCGCCGCACTGTCCTGCGATTCAAACTGCACCCGAACGCGCAGCCACTTGAGTACAGCCTCCTTGGCGAAGCGACCGACAGGCACGACGCGCTGCTTACGGCCTTTGCCCATGACCCGTGCCTCACCTGAAACCAGGTCGAGATCAGCGAGATCCATCGACACCAGCTCGGAGACCCGCAGCCCGCTGGAGTAGAGCAGTTCCCACATCGCGTGATCGCGCAGGGTCAGTGGTTCATCGTCGTCAGATTTCAGCAGACTGCTCATCGCGTCAACATCCAGCGCGCGCGGCAAGCGTCTCTCTGATCTCGGTGCGCTGATCCCCTCCGCGGGATTTCCTTCCAGGTGACCACGCCGAAGCGCGTAGCGGAAAAACGTCCTCAATGCGGAGAGCTGTCGCGCGATCGAGCGACCGCCGACCCCAGCGCGGTGGCGCTCCGCAACGAAACGCCGCACTACGGCCGGCTCAAGAGCGGTCCATTCTGCAACGTGGTGTTGAGAGGCGAATTCGGCAAAGGCCGTCAGGTCGCGCCCGTAAGCAGCGCGGGTGTGCTCTGAGCGATCCTGGAGCGTGCGCAGAAAGTCCTCGATGTGCGCCCGCATCCAGATCATGAGTATCTAGTCTCGAAGAAGCGACGGGTTCACGTGAGCCGCTTTACCCAGGGACTGACAATCAGCACGAGAACCTCTGTCAGGAAATCAAGAAATTCGGTGCCCATCTCGGACCGGTACCGCTCGGCCTGGCGACTCGCGATCGCAAAAATACCCGTCCACTGAGCGCCGGAGAGCGGCATTAGCACCGCCGATGCCGCAGCCTGCTCAGCACCGAACAGCACTTCATGCTGCGCAGCCTGTACAGCACCACAGTAAGCCTTGCCGCTTTCCAGCAGTCTCGCGAACGGCTGCCGAGCCGCAGCGTCATCCCCTTCAAACCGCATGATCGGACCCGTGTCTGTGATGGAGGCGCTGGCGAAAATCAGAACGCGAGCGTCATCTGCGCCGAAATCTTCGCGCAGCCGCTGCACCAGAACATCGCCCACGGCGGGCAGACCGACAGCATTGAGCATCGCCAGAGAGAGCACCTGAATCCTCCGATTGAGTTGCTCGTTAGTCCGCGCATGACCCATCAGCGCATCGAGGCGTTTGTGCAGCGTACGATTCTCTTCACGCAGAAGATGCACCTGACGCTCCACCAGGGACACTGCCTGACCGCTGTCATGCGACAGCACCAAGTCCTTTAGCAGTTCGGGATGCCGGTCAAGAAAATCGGGGCGCGCACGCAGAAAGGCGGCTATTTCCAGCTCCTGGTCCGATGTCGCGCTGTCCGGGCTACCTGCCGTTGTCATAAGTACACTTTTCCTTCGAACACAAATTCTGTTGGGCCGGTCATCCACACGGCGTCATTCTCCCGACCGCCCCATTCAATAAACAGATCTCCGCCCGGCAATTGCACCCTGACGCGACCGCTGAGTCGCCCCCAGCGCCTGCCGATCACCACCGCTGCGCACGCACCGGTACCGCAGGCGGGCGTCTCGCCGACACCGCGCTCGAAGACGCGCAGTCGAATGTCGTCGTCACCCAGGATCTGCATAAACCCGACGTTGACGCCCCGCGGATAACGTCCGGTTGCCTGAAAGGCGGCACCTTTGACAGGAACGTCGACCGCGCTGCTGTCCGGGACTTCGATGACAGCATGGGGATTGCCCATCGATACAGCCCCGAATTCAACTTCCCCGTCAGCTGTCGGAACGCTGTAGCTATCCTGTGGGCGCGATTCGTTCAGTGGGATCAACTCAGGCTCGAATACCGGCGCCCCCATATCCACTTTGACCGCTGAGTCACCCGTGAGAAACAGGGTGAATAACCGGCTATCAATCTCGACCGTCAGTTGTTCACCGGCAACCTCGCCGCGACGGGCGAGCAGACGGGCCACGCAGCGGATGCCGTTACCGCAGTGCTCCGCAGGCGACCCATCAGAATTCACAACCCGGTACCGGGCGAGGGCTTCCGCACTGTCGGGCCGCTCCAGGAAAAGAATCTGATCGCATCCCACCCCGTAGCGCCGGTCAGCCAGTTTCTGCAGTGCAGCAGGACCCAGAGCGAAATCACGGGCCCGCTGGTCGATGATCACGAAATCGTTGCCGAGTCCGTGCATTTTGCAGAACGGGATCGCGCTCACCAGCTACAACTCAGGAGCCGCCAGCCCGGCATGCTCAGGCGTACTGGCCAGATGGACCGTCGTGGTGGGGAAAGCACACTGCGCGCCGTGCGCTTCGACGATATCGATAATTCGCAGGAGCACATCCTGTTTGATCTCGTGAAACCTCACCCATTCGGTTGTGTGGGTGAACGCATATACAAAAAAATCGAGCGAGCACGCCGCGAAAGCGTTGAAGTTAACGATCAGCGTGCGCTGCGTATCGATCTCAGGGTGCTGGCGGAGCATGTCCCGCACAGCTTCCACGATGCCTTCCATGTGCGCGACATCGTCGTAACGAATGCCGATGGTTTCGTAAATCCGCCGATTCGTCATGCGAGACGGGTTTTCCACCACAATCTGGGTGAACAGAGAATTCGGGATGTACAGCGGGCGCTGGTCAAAAGTCCTGATCCGAGTCAGTCGCCATCCAATATGCTCCACGGTTCCTTCGATATCGCGGTCAGGCGAGCGGACCCAGTCACCGACGCTGAAAGGCCGGTCGAGGTACACCATGAGTCCCCCGAAAAAGTTAGCCAGCAGGTCCTTAGCCGCAAAACCAACCGCAATACCGCCGACACCACCAAAGGCGAGAATGCCGGAAATGCTGTACCCAAGGGTCTGCAGAATGACCAGCCCGGCGGTAATCAGGACAGACAGTCGCAGCAGTTTGGCGACAGCGTCCGCAGTTGTGCGATCAATGCTACGACCTTCTTCGGCGTGATATTCCAGGTAGGACTGCTCCCCGCGCTTGATGAAGCGCACCAGAAACCACGCAATCAGCACGATTACGCCGACGTCGCGGACGGGCTCAACGAAAGCGAAGATGGCAGCGTCGTTGCCCGGCTTCGCCAGGGTGATCGCGTAGCTCAGACCAAGCAGCCAGACGCCGCCGCGTACGGGAGCTTTGAGAGCATCGACAAACGCGTCGTCCCAGTAATTCCGGGTCTTTCTGAACTGCTCATAAATCTTGTGAAGCAATCTTCGGAGCAGCAGATCAAGCGTCGCGGTCACCAGCACCACGATGAACATATGCAGCACCCACGGATCAGTGCGCAAAACTCTGAGGATGCCGGTGGTCAGGGATTCAAACATGTCTGTCGTTCAGAAAATCAGCATGGTCACAGCGACGAGCCGGAACTGCGCGCTACCGGGCATCAGTATATCGGCTCAACGCTGAAGCCGGATTTTTCGAGCAGGCTCAGAAGCCCTTGGGGGCCCGGCAGATGCAGTGCCCCGACTGCGACCATCAGGCGCTGCTCGGCCAGACGTGGCTGCAGCCGCGACAACATGCGCAGGTTGCGCTGGTTGATAAGTGCGTCAAAAAAATCCTGTTTCGTTACATCGACATGGCGCGTAGACAGCGCCGCAAGACCAGCAAGATCACGCTCACCGTAGAGCCGCACAATCTCGTCGAGCTCCTGCTGCAGCTGCGCGTAATGACAAACCGCCTCCCGCAGCAGAGCGCGCTGCTCGAACGGGGACAGCTGGTCGAAAATCCCAACCTGCTCTTCTACCGACTCCAGCCCGATAATCGGCTTTCCTGCCGACTGCGCGTGCTGCATCAGCATAAGATCCATGGGCAAGCCGCTGAGCCCGGGGGGTTGGCTGAGAACCAGAGATGCCGCCCAGAGCTTCATTGTCGACACGGCTGAATCCGGCAGACCATAGCCCGCAGTCAGGGCCAGCAGCCGTTCGTAAAGCGCGGGCTCCACGTAGCTGCTGAGGGACTCACCGGCTGGCAGCTGCATAGCCGACTGCAGCTTCGCAAACGCCGCCGCATCCATCACCACCTCCATGGCAAAGGCGTCGACCTCCGCCAGGGCTGCGATCCCGTGGCGCTCCACCGTGTCGGTCTCCGGTCCACCGGCATGCATGGTGCCCAGGAGATAACTGATACTGCCTTCCGCGCTTTTCACCCGCCAGAGCAGTCCTCTGGGATGCGCAATGGGCCCGAAATCAAAGCTCGAGTCGCTCTCAGCCAGCGGCTCACAGTCCAGTCCCGCGACCGTCGAGGGAACCACAGCCCATAGCGCTGCCACGAACAACAGAAACGCACACCACCAGCGGCCGGTCCGCCGGCCCGCTGTCACCCCACAACAAGAACGAATGCTGTCAGCCCACATGGATCGCAGCTCCCGCCTCGCGGCTAATCTGGCGTCCGCTTATCACAGCGCTCAGCGCGGTTGTGCTCATCCTGTCAGCCGAGCAGATTGTCATCTCGGAGCGCTAGCTCTGGGGCTGGGTTGAGGGCTGCGATCCGCTCAACGGTCGCTCGCCAGCGTTCTCCGCTGACGAGTGCCGGAAAATCAGGCGTCGGTCCTCGGGCACGCATACGCAGCAACCGGGCCTGCGTGCCGGGGAACGGGGTGTTTGCATCCAGGGTGTCCAGGATCTCGACCACACCCTCGCGGTGGTTACAGACCAACAGGACATCGCAGCCGGCAGTCAGCGCGAGCTGGGCGCGCTCGGTAAATCCACCGACACCTTCGGCGCCGACCATGCTCAGATCATCACTGAACACAGCACCCTCAAAGCCCATCTCGCGACGCAGGATCCCTCTGATCCAGCGGCTTGAGTAACCCGCAGCAGCTGCATCAACCGCGGGATAGACCACGTGCGCCATCATCAGGCCCTCAATGTTCTGCCCGACCAGCGCGCGAAAGGGCAGAAGGTCTGACCGATCCAGATCAAACCACTCGCGCTCGTCCACCGGTAGCGCGAGATGAGAGTCAGCCGCTACCGTTCCATGCCCCGGAAAATGCTTGCCGACCGCCGCCATTCCCGCGCTGTGCAGGCCTTCCCGATAGGCGCGCGCCAGACGCGCGACCTTGGAAGGATCGCGGTGAAATGCGCGATCGCCGATCACCGTGCTTCGCTGCGTACGGAGGTCGAGTACTGGTGCAAAGCTGAAATCCACACCGGCGCGACGCAGCTCAATCGCCATCAGCCACGCGCAATCCGTTGCCAGGACCAGGCCAGCCTGTTCATCCATGTCATAGGTCAGGCCCAATGCGCCGAGGGCAGGCAGTTCCACGAATCCGTTCCTGAAGCGCTGAACCCGTCCGCCTTCCTGATCCACAGCAATCAACAAAGCGGGTTCGCGCACCGCCCGGATAGTCCGCGTCAACTCGCACAGCTGATCGCAGTCCACATAATTACGGGCGAACAGGATGACTCCACAGATCAGCGGATGCGACAGCAGCTCCCGCTCTGCGCTGGTCAGCACCGGTCCTTCCAAATCAATCATCAGGGGTCCCAGCACGCGGCCCTCCTTAATCGTTCATGTGAATCTGCGATTGGTCGTCCCGCACCTACCGCAACACGAGGCATAGCGGCGGTTCCGAAACGTGATACTGGCGCTCTGGGTTGGGGCACGGTTCTCGCTCACCCTGGTCAGCCATGCCGCAGCGACGGCGCGAGGCGCTCCCGCAGTCCGTCGGCAAGCGCGTTTACCGCGAGCACCAGGCTCATCAAAGCAATGCACGGCACCAGCACCAGGTGCGGCGCAATGAGCAGATAACGCATCCCGTCCCTGATCATGGCACCCCATGAGGGCGCCGGAGGCTGTACACCGAGTCCCAGAAAAGAAAGACCTGCCTCGGCCACAATCACCGCGGCCAGCGCAAACGTTGCTTCCACCAGCAGCGGTCCAGACATGAGCGGCAGCAAATGTCGGGCGAGCTGCCTGGGCAGCGGCGTTCCCAGCGCGCGGGCAACCAGAAGATGCTCCCGCTGTCGTAACGCGAGCACCTGCGCACGCGCGAGGCGCGCAAATCCCACCCATCCAACAGCGACCAGAGCCAATGTGACGTTGCCGGCCCCGGGTCCCATCAGTCCCGCGAGCGCAATCGCAAGCAGTATTCCGGGGAAGGCAAGAAACACCTCTACCACCCGCCCGATGAGCAGATCCGGGATTCCTCCGAACCACCCGGCCACAGTACCTATAAGGGTACCCAGAACAGCTGAAGTCAGGACCACGCCGCAGGCGATCCCGAGCGATAGACGTGCACCAACGAACAGGCGCGCGGCCACGGAACGACCGAGATCATCCTGGCCGCACCAGTTGGCCGCGCCAGGCGCTTCCAGAATGCGGCCGAGATCGACCATCACGGCAGCTGAGTGGAACAACGGGGCGGACAGACCAAGGCCGAGCCACAACAGACATACAGCGGCGGCGGCTTTGTTCATCCTGCACGACGACCTTGAGCAATCCTTGGATCGATGGCCAGGTACATGAGATCGATGAGAGTGTTGACCAGCACATAGACGCTCGCGATCAGCAGGACACCGCCCTGCACCACGGGATAATCCCTGCGGTATATCGCGTCGATCAGCAGCTGGCCTAGGCCTGGCCAGTCAAAAACCGCTTCGGTCACCACCGCTCCACCTAGCAGCGCGCCAAGCTGCAGACCGATAGCGGTCAGGATGGGAAGCGACGCATTGGCCAGAGCATGGCGCAGGACCACCCGGGATTCGGCCAGTCCTCGAGCCCGCGCTGCAACGATAAACGGTTCCTGCAGAACTTCCACTAGCGCAGCTCGGGTCATACGCGCCAGCAGCGCCGCCATAGACAGTCCCAGGGTCAGGGCCGGCAGAATCAAAGAGCCAGCATCCTCTGCACCGCTGACCGGGACCCAGCGCAGACTGACGGCGAACACGAGTATCAGCAGGGGGCCGAGAACGAAGTTCGGAAGCGACATTGCGGCCACGGCGACTGCCGAACTGCATCGGTCCCAGAGTCCTCCCCGGCGCACGGCGGCAGCGATGCCCAGCGGGATCCCCGTCGCGATAGCGATGGCAAGGCTGGCACCGGCGAGGATGAGTGTCATTGTGAAACGGTCGCCCAGCAGGCCGGCAACAGGCGCACCGCTGGCCAGAGACGTTCCCAGATCCAGCCGCGCCACCCCGCCGAGGAAAGCCATCCATTGCGCGAGCAAGGGACGGTCGAGTCCGAGGCGCGCACGCATCCCCGCGTAGTCAGCGCTGCTTCCATATTCGCCCAGCGCGACCAGAACCGGATCTCCCGGAATGGCGTGGATCAGAAAGAAAACCAGGGTGGCGACACCGAGGATCACCGCGAACGAAAGTCCAAGGCGCGCAGTCAAGGCCAACAGATAGTTCATGCAGGCGCGTGATCGTCACCGGGGACGCCGAACCAACACTCGAGCTTTAACACCTGCCACTTCAGGCAGCGCAATCTCGTCTGCTCGCTGACTAAGTGCCGCAGCTCACCACAGGCGCTCTCGAGCGGTCTTCGCTGGAGACACTCACACATGGATGCGGACCGGCGTTCCAATCGTCACCGCATCGAACAGCTGCGCGATGTCAGCGTTTCGCATGCGGATACAACCCCTCGAGCCGGGAACCCCTAAGGCAGTCGTTTCCGGTGTCCCGTGGATATAAATGTAACGCGACCGGGTATCGACCGTTCCACCCTGATTGCGTCCTGGCTCGAGTCCGTGAAGCCAAAGGATACGGCTCAGGATCCAATCCCGTCCGGGATGCTGCCGCGCCAATGCCTCCGACCATAGCTCGCCGGTCGGAACACGCCCCACAAAAACCGTATTCGGAGCACAGCCCTCACCGATTTTTGCGCAGATTTCATGCAGACCGCGCGGAGTGCATTCGCTGTTCTCCTCCTCGCCCGGCCCGTTGAGTGCTGTCGACACGGCGTAGTCAACCTGCGAGCCGTCGCTGCACATTGCGCACATCACCTGCCGCGTAAGGTCGACTGTGAGCGATTCAATTTTCACTGCCTGCACTCTCTTTGTAGGTCTGTTGCAAAGCTGTATAGCTTCCCTGCAGGTCTGTGGTGTAACCCGAAACCTTTGTCCCCTGCAGCACGAGCTGATCCTCAAACCAGAGTGGAACAATTGGCAGTTCCCGGTCGAGCTGCGACTGAACATCGCGATACAGCTGAGCCTGCTGATCGACCGCTGTGGCGCTCTCCGCCTGCTCTATCAGATGGTCAATCAGCTCACTCTCAAAATGTCCTCGGTTAGCTCCCCCGGGCGGCAATGAGGCGCTGTGAAACGCGTGGCGGAAAATTGTCGGCAACTCGAGTCCAACCCAAGAAAGGCCATAGAGCTGGAATCTGCCGGCAACCACATCGCCATAGAAAGTCCCCCAATCATAGCTGCGCACCTTGAGATCAATCCCGACTTCAGCCAGCTGCTGCTGCAGGATAGTAGCCACCCGCACGCGGAAATAATCGGTCGATGTTTTCATCTCGAGTTCGAGCCGCCGCGCGCTGAGGCCCGCCTGGGCAAGCAGTTGCCGCGATTTCTCCGGATCATAGGCAATCCCTGTCAAGGTGCTGTTGCCTGCCCAATGTTCCGGCGGTAGCACAGCGCCAGCCAGCCGGGCAGTACCGAAGAAGACCCGCCGCACGATCGTTTCTCGATCGATTGCATGAGCGAGCGCGCGACGCACCAACAGGTTGCCCAGCATAGGATCCTCAAGGTTCATGCCCAGGTAACTGAACGTGCTGCCCGGTACCTGCACCGCCCGCAGCGCGGACCGTGAGGCGGCCCAGTTGAACAATTCCGGCGGCAGATTTCCCTGGGCTATATCTATCTCGCCTGCGATCAGTTTGAGCACCCGCACGGTGGCGTCCTGCGTTACCGCAAATTCGAACATCTGCCGGTCACTGCGGCGAGCCAGCTGCACACGCTCGGCAGACCAGTGAACCAGCTCAAAGTTACCCGCCCCGATCGTGACTGCAGCATCGGTGAGCTGGTCCGCGGCCAGCACGCCAATGGTGAGGGTTCCGGGGAAGAGGCGGTCGGGTTGATGGAGGCGCACATCAAGCCTGCGTTTATTGAGCACATCAAACGTCGCGATATTTGCAATCGAGAGGCGGTGTGGAGACGCCACCGCCTGATCCTGCACCGAACGGTAGGTTGCAGCCACATCCGCGGCTGTAACCGGCCGCCCGTTGCTGAAAACGGCATTCGCAACGAGTGTGAGCCGATAGTGGACAGGTGCAAGCATCTCCCAGCGCATTAGATCCGGCACTGGCTGCAGATTGGCATCAAACCTGACCGGTGCTCTGTGCAGAAGGCGCACGATGCGCGCAGATTGCGCGTCGCTGGCGAACCTGGGATCCGATGTCAGCACGCGGGTCGGGATACCGATTCGAATGGTGTCTGTCTCCCCTTCACCACAGCCGGCAAGGCAGGAGAGGATTACGAGGGTCGCGAAGTGAGGCCAGCGGCGCGCGTGATTCCTCGGAGCGACTTTTCGCCCAACGCCATCCGCGGAGCAGAAAGTGCGGTTTGACAGCGATTCGCCCGACGCCGTCGCGGCCTCAGACACGATGAAGCAGGCTGATCGACTCGACGTGTGCGGTATGCGGAAACATATCCAGGATCCCTGTCTGGACGAGCTGAAAACCTCGCTCGTGGCACAGGCTTTTCACGTCCCGCGCCAGGGTCGCGGGATTGCAGGAGACATAGACGAGCCGCTCAACCCCCTCAAGCCGCAGATGTTCGACAACCACGCCGGCACCGGAGCGCGGCGGATCAACGATGACTTTGTTGCAACCCTGCAGCGTGATGCTCGCGACAGCAGCCGGGTCGGTGAGATCGGCTTGTTCAAAGAAACTGTTCGCAAGCTGGTTTCGCTCTGCGTTCGCCAACGCGCGTCGGATCAGTCCCGCGTCGCCTTCATACCCGTGCACCTGCGCAACGCGCTGCGCAACCGGAAGGCTGAAATTTCCCAGGCCGCAGAACAAATCGAGTACCCGGTCGTCGGCAGCGGGTTTGAGGTATTCCAGCGCACGTTCAATCAAGCGGGTATTGATCGCCGCATTCACCTGAGTGAAATCCACCGGAAGGAACTCAAACTGCAGGTCCCCCAGCCCGTAACGCAACGGTGTATTGCCTGCTTCCAACGGTTCAACCGTGTTCAGCCCACCAGGCTGCAGATAAATCTCAAGCCCGGTTTCCTGCTGGAAACGCGCAAGAAACTCGCGATCCCGGGCAGAGGGCAACGCGAGGCAACGGAAAACAAGCGCCACTGCGTCATCACCGGCAGCAACCTCAATCTGCGGGATCTGCGCTGCAATCGACAGTTCGCGCATCATTTCGCGCAATTCGACCAGTCTCGACCCGACGCGCGCATCGAGCACCACGCATTCATCACAGTGGGTGATGTACGGCGTTGCCCTTTCACGAAAGCCGACGATAACGCCGCCTTTCGCGGGCACATGTTTCACCCCCAGACGGGCCTTGCGGCGATAGGCCCAAGGGTGGCTGTGAATCGGCGCAGCGACGGTCGCCGGCTGCACTCCCGCCGTGTGCTCGAGAAGTTCGAGCAGCACGCGCTGTTTGTGCTCAAGCTGAAAGGTCTGCGTCGCATGCTGAAAGCTGCAGCCGCCACACACGCCGAAGTGTGCGCAGGGCGGGTCGACCCGCTCCGGCGAAGCCTCCAGCACATCAAGCGCCACTGCCTCGTCGAAACGGCCGCGCCGCTTGACTACCTGAGCTGTCACTCGCTCTCCTGGCAGCGCGCCATGTACAAACACGGTCTTGCCCTCGTTCCGACCGACGCCACGCCCTTCGTGGGAAAGGGAGTCGATCGTAAGCGTGATGGGTTCGCGCGGTTGACGCGCGCGGCGACTCATCCCGCAGCCGGCTCCTCCGGCGCCGGCGCACTTTCCCAAGCCTGGAGGAAGGCTTGAAAATGAGGCTGCGGGGCGGCTGCCAGAAATTCCCTGACCCGAAGCATCTCTGATAGAAGCTCGGGATCGCTCAAGTGGCCGCGCAAATGCTGAAACCTGAGATAAAGCAGCCAGGTGTTCAGCACGTCTGTTTCACAGTAGTCCCGGATTGCGCCGATTTGGCCTGCGCGGAACGCATCCCACACCTTGGCACCACTCATTCCAAGCTTGCCGGGCAGCCCCATCAGAGTCGCCAGCTGGTCGAGAGGCGCGTACGCGCGAGCCTGATAGCCAGCAAGTACGTCCATCAGATCGATATGGCGCCAATGAAACCTACCCAGGTAGTTGTTGTAGCGGAAACTGCGATCATCGTCGCCCGTATCCCAGTAACGGGGCGCAGCGATCCCGTGCAACAGGGCGCGATAGTGCAGGACCGGCAGGTCAAACCCCCCGCCGTTCCATGAGACGAGTGTCGGTGTATAGCGTTCAACACCCTCGAAGAAGCGCCGCACCAGCTCTGCTTCATCCGAAGATTCTTCGCCGAGCGACCAGACATTGAAACGATCACCCTCACGGAATACCGCGGATATCGCCACTATTCGATGCATGTGGCTGCGCAGAAAATCGCTGGATCCTGAAGTTTCCTGAAGTCGCTTGGCCGTCATCAGGTCGACGACGCCATCATCGTCCAGAGTCTCATCCAGACTCCACAGCCGCCGAGCCCCCGCAATATCCGGGATCGTCTCGATATCAAAAACGAAGACGTTCACAGAAACTTTCGGCGCCCGCGTTGCTTGAGTCTGCGTACGTCCGGCTCGCTGAATCGCTCGCTCATCCCGGAAACACTCCCGTCGACAGGTAGCGATCGCCACGGTCGCAGACAATCGTGACGATCACCGCATTTTCGACTTCATCAGCCACGCGCAGCGCCGCGACGAGCGCTCCTCCGGAGGAAACCCCTGCGAAGATGCCCTCTTCGGCACCCAATCGCCGGGTCATCTCTTCGGCCTCAGCCTGCGCAACCTCGATAGTCCGGTCGACCGCGGCGGGCTCGAAAATGGCGGGGCGATAGGCTTCCGGCCAGCGTCGAATCCCGGGAATGCGGGCGCCATCCGCTGGCTGCACGCCGACAATCTGGATCGAGGGATTTCTGCTTTTCAGGTAGCGCGAGGCGCCCATGATCGTGCCCGTCGTTCCCATGGAAGAAACGAAATGCGTCACCTTGCCATCCGTGTCCTGCCAGATCTCAGGGCCGGTGTCTTCGTAGTGCGCCAGCGGATTGTCGGGGTTTCCAAACTGATCCAGCACCACACCTTCGCCCCGGGCCTCCATCGCCTTGGCGAGATCGCGCGCTGTCTCCATGCCGCCTTCTGACGAAACGAGAATGAGCTCGGCGCCAAACGCTTTCATCACCGCGCGCCGCTCTTCGCTCATGTTTTCGGGCATCACGAGCACCATCCGATAACCTTTGATAGCCGCCACCATGGCAAGCGCGATCCCGGTGTTGCCACTAGTGGCTTCGATGAGCGTATCTCCCGGCGCGATCCGCCCGGAGCGCTCGGCGCGCTGGATCATGCTGTAGGCCGGACGGTCCTTGACCGAGCCCGCGGGATTGTTTCCCTCCAGCTTGGCGAGGATGACATTCGAGCCCGGACCGGGTATCCGCTGCAGCCTCACCAGCGGGGTCTTGCCAATGAACTGCTCAACTGTGGGCCAGGACATGTATGGATGCTGCCGGTGATGCAGAGAGAGCAGCGCCGGCGTCAGATGAATCAGAAGTGGTAGCTGACCAGAACGGTATGGAAGTTCAAACCGGGATTGTCATCTCCCAGGCTGGCGTTAGACAGGTGCTGGAACCGGTAAAGCACTTCGTACCGCCCGCCGCCAAAACGCGCGCCGGCTCCGAAATGGTTGCCGAAAGCCAGGGGGATATCGAAATCCTTGTCTCCAATCTGCGTCTGCGTGTGGAGGTGTGTACCCACACCCAGTTCCACAAACGGAGCCAAGCCTTCTTTGGGATCCATTTCCCAGCGTAAAACCGGCGTCAGCCCGAAATCAAACAGATCGTCATTACCGGTGCGCCCTTTATCCCCATCCCAGTAAGCCACTGAGAATTCGACGTAGCTGCCCAGCCGCCAGTCACCTGTCTGCAGCCATTTTCGCTCGAGGTCCCAGCGCACCATCGCCCCGAATCGATTGACGTCTTGGTCGCTGTCCGCGATTCCGCCCTCCAGTGTGATCGCGTCTACAGCTAAAACAGGGGTCGCACACACCGCCGTGAGAAGCAACGTAAGAGCGGAATGCCAGAAGGGAGGTCGTTTCATAAATGCATGCCGGGGAGGAGCTCAGGGAGAGGTAGGCTAGCGAGTTAAGCGAGCACGTTCAACCGCACGGAAACGCGGTCTACATCACCGATCGGCGTGCTCATCACCAGGGCGTCTTCACGTCCGGATTTCGCAGGATAATAGCCTTTTCGGGTGCCCACCCGACGGAATCCCAGGCTCTCGTAAAGGCGGATTGCGCCGCTGTTTGACGGCCTCACCTCGAGAAAAGATATCCGCGCGTGGTGATTAGCGGCGAGCTCCAGCAAATTAAGCATCAGCATCCGCGCAGCGCCGAGTCTGCGAGCCTCCGGCGCGATACAGATATTTAAAATATGGCTCTCCTGAGCCGCGACCGACATGATGCCGTATCCGCATACCGATGAGCCCTGCTCGACTACCCAGCAGCAGTAACCAACCCTCAGGCAATCCGAAAAAATTGCATCGGACCACGGGAAATCGTACGAACGCGTCTCTATTCCGACGACCGCAGCGATATCAGACTCGCGCATGAGCCTGAGCTTGGTTTCGTCAGTGAGGAGTACTGCGCTCATCAGTACTCCCCAACCACGAGCAGGTTTCTCAATCGCTTGAGATCGTCCCACGCCTTCCGCTTCTCGCCCGGCGAGCGCAGCAGATATGCCGGGTGATAAGTGACCACGACGGGAATGGGCCGTCCTCCAGCTCGGTAAAAAAAGTCACCACCGCGCATGCGCCCGATTGGCAGATCGAGCGCGAGCAGATTCTGCGCGGCCACCTTACCCACGGTCAGGATGACCTTCGGCGAGACTCCCTCTATCTGCGCCGTCAGGTAGTCGCTGCAGGACGAAACCTCCTCAGGCAGCGGATCGCGGTTGTTCGGGGGACGACACTTCAGAATATTCGCGATGTACACGTCCTGTCGGGTAAACCCGACCGCTTGCAGCATGGCGTTCAGAAGCTGCCCGGCACGCCCCACGAAGGGCTCTCCGCGACGGTCTTCTTCCGCGCCGGGCGCCTCCCCGATCACCATGCAGTCGGCGGCAGGATTGCCGACGCCGAATACGGTCTGGCTCCTTGACGTATGCAGACTGCAACGCGCGCACTCCGCCACACGTTGTCTTAAACCATCGAGATTGGGAGCCGGCCGATCAGCCCCATGCGCTCCCGCCGAGGGCTTCAGTGCGGACGCCTCTGCAGTCTTCTCGCGGGTTTCCCAGAGCTGGATGCCTATTGACTGAAGGATGGCGCGCCGCCGCAGCTCGGTCGGAGCCTGAACCTGCACTGACACCTGCGTCTGGCGAATCAATCGGCGCGCTCTGAGCGTGTCATGGCGCCTTCGCCGCGCGCCGCTCTGCCTTGCGCCGCCTGCGCTGCCACCAAGTCTCACCGACCCCGCTCATGGCATAGCATCCAAACAGGCCGAACAGCACGCTTGCCGGCTGCAGTGAAACCAGCACAAACACCATGACAACCGCGAGTATCGAGACAAACGGCACGCGATCGCGAAGATCGAGATCCTTGAAACTGTAATAACGCACATTGCTGACCATCAACAGAGCCACCAGCACGGTCAGCAAGGCGGCTCCCACCGGCACCAACGATGCCGCTCGGAATTCGAAACTGTGGCCCAGCCACACCAGCGACGCGACCACGCCCGCGGCAGCCGGGCTGGGTAAGCCCTGAAAAAATCTTTTATCGGTTGTGCCCGCCTGAGTATTGAAGCGCGCGAGTCTCAGGGCGGCGGCGGCGGTGTACACAAACGCCGCCAGCCAACCGATTTTTCCAACATTGGACAGCGTCCACTCGTAGATCACCAGCGCCGGCGCAAGCCCGAAGGACACCATGTCTGACAGACTGTCATATTGCGCGCCAAAATCGCTCTGCGTGTTTGTCATGCGGGCGATGCGGCCGTCCATGCCGTCGAGCACCATCGCAACGAGGATCGCCACGGCGGCCGCTTCAAAACGAGAGCCGATAGCGGCAACTATGCCGTAGAAGCCGGCGAAAAGCGCCGCCGTCGTGAACAGATTCGGCAGCAGGTAAATTCCCGAGCGGCGTTTTTGCGCGTCAATCGGGCGCGGTTGAGGGGCCGTCTCCGGCTCACTTGAATGCACCACCCGCATCACAACATCCCCCTAGCGCGACGACAGAACCGCCCGAGGAAAATATGGTAGCGCGCGTGGAACCCGCCGTCAGCAAAACGCACGCAGTGGTGCTTGGCCATTATTGCAATTCGAGACCACAGGCCCTGGCGCATTCCGGGCCGTTCAGTGCAAACCCATGCGGGTCGCGCGAGCGCGTCAATAACAGCGCCCGCAGAGCCCGGACCGGATCAGTTTTTAGCCTTGTCGACGAGTTTGTTGGCGCCGATCCAGGGCATCATGCCCCGTAGACGCTCGCCGACCTCTTCAATCGGATGCTGTTGGGCGCGCCGTCTTTTCGCCTTCAGAACCGCTACTCCAGTACGGTTTTCTCCGATCCACTCCCGCGCGAATTCACCGTTCTGAATTTCGGCCAGAATTCGTTTCATTTCCGCTTTTGTGTCGTCGTTAACGATACGCGGTCCACGGGTGAAGTCACCGTATTCCGCAGTGTTGGAAATGGAGTAGCGCATGTTCGCGATCCCGCCCTCGTAGATGAGGTCTACGATCAGCTTCACCTCGTGGAGACATTCAAAGTAGGCCATTTCGGGCGCGTAACCCGCCTCGACCAGCGTTTCAAAACCCGCTTGAATCAATGCCGTCATGCCGCCACAGAGCACAGTCTGCTCGCCGAACAGATCCGTTTCGGTCTCTTCCTGAAAACTGGTTTCGATGACACCGGCGCGACCGCCGCCGTTAGCTGAAGCGTAAGACAGGGCAATTTCCTTCGCCTGTCCGGATGCATCCTGATGAATAGCGATCAGGCTGGGCACTCCACCGCCCTGCTGATATGTCGAGCGCACCAGATGTCCGGGACCTTTGGGAGCGATCATGATGACGTCGAGGTCATCACGGGGAACGACCTGACCGAAGTGAATGTTGAAGCCATGCGCGAACGCCAGCACGGCACCCTGCTTGATATTCGGCTCGATGTCCGACCGATAAAGGTCGGCCTGATGCTCGTCCGGCGCCAGAATCATGACAAGGTCCGCAGCCGCACTCGCTGCAGCGATTGGCAGCACTGCGAGACCCGCACTCTCGGCCTTGCGCCACGAGGCCGAGCCCTCGCGCAGTCCGACCACAACATCGACGCCAGAGTCTTTGAGATTGTTCGCATGAGCGTGACCCTGCGAACCGTATCCGATAACGGCGACTTTCCTTGCCTGTATAAGGGAAAGATCCGCATCTTTGTCGTAGTAAATGTTTAGCGCCATCGCTCTGCCATCCTGTTTCTGGTTTGCAAAATGTGTCGAATGCCGGGCAGCGGTCGGGCTTACCGCCACTGCTTCGTCGGGCTGCTCACGCTTTGAGCGCTTTGCTCCCTTTCAAAAGACCGAGCACGCCTGATCGGGCAAGCTCCATCACGTGTCTGACTCCGACGGCCTCAACGAAATCGTCCAGGCTGCTTCTTGAGCCAGTGAGCTCAACTGTGTAGCTGACGTCGGAGACGTCGACGATTGTGCCGCCGAAAATCTCTACCAGCCGCTTGAATTCCGCACGCTGCTCGCTACCGGCGGTGCGCAATTTGACCAGCATGAGCTCGCGCTCGATATGCGGCCCTTCGTTGAGGTCGACAAGCTTGATCACGTCGACCAGCTTGTTGAGCTGTTTGGTGATCTGCTCAATTATTTCGGGAGATCCAATCGTGACCATCGTCATTCTGGAAACGGTCGGATCCTCGGTCGGCGCAACTGCCAGAGACTCGATGTTATAAGCCCTTGCAGAAAACAGCCCTGCTACGCGCGACAATGCTCCCGACTCATTTTCGAGCAGGATCGAAATGGTGTGCCGCTCTTTCATGCCAGTTCCCGTTCCCGCGGCGCGAGGTGCATCTCATGCTGGCCTTTGCCTGCAGCGATCATCGGATAGACGTTCTCATTCTGATCGGTGATGAAATCCATCAGGACCAGCCGGTCCTTGAGCGCGAAAGCCTCCTTGATTGCGCTTTCCACATCACCAGGCTGCTCGACGCGCATCCCCACGTGGCCGAAAGCCTCGGCCATTTTGACGAAGTCAGGCAAGGCATCCATGTAGGAGTGTGAATAACGTCGGTCGTAGAAAAATTCCTGCCATTGCCGGACCATGCCCATGTAGCGATTGTTCAGACTGAGGACCTTGATCGGCAGTCCGTACTGCAGACAAGTCGACAGCTCCTGAACGCACATCACGAAACTGGCTTCCCCGGTCACGCAGGCGACCGTTGCCTCGGGAAACGCAAACTGCACCCCCATCGCCGCGGGCAGGCCGAAGCCCATCGTGCCGAGACCCCCTGAGTTGATCCAACGTCTGGGCTTGTCGAAGGGATAGAACTGGGCTGCCCACATCTGGTGCTGACCGACATCGGAGGTAACGTAGGCATCGCCATTGGTGACCTGATGCAGCGTCTGGATGACGGACTGAGGTTTGATCAACGCGCTTTTTCTGTCGTAGGCCAGACAGTCCAGAGCGCGCCATTCATTTATCTGTGACCACCAGGGGTCACTGGCCCGGTCCACAGGCGATTTGCCACTGGCTTCAATGAGCTCGATCAGCTCTTCCAGGACACTGTTGACACTCCCCACGATCGGCACATCTACCCGTACGTTTTTAGAGATAGAGGCAGGGTCGATGTCGATATGGATGATCTTTGCCTCCGGGCAGAACTTTTCGAGGTCGCCCGTCACGCGATCGTCGAACCTCGCGCCGATAGCTATCAGGACGTCGCAGTGATGCATCGCCATATTCGCTTCGTACGTACCGTGCATGCCGAGCATGCCCACGAACTGCGGGTCGCTGCCCGGATACGCGCCAAGGCCCATCAGCGTGTTGGTCACGGGATAACCGAGAAGACGAGCGAAACGCGTCAGCTTTTCCGAGCCGTTGTCGAGAATGACGCCACCGCCGGTGTAAATCATCGGTTTCTGCGCACTGAGCAGAAGCTGCCCTGCGCGCTTAATCTGACCCGGATGGCCTTTCAGCGTGGGGCGATAAGAGCGGATATCAACCGATTCCGGGTACCGGTACTCCGCCATGTTGGCAGTGACGTCTTTGGGCACGTCAACGACCACCGGACCCGGTCTGCCCGTGGTAGCGATAAAAAACGCTTTCTTGATGGTCTCGGCGAGGTCCTCCGCACGCTCAACCAGAAAGTTGTGTTTGACGCATGGGCGTGTGATGCCGATGCAGTCCACTTCCTGAAACGCATCATTGCCAATCAGTGCCGTCGCGACCTGTCCCGTGATAACTACCAGGGGGATCGAATCCATGTAGGCAGTTGCAATCCCGGTCACACAGTTAGTGGCGCCCGGACCGGAAGTCACCAGGACCACTCCCGGTTTCCCGCTTGCCCTGGCGTAACCGTCTGCGGCATGTGTCGCACCCTGCTCGTGGCGAACGAGCACGTGTTTCACACGGTCTTGCTTGAATATCTCATCATAGATATGCAGCACCGCACCGCCCGGGTAGCCGAACACGTATTCAACGCCTTCGTCGGCCAGCGACCTGACAAGAATTTCTGC
>JAYODW010000006.1:49894-124706 GCA_038116745.1 Gammaproteobacteria bacterium
TCCAAGCTGCTCGTACCCACTCTCCGCGATGCCCCTGCCGAGGCGGAAGTCATCAGCCATAAGCTCATGCTTCGATCCGGAATGGTCAGACAGCTGGCCTCAGGCATCTACACCTGGCTTCCCCTCGGGCTGCGCGTGCTCCGAAAAGTCGAGGCCATCGTGCGTGAGGAGATGGATGCTGCGGGGGCCCAGGAAGTACTGATGTCAGGCGTTCAGCCAGCCGAACTCTGGCAGGAATCGGGCCGTTGGGATGCTTACGGTCCCGAGTTGCTGCGCTTTGTCGACCGGCATGAACGCAGCTTCTGTCTCGGGCCAACGCACGAGGAAATCATTACCGACCTGATCCGCGGCGAAGTCAGAAGCTATCGACAGCTGCCGGCAAATTTCTACCAGATCCAGACCAAATTCCGCGACGAGATCCGCCCGCGCTTCGGCATCATGCGCGCTCGCGAATTCCTCATGAAAGATGCCTACTCATTTCACCTTGACCAGAGCTCGCTCGAGCAGACCTATCAGGACATGTATGCCGCCTACAGCCGTATCTTCGACCGTATCGGTTTGTCCTACCGTGCGGTGCTTGCGGATACCGGCAACATCGGAGGCTCAACGTCGCATGAATTCCACGTGCTCGCCGAATCGGGTGAAGACCTGATTGCGTTCAGCGATACCGGCGGATATGCCGCCAATGTCGAACTTGTACCGGTCGCAGGTGCCACCACCACACCCCCAGAACCCTCGCAGCTGCTCGAGAAAGTGGCCACACCTGGGCAGCACTCGATTACCGAGCTCGTCGACTTTCTCGGGGTCGACGCCGCGCAGTGTGTGAAAACGCTGGTAGTGGAAGGCTCGGATGGCGGTCTCGTCGGGTTGCTGCTCCGCGGGGACCACGATCTCAACGTCGTGAAAACTGCGAAGCTTCCTCAGGTAGCCGAGCCGCTGCGTTTCGCGTCTGTCGACCAAATCCGCGGCGCCGTTGGTGCATCTCCTGGTTCGCTCGGCCCCATGTCCCTGCCGTTTCCGTGTTTTGCGGATCGCGCAGTGGCTTCCCTGGCGGATTTTGTTTGCGGAGCCAACGAAGACGGCTGGCATTACGTCGGTGTCAACTGGGATCGGGATATCGCACTCCCCGAAATCGTCGACCTCCGTAATGTAGTAGCCGGCGATCCCAGCCCGGATGGAAACGGCGTTCTCGATATCAAACGCGGAATCGAGGTGGGCCATATTTTCCAGCTGGGCACAAAATACAGCGACGCAATGAAAGCGCGAGTGCTGGATGCCAATGGTCAGTCAGTCACCATGCGTATGGGCTGTTACGGCATCGGCGTGTCACGCATTGTGGCGGCTGCTATCGAACAGAATCATGACGATCAGGGCATCATCTGGCCGGACAGCATCGCACCCTTCCAATGCGCAATCGCGCCGATCAACATGCACAAATCGGAACGTTTGAGACTCGCCGCGGAAACGCTTTACGCGGGGCTCAGAGCGGCTGGTTTCGACGTCCTGTTTCACGATGGACGGGAGCGCCCTGGCGTAATGTTCGCAGACCTTGAGCTGATCGGAATTCCACACAGGCTGGTCATCAGCGACCGTGGCCTGGACACTGGCATATTCGAATACAAAGCGCGCGCTGGTCAGGCGTCAGAGGAAATCCCGCTCGATCAGGCTACCCGGTTTCTCACCGAGCATATTGGTCGCAGCTAGCCGACCGAAAGTCCGCAGTTCGCCGGGTCAGCGCCGCCGACCGCGTGCAGTTCCCAAATCAGCGAATGTCAAATTCTACGAGCGGCTGCTCGGCGATCATCTTGGAGCGCACTTCTGTCACCGCGGCCCCTCGGGGCCCTGTCTGCAGCCAGGTGACGAAACTCGCTAGCGCACCGGCACGACCGCCGGCAACCAGGGACACTGAGCCATCGCGCTCATTGCGCACCCACCCGGCCAGTCCAAGCTGCTTCGCCTCGCGGCAGGCCGCAAATCGAAAACCAACGCCCTGCACGCGACCCGTCACCCGGATCTGATACCAGACAACATCAAGAACTTCAGCAGTCACGTCCTGCGCCTCACACTGCACACAGCGCTGCCAACGGCACGTTCAGGCCCTCGCGCAAAACAGACTCCAGCTTCTGCAAGCGCTGCTGAGATTCTGGAGCTTCGCTCAGGGCCGAACTCTCACTCAGCACACGCGGCAGCTCGATGCTGGGAATGAGTTGAAGCAGGTCACCGAGGTGAACTCGCGAAAGGTCACGCAGCAGAATCCACTGATAACGCTCATTGCGGCCGATCCAAGCCGCCAGATCAAGCCGCTGCAGAACCGCACTGACTTGTTCAAAACTGAATTCACGAAGCTCGTTCGCCAGTTCTCGCTCCGACAGCCCCTGCGCAGTGACCTGCACGGTGTACAGGCGCCGCAGGATCAGAAACGCGCAGTGCGCGGGATCGCGCTCTGGATGCCGCAAGTCATGCCGGCTGCTGCGCCACAACGGATACGTGGTCAGGCACTTGGTAACCTCTGCGCCGAATAAAACAACCAGCCATGACGCATAGATCCAGATCAGAAAAATTGGCAGCGTTGCAAACGCCCCATAAATTGCCTGCTGTGCAGGAAACCTGGTGACATAAATCGCAAACCCCTGCTTCGCTGCCTCAAAAAGCAAACTTGCGACGATCCCACCGACCAGCGCATTTGCAAAGGGAACAGGACGGTAAGGGATCAGCTTGAAGAAGAGCACAAACGCGAATGTGCTCGCGATCAGAGGCACAACCGCAAGAAGATCAGCCCGGGTCAGCGGCCCCGCTCCGTCCTCTGTCAGCCCCGGGATTGAAAAAAGATAGGACGTCACGACCATCCCTGTGCCGATCAGAATCGGTCCGAGGGTCAGTACCGCCCAGTAAACAAGAAATCGCACCATCAGCGGCCGGCGGCGCTCGACGTTCCATATAACGTTAAAGGTCGATTCGACGGTCGACATCATCATGAGAACGGTCACCAGCAAAACGGTGACCCCCGCTGCCTGTAAACGTCGCGCTTTTTCCGTGAACTGCGCAATGTATCCCTGCACCTGCTCTCCCAGCGCGGGTACAAAATTGCGGAACACAAAATTTTCGACAGCCTCACGCCAGTCCTGAAATGCGGGGAACGCGGAAAGTGCAACGAATACCACCGTCATCAGCGGCACCAGGGCCAAAAGGGAGGTGTAGGCGAGCGATGCCGCAGCCTGCGTGCAGCGGTCGCGCACAAAACGCTGCGCCAGGTATTTGAGGAACACGTAAGCGTTCAGGAAAGTACGTCGAAAACTATGACGCACGGACATCAACCTGCGGGAGTGGTGACCAGACACTGAGAAGGGACTTCGCTGAGATCGGGCTGGGCCTCCGAGTGTAGACTACGGTGCGACTGCCCGCCTGCTGCACTTTGTCAGATGCAGCGGACTGTTCACCTCCGGAAATCACACATGTCGATCACGCTCTACCACAATCCACGCTGTTCAAAGTCCCGCGCTGCGCTCGATCTCCTGGAGAAGACCGGCACTGCGGTAGAGGTCTTCGAATACCTGAAGGAAACATTGACAGTATCGCGCCTCAGCGAGCTGGTAACCCTGCTGGACATCCCCGCTATCGAATTAGTGCGCCAGAACGAATCGGAATGGGAACGTTGTGGAGCCAACGCGCAGAGCCCGGCGAACAGCATCCTGAAAGCCATCTGCGATCAGCCGGTGCTGCTGCAACGACCCATCGCTGTACGCGGGCAGCGGGCCGTGGTCGGACGCCCACCTGAGCGGGTGCTGGAACTTCTTTAGACGGTCGCGGGGGGCACACCGATATTACGTTCCGGCCAGCGTTCGCGGGCCATGCGCTCAGCAGCCCTCTGGGGTCTCCGAGCCGTTCTCCAAAGCCTCTCGCACAAACGGCACCGAAATCGGGCGTCGCTGCTCGAGAGACGCGGTGTCGAGATGCTGGACCACCCGCACCAGACTCGATATCTCCCGAGATTGGCGGTGCAGGATGTAGTCAACGACCTGCTCTGACAAATCAAGCCCCCGACGCTGTGCGAGGAACTTCATTGCCTGTCGCAGCTGTTCATCCTTCGGTGCTGCCAGATGGTAGCTCAGGCTTGATGCATGTCGTGACGCCAAATCTGCCAGCTCGAAGCTCCCGGCCGGCGCCGGGCGACGACTCCCCGACCACAGTAAACGCGCACCCGTGGTAGTGACGCGATTGAACAGATCAAACAAGCTTCTTTCGCGAGATGCATACCCCCGACAAGCGTCGATGTCATCCAACGCGAGAAAATCGAGCTCCTCCAATCCGTCGAACATCCCGTCTGCCCACAGCTCGGACTCGTCGAGGGGAACGTAGATCACGCGACCACCGGCTGTATGGGCATGTTTGATTGCTGCCTGCAGCAGGTGAGTCTTTCCCGTTCCTCGATTCCCCCACACATACACCACCCTGGCGCCCTGACCTTCACTCCAGCGCCTCAGCCCGCAGACTGTTTCGATATTTTCTCCAGCAAAGTAGTCATCAAACTCTGACGAGCGTGACGGATAGAACCCGAGCGCTAGCTGCGCCTGTCGATTCATGCTCACGTCGACATGAACCAGGCGCTCTGTCGGTAGCGATCACAGGCATGACGCATGAAAACAACCATGACTGCGCCCGCCGGCACCGCAACGAGCGCGCCGAACAATCCGAGCAGCTGACTCCCCGCCAGCACGACAAAAATGACCGCAACCGGATGGAGACCGATCCGTTCACCCACGAGATATGGCGCCAGAACCATCGCCTCCAGTGCCTGAGCGACGGCGAACACAAGGCCGACTGCAAAAACATGGGCGACATCGTGGAATTGCAGAAATGCTGCAAGCCCGCTGGCCAGCATGCCAATGGACATACCGAGGTAGGGAATAAAACTGAGCCCTCCGGCGATTACACCAATCGCAAGGGCCGTGTGCAGACCAACAACCCAGAGGCCTGCCGAATAGATGAGAGCTAAAGCCCCCATCAAGACCACCTGTCCGCGCACAAACTCGGCGAGAACAGCATCGACCTCACGCGCGAGTCTCCGAACCAGAGGGGCAGAACGACGCGGGATGAGTCCATTGATACGCCCAATCATTTCGTCCCAATCACGTAAAAGGTAGAACGTCACAACCGGAATCAACAGAAGACAGGCCACGAAAGCAAACAGCGCAGCGCCCGAGTCGCCGACCCTCCTCAGAACAAGGACCAGAGCTGGGCCGAGCTCCTGCCAGTTCGCGCGCAGCGCTTTGCCTAGCTCAGAGCTCGTTAATCCAACTGTTTTCGTCGACTCAGCCAGCAATGGAAACGCAGCCTGCGCTTGTTCGATTAAACCCGGAATTCCGCCAATAAAAATCCCGAGCTGCCGCGTGAGCAAGGGAAGAACTACCAAGAGGCCAAGTGCGCCCGCAGCAAGAAGCATTGCAAACACCAGCGCAACGGCGCCCGTGCGACCGAGTCCTTTGCGCTCCAGCCAGTCGACCCAGGGGTCAGCGAGGTAGGCGAGCAGAAATGCGACAACGAATGGCGTCAAAACAGGAGCCAGCAAATACCCGAGCCCGAGCAGGGCTGCACTCAGTCCCACCCAGAGCCAGAGCAAACCTAGCCCAGGTTCAGATATTCGCTCTGACATAGCTGACGTTGATGGCTGAAAGGTCTGCGCCCGTGCCAAGCAGAGCTGAGGGCTCAGTGACGCAACGCATATGCGCCGACAGGTGTGTCCAGTGGCAACAGCACGTCGCCAAACGCGATGCCCTGAGTCAGCCCTGAAGCCCCACTCCTGGTCGTGATTTTAAAGCTGACAAGATCAGCCTCGAACATCGCAGGGAAGACGGCCGTCACGGTGTCGAGCGCCTGCAGGTAGTTGGACAGCCGGGCGTAATCGGCGAGGGAATTGACACCATAAACATTCAGAGTCACACGTTCATCCTGAGTCGCATTACTGACATGCGCAAACCACCCGGCCAGGGTGTCAGCAAGGTGGTCGATTCCGTCGTCGGTTAAAAGTGTCGGCAGAGTGCCATCCTGTGACCAGCTGAAAACCTCGCCTTCTACCTGTGCCACCCAATCTGCTACCCACAAGCCCGGCGCGGCATCCCTGACATAGCCGACCAGCGTCGCCGGCGTGCCGTAGCGAGATGACAAGGTCAGCGCTGTCGCTGCCAGGCCCTGCCAGTCTTGTAGCGGTGTCAGGTTCCGCGCCTCTTCAATATCGAGGAGCGGAAACAACAGGGGAATACCGCGCTGGGACGCCCGCTTTTTCAGTGCATTCCCGAGTATCAACGGTTCATCGCTGCTAGCGATCCGGCGTTGCGTGCCCTCCTCAACGACAAGCCACACCAACGCCTCCGGACGTTCTTTGCTCCACGTCGGGATTCCCATCGCGTTAAGGCGTGCGAGCAGCGCTGGCGCATCAAACTCAGCCCACAGGTGAAGAGCCCCGCTCAGCTCTGCAACTTCATAGCTGTAGCTGAGGAGCAGATCCGATGCCTGATCCAGCAACCCATCAATGCCGTTCTGAAAGCTGATAAACCGGTTTCCAGTGACTTTGATCAGCACCGCGACGAGCGCCTCGCGGGCCACCACACGCATCTGTTCCGGCGAGCGGTCTCTGACTTCTACACGCGCGCTGAACAGGCCGAGGACATCCACACCCCAAGCGTTACCCCAAACGCTGAACAGCACGAGGGCCAATAGCGCATGCCTGAGTACCTTGGTCGATTGATTGGAAACTGCCACGGCGCCGAACGCTATGTGGAACCTCCAACCCAAGTCAAGGCTTATCCTCACTACACAATGCAGCTACGATCGCAGCATGTCTGACGGCATGAAAAAACGGCTGACCTACCGTGATGCAGGCGTCGATATCCAGCGGGGAGAAGAACTCGTGTCCCGGATTTCCGGCGCCGCCGCGGCAACCCGACGTGCGGGCGTCATGGGCGGACTCGGCGGCTTCGGCGGGCTGTTTGACCTGGCGCAGGCTGGCTACCGAAACCCTGTGCTGGTCTCCTCCACTGACGGCGTAGGCACCAAGCTGCTATTAGCAATTGAGCTTGATCGGCACGACTCGATTGGCCTCGATCTGGTCGCGATGTGCGTCAATGACATTGTGGTCCAGGGTGCGGAACCGCTGCTTTTTCTCGATTATTTTGCAACCGGAAAGCTTGCCGTCGACACCGCGGAAACTGTGATTACAGGTATCGCATCTGGCTGTGAGGAAGCCGGCGCCACGCTTCTTGGCGGCGAAACTGCCGAAATGCCGGGGATGTACCCTGCAGGACACTACGACCTTGCTGGATTCTGCGTTGGCGCAGTCGAGAAAGAACGCCTGATCGACGGTTCCAAGGTCACCGCAGGAGACGTCGTCCTTGGCCTGGCATCCAGCGGGATCCATTCGAATGGTTACTCTCTGGTCCGACACATCCTCGACACGCGACAGATTTCCTTGGCCGAGAAACACGCCGACAGAACCCTTGGCGATCTCCTGCTGACACCGACGCGCATCTATGTAAGATCTCTCCTGAGGACACTGAAAGAACACGACTTGCACGCCCTTGCACACATCACCGGCGGAGGTCTGACAGAGAATATTCCCAGGGTGATCCCTTCTGGTTTGTGTGCGGAAATCGACCTGGCTAACTGGCGTTTGCCCGAAATTTTCTGCTGGTTACGAGACCAGGCGGACCTTGAGCAGCAAGAGCTACTGCGGACTTTTAACTGCGGCATCGGCATGGTGGTCGTTGCGGCGGCCGCGGATGCTGCAGCAGTGACGGCAGCGCTCACCGCTGCAGGAGAGACTGTCTACGAAATCGGGGTCATTCGGCACGCGGACGAAGCAATTTGTTTCCGCGGCCGGTTGACCTGAGGACGTCACATCAAGGCGTCAGGCTGGTTTCCACAGCACTCAAAAAACCTCTTAGAATCTGTACGTCGCTGTGCATCAAGCGACCACGCGATAGCATCCGCTGCAGGCGCCGTTCCAACAATTTGGGGCGGTCAGGATCAAAGTACGAAACCCTGACCATCACGCTCAGCGCATGCTCTTTTGCTGCGGCGATTTCAGCAGCGCTGGCCGCACGATCTTTTCGGCTGGTACGTCTGTCCACGCCGGTGACGTGGGCGAGGCGCATTTCGTACGCGCAGATCTGCACTGCCTGCGCCAGATTCAGCGAACTGAACGATGCATCCGTCGGAATGGTGACAGCGCGCTGGCACCGGTCGAGCTCCTCGTTGGTCAGACCACTTCGCTCTCGCCCGAAGACCAGGGCTACGCGCTGCGTACTCTCCGCGGCGAGCGCTGCGGCTTCTCGCGGGGTCACCAATGGCCAGGAGATATGACGCTCTCGGGCTGTGGTACCGAAAACCAGGCTGCAGCCCCGCAGCGCCTCATCCAGCCCCGAGGTCACCTCAGCGCGCGCCAGCACGTCATCCGCGCCTGAAGCCATCGCCGTCGCTTCTGCAGCAGGGAACCGCGTCGGCTCGACGAGCGCAAGATCCGTCAGGCCCATCGCCTTCATTGCGCGCGCGGCAGCGCCGATGTTCCCGGGGTGCGTGGTGCCAACCAGGACGATGCGCAGCCGGCTCAAAAGAGTGGTCTCATTGCCAGCCTGCGCTGAGGAGGGCGTTGTCCGATCGGTTACCATTCGACGGATTCTACTGCGCGACATTCTTCATGCACCCTATGCTTAATATTGCCGTTCGAGCTGCGCGACGCGCTGGAACGATCCTTGCCCGCGGGCAGAATCGGCTCTACGAGGTGCAGGTAGAGCAGAGGGGCGAAGTTGAGTTCTCTACTGACATCGGCCGCCAAGCTGAGATTGCCATCTTAGACACGTTGCAAACCGCCTATCCAGGCCACGCTACTTCGTCGCGGGAATCGGGACAGCGCGGCGACTCGGATTACCTATGGCTCGTTGAGCCGCTCAGCGGCGTAACGAACTACCTGCGCGGGAACCCCCACTTCGCGGTATCCATCGCACTCGAAGTACGCGGACGACTGAATCAGGCCGTCGTTTACGACCCGCTCCGCGACGAAATGTTTACGGCATCCCGGGGTTCCGGTGCCCTACTTAACGATCACAAAATTCGAAGCCAGGGAAATCACCGGACCGGCGCTAATCTGATTGGCGTGGGAGCCTCATCAAGGCGCGGGCCGGATAGCTCTGCCAGCACTCTAAGCTTCTCCGGCGTGACCAAGGCGCCGTGTGAAATGCGCTCCTCAGGATCGGCTGCTCTAGATATGGCATACGTTGCCTGCGGCCGGCTTGACGGCTATTGGGAATTCAACCTTCATGCCTTAGAGGTCGCAGCCGGCTGCCTGTTGGTCTCAGAATCGGGTGGGCTGGTTGGCGACCCGTACGGCGGGGAAAACCATCTTGAGTCTGGTCGACTCGTCGCTGCCACGCCGCGTATGTTTCGTGAGCTGCTACCCGCGCTGTCAAAAATCTCCAAAGCGACTGCCCCGGCAGATCTGCAGTCCAACTCCGGCACGAAGTCTGCCTAGCGCGCCGTTGTGACCGACTTCACTATCGTTCTGCCGGCAAAAAATGAAGCAAAGAATCTCCGCAAGCTGCTGCCGGAGATCCAGCGCCTCCACCCGCACTGCGAAATTATTGTGGTCGACGATGGCAGTGACGACGATACCGCCGCGGTCTGCCAAGAATTCTCCGTAGCCTGCCACCGCCATCCTTACAGCCTGGGAAATGGTGCGGCAATCAAGAGCGGTGTGCGGCTGTCTCAGACCGATATCACGGTGTTCATGGACGCCGATGGTCAACACAACCCTTCTGATATTCGGGCGCTCATTGACCAGCTCGCGTTGGGCCACGAGATGGCCGTCGGAGCTAGAACCGCATCGACGCAGGCGTCCTTATTAAGACGCTTAGGCAACCTGATCTACAACCGCCTGGCCTCTTACATGACGGGTCACTCGATCCCCGACCTGACCTCCGGTTTTCGGGCAGTCCGCACTCGCCATTTCGAGCGCTTTCTGTACCTCTTGCCGAACGGTTTTTCATACCCGACCACTTCCACGATGGCTTTTTTCAGATCGGGACTTCCGGTCAGCTATGTAGCCGTCAGCGCGCGGGAGCGAGGGGGAAAGAGCCATATCCGCCTGGTGCGCGATGGTATGCGTTTCCTCATGATTATTATGAGGGTAGGCACACTTTTCTCTCCGATGCGCTTTTTCCTCCCGGTAAGCGGAGCACTCTTTGCGACAGCTATTAGCTATTACGGCTACACCTATTTCTCCAGCCATCGTCTGACCAACATGACGGTTCTTCTCACTATTGCCGCGCTGCTCACCTTTATGATGGGCATACTCGCTGAGCTGATTTCTGCGCTTCACTACAAGGAAGCAAACCTTGAACGCCGGTCGTTGCGGCGGGAAAAATCAGAGGAGCAACTTAAAGAGAGAGAAAGCTGAGATTCCGGTCTCAGCTCAGTTGTCCGCACAACCGTCCGCAAGCATCTTCCCGACGGCAGAATCGACCGCCGTGAAACGGCTCGGCAGCGGGCGTCGTCTCGCAAGCTGTAGCGCATTCTCCGCCCTTTCCTGTCTCCCAGCTCGCAGGCCCATTCGGCCCACAGATATTCCGCCATGGCGTCGCTTCGCGATTCGGACGCCGCAGACTGAATTTTTTTAATCGCGCTCTGACGATCTCCTGCTTGGGCAACAAGTAGCGCGTCGGCGTCACCCCTTCCTGAGTAGCATTTTGATCTAGAGTCCGGCGGTTACTGTATTTGATTCCCCTTTGCTCTGTCGTGCGTATTGGGAGGGGGTCAGCCCACCCAGTCCTTTCTTTGGTCGCTCTTCGTTGTATTCCCTGCGCCAGCGTTCGATGAGCCGCCGCGCGTGTCGGAGATTGAGGAACCAGTGTTCGTTCAAGCACTCATCCCTGAAGCGACTGTTGAATGATTCGATGTAGGCGTTTTGATTCGGCTTGCCAGGCTCGATCAGGCGCAGCTTCACACCGTGCTTGTGCGCCCACTCCAGCATCGCTCTGCCGGTAAATTCTTTCCCGTTGTCGATCCGGATGACTCCAGGATAGCCACAACGGGCACAGATACGATCCAGTACGCGGACCGCCGAGCGCATGTTCAGCGTGGGCAGCAACTGACTCCGTAGTACCGTCATCCACGATGCCGAGGACCCTCATCTGCCGGCCGCCACTGAGGCGATCGAACACAAAATCCATCGACCAGACTGCATTGGCTGAGTCGGGTCGCGCCAGCGGCTGACGGTCCGTAATCGGTACTTTCTTGCGCCTACGCCGCTTGATCTGCAGCTTCTCGGCAGCATACAGACGCTCCACCCGCTTGTGGTTCACGATTTCTCCGGCCTGCCGGAGCTTCAGATAGATCATTCCCGCACCGTAGGTGACGCTGCGCCAGCGCAACAATCTTCTGCCGAAGCTCAATGTTCCGATCTGGCCGTGGCCGATAACGCAGTGCGCTGGCGCTCATACTCTCGATCCTTAGTGCTTTGCGCTCTGATAAGCCTCGGTTCCGCATCCAGCCCACCGCCTCGCGGCGTGCCGGTGCGGTCACCATTTTTTTTGCAGCGCTTCCTTGATCACGTCGTTCTCGAGCATCGTCTCGGCCAGCAGCTTCTTCAGCTTCGCGTTCTCGGCCTCAAGCACCTTCTGACGCTTCGCTTCCGAAATATCCATCCCGCCATACTTGCTCTGCCACGTGTAGAAACTCGCATCGGAAAACCCGTGCCGCCGGCACAGCTCCTTCACCGGCATCCCTGAGTCCGCTTCCTTCAAAAAACCGATGATCTGCTCATCGCTGTAGCGCTTCTTAATATCCGTCCTCCTGCTCCATTGAGGCCAGACTCCAGATCATTGCACTACTCAATCAGGGGGTGACGCCGACCCCACTGAGGCTGCGCACAAGGAAAAAAATCAGCACACCATTGGCGAGATTTAACAGAACATTGACAGCTTTCCAGTACATCCACTCGTCGCCATGAAGCCAGCTATTTAATGCGAACGACGCCATGCAAATGGGTCTACCAAATAAGCTCGGAGAAACTAATGAATGCTTCGCGACTGAATTTTTCCGTTGGCTCAAGCAGCTCTATAGGCACGAGGTCCCGAAAATCGTCGAGCAAGAGAGCCTCGGCTAGTCGGGGGATCTATAGGAAACCTCTGACCGTTAGAATGAGAAGAGGAACGACAGCATTTGGCCCGATTTGTCAGATGACCTGACTGCGCGGCCCAAGGAAATCCCGGTGGCGCTCTTTGGGATGGTGAGCTTGCTGGAGAATGCAGTCGCCCATCTAAATCCGCTACGGCAGTTCATTTTGTCTGCCTGGCGCGGCGAAACGCAGCGACAGTAGCGAGAAGAAATTGTTTTTAGGCTGCGGTGCTACCCACGGCCTTCACGCCCGCGCGAGCTACCGTTGCCGGAGTTTCCAAAGGCGTTTTTGAAATGACGGGCCGGCAGTCATCGCGACTGACCGACCCGGGATTGGCAGCGATACCCGTCACGTCGGCGTGGGTATCGGGTTAGCGAAACAACGCTTTAGTTACGACGACAGGAAGACGGGCGATATTTGCTGGGCAGATCGCCGCCAGAGCAGTTCCACGCGATTGCGCCCCCGTTAGTAGTAGCAGTCAGGGTCATAGTGTTCGCGTTAATGGGGTTGCCGCTGAATGTAACTTGAATGACTCCGGAACCGGTGACCTGAACGCCGCTCACATTATTGCCCGTGATAGACCCTGCCGCAGCGATCCCCGCCTGTGAGTTGCTTGTTGGTAGGGTTCCGTTAGTTGCATAGTATTCAGAGATTGCAGTCTTGGCCGCAGATGCCAAGCTGAGCCCCTCCGTCACTCGCGCGCGTACGGTGTAATCTTGATATGCAGGAATAGCCACCGCGGCCAGAATACCTATGATCGCTACTACGATCATAAGCTCAATCAGCGTAAAGCCTTGTTGTTTCTTCATCTGGGAGAATCCTCTTAGATAGTTTTACCTCGGCATAGCTCTTGAGTCTCTGGGGCTCGCTGACCTCCGCATGAGAAGCTTCCCGCGAAGATGTGCAGCCCCCAGAATTGTTCGCGCTTCCAGAGCTTATCTAAATATTAAGCAAATATCGCGCCAATTTATAATATATTGATTTCCATTAATTTTTTTAAAAACATCTGAGTACACACCTAACTTTTTCTGTTCAAGAACAACCATTTGTGTTTTTAAAAAACAGATCTTCGAACGATTCTGGTTTGTTTAATCGATACCTAATTTGCGCAACCTGTATCGCAAAGCCTGGAAGCTGATCCCTAGCAACGCAGCCGCGCGGGTCTTGTTCCAACGCACTCGCTCCAAAGCAGCAACGATGCGCTCTCGCTCTAGAACATCCATCTGATCGCGCAAACCGCCTGCAGATAGCCCATTTTGCAGCGTCGCGGAGTGGTAATCCTCGCCAGCGCCGTCGTCATGTGCCGCGGAGATTCTTGGCAACCGCAAATCCTCAAGCGCGATCCTTGGACTATCTGTCAGAGCCAACGCTCTTTCCAGAATGTTCTCTAACTCCCGAACATTGCCTGGGAAAGAGTAGTCACGCAGCGCACTCAAAGCCTCACTGCACAAATAGGGTTCCTGGACGCCAAATTCCGGGCCTCTTCGCGCCATAAAGTAAGTAGAGAGAACTTCGATATCGTCCCGGCGCGAGCGCAACGCAGGCACATGCAGCTCAATTACATTGATCCGATAGAAAAGATCCTGACGGAACGAACCCTCTTTAACGAGCGCAGCGAGATTACGATGGGTGGCAGATAAGACACGGAAATCGACGGGCGTTTCTGTGTCAGCCCCGATCGGCCTCACTTTTTTTTCCTGGATTACCCGGAGTAACTTCACCTGCATGTGAGTCGGCAGCTCGGCAATCTCGTCGAGAAACAACGTCCCTCCCTGCGCCGCCTGCAAAAGCCCTGCTCTGTTCTGAGTTGCTCCGGTATAGCTTCCACGCAGGGAACCGAAAAATTCGCTTTCCAGCAATTCTCCGGGAATGGCGCCACAGTTCACCGGTACGAAAGGCGCTGCTTTTCGCGGCCCGGTCTCGTGAATCAACCGAGCGACAAGCTCTTTACCGGTTCCTGATTCCCCGCTGATATGGACCGGTGCCTGGTTGCGAGCGAACTTGGCAATCAACTCACGCACCTGAGCAATCTCCGGCGAGTTCCCTATGAGCCCCGCTGTCGGCTGCGACTTTGCATCGAGACGTAGCGCTTGCGACACCAGCGCCCTCAGCTGTCCCAGCTCTATCGGCTTGGAAACAAAATCAAACGCACCGGCTTTTAGCGCCGCCACCGCAGTTTCCGTGTTCCCGTGTGCCGTAATCACCGCGACCGGAACTTCCGCATGGTGAATATTGACGTACTTCACCAGCTCAATCCCATCTTCCCCGGGGAGGCGCATATCCGTCAGACAAAGGTCAAAGTGCCTTTTCTGCAAACTTGCGCGCGCAGGAGGAACACTTCCAACTGACTCACATTCAAGGCCCATGCGCTTCAACGTGATAGTCAGAAGCTCCCGGATATCAGGTTCATCGTCGACAATGAGAACCCGCTTTGTTCCGGTCAAGTCAGACATCGGAAGGCTCTTAATCGCTTGAAAACACAATCCGGAAGCAGCATCCGGAGCGGGAACCTATCAAGCGCAGCGAAGCTCCGTTGGCTTCACACAACTCTCTCGACAGAAAGAGTCCAAGCCCGGTGCCGCGCGCTTCCGTTGTGAGAAAAGGTTCAAACACACTCTCCGCAACCTCCGCTGGTAATCCCGGGCCTGAGTCCGTGATCTCAAGATACACCTCAGAAGTTGCATCGATCATTCCTGCCCCCAGGACGAGTCGAGGAATGGTCTGCGCATAGCGCAAGCCGTTATCGACCAGATTGGAAAGCACTTGATGAAGCTGCGACTTGTCGATGTACGCCATCAGCGATTGCGGGAATTGTTCTATCAAAATGTCACCTTCCGCCAACCCCGAACGCTGCAGCGTTTCTCCAACAAACATATCAAGCCAGGGCAGGAGCGCGAACCGCTCCCTGGTGGGGGGCTGGCTTCGTCCCAGGTTTAAGATGCTCTCTACGATCGTGTTCATACGCGAACAATGCTGCAGGATGATTTGCACCATCCGCGCGGAAGCTGAATCAAGCGTCTCTGCTTCCGATAGCAGCTGGCTTGCATGACTGATCGCTCCCAGCGGATTTCGCACTTCGTGCGCAATGCTGGCGGTCAGCCGACCGAGAGACGCAAGTTTCATCTGTTGAGCTCGATGCCGGATTTCCCCTTCATCTTCAAGAAACGCTAGAAAACCCGACGCCGCCTCCTCATGCGATTCCAGTGCAGCAAACGTCGCCACAGCACGGTTATTGTCACTCCCCGTCACTGTGACACGGGCAGCCCCGCCCCTCTCTCGCCATTGCTGAAACGCGGCAAGCATTGATCCAGTCAAGCGATGTCCTTTCTTTAAAAGCTCGCTTTCCGGAACCCCCAGGAACCTTCGGGCAGCCGAGTTCATGAAGAAAATTTCTCCCGAAACGTCGAGCGCCAGAACTCCGGATTGAAGTCGCGCGACAATCAGCTCGTTCAAACGGGATAAATTGCGTAGGTCTTCAGCCCGTTGAGCTGCCAGTACTTCGCTCGACCTCGCTCGCTCGGCCAGCGCTGATGCGAGAACTGCCGTTCCAAAGCAGGCCGCGCCCAGAAGTCCAGCCTGTGTGTAAGTAGCACTCGGATAACTCAAGGTGAGCACACCGAAAACCGTCTCAACCAGAAACGCAACGCTGGCAAGTGCAGCGAAAAAGACACCTGCTCGACCGGATGCAAGCAGGCACGTCCCGGCAACAGACACGACCAGCAGCGTACCCAGCCCACTCGTGACACCACCGGCGGCATGCATCAGAAGCATGATGGCCACGAGATCTATCACACTCAGTGCGAATACCTGCCTTGTGAAGTCAAAGGAGCGTTGCTCAATCCAGTATTGGGTGAAAATCGATGAGGCGGCAAAACACAGCGCCGTTCCCGAAAAAAGCTGCGCGTCGAGTGGGCTCAAATTCGGAGGCAGTTTCCCCACAACGCCGAGCACCGCAAAAAGCCCCGATATGACCAGCCGGTACAGGTTGTAAAGCCGCAAAGCCCGCCAGTTGAGTGCGGCCGCGTGCCCTGAAAAATCCTGGCCTCGTCGACCCTCAGGCCGCCAGCTGCTCATTCTTCAGGGATTTCCGCATGCGCTTGCGAGCAGTAAACACGCCCGTCTCGATATACCGCCTCGTCCTGAGGAATGTAGACCGAACACCTCTCGCACCTAGCAACTCTGCGAAATGCAGGTTTGGCCGAAACGCTCTGCACCCGAGACCGGCGGATTTTGCGAACAAATCGGAAGACCACCGCAACCACAACAATAGCGGCAATAACTCGGACGAGCATGGTTTCTTGTCTCTCCTCTCCAAATGCCGGTCATGCCCTGGGTAGAAACAGCGATGACAAAAACGGCTCCAGGCGCCATACTTTTGCGTCGTCAAAGCCCCCTCCGCGGATCTCCTTCGCCTCCTAAGGATGCAATCTGTAGACCTTACATCCAGAGGGGTGTGCTAAGACGAACATCGCCGCCCGCGTGGCACGTATAAGTCCAAGGGAACGTTATGAATTTACATGAATATCAGGCCAAAAGGCTCTTCGCAGATTACGGTATACCCGTTCAGGCGGGAGACGTGGCGACTAGCTCGGATGAAGCGATTGAACGGGCGCAAACACTTGGCGGCGACGCCTGGTTAGTCAAGGCGCAGGTCCATGCCGGTGGAAGAGGCAAAGCAGGCGGCGTCAAATTCACCCGTAGCCTGGATGAAGTCCGTTCGATTGCGGAGGAGCTTCTGGGGAGTCAACTCATCACCAAGCAGTCCGCACCGGACGGGCAGCCGGTCAACTGCGTGCTGATCGCTGCGGCTGCTGATATCGCTCACGAGCTATATCTCGGAGCCGTCGTGGACCGCACACAAAGACGCGTTACCTTCATGGCTTCCCGTGCTGGCGGCATGGATATCGAAGAGGTGGCTGCGACAACGCCAGAGCGCATCTTCACCTGCAGCGTCGATCCGGCTCTGGGGCTGCAGGACTTCCAGTGCCGCAAGATGGCATTCGAGCTGGAACTGGATGCAGGACAGAGAAAGCAGCTGACCGGAATCCTGCAGGGTTTGTACAAGCTATTCAGCGAACGCGACTTGAGTCTGGTGGAGATTAATCCACTGGCCATTCTGGAGGACGGCTCGCTGTGCGCGCTGGACGCCAAAATCAACGTCGACGACAACGCCCTTTATCGCCAATCGATCGCAGAATGGCGCGACGCCTCACAGGAAGATGACAAGGAACGCAGAGCAAAGGAGCACGATCTCAACTACGTTACTCTCGACGGGGACATAGCTTGTATGGTCAACGGTGCCGGTCTGGCAATGGCTACCATGGACATCATCAAGCTCTCCGGTGGCGAACCGGCGAACTTTCTGGATGTAGGGGGAGGCACGACCGCGGCACGAGTCGCTGAGGCATTCAAAATTATCGTTTCAGACGACAAAGTGCGCGCCATCCTCGTCAACATTTTTGGCGGTATCGTACGGTGCGACCTCATCGCAGAAGGCATTATCTCCGCTGTGGGAGAGGTCGGCGTGAAAGTCCCGGTTGTCGTGCGGCTGGAGGGGACCAACGTCAATGAAGGGAAAGCCCTGTTGGCAGAGAGTGGGCTTGCGATCGTCAGCGCAGAGAATCTGGCTGATGCCGCGCTGAAAGTCGTAACAGCCGCTAAGGGAGCAGCCTGATGTCTATCCTGATCGATAAAAACACCCGTGTAATCGTCCAGGGTTTCACAGGGAAACAAGGGACCTTCCACGCGGAGCAAGCGATCGCTTACGGCACCAAGATCATGGGCGGCGTAACGCCGGGCCGAGGCGGCGAAACTCACATAGGTCGACCGATTTTTGACACCGTAGCAGACGCAGTCGCCGCAACCGGGGCCGACGCTTCGGTCATTTTCGTACCTCCCCCGTTCGCTGCGGATGCGATTGCCGAGGCCGCTGACGCCGGCATCAAAATAGTCGTCTGCATCACAGAAGGAATTCCAGTGCTCGATATGCTCCGCGTGAAAGCCAGCCTGACTGCGCGCGGTGATATCTGCTTGATTGGCCCGAACTGTCCGGGGGTGATTACCCCTGGAGAGTGCAAGATAGGGATCATGCCTGGGGCGATCCACCAGGCGGGCAGGGTTGGTATCGTCTCGCGGTCAGGAACCCTGACCTATGAAGCCGTACATCAAACCACCGCAGTCGGTCTTGGTCAGAGCACTTGCGTTGGTATTGGCGGGGATCCGATACACGGCATGAATTTCATTGATTGCCTTTCACGATTCCAGGATGACCCGAGCACTGAAGGGATCATCATGGTGGGCGAAATTGGTGGTTCTGCTGAGGAAGAAGCCGCCGCATTCATCAAAGACCATGTGTCCAAGCCAGTCGTCGGCTACATCGCTGGCGTCACCGCCCCTCCGGGAAAACGCATGGGACATGCCGGGGCCATCATTTCTGGAGGCAAGGGAACGGCCGACGATAAATTTGCCGCTCTGGAAGCGGCGGGCGTCCATACAGTGCGCTCGCCTGCAGAGCTCGGGGCTGCAATGGCAAAAGCCTTGAATGCCTGACTTCCTAGACAACGAAGCGTCATCTACCGGTTGACCCTGCTGCACCGGGTTACCTTTGCGCAAGCCAGCACAGCAGGGGTCAGACCGCAGCGATCTGACCGACCTCCCGATAGAGGTAGGTCGGTCAAACGACGCTAGACTCAGCTTGTCTGCTCACGAAACTCTCTGATAGCAGCGTCCCTTAGACCGTGTCCAATCATCTGCTGCATATCTCTTTGGCACAGGGAAACTTCTGTGTCGGAGACATTTCCGGAAACCAGCAAAAAATCATCGAACTGGCTAAAGAAGCCGAAAGCGACCAGAACGCCGACGTCGTGATTTTCCCGGAGCTGGCCCTGACTGGATATCCACCTGAGGACCTGCTTTTTCGGCCGGGTTTCCACCGTCGAGTCGCGAAGGCTCTACAAAATGTGGCGAGCGAGCTGAGTTCGTTAAACGTCATTCTGGGCTACCCCGAGCTGCACGAGGGAAAGCTGTTCAATAGCGCCGCGCATTTTTTTCGAGGGCAGCGGGTCGTCAACTACAGAAAACAATTTCTTCCTAATTACGCAGTTTTCGACGAGAAACGCTACTTCCATCCTGGGGACTCTCCAACGATCACCGAGGTCAACGGTTTCAAACTCGGCCTGACAATATGTGAGGACATCTGGAACCCATCGACAAGCGCTGAGGCGGCCAAAGCAGGAGCTGAGCTGCTCTGTAACCTGAACGCCTCGCCGTATCACCGCGGAAAATCTCGCCTGCGACATGAGGCGGTCAGCAGCGCGGCGCGAGCTGGCAACCTTCCGGTGCTGTATGTCAACTCTGTCGGTGGACAGGACGAGCTGGTCTTTGACGGCGGCTCGTTTTGCGTCGACTCGAATGGCTTGGTGACGGGACAGGGCGTCTTCTTTGAAGAATCGGTTATCCCGGTCAAAGTGCAACGCGGTGCGGCCCGGATTTCTGTTGATAGCGGGTTCATCACTCCGCCAGATGATGACGCAGCGCTCTACAGCGCGCTTCTCCTTGGCATTCGCGACTACGTCAGTAAGAACGGGTTTCGAGGCTGCGTTCTGGGCACCTCGGGAGGCATTGATTCTGCGCTGGTCCTGGCTCTGGCAGTGGACGCTCTTGGTCCAGAGGCAGTTACAGCAGTCTCCATGCCCTCCCGCTACACCGCGGACATGAGCATTGAGGATGCTCGCGAACAGGCCCGCCGCCACGGCTGTAGTTTCCATGTGGTGCCGATTGGGACGGCGTTCGAAGCGCTACAGCAAAGTCTCTCCCCTGCCCTCGCAGGCGTTGAGCAGGGCGTGACCGCAGAGAATCTTCAGGCCAGAGTCCGCGGCGTCATGCTAATGGCATTTTCGAATGCATCGGGCGCAATGGTCTTGGCCACTGGTAACAAAAGCGAAATGTCAGTCGGCTACGCCACCTTGTACGGCGACATGGCCGGCGGATTTGCGCCACTCAAAGACGTACCTAAAACTATGGTTTACAGGCTCGCCAGATGGCGTAACCAGCAAGCGCCGGTCATACCCGAGCGCATTCTCGAAAGGCCACCGACCGCAGAGCTTGCGCCGGGGCAGCAGGACTCGGACTCGCTACCGCCCTACGAGGTGCTGGACCCTATTCTGGAACGGTACATTGAGGCAGATAAAACCCCCCAGGAAATTGCGGCAGACGGTTTTGACCTCTCTGTTGTACGCAGGGTCGCTGCGATGGTCGATCGCAATGAATATAAGCGTCGCCAAGCTGCCCCTGGCGTGAGGGTCTCAGAAAGGGCGTTTGGTCGCGACAGACGCTATCCGATCACTTCTCGCTATAACGAACAGGAGCCCACCATCTAGCTCAACGGTGTAGCTTCACGCATTTCTACCATCTCTCACGAGCCGCGTATCCGGCTTTATCGCACGACGGTCTGCCTGACTTCCTCCAGACCGGGATGGTTGGGATAGTTCAACTCCAGCACTCGCGTCGCGTCTGCGGCGAGATCATCCAGCTCTAACACTTTGTAGCACTTGGCTAGCAGCACAAGCGCCTCGGGCATCGCCGGAGCTTGCTGGTAGTTCTCGACCACGTACCTTGCGCGATTAGCTGCGGCAACGAAGGCCCCGCGACGCATATAGTAGTTGGTCACGTTGACCTCATGCTGCGCCAGGATATTTCGCAGATGACGCATCCGCAGCTGCGCATCGTCGACGTAAATGCTGTCGGGGAAACGTTTGATGAGCTCACTGAAGTCATTAAAGGACTGCAGCGATGCGCCCGGGTCCCGCTGAGAGGGATCCGTCGGCAGAAAGCGCTCGGCAAGGCCGTACTGACGTCCAAAATTGACCAGTCCTCGCAAGTAGAACGCATATGCCATGTGCGCGTGCGAGGGATAGAGCTTGATGAATCGGTCTACGGTCGCAATGGCCTGGGCAGGATCGTCCGTCCTGTAGTAGCAATACGCCAGCTCGAGCTGCGCCTGCTGGGTATAAATTCCGAAAGGATAGCGCGACTGCAGCTTTTCATAGTAGTCAATAGCACCCACACAGGAGCCGGAATCAAGCCGGTCCTTCGCCGCATGGTAGAGTTTCTCCTCCGGCCAGTTAGAGCTCTCGCGATCGCGATCCGTTTCGCTCTGAAAATAGCCACACCCCGTGAGAAGCATCGCGGTAGCCATGACAGCTATCAGAGTGGCCCGTGGGCGCCCTGGAGTGTTAGATATCAATGAAACCACCTATGTCTCTGAAAGCTGCCACCGATGGCCGTCGCATTCTAGAGCGCAGGAAACAACCCACGCAATGCAGACCGCTCCCGAATCCCGAGAACTCTCTGCTTCGTTTCCTAAGATAAGAGAGTAGCGCTGAGGTCGGTTTCCGTGGAGAAAGAAAAGGCTGTGGACCGGGGTGCCGAGCTCGTCACCATTCCATCAGAATTGGAAGGTTCGAGGCTGGACTTCGCGCTCGCGAAGCTACTCGAACCATATTCCCGCGCGATGTTGAAACACGCTGTCGAAAGCGGGGGCATCCTGCTCAACGGCGTCTCGGTGAAGGCTCGCACTATCGTCCATACTGGCGACCAGGTAACCGTTGAGATCAGACCCCGCCCTGAAACCTCAGCTGTCGCGCAACCCGTCGCGTATGACGTTGTCTGGTCTGAGCAGGATTTTATTGTAGTCAACAAGCCTCCAGGCATCGTTGTACATCCGGGCGCCGGCAATCCGGATCACACCCTGGTCAACGGATTGCTGGCCGCTTTCCCCGAGCTCTCCTCCCTGCCGCGTGCCGGACTTGTCCACCGGATCGACAAAGACACCTCGGGCTTACTCCTGGTAGCCCGACACATCGACAGCTACGAAAGACTCGTGAAAATGATGGCATCACGCGCCATTTCGCGTACGTATGACGCGCTGGTTCACGGGCAGCTGGTGACAAGTGGTTCCGTCAATCAGCCTATCGGCCGCGACCACCGTCTACGTACTCGTATGCGCGTTACAGCAGGAGGGCGACCAGCCGTGACTCACTACTATGTGAAAGAACGTTACCCGGCTCAAACGCTCCTGGAAGTTCACCTCGAAACAGGCCGCACACATCAGATCCGAGTTCACATGTCATGGCTCGGTCACCCCTTAGTCGGAGACCCGACCTACGGACAGAATCGACGAAAAGGCGTTCTCCGGAGAAATGACGCGCCGAACGTGCAGCTCGCCAACTTTTCGCGTCAAGCGCTGCACGCCGCCAGGCTACAGTTCGATCATCCTCGCTTGGGTGAAACGGTCGCCTTCGAAGCGCCGCCGCCAAACGACATGAGGGAGCTGCTGGACACCCTGCGCAGCCAGGCTCTCCGATGAACCGAGAGGCGGCCGTGTCGACGCTGGGATTAATCCACCCGCAATGGGGCGCTCCACCGCATGTGAAATCCCTTTTCACGACGCGGGTCGGGGGCAACAGCCACGGCCCGTTCAGCAGCCTGAATCTCGCTACGCACGTTGGCGACGAACTTTCAGCGGTTAAAGCCAACCGAGGAAAGTTACAGAGCGCAGCTGGCAGACATGTTCGAGCACACTGGCTTGACCAAGTTCACGGAAACCGTGTTGCTCGTATCAATTCACCAGGAGACGAAACAGTCGCGGATGCAGCCACCACCAGGGTCCCATTCGTCGCTTGCTCCGTTCTCGTCGCGGACTGCTGCCCCATTCTCTTGACCGATATTTACGGATCTCAGATAGCCGCAGCGCACGCCGGCTGGCGTGGGCTTCACGCCGGAATAGTGCCCAATACAGTCGCCAGTTTTGCTTCGCCGGCAAATCAGATTTTGGCCTGGGTTGGGCCTTGTATCGGCCTCCACGCCTACACCGTAGATGCCAAGCTACAGGAGCATTTCCGACGCACGATGCCGGGCAGCATGAGATTTTTTCACGAGATCGGCGGCCTGTTGCACATGGATCTGCGCGGGTTATGCGTGCAACAGCTGTACGACTCGGGGGTGACAAGAATTTTTTATAGTGAAATCTGCGTTTTCTCGGATCAATCGCTTTTTTTCTCCTACCGCAGAGATGGTTCCACGGGAAGAATGGCTGCCATGATTTGGCTTGAGCCCCGAAAAAGCATCTACCCAACCCTGCCACACAACTTGATTTCCATGCCGCCGCCCTCATTTCAACGACAGAACTAGAGAAATTTGAGGCGACTAGCGATGCGCGCAGACAAAATGACCCACAAATTCCAACAGGCCCTGAGCGAAGCTCAGAGCCTCGCGATCGGACAAGACAATCAGTTTGTCGAGCCCACACACCTCATGCTTTCTCTGCTGGACCAAGAAGGCGGCAGCACTCGTACCATCCTTCGCTCGGCAGGAGCCGACGTTGCCGGACTTAGGGGCGCCTTGTCGCAGCGTCTCAACGGTCTACCAAAGGTGTCAGGCGCCCCGGGAGAAGTTCATCCATCAAATGGGCTGATCAAGCTGCTGAATCTGTGCGACAAAATTTCCCAGGAGCGAAAAGACGACTTCATCGCCAGCGAGCTATATCTGCTGGCCGCATTCGCTGAGCAAGGTGAGCTGCACAAGTTACTCACGCAGCATGGTGCCCAAGAATCTGCCGTCACTAACGTCATCGATTCTTTACGCTCCGGAGAGCGGGTGACCGACCCCAATGCAGAGGAGAATCGTCAGGCGCTCGAGAAATTCACAGTTGATCTGACGGCGCGCGCGGAGCGGGGAAAACTTGACCCTGTCATCGGCAGGGACGAAGAAATTCGGCGAACGATCCAGGTGCTTCAACGACGGACCAAGAACAATCCCGTCCTCATCGGTGAGCCCGGCGTCGGTAAGACTGCGATCGTAGAAGGTCTCGCGCAGCGCATCGTGAATGGCGAAGTACCGGAAGGACTCAAGCGCAGGCGCGTGCTGTCCCTCGATATGGGTTCACTGATTGCTGGCGCGAAGTTTCGCGGCGAGTTCGAAGAGCGTCTGAAGGCAGTCCTTAACGACCTTTCGAAGCAGGAAGGGCAGGTCATTCTTTTTATCGACGAGCTTCACACCATGGTCGGCGCAGGTAAAGCCGAGGGCGCTATGGACGCGGGCAATATGCTTAAACCTGCCCTCGCGCGCGGCGAACTGCACTGCATCGGCGCCACAACACTGGATGAATATCGTCAGTATGTCGAGAAAGACGCCGCTTTAGAACGCAGGTTCCAGAAAGTAACCGTCGGGGAACCGAATATTGAGGACACCGTGGCGATTCTCAGGGGTTTAAAGGAACGCTACGCGCTTCATCACGGCGTGGAAATCACAGACCCCGCGATTATTGCGGCCACCAATCTCTCTCACCGCTACATAACCGATCGCCAGCTGCCGGATAAAGCAATCGATCTTATTGACGAGGCAGCAAGCCGCATCAGCATTGAAATCGATTCCAAGCCTGAGGTGATGGACCGCCTCGAGCGTAAGGTCATACAGCTAAAAATCGAGCGCGAGGCGCTTGGAAAAGAGAAAGACGAAAGCTCGCGGAAACGTCTGCAGGATTTACAGAATCAGATAACGGCGTTAGAGAAAGAATTCGCAGACCTTGAAGAAGTCTGGAAAACCGAGAAAGCAGCTCTGGCCGGCACACACAACCTGCAATCTGCCCTTGAAAAAGCAAGATTGGATTTCGAAAGCGCGCGCAGGGCTGGCGACCTCAATCGGATGTCCGAGCTCCAGTACGGCGTTATCCCCGAACTCGAAAAACAACTTGGTGCTGCGTCAAATCAAGAAAACACACCACAGCAGCTTCTAAGAAACCGCGTCACGGCTGAGGAGGTTGCCGAGGTCGTCTCCAAGTGGACGGGCATCCCTGTTTCAAAAATGCTGGAGGGCGAACGGGATAAGCTCATTCGTATGGAAGAATCACTGCATGATCGAGTCGTCGGACAGGAAGAGGCCGTGTCAGCCGTTGCGCGCGCAATTCGACGCGCGCGCGCCGGGCTCTCCGATCCGGCTCGACCGAATGGCTCGTTTCTTTTTCTCGGCCCAACGGGGGTCGGTAAAACCGAGCTCTGTAAGGCCTTGGCTGAATTTCTTTTTGATACCGAAGAGGCTCTGGTTCGGATCGATATGTCCGAGTACATGGAAAAGCACGCAGTTGCGCGCCTTATCGGGGCGCCGCCTGGTTACGTCGGATACGAAGAGGGTGGTCACCTGACAGAAGCGGTGCGCCGCAAACCCTACTCAGTGCTGCTACTTGATGAAGTTGAGAAAGCGCACCCCGACGTGTTCAACATTCTGCTTCAGGTACTGGACGACGGCCGGCTTACCGATGGCCATGGACGCACGGTAGATTTCAGGAATACGGTTGTAGTAATGACCTCAAATCTGGGCTCTGATGTGATTCAGAGCATGAGTAGCTCGGACCAATATGCGACCATGAAAGACGCCGTTATGCAGGTCGTTACAAGCCATTTCCGCCCAGAATTCATAAACCGGATTGACGACGTCGTCGTGTTCCACGGTCTCCTGCAGGAGCAGATCCGCGCTATAGCTGAAGTCCAAATTCAGCGGCTGCGCAGCCGCCTAGCAGAGCAGGATCTCCAGCTGGAGATCTCCCTGGGCGCTCTGGACAAACTCGGCAGCGCGGGATTTGACCCGGTATACGGTGCCAGACCACTCAAACGGGCGATCCAGAACCTGCTGGAATCACCGCTAGCCGACGGCATCTTGAAAGGCGAATACGCAAGCGGAGACGTCGTCCTAGTGGACTGCAATGATTCGGGCCTTGTGCTGGACCGACGCAGTCCCGAAGCAACCTGATCGTCCTGTTAAACCCGGGCTAGATCGCACCACACTGCCCTCGGCCCGGTCTCCGACGCAGATAGAATACGCCTCCCAGGTAGCTATTCTTGGGGGTTTCCTCTACCATTTTTTTAAAAGTTTCCCTCCATTTTCAGGACAGTAAGCGATGGCTGTATCGACTAACCGAGTGCACCTGAGTGGGTTGGCGCGCAGACTTGTAGCTGATGGCCTCCTCGATGAGCAGGCGGCTGGGGATGCGTTTCAAGAGGCTCTTAAGAAAAAGGTCTCTTTCGTCCGCTATCTTGTTGACAGCAATCTCGCAGAAGGCAAAGCGATAGCGCACTCGGCATCTGCCGAATTCGGCGCTCCGTTAGTCGATATCAACGTGGTCGAGATCGATAAGGACATCGTTAAGTTAGTCAATCAGGACCTTTTACTAAAACACGGCGCGCTTCCCCTGTACAAACGCGGCTCTCGCGTATTTATAGGCATGGCAGATCCTACCAATCTGCAAGCGCTGGACGAGATCAAATTCAATATCGGCAGCGGGTCCGCTGAAGCCGTCGTTGTCGAATGGGGCGCTCTTTCAAAAGCTATAGATCGCGCGATTGAGGCAGCGGATAGCACACTTGCGAGCATCGGGGACGACGGCGGTCTGGAAGATTTCGATGACGTCGACGTCGCAGGAGAGCAGGAAGAGCAGGATCAAGGAACCGAAATAGACGATGCACCGGTCGTCAGGTTCGTCAATAAATGTCTGCTCGACGCAATTAAACGCGGCGCTTCCGATCTGCATTTTGAGCCTTACGAAAAGGTATACCGAGTACGATTCCGCATCGATGGTGTGCTGCAGGAAGTGTCGCGCCCTCCTCTCGCGTTAGCTGGCAAGATCGCGGCTAGAATCAAAGTCATGTCGCGCTTGGATGTTTCCGAACGCCGAGTACCGCAAGACGGTCGGATCAAGCTCAAGCTATCAAAAACCAAAGCTATCGATTTTCGGGTAAGCACATGTCCGACCCTTTTTGGCGAAAAGGCTGTTTTGCGAATTCTTGACTCCGACGCCGCCAAACTTCAAATCGACCAGCTCGGGTATGAGGAGTTTCAAAAAGACCTCTTTCTGAAAAACCTGCATAAACCTTATGGGATGTTTCTAGTCACGGGCCCGACTGGTAGCGGAAAAACCGTTTCGCTTTATTCAGGGATAAACGTACTTAACAAAGACGATGTCAATATCTCCACTGCTGAGGATCCTGTCGAAATTAATCTTCCCGGCGTCAATCAGGTCCAGGTCGACGAACGAACCGGCATGACTTTCCCCAAAGCGCTCAAGGCGTTTCTCAGACAGGACCCGGATATCATTCTGGTCGGAGAGATTCGGGATCTCGAAACCGGATCGATAGCGGTCAAGGCTGCGCAGACCGGACACATGGTCATGTCTACCCTGCATACCAATGACGGGCCCCAGACACTCACACGCCTTCAGGACATGGGAATACAGGCCTTCGCAGTTGCGACTACGATCAATCTGATCACTGGGCAAAGGCTGTGCCGCAGACTCCACCCGGATTATCGAGTGCCGCTGGATATCCCCAAAGATGCCCTGCTGGAGGAGGGTTTTCCAGACGACTGGGTCGAGCAGGGGATCAACGTGTACGGCCCCGGCGATGGCGGGGAGGACTGCCCGAGCGGTTATAAAGGGCGGGCAGGAATCTACCAGGTCATGCCAATATCCGACGCCATGAAACGCCTGATCATAGAGGGAGCGAACGCCGTTACGCTTTCCGATCAGGCGCTTTCTGAGGGGATCTGGGACATTAGACGTTCCGGTTTAGCTAAGGTACGCGCGGGAGTGACTAGCCTCGCCGAGGTCAACAGAGTAACGGTGGACTAACCATGGCCCAAGCAGCAGTCAAAAACGATATGTTTGCCTGGGAAGGGATGGACAGGAACGGCAAGCGCGTCAAGGGGGAAATGTCAGGCCAGAGCGATGCCCTAGTTAAAGCGCAACTCAGACGACAGGGTGTCAATCCTCTCAAAGTCCGTAAAAAACCAAAGCCTCTGTTCGGCAGTAGCGGGAAGAAGATCACTACTAAAGACATCACTGTTTTCAGTCGGCAGCTCGCGACGATGATGTCGTCCGGAGTTCCACTGGTACAGTCTTTCGAGATTGTAGGCCGCGGCCATGAGAACAAGTCCATGCAAGACCTTATCCTGGGGATCAAGGCGGACGTCGAGGCGGGCGGTGCGCTGAATGAGGCCTTGGGAAAGCACCCGCAGCAGTTCAACGAGCTCTACATCAACCTCGTCACCGCAGGCGAGCAATCCGGAATTCTGGAAGACATACTCCATAAGCTTGCCACCTACATGGAGAAAACTGAGGCGCTGAAGTCCAAGATTAAAGGCGCGATGTTTTATCCGATCGCGGTGATCGTTGTCGCGTTTGTGATCACCTGCATTCTGATGATTTTCGTGATTCCACAGTTTCAGGAGCTGTTCGCGGGTTTTGGGGCTGATCTGCCGGCTCTGACCATGTTTGTTATCAGTCTCTCGAAATGGTTTCAGGCCAACTGGTTTTTCCTTATCGGCGGAATCGTTGGAGTGATAGTAGGCATCATTCAGCTGATGAAACGTTCCATCCGCTTTGCACATTTTGTCGATCGGCTTCTTCTCAAGATCCCCGTCCTCGGAGACATACTGAACAAGTCGGCAATAGCGCGATTCTCTCGTACGCTCTCCACTATGTTCGCGGCAGGAACGCCGTTAGTTGAGGCTATGACCTCGGTCGCTGGCGCATGCGGCAACATCGTTTACTACGAGGCTACGATGGCTATGCGTGACGAAATCGCAACCGGCACGCAAGTCCAGGCCGCCATGCGCAATACCGGTATTTTCCCTAACATGGTCGTACAGATGGTCGCCATCGGAGAGGAGTCTGGAGCGCTTGACCAGATGCTGGGCAAGGTTGCCGACTGGTACGAGCAAGAGGTGGACGACGCCGTGGAATCGCTGACCAGCTTGCTTGAGCCTATCATCATGTCCGTGCTGGGCGTGCTGATTGGCGGGCTCGTCGTTGCGATGTATTTACCAATATTCAAAATGGGACAGGTGGTTTAGCCACCCTCCTGCGTCTGTGCCTGTTCCGACAGGCAAGCCCCAGCATCAGCACGCACCCCCGCTGACGCGGCCTTGAATCCTCTTTGGAGCCCACTGTAGCGTGACAGCAATGCTCGCCGTTCTGTCGAACACCCCGTGGCTCCTGCTCGGCGGGATGACTATTTTCGGCGCCATCATCGGCAGCTTTCTCAATGTTGTCATCTATCGGCTTCCGAAAATGCTTGAGCGAAGCTGGAAAAATGAATGCTGCGACTTGCTGGAGCTTAAAGCGTCATCGGACAGCCTCTCCGAGAAATTAACTCTCTCGTCGCCGCGCTCGCGCTGTCCTCATTGCAGAGCGACCATCACAGCACTCGCAAACATTCCGATTCTCAGCTTCGTCTTTTTAAAAGGCCGGTGCCGCTCTTGCGGCGAGAAAATTTCGGTGCGTTATCCGCTCGTGGAGGGACTAGCGGCGGGGCTCGGGCTAGGTTCGGCATGGCTCTTTGGTATCGATGGCGTCGGCGTTCCGGCAGGTTCCCTTTTCAGCGTGTTGATGGCAGCTTTTTTCTGCTGGACCCTGCTGGCGCTTACATTCATCGATCTGGATACGCAACTGCTACCTGACACGCTTACACAACCGCTGCTATGGGCAGGTTTGCTCGGCGCGATACAGAATACGGTCAATACTGATTTGAAGAGCGCTGTTCTTGGTGCGACTTTCGGCTACCTGTCGCTCTGGTTAGTCTACTGGTCATTCAAGCTGGTGACAGGGAAAGAAGGGATGGGGTACGGTGACTTCAAACTGCTCTCGGCACTGGGCGCCTGGCTCGGATGGCAATCTTTACCTGCCTTGATCCTGCTGTCTTCGCTCTCAGGTGCACTCGTTGGCATCTCGATGATTTTGTTTGGACTACGGTCCTCCGAAGAGCCCATACCGTTCGGTCCGTTCCTCGCTATCGCGGGTATCAGCCAGTTGTTTTTAAGCCGATTGAATATCGATTTGATTTCGTCTTCGGCGAACTTTCTCTAGCATCGCCCCTGTCGTTGACAGCGAAAAATTCGAAGCTACTACAACATGAACCAAACCCCGGCATGACGGCAATCGGAACGTTCGTAATCGGCGTCACAGGAGGGATCGGTTCAGGGAAATCGACGGTGTGTCGCCGGTTTGCCGAGAAATTCGAAGTCCCGGTGCTGGACACCGACATCATCGCCAGGGAAGTCGTGGAACCAGGAACTTACGGACTGAACCTGGTAGTGGAGTCGTTTGGAAAAACTATTCTGAATCAGGATGGGCACTTGGATCGCAGCCGCTTACGGGAAGTTGTATTTTCGGATCCAAACGCCCGTAAACTACTTGAACAAATCCTGCACCCGCTCATCCGTGCCTCTCTGGCTGAGCAGTTAGCCCTCGTTAGAGCATCATATTGCCTGGTATGCATCCCGCTCCTGGCAGATCGCGGCGCCCACTTCATGCTCGACCACGTGCTAGTTGTTGACTGTTCTGAAGAGCACCAGATCGCCCGGGTGCGATTGCGAGACGGGATTGCAGTGTCTCGGATCGCATCCATCATGGATGCCCAGATCGACCGACAGTCCCGCCTTAAGCTGGCTGATGACGTCGTTGTCAACGACTCTGACGTGGCCGCCCTCGATCTTGAGATTGACCGACTTCACGCGAGGTTTCAGAGACTTGCAGGGCGCCCAAGACGCGCTGAGACGAACCCAGATGTCTGAAGTTTTGTTTTCCGCCGAGTCGATGGGCGTTAGGGTTGAAGCCAAGAACGTTTTCTACGAACAACCATTGAATGAGCGACTGCGAAACTGCCTGCGACTCGAAAGCCTATTCGGCGCTATTAACGAGGGCATCAAGCTGGGAAGGCCCCATGAGACTCGAGATGTTGTTACGCGGATTCTCGAACTCACTGACTTCATCAACAGGAGTGACTTCAGGGGAGAACTCGTAAAGGAGTTAGAGCGGGCGCTGGCGGTATGTCGTGGATTTCTTCATAACCCTGGAGTTGACGCCCGCGCATTGGAAGAGACCTTAAAGAGTCTAGAGGTCTCAAAGGAAACGCTGCGAGGAAATTGTGCTCAGCCCGGCAACGTGGTCAAAAACGACGAATTGCTGAATCTGGTTCGACAGCGCATCAGCATCCCAGGAGGAACCTGCAGTTTTGATGTGCCAGCTTTCTACCATTGGTTGTGCAGCCCGCAGGCGAGGCGAACGTCCGACTGCGAGTCTTGGATGCTCGACCTTCGGGGTATCGAGACCGCAGTTCAGACGATTCTTAATTTAACCAGAGCCAGCTCCCAGCAGCGCAGTGCGACCGCTCACTGCGGCTTTTATCAGGAACAGGCATCCTCGGGTGCCACCCTTCAACTTATCCGGATCGGACTGCCCTCAGCGGCGAAGGTTTATCCAGAAATCAGCGGCGGAAAACATCGATTTACCGTACGGTTCTATGAGCTCACTAGCACACAGTCCCGCCCCTCCCAAACTGAGAGTGACATCAGTTTCCAGCTGGAGTGCTGCGGTATTTAGAGAACCCGCGCCTGCTTTGGTCACTGACAATTTAACCAAGCACCAACCTGGCTTTATTCAGCTCGCAGAACACGCGGGACGTTCAAGTAGCGCTCGCGAGGATTAGAAAGGGTGCCTGCAAAGGGATGGGGGAGAAAAGCGCCATGACAGCCCGCGGCTCTCGCCGTGCGATTAGCGCTTTCACCTATTACAGCGGAGAAAACCAGCCCCCGATTTACTCCAACATATCCGCTCAACGCCCGCCCGGAGAGACGAAAATCACGTTCCAGAATGACAAGATCGGCTCGTGCTCTGGTTGCTGCCTCAAACTCAGCCAGATCGCGACATTGCACCGATAGCATGCCCTCTGGAGCAAGCGAGCTGTTCCCGAAATCCTGAATCTCACGTCCGCAAACATGCAGGCCATCGACCGCAAATTCAGACAATCCCTCTTTGCCGCCGGACAAAAAATACCAGCTGCCATCAGCGCGGGAATCCTGGATGACAGGCCACAGCGAACGGTGTCGCCTCAGCAGCGCACTAGGGACAATAATCAGCGCCCGCGTCCGTACAAGCTGCCTGATGGCAGGGAGAGACGAATCATCACATCTCTCCGGAAGTTTAAGCCCGAGTCGAGGACAACTTAAACTGCTTACTATCGTCTTATTCGCATCCGGAAAATCGAGTCGTCTGAGTTGCATCGGTTCTACCCATCGAATCTCCTGACCCTCTTTCCCTTCAGGCTCACCGCGCCACCGACCCACTTCGCAAGCTTCAAGAAACACCAATCGATCCGGATAGCAGTGTTTTAGAGACACCAGAGACCGCGACGCGACTACCTCAACCCCTAGTTCTTCTGCGAATTCTCGCTTCAGAGCAGCCCTAGCAGTTTCCCCCGGCAATAGTTTTCCGCCCGGGAACTCCCACTTTCCTCCTTGATGAGTATCATCACGCCGACGCCCAACGAGAAGCCTGCCATCAGGCCTCCGGAGAATGCCAACGACAACTCTCACCGGAGAATTCATTTCTACTCGGATTCACCAACTGTTAATCAGGAGCAGAGCCGCCCGGCAGGAGAAACATTCTCACAGGAGCCCTAACGGCGGGGTGAGAGCGATTACTGGCGCCATTTATCCAGGCAATCAGCTCCTGTACTCAGCGTTGATGCGGACGTAGTCATACGAAAAGTCGCAGGTCCAGACCGTTACCCTGCCAGGACCGTCCCCAACCGAAATATTTATCTCTACGTCTGTTGCGCTCATGACGCGAGCTACTTCAGCTTCTTCGTAATCAGCTACCGGCTCGCCGCTGCGCACAATAGGACATGGGCCAATATCAATGTTGACCGCATCTATTTGAAGCGGCTCACACCCCGACCGCCCCACGGCCGCGAGTATCCTCCCCCAATTAGGATCAGACGCAAATAATGCTGTCTTAACCAGAGGTGATTCAGCAACGGCATAAGCAACCTTGACGCATTCACTGTCTGACTCTGCCCCTGACACCCGCACGGATACAAATTTCGTCGCGCCTTCGCCGTCTCTTACAATGTCCTGCGCCAATGCCTCGCAGACCGCCTCTAAGCCAGCCTCTATATCGGCATGAAGCTGGGCTAACCCGTCAGAGCCAAGTCGCAGCAGAACGCCAGCATCTCGCGCTCCTGTGGCAATGAATGCGCAAGCGTCGTTTGTAGAGGTATCCCCATCTACGGTGATCCGATTGAAGGTCCTCTGAACCACGCCAACGGACAGTCTTTCAAGAACATCCTGCGGGAGCGGCGCATCGGTCGCGATGAACGCGAGCATGGTTGCCATATTTGGCTTGATCATGCCGCTACCCTTGGCCATCCCCGTGACGGTGAACTCCAAGTCACCGCTCTCAACTTTAACGCTGCGCAGTTTTACTCGTGTATCGGTCGTTAGGATAGCCGCAGCCGCTTTTGTCCATCCGTCTTTGCTCAAACGCTCAAACAGGCTCGGGACACAGCTCGACAGCGTCCGGACATTCATGGCCTGACCAATAACGCCCGTCGAATAAGGGAGGACTTCTGTAATGTCGCATCCTTCATACGCGGCTACGGCAGAGCAGACCTCGAGCGCCGCTGTTTCTCCTCCTTTTCCGGTTCCTGCATTCGCATTGCCTGCGTTAATCACTAGACACCGAGGGGTCTTCCCACAAGCCTGATGTGCTCGGGCAACCGCAACTGGCGCCGCGCAGAATCGATTAGTGGTGTATAGGCAATGAAAAGTTGCGCCCCGTCCGATCCGGACCAAACACAAATCGTCTCTTTGCTTGTAACGCAGGCCAGTGGCTACTGCGGCAAGCTCAACTCCCTCAATCGGGAGGGCACGCTCGGTACGATGAATCAACCGCGTTACTCCTTCATTTCAGCTGTCCGTGACACTGTTTGTATTTCTTTCCGGAGCCGCATGGGCATGGTTCATTTCGGCCAACTTTGCGTGCACCACGAACAAAAGGCGCATGCTGCAAAGCCGGGCGCTCCCGGCTTACCTGCTCGCGAACTGCGGGAGCGCGCTCCGACTCAGACGATTGATATGTATAGCTTTGCTCGCTGGCCCGATTCTGCGCTTCCACTGCGGCAACGTCCTCGCGCTGCCTGACCTCGACTTTTGACAGAACACCGATCACGTCACGGGTGATTTCTCCAAGCATGCGTTCGAACATTTCGAACGCCTCACGCTTGTACTCCTGCTTCGGATTTTTCTGCGCGAAACCCCGCAAATGGATGCCTTGCCGCAAGTGATCCATCGCCGCGAGGTGTTCTTTCCAATGGGTGTCCAGCACCTGAAGCATGATGGCCTTCTCAAAATCTCTGAGTACCTCGGGGCCTACCAGACGCTCCTTTTCTGCATATTTCGCATTGATCGCTGAAAGCACTTCCTCCCCAAGACGCTGATCGTCCGCTTCCGCATGAGCCTCGAGCCATGCCGTAGCATCAAAGGGTGTCGCAAATTCAGCCTCAACAGCATCCGTCAAGCCAACGAGATCCCAACTGTCTTCGAAGCTGCCTGGCGGCACATACGAATCGACCAGATCCTTCACGACGTCATGGCGAATGCCTCTTATGTTTTCTGCGATATCTCCAGCTTCCATCAGCTCGCGTCGTTGTTCGTACACGTGTTTGCGCTGATCATTCGCGACGTCATCGAACTCGAGCAGCTGTTTTCGAATATCGAAATTTCGCCCCTCGACCTTACGCTGAGCGTTCTCGATTGCTTTGGTCACCCACGGATGCTCGATCGCCTCTCCCTCTTCCATCCCGAGTTTCTGCATCAGACCGCTGACGCGTTCGGACGCAAATATGCGCATGAGGTTATCTTCCAACGAGAGATAGAAGCGACTCGAGCCGGGGTCGCCTTGTCGGCCCGAGCGACCGCGTAGCTGGTTGTCGATACGCCGGGATTCATGACGTTCAGTGCCGATGATATGAAGTCCTCCGGACTCGAGAACGGCAGCGTGTCTTTCCTTCCACGCCGCGGTGATGTCCTGGGCCGCCAGACCGTTTAGATCCGGTTGAGCCTCCAGCTCTGCTTCGAGGCTCCCACCCAGGACAATGTCTGTACCCCTGCCGGCCATATTAGTTGCAACCGTTATCGTTCCGGGACGGCCGGCATTCGCAACGATGTGGGCCTCTTTCTCGTGGAACTTTGCGTTCAGCACCTCGTGTGGAATTCCCTTTTTTCTTAAAAGTCCGGACAAGTATTCGGAAGTCTCTATCGAGGTAGTTCCGACAAGCACCGGCTGATTACGCGACACGCAGTCTTCAATATCTTCAATGATGGCCGCAAATTTTTCGCGGGCTGAGAGGTAGACGAGATCACCGCGATCGTCCCTAACCATTGGCTTGTGCGTGGGCACAACGACTACTTCAAGGCCGTAAATTTCCTGGAACTCGTAGGCCTCCGTATCCGCCGTTCCGGTCATGCCCGCCAACTTGTCGTAAAGGCGGAAATAATTCTGATAGGTAATCGAGGCAAGCGTCTGGTTCTCCTGCTGGATTGACACTCCCTCTTTAGCCTCGACAGCCTGATGCAGGCCCTCTGACCAACGTCTGCCGGGCATAGTCCGGCCGGTGAATTCGTCGACTATGACTATTTCCCCGTCTTTCACGACGTAGTCGATGTTGGCTTTAAAAAGAGCATGCGCTCTCAATGCCGCATAGACATGATGCATCAACGAGATATTCGCAGGGCTGTAGAGGCTATCTCCTTCTTCAAGCAACCCCGCTTTCGCTAGCAGACCTTCAACAGATTCGTGACCTGATTCTGTGAGGTACACCTGTCTCGACTTTTCATCGACTGAGAAATCGCCCGGGCCGTCCTCATCAGCCTGACGGCCCAGCTCGGGAATGAGGGCATTTATCCGCACATACAGGTCACTGCGATCCTCGGTAGGTCCTGAAATGATCAGTGGTGTTCTAGCCTCATCGATAAGGATTGAATCGACTTCATCAACCACAGCAAAGTTAAGCTCTCGCTGCACGCGCTGTTCCGGGTGAAACGCCATGTTGTCGCGTAGATAATCAAAACCGAATTCGTTGTTGGTCCCGTAAGTAATCGCGCACGCGTAGGAACGCTGCCGGTCCTGGCTGTTCATCCCGCTTAGAACTACACCCACAGACATATCGAGGGCGTTAAAAATTTTTCCCATCCACTCGGCATCGCGCCGCGCAAGATAGTCATTGACCGTAATCACGTGGACCGCGTCACCAGACAGCGCATTGAGATAAGCGGGCAAGGTTGCAACCAGAGTTTTCCCCTCTCCGGTGCGCATCTCCGCTATTCTTCCTTGGTGAAGCACCATGCCACCGATGAGCTGCTCATCGAAATGACGCATGCCCAAGACCCGCTTCCCGGTTTCACGAACGACTGCGAAAGCTTCGGGCAATAAGTCATCCAGAGACGCGCCATCGGCGAACCGCTGCCGGAATTCTGCGGTTTTCCCGCGAAGCTGCTCGTCGCTCAATTGAGCACAGGCCGCCTCTAAACCGTTAATCACATCAACAACTTTCCGGATTCTCTTCAGCAGACGGTCGTTTCGTGTTCCGAACAGGCCCCTCAGCAGCTTTGCAGGAAGCGAATCAGATATCGAGTTCATAGAATTTAAGTACAGTGAGAGGGTAGTTTGAGTTGGCGTCAGCAGTGTCTCTAGAATTCAGAGATGAACCCTGGAGTTATTCCAGTCGCCATCGATGGGAAGGTAACAACGAGAAAGCGACGAAACTTAAAACAAAATTTTGTGGCAGACACTGCACCGGACGCCGAAGCCAATCGCTGGCGCAGAATTCTCAATCAGAGGTCGAGCAGTTTAGCAGAGTAGCTGCAGAGAAGAGGGCACACGGCCACCGCGTCGCAACCGCGCAACGCTAAAAATCACCGTATTGGGATTCCTACTTATCATTAATCGAAATCATGCTGGCTGGGTTTACGGTTCGGTCTTCATGGAGAATTTCGAAGTGAACATGAGGGCCGGTTGAACGACCGGATGACCCGAGCAGCGCGACCTCTTGCTGCTTGGCTACTTTTTCACCAAGCCTTACAAGATTCTCCTTGTTGTGAGCATACCTGGTCACGAAACCGTTCCCGTGATTGATCTCGACGAGATTGCCGTAACCCCAGCGCTTTCCTGACCAGGTCACTATACCAGGCGCGACGGCGCGAACTTTAGCCCCGGGCTTGCCCGCGAAATCGATTCCTCCATGAAATTCTCTCTCTCCGGTCACGGGATCCGCTCGATAGCCATACCCAGATGAAATCCAACCGGAATCTACCGGCCGACCGATGGGCCGGCTATCCTCATACCGATTTCTCTCAACAAGGAAAGCCTCCAGAATGTCCAAGCGCCCCTTTCGCAGCGCTATTTCGTCCTTTAAGTTGCTCAGTTCGGTCAGTAGTGCCGGCCATTGCGGAGACAAAGTATCTGGCTCGCGCGGTCCTCCGATGGGAGAGGAACCGGCCAGACCGAACTCGGAGGGGTCCAACCCACTGCCGACGATCACATGTTCAGCGACGGCATTCAATCTAAGAATTTCTCCCTGCATTCCACCGACGGTCGCCGCCAGAGCACCGAGTTCCGCGTCCAAGTCTCTCTTCAAACCACTAAGGAATCGACGCTGGTCTCCAATTTCGCGTTGCCAGATCGCTACTGCACGCTCAGGGTTCGCGCTAAGATCGGTTAGGGTCGCAGCGGACCCGTGCTGGAATCCCAGAAACCATAAACCTGACACGCCGCCGACGCCTAGGAAAATTAGCGCCAACACCAGAGGAATACTGATCGGAAGGCGAGCAGCGCTCCCTTTCGACTTGGAAATAAATAGGACATCCATAAAATGAGATCGGGTGTTTAACAGCTAAGTCAGCCACAAACAATGAGCTCGCCCCTACAAGTCGGTTCTCTTCTGCAAAAAAATGGCGCCCTGAAGCGGCTTCTGTCCGAGGCCAATCGTACTACTCGCTTAGGTAGAAGATTATCTGGCAAGTTGCCCAAGGAATTTGTTCCTCACACAAAGCTGGCAGCGCTTCGAGACGGGTGTTTAGTACTCCTCGCAGATACTCCGGCTTGGGCTACGCGGCTACGCTATGCTACCCCGCAGATTTTGCAGCAGTTATCGCTTTGTCAGGAATTCGTCGGTGTTAAAAGCATCCGCGTCCGAGTGCTGCGTCCCGACATCCCAAGCGGGCAGACGGAACGCAGAAACGTTTTGACTGGCCGGGCTGCTGCGGCCCTCCGACGACAAGCATGCGTTACCAAGGATTGCCGTCTGCGCGCTGCGCTTGAGCGATTGGCAAGCAACAAAGCCTCGGACGCACCCTGAAGCGCAAACGTCAACCGTTTGCGAACGCGGTAGACAGGGTCACGGGTACCCGCTCGTGGGTATCGAAGGTCGCTAGCTCCCACGCATTCTTCTTGGCGAGGATTTCGCGCAACAAACGGTTGTTCAGAGCATGTCCCGATTTGTGGCCGGAGAAGGCTCCAATCAAGCTGTGACCCAAGAGGTAAAGATCTCCCACAGCATCCAGAATCTTGTGTTTTACGAACTCCTACTCGGATAGCAGAACATCCTCATTGAGGACCCGTTAATGCTCCACAACGACGGCATTATCCAAGCTGCCCCCAAGGGCCAAATTCTGCTCGCGCAGCGCATCGACATCTCTCATGAATCCGAAAGTCCGTGCGCGACTCACCTCTTTGACAAACGACGTCGAAGAAAAATCAAACTCTGCGGAATTTCGTCTTTGCTGAAAGCAGGGATGGTCAAATTCGATCGAAAACGACACCTTAAACCCATCAAAGGGAGTGAACAGAGCCCACTTGTCGTCGTCTCTAACGCTTACCTCTTCAAGTATCCGAAAGTAGCGCTTGGGTTTGATCTGGGCTTGGATTCCCGCCGATTGAATTAGAAAGATGAAAGGCCCCGCGCTGCCGTCCATGATAGGGACTTCTGCTTCACTGAGATCGACATACGCGTTGTCGATCCCTAGCCCGGCAAATGCTGAGAGAAGATGTTCAACGGTACAAACCCTGACGCCGTCTTTTTCCAAGTTGGTTGATAGGCTTGTATCAATGACATTTTCAGCTCGAGCAGCAACTTCTCGGATTTCACCACCGTAGTCCCGCCGAAAAACGATACCGGTATCCGTAGGGGCAGGAGACAATGTCAAAAAAACTTTACGGCCGCTGTGCAATCCGACGCCGGTAGCTCTAATGACATTTTTAAGCGTGTGTTGATACAGCATTTAGAGCACGCGCCCCACGTCCAAGCTCTGCCACGTTTACGATCGTAACACAGCGGTAACCTTCCGGAGTCTCATGCTGGTACCTTTTTGTGCCGCGTTTCCCGCGTATTTAAGACGGCCGATCAATCAGCCTGACGCCGAAGAAACGCAGGTATGTCGAGATAGGCTGCATCGAACTCAGCATCGGTGGCAACCCCATCTCTCTGCGGTTCGGTCACGCGGGCCGCAGCCGGTCGCTCATATTTTCGATAGTCAACTACATCGTCGTTCGTGACAGCTGTAAGGGGGGCTAGTGGCTCTTCACGACTGCCGCGTCCCGATGCTATGCCAGTCGCTACGATGGTTACCCTTATCTCGTCTTCCATTTCCGGGTCGATGACTGTGCCAACAACGACTGTCGCATTATCCGACGCGAACTCTTTCACTGTATTACCGACCTCCTCAAACTCGCCCATGGTAAGGTCTAGCCCGGAGGTGACGTTGACTAGAATTCCCTTGGCCCCGGAAAGGTTAATGTCTTCCAGAAGGGGGCTCGCAACGGCTGACTCTGCAGCAACTCGGGCCCTGTCCTGTCCCCTCGCGCTGCCGGACCCCATCATCGCCATACCCATCTCAGACATGACGGTCCGAACATCGGCGAAATCAACGTTAATCAGGCCAGGACAGGTAATAAGTTCTGCGATCCCCTGCACTGCACCGAGCAGAACGTCATTTGCCGCTTTAAATGCATTAAGGAGACTGATGTCCCGACCGAGCACACTGAGAAGTTTTTCATTTGGAATCGTAATCAGCGAATCCACGTGCTGTGCAAGCTCCATGATCCCCTCATTAGCGATATCGGCTCTTTTCCGCCCCTCGAACGGGAATGGTCTCGTCACCACCGCGACTGTAAGGATCCCCATATCCCGGGCGATCTGCGCGACGACGGGAGCGGCGCCTGTGCCTGTGCCACCGCCCATTCCCGCCGTTATGAAAACCATGTCCGCACCTTCGAGCACATCGCTGATCCGTTCCCTGTCGTCTATTGCCGCTTGGCGTCCAATTTCTGGATTAGCGCCGGCTCCGAGACCCTTTGTTATCTCGCTCCCCAACTGAAGCGTGGTTTTCGCAGAGGAGCCTTTCAAAACCTGTGCATCAGTATTGGCGCAAATGAATTCGACACCGTCGATATCGGCACTGACCATATGCTGTACGGCATTCCCGCCGCCGCCGCCGACACCCATGACCTTGATAACAGCTCTCTGACTGTAAGAATCCATTAATTCGAACATATGCTTTCCTCCGTTTTTCTCATCTTCTTCGTGAAGGCCTGACACCTTCACTTTGTTTTCGTAATTACCCGCAGTGTGCGGTTGTCAAAAAAGATTTCAGACATTCAAAAACTCTTGTGAAACCAGCCTTTCATCCGCTCCCACACAGAGGTAGAGGACTCGAACCCCCCCGGCGCCACCTGCCCCCCGAGCGCGGGCTGGTTGCCGAACAGCAACAGACCCACGCCGGTGGCGTAGATAGGATTCCGGACGACATCGACTAAGCCGGACACGTATTGCGGGATCCCCAGCCTGACCGGCATATGAAAGACTTCTTCGGCCAGGTCGATTGCGCCTTCCATCTTGGCGCCGCCTCCGGTCAGCACGACCCCTCCCGCAATCATTTCCTCGAATCCGCTGCGCCGCAGTTCTGTAGCCACTAACGAAAAAAGCTCCTCGTAACGTGGCTCCACCACTTCAGCGAGCGTCTGGCGCACCAGGCGTCGCGGGGGTCGGTCACCCACGCTGGCTACCTCGATCGTCTCGTCTGGATTCGCCAACTGCGTCAGCGCGCAGGCGTAACGAATCTTGATGTCTTCGGCATGATGGGTCGGAGTTCGCAGTGCAATTGCGATGTCGTTCGTAACCTGGTCGCCGGCAATGGGTATGACCGCGGAGTGGTGAATTGCGCCATTGATAAAGATCGCAATGTCTGTCGTGCCACCACCGATATCGCACAGACACACGCCCAGTTCTTTCTCGTCTTCAGTCAGTACAGCATGAGAGGACGCGAGCTGCTGCAGAATGATGTCGTCAACTTCGAGCCCACATCGGCGTACGCACTTGATGATGTTCTGCGCTGCTGATACCGCTCCGGTAACCATGTGCACTCGCGCTTCAAGCCGCACACCCGACATCCCGATCGGCTCACGGATCCCTTCCTGACCATCGATGATGAATTCCTGGGGAAGGATGTGCAGAACCTTCTGATCGGCCGGAATCGCTTGGGCACGGGCGGCATCAATCACCCGCTCAACATCGTTATGCGCGACCTCGTGGTCTCTTATTGCGACGATGCCATGGGAATTGAGACTTCGAATGTGGCCGCCGGCGATTCCGGCATGCACTGAATGGATTTCACATCCGGCCATAAGCTCCGCTTCTTCGACCGCACGCTGTATCGATTGGACGGTCGACTCGATATTGACCACTACGCCTCTCTTGAGTCCGCGCGAAGCATGCGAGCCAAGGCCGATTACCTCTACGCCGTTATCCGGAGTGATTTCACCGACAATCGCGACCACTTTGGATGTCCCAATATCCAACCCGACGAGCAGCTTTTTATCCGTCTTCTTGACCATCAGATTCGTTCCCCTGCCGCAGCCGATCCCTTATCAAGAATTCGCTCTACCGGCGCGCTGGTTTTAGCCAGACCAACGACGGAAAGCCCGTTCGGATAGCGCAAATCAACTGCTGATACCTCAGGCCAGACGTCATTCAGCCCGCTCCGATAGGCCAGCAAAAAACGCTGGAGTCGGCTTTCTACCTGTTGGCGTCCGAGGACGAGCTTGCGTGAGCCTGATATCCCCACAGTCCATGCCTTGCGCGGTGATACGGAAACCGCTTCAACGCCTATTTCAACGGACGCAAGACGCGCTGCGAGCTCCTCAAACATCCGGAGTACTTCCGGCCCCGTTCCTTCCGGCCCATAGAGCGCAGGCAGCCCATGGGGTATCTCAGACGGCTTGGGAACAAATACGTTACCGAGGGAATTCAACAAGGCGGTGTCGTTCCAACAGGCAACTGCAACTTGCTCCACGATGCTCACTCGCAAGGTATCCGGCCAGATGCGACGAACGGTCGCATCACTGATCCAGGGCTCGCTGATTACCTGCTCGCGGATCGCCGACATGTCCAAACTGAAAAACCCACCGTCCACCGCCGCCGCAATCACCTGCTCAAGGTGTACTGGTTGAACAGCCTGAAACTCGCCTTCGACCTGAACGCGTCGAATTGGCAATGTGGCGGGGTCCGAGAACAGTTCCAGGAGCCAGCCAACGCCACCCAAAGTGAGCACGAACAGGCTGGAAAACAGCAGATTCATCAGACCGGAGAACCGTCCGTCGGAATTGGATGACCGTTTGACTGCTTGCATCAGAGGCTTTTTCCACCCAATAAGGTCTGCTCAAGAATGGTCATAACCAGCTCCGAGAAAGAGAGTCCGACCTCTGCCGCGGCCATCGGTACGAGCGAGTGATCCGTCAGTCCCGGGACCGTGTTGAGCTCGAGCAGCTGGACACCATTCTGCGGACAGAGCATGAAATCCACTCGCCCCCAACCGCTGGCACCAAGCGCATCAAATGCCCTCATGCAAACTGCTGCTGCTGCGCGCTCCGTCTCCGGGTCCAGCCCGCAAGGACAGAGATAGCGGGTGTCGTCAGCGGCATATTTCGCTTCAAAGTCATAAAACTCGCGGGGCGTTTCGAGCTTTATCAAAGGCAGAGCCCGACCGTTGAGAATGCTGGCGGTGAATTCACCTCCGGTTACGGCACGCTCGGCAAGTACCACCGCGTCGTATTGCAGAGCGCGCTCTATAGCTGTCAACAGTGCCTCTGGGCTGCGCGTCACTTTTGACACGCCGAGGCTGGACCCTTCGCATGCCGGCTTGACAAACACCGTATCGCCGAGCTCCGCAAATACCGCACCCGGTTCGCAATCCTTGCTCACCACGCGAAAGTCAGGCGTGGGCAGACCCGCTCCGCGCCACACCAGTTTCGATCTGATTTTGTCCATTGCCAGAGAGCAGGCCGCGACCCCGCTACCGGTGTAAGGCTTCCCAAGCAGGTTGAGCAAAGCCTGTATCTGCCCGTCCTCACCCCCCCGTCCATGCAACGCGATGAAATAGCGATCGACCTCGAGCTGCATCAGGTCCTTGTCAATCCGCCCTGACCAGTCGATCGGCACAGCGTCCACGCCGGTTTCAGTCAGGGCTGCAACGACCGCGCGACCACTTCGCAGGGACACCTCACGCTCAGCAGAATCGCCGCCCATGAGCACCCCAACCCGCCCGAGTGCTCCGCGCAGAGTATCTATGGGTAAACGGGCGCTCACGCCGGGTTCTCCAGGTCATGGGACCGATAATTACCCACAATGCGCACTTCGGTTTCTAACGTGACACCCGTTGTCTCGCGCACCGCGTCAATGATCTGGTTGATCAGCGTCTCGATGTCTGCTGCCGTAGCCGCGCGATCATTGACAATGAAATTGGCATGCCGCTCGGAGACTTTGCAGCCTCCACAGCGAGTTCCCTTCAGACCGCTGAGCTCGATCAGCCGTCCGGCGAAATCGCCCGGAGGATTCTTGAACACTGAACCACAGCTCGCCTGTCCCGTTGGCTGAGTGGCGCTGCGCTGTGCGAGCACCTCCCGGATACGGGCCGGGCCATGCCCACCCGCGCTCACCGGTAACTTGAAGCGCGCGCCGAGAAACCACCCCACTGCGCCACGCACTCCCCGGTAGCAGGCAGAGAAATCGCTCGCCAGCAGGGTAACCTGACTGCCCGCCTCATCCAGCATGTCGACAGACTCGATGAATTCCCAGGTTTCACTGCCCAGCGCGCCCGCATTCATCGTCAGGGCGCCACCAACAGTGCCAGGAATACCGGCGAGAAACTCGAGACCGCCGCGATCCTTCGTCGCAGCCTCCCGAGCCAATCGCGCGCAGGGCACACCGCACTCCGCGTAGAGCAGCTCGGGCGTCTCCCAGCGCATGGAATTCAAGCGCGGCGTTGCGACCACAGTTTCATCAAGACCACCATCACGCACCAATAAATTACTCCCCAAACCAACCCACAGAACCTCATGGGTCAGCTGCTGAGCTGTCACGAAAGAGAGCAGATCTTCACGATCATCCGGCTCAAAATAGCGCCGCGCTGGACCTCCGCAGCGCCAACTCGAGTGCCGTGCCATGGGCTCATTCGCAAGCAGCAGCCCTCGGACTTTTCGCTCAGCGCTCATGTGGCTCGTGGTCATGCCGCGACACCACCAGCAGTCACAAATTCTTCTGCCAGCTGGCCGATGTTTCCCGCGCCCAGCATCGCAACAACATCGTCATCAACAACGATTCGTTCGAGCACACTGCGCACCTGTTCCAGGTGACTCACCAATACCGGCTCTACCGTGCCTCGGGTCCGCACGGCGCGAGCGAGCGCGCGGCTATCCGCACCGGCGATCGGGTTTTCGCCGGCGGCATAGACTTCAAGCAGGAGCAGGACATCGACCCTGGCGAGGACCTCGGCGAAATCGTCCAGCAAGTCCCGGGTTCGGGTATAGCGGTGAGGCTGGAACACCACGACCACGCGCTGGTCGGGCCAACGTCTTGAAATTGTTCGGAGAACCGCATCGAGTTCCCGCGGATGATGACCGTAATCATCGACCACACACACACGCGCTTCGCCAAGACAGATCTCTGGGTGTACCTGACAGCGCCGGGCAATACCTTCGAACCGTGCCAGCGCTCGTCCGATACACTCTTCCGACACACCAAGCTCTATAGCAACCGCGACCGCGGCCAGGGCATTCAGAACGTTGTGCTCTCCCGACAGGTTCAGCTCGAATTCGGCCTTGAGCCCTGCAGCAGCACATTCCACACGGAAGCGCTCACGACCGTTTTCATGTCCAAGAGCAAATCCCCGCACATCAGCCTGGTCAGAAAAACCGTACTTGATGACCCGGGCACGTACCTCATCGGCCAGCGCTGCAGCATGCTCGTCATCCACGCAGATGAGAGCAACACCATAGAACGGGAGGCGGCGCAGGAAGGCCGCGAAGTTATCTTTCAAAACCGAGAAGTCGCCTTCGTAGGTTTCCATGTGGTCGGCGTCAACGTTAGTCAGCACCGCCATCACGGGCTGGAGCAGCAAAAACGACGCATCACTTTCATCCGCTTCGGCGACGAGATAACGCCCTGTACCAAGCCGTGCGTGGGCATTAATGCTTTTCACTAACCCGCCCACCACAAAAGTCGGATCAAGCCCGGCTTCTGCCAGGACCGCGGAAACAAGGCTGGTAGTCGTCGTTTTTCCATGCGTACCAGCAATCGCGACGCCCTGCCTAAAGCGCATCAGTTCGGCGAGCATCTCCGCTCTTGGAACGACTGGTATCCGGTGCGCGCGCGCCGCCCTGAGCTCAACGTTGTCAGCACCTATCGCGCTTGAAACAACGACCACGTCGGCGTCCTCGACGTGTTTCTCAGCGTGGTGTCTCATGACGGCGACACCGACCTGACTCAGATGGTCGAGCACGCGGGAGGACGAAGTATCAGAACCAGACACGCTGTAACCCAGGTTACTTAGCACCTCTGCGATGCCGCTCATTCCGGCACCGCCGACACCTATGAAGTGGATCCGCCTGACGCGGTGCATCAGCTCGTGCTGCACGACGCTCATCGCACAAGCTCCTGACAGCATCGTGCGACAGAGCGGGCCGCGTCCGGGACCGCCAGCGCCCGCGCCCGGCGCGCCATACTCAAACGTTTTTCCGGGTCGGCCTGCAGCTCGCTTACAACCTCAGACAAACGTGCGGCGGTGAGCTCTTTTTCGGGCAACAGCACAGCCGCGCCCTGCTCCACCAGAAATTGCGCGTTAGCCGTCTGATGGTCATCAACCGCGTACGGGTACGGGATCAGGATCGCAGCGACCCCGCAGGCTGTGATTTCAGCGACGGTGATTGCACCGGCCCGTGCGATCACCAGATCCGCATTTGCGTAGGCCGCAGCCATGTCTTCAATGAACGCGCAGACCTTGACTGTCGAGCGCTCATCAAGCCGCCCATACAGCACGCGTGTTTTTTCAAGCTCCGCAGCACCACATTGATGCAACACATTCAGACAGGCGGGACTCAACATGCTCAGTGCTGCCGGGACAGTTTTATTCAGCGCATGCGCACCGCGGCTCCCGCCGAAAACCAGGATTCGGAAAGCCTCTCGATGCTCCCCTCTGAGCTCCGGCGGATCGAGCGCGCTGATTGCCTGTCGGACCGGGTTTCCAACAATCTCAGGCGTGGTGGGGGTAGGAAAGCTGCGCGGGAAGCCAGCCAGCGCTCGAGTGGCAAATCGGGCAAGGATCCGGTTCGTCAGTCCCGCGACCGCATTTTGCTCATGGATGATCAAAGGTCTTCTACAAAACCAGGCAGCGATACCGGCCGGACCACTGACAAACCCACCCATTCCGAGCACGACATCCGGTCTGAGATGTATCACGTGGACCAGCGCACGAAGCGTTGCCCAGATTAAGAGCAGCGGCGCGCTCAGCCATCGCAGCATGCCGGCACGGCGCAGGCCTTTGATGGGTACAACGAAGAACGGAATGCCGGCCCTGCGGGCCACATCCGCCTCGAGACCAGAACGGGTGCCCAGCCAATACAGAGCGCACTGCTGCTCGCGCAGCACCTCGGCGACTGCAAGGGCGGGGTAGACGTGACCACCTGTGCCGCCTGCCAGGATCAGCACCGACCCCCGGGTCATAGCATCGGCTCCATCTGCAATCGATGCCGGGCTTCATAACCGGCCCGCAGCACTATCCCGGTGGCCGCGCAGATGATGACAAGGTTATTGCTCGCGTAGCTCAGGTACGGCAAAGGCAGTCCTTTGGTCGGTAACAGGCCCATATTCACGCCGATGTTAAAAAACGCCTGTAGTCCGACCAGAAGACCGATCCCATAGGTGACATAAGCCCCGAAAAGCTGGCCCGCGCGCGCAGCCGAACCACCGAGATGAAAAATACGCCACACCAGGAAGGCAAACAGGAGAATCGTGGTGACGGAACCAATCAGGCCAAGCTCCTCGGCAATGACAGCGAAGACAAAATCGGTGTGTACCTCAGGCAGGTAGTACAGCTTCTGCACGCTGTTACCGAGGCCCACCCCGAACCACTCTCCTCTGCCAAACGCAATCAGAGCCTGGGTGAGCTGAAATCCGCTGTTGAACGGGTCTGCCCAAGGATCCAGGAAGGTCAGTAAGCGCTGTACCCGGTATGGCGCTAGCATGGCCAGACAGGAGAGCAGCGCAACGGCAACAACTCCCCAGGAGAAAAAACGGAGCAAAGGCACACCGGCGAGGAATAGCATCCCCAGACCCGCGGTGAACAGCACCACTGCAGCCCCGAAATCCGGCTGCAGTACAAATAAACCACCAACCATTGTCAGCACGCCTATCGGTTTGATGAAGCCGAGAAATTCGGTTTTGACCTGCTGCTGGTGCCGGACGAGGTAGGCCGCGAGGTAAACGGCGATGGCGAGCTTTGACAGCTCCGAAGTCTGGATGGTGATGAAACCCAGACTAAGCCAGCGCCGGCTGCCATTCACTTCGTGTCCGAGGCCGGGCAGCAACACGGCAATGGCAACGACTATCCCTGCGAACAGGAGGACAGCACTGAACCGCTCAAGCGTAGCGAGCGGAATATGGAGAAACACGGCGGCGACAATGATCCCGAGCAGGGCGCCTGCAACCTGCTTCCAGAAGTAATACAGCGGGTCCAGCTCACGACGCTCAGCAATTGCGACAGAAGTAGACGCGACCATGATGACGCCGATCGACAGCAGGATAAGGGACGCTGCTATGAGCCACAGGTCATAGTCGAAAACCGGTCGCTGCGAGCGTTCGCTATGCAGTACCGCCTGAAGCTGCAGCGCGGTATCCATCACTGCTGCCTCAGCTGCAGCACGGCGTCCCGGAACGCGGTGCCTCTATGTCTATAGTCGCGGAACATATCGAAACTCGCGCAGGCCGGTGCAAGCAGAACGACCTCTCCGCTTCTAGCCCTCTCAGCTGCCGCGCGCACCGCGGACTCCATGCAGTCGGCGGTGAAGCAAGGAACCCGCCCGGCAATGACCGCTCGAATTTCGCTCGCGGCTTTGCCAATCAAAATAAGGTCGTGGGCATAGAGGCTCACGCAATCTGCGAAAGCATCGAAAGCGACGCCCTTGGATTCGCCGCCGGCGATAACCACTCCGCCGCAGTCCGCAAGCAATCCTTCCACGCTGGCTATTGCGGCCCCGGGGTTGGTCGCCTTGGAATCATCAACAAAGACGACGCCCCGAAACTCCGCGACTTTTTCCGTTCGATGCGGGAGTCCTGTAAAACGTCGCAATGCTTCGAGCACCGCCGCTCGTTTCGCGCCGAACGCCTCGCAGACAGCGATCGCAGCCAGCGCGTTGGCGATGTTATGCCGACCTATCAGCGGACACTCCCGCACCGGCATCAGAGCACCGTCCGGCGCCGCGAGAAAACCTTCCCCAGCGATCTTTGTCACCCCGTATCGTCGATCACCCGGTCTGCCCAGAGTGAATTCAACGCGTCTTTCCAGATAGCTGAGTGCGCTGAGCGCCTCGTCGTCAGCATTGATCACTGCGGTACGGGCATGCGCAAAAATACGCGCTTTCGCAGCGAGGTAGGCATCGAACGTATGGTGTCGGTCGAGATGGTCAGGGGTGACGTTGAGCAGACAGGCAACGCTCGGGGCAAGCGAGTCGGTCAGTTCTAGCTGGAAGCTGGAAAGCTCCAGGACGTAACAATCCGGCTCGTTGTCTGTAAGCAGGTCGAGAGCTGGTGTTCCCAGATTTCCCCCACTCCGCACCTCTTTGCCTGCGTTGCGCAGCATCGCACTTATCAGCTCAGTGACCGTGCTCTTCCCATTGGTCCCTGTCACCGCAATGACCGGAGCTTTCGCGTACCTCGCGAAGAGCTCGATATCCCCCAGGATCCCAGCACCGGCGGCCTTTGCTGCCTGCACATCGGGAAGTTCGCTTGATAGCCCCGGACTCAGCAACACGTAATCAGCCGCCTCAAGCGCTGAGCGATCGAATTTGCCGAGAGTGACCGTGATCGCTGGGGCTAGCTCACCAAGCCGCTCAAACATCGGCGGACGGGCGCGGGAGTCCATGACTGTCACTGCGTGGCCCAGCTGATGGAGGAAGACTGCAGATGAGAATCCGGTTGCGCCAAGACCAAGCACTACCCAACGTCCGCCGGCGGATGTTGCAGCTATTGGTGAGGTGCTTATGGCCTGGGTACTCATGGGCAGCGCATCACCGGATCTTGAGCGTGGCGAGGGCGGCCAGGACCAGAATCACCGTGACAATCCAGAAGCGGACTATCACCCGTGGCTCCGGCCATCCCTTGAGCTCGAAGTGATGGTGTAGCGGTGCCATACGAAAGATGCGGCGGCCGGTCAGCTTGAACGACAGCACCTGAAGGATCACGGAAACAGTCTCCATCACGAACACGCCCCCCATGATCAGGAGCACAAGTTCCTGCCTAACGACGACTGCGATAATTCCCAGGGCCGCACCGAGGGCCAGCGCGCCGATATCGCCCATGAAAACCTGTGCCGGGTAGGTGTTGAACCAGAGAAACCCGAGACCCGCTCCCACCAGCGCGCCGCACAGCACGCAGACCTCTCCGACCCCGCTGACGTAGGGAACGCCCAGATAACGGGAGAACTGCACGTTTCCTGCGACATACGCGAAGATGATTAACGCAGCCGCAACCAGCACAGTAGGCAGAATTGCAAGACCGTCCAGACCATCGGTCAGATTGACTGCATTGCTCGTTCCGACGATCACAAAATAAGCCAGCACAACATATAGCCAGCCCAGATCGACGACGACCGATTTGATCAACGGCACGATGAGCTGAGTCTCCGTCGGAGATCCCGCTGTGTGATAAAGCACTAATGCTGCCCCGATGGCTACCAAAGACTGGTAAAGGTATTTTTGTCTGGCGCGCAGACCTCGAGGGTCTTTCCTCTTGATTTTGAGATAGTCGTCCCACCACCCGATCGCACCGAACAGGAGGGTTGTCGCAAGGATGATCCAGATAAAGCGATTGCTGAGGTCGGCCCAGAGCAGCGTGCTTGCAGCGATGGACACCAGAATTAACGCACCACCCATGGTGGGCGTGCCTGCTTTTGTCAGGTGTGACTGCGGACCGTCGTCCCGAACAGTCTGCCCGATCTGATAGCGCGCGAGCCGGCGGATAACCGCCGGCCCGGCCCAAAGCGAAATAAACAACGCCGTCAATACGCCCAGAATCGTCCGGAGCGTGATGTACTGAAACACATTGAATCCGGAGTGAACGTGCTCGAGGTACTCGGCAAGCGCCATCAGCATGGCCGTTCCTCCAGCGCAATCGCGTCTGCCACCCGGTCCAGAAACATCGAGCGCGAACCTTTCAACAGCACCGTCGGCGGAGACTCTGCAGCGTTCAAAGCCTCGGTGAGCCGCCCTATCAGTTCATCCGCGTTGGCGCATCGGTGAAACGTGCCGCTGAAACCGTCAGCCGCATGCGCAGCCAGGTCGCCCAGAGAAAATATCTGCTCAACGCCAGCAGCTTCTGCGTCTTCGCCTACAGCGCAGTGGAATGCCTCTGCGGCGTCGCCCAGCTCGCGCATATCTCCTAACACCAGCCAACGAGCGCCGTCGCGCAACCCCAACACCGCCAACGCCGCCTTCATTGAAGCCGGATTGGCGTTGTAGGTATCGTCGATCAGTTGCGCACCATGCACGCCCCGCCGCTCCTGCAGACGCCCGCTGACAGGCGCTGCCGCGGCAAGCCCGGCGGTAATATCAGACAAGCTGATGTCCGCCGCAGTAGCAGCTGCCGCAGCTGCGAGCGCATTTGCCACATTGTGCCGACCGGAGTGCAACAAGCGGATCTGCGCCCTGCCCTCGTCCACGCAGAGCGTGAACGTTGCACCTGATGAAAAAAGCGTGACGTTCTCGGCCCTGACACGCCCGCGGGAGCCAAACGGGATAACTGCACGCGACCCCGCCATCTGCATCCAGAGATCAAAATAGGGGTCGTCGCTGTTCAGCACGGCGGTGCCTTGTTCAGGTAACGATGTAACGATTTCGCCTTTAGCACGCGCCACGCTGTCGAGATCGCCGAACCCTTCAAGATGCGCAGGCGCGCACAGAGTCAGTACAGCAATTTCGGGAAGCGCAACAGAACAAAGATGCGCAATATCGCCCGCGCGGTTGGCTCCCATCTCAAGCACGGCCATCGAATGCTCAGCACTGAGCAGAAACAGGTTCTGCGGCAAACCTATGTCGTTATTGAAATTACCGGCACCCACAAGCGCGTTATGAGCGCGCCCCACGATAGCGCCGATCATTTCTTTAACCGTGGTTTTGCCGGCGCTGCCTGTAACGGCGATCACCCGGGTCGGAAACTTCTGTCGCCACGCACGTGCCAGTCTGCCCAGGCTGCTGCGCGTCTCGGGCACGACGATCTGCGGAAAAGAGATCGCAACAGGCCTGCTCACAACAGCGCCGACAGCGCCCTTGTCCCGCGCTTGCTCGAGCATCTCGTGACTATCAAAACGAGGCCCTTTGAGTGCGAAGAACAGGGCGTCGGACACGAGCGAGCGAGTATCCGTGCTCACACCCAGAAAATGCCGGTCGTCTCCACGGAGGACGCCGTCCAAAACCTCAGACGCCTGAGCCAGCGTCATCTGGATCACGAGGGCGCACCTCTGAGCAACCCGGCGACACAATCGCGATCGCTGAAAGCGTAGAAGACGCCCTTAGATTCCTGCGTTGTCTCGTGCCCCTTCCCGGCAATCAACACGCAGTCGCCGGCGTCCGCGGCATTCATCGCACAGCGTATCGCTGCTGCACGATCTTCTATCACTGTCACGCCCTCAGCGTCTGCGTTCCCACTGAGGATTTCCCGGGCAATCGCGCTGACCGTCTCGCTTCGAGGGTTGTCGGCTGTGACGAAAACCAGATCGGCGGACTGGATCGCGACGTCGCCCATCAAAGGTCTTTTGCTGCGGTCCCGGTCGCCACCACAACCGAACACCAGCAAAATTCGTCCGTCGGTCAGCTCGCGCAGGCTTGTGAGGACAGCGGCCAGACTGTCAGGAGAGTGGGCGTAGTCGATGAAAACCTGCGCGCCACGACACGTCCTTCCGCAGCTCTCTAAACGTCCCGGCACCGCTTTCAGTACCCGAAGTGCCTGCGCGATTCGCTCTACGTCGAACCCCGCCGAGGACAGGATCCCCGCTGTCAGGAGGAGATTATCCACATTGAACCGAGCGCCAATCTCCGTGCGCACTGGTGCTGAAAGGCCATCGACTTCGAGCACAAACCTGGAGCAATCTGCAGCGATTTCTATCTCCCGCGCGCAGACGAGGTGGGCACCCGGCACAGTACAGCTCGGGTCACGCGACGTGCAGCACCACAATGCCTGTGCATCCGGGAAGCCAGTAGCAATCTGCCTGCCCAGCGCGTCATCGATATTGATGACTGCGGTGGCGACATCTGCCTGAGTAAACAGACGCCGCTTAGCCTCCGCATACGCTGCGAGACTGCCGTGATAGTCAAGATGATCGTGGCCAAGGTTAGTGAACGCCGCAGTGTGGAAACGCAGCCCCTGCAGACGATCCTGCGCCAAGGCGTGCGACGACACCTCCAGTGCAACGGCGCCCACGCCAGAACTTTTGAACTGCGCCAAGGAGCGGTTAATCCTGATGACGTCCGGCGTAGTGTTCGCCGAAGGCTCGAGGACTGAGAGACGACCAAGACCAAGCGTGCCGACATAGGCGCACGGTGTGCCAAGCGCTTCAAAAGCCTGAGTGGTCAGATGCGCAACACTGGTTTTACCGTTTGTCCCCGTCACTCCGCAGAGCTTGAGATTCGCAGACGGCCTATCGAAAAATCGGTTCGCCAGCAGACCTAGCCTTTCCCGCAGACCTTCGACCCTGATCACCGGAATTGCGTCGTTCTCATCAGTCGATGACTTTTCCGAAAGAACGGCTACTGCCCCGCGGGACGCTGCCTCTGCGATGAATGCATCACCGCAATGCGCGGCGCCCTGCAGTGCCAGGAAGCAACTTCCCGGCGTAACCTCGCGACTGTCGAGCGTGAGGTCCGTCACGCTTAGCGATGGGATACGCGCATCAACTGACGCTTCGTTGAGCAGATAATCCAAAGTCATACCGCGGCCAGACCAAGCGTCACAGCTCATCGAAGTCCCGCCTTTTCGACGACACTTTCACGACCGGCGAGCCACAGATTCGCTGGAGACGTCTCGAGGGGAACATCGGACGGGATATCCAGAATCCGCGTTGCTTCGCGCATGATCGCGGAAAACACAGGCGCCGCGACACGTCCTCCGAAATACTCACCATCGCGGGGCTCATCAAGGACGACAACCGCCACAAGGCGCGGCTGGCTCGCGGGAATCATGCCGGCGAAAAGCGAGAGGTAGCGCTCCTCCGCATAGCCTGTTTCGATCGACTTGTGGACGGTGCCGGTCTTGCCGGCAACGCTATATCCGGGAACACCGGCGGCTTTCCCCGTTCCGCGCAGAATTACCTGTTCCAGCATCGCGCGGACCATCGCTGCGGTATCCGCCTCGACCACGCGCTGCCGGGAGAGAGTCGCTTCGGGTGCACGCGTCACGCTTACTGGCAGCAGCCAACCGCCATTAGCCAATGCGCCATACGCCCGAGCCAGCTGTACTGCAGTCACGGACAGCCCGTAACCGAATGCCAGAGTCGCGTGTTCAATCTCACTCCAGTTGCCGTAATCATTCAGGCGCCCGAGGGTCTCACCCGGCAGCTCTATCGCGCTCTGCGAGCCGAAGCCAAAGCTGTAAAAACCGTGCCAAAGGCGCTCTGCTTCCAGCGACAAAGCAATTTTGCTTGCTCCGACGTTGCTCGATTTTGCAATCACGCCGGCAACGTCGAGAGTTCCGTAGTTGTGAATATCCCGTACGGTGTGTCGGCCGACTTTGAAAAATCCAGGCGCGGTCTCAATCGGGCTGTCGGGCGAGTAGAGGCCGCTTTCCAAAGCGATGGCCACGGTGAACGGCTTAATGGTGGAACCCGGCTCGAATAGGTCGGTTACCGCTCGATTTCGATAGCGCTCGACCTGATAGTCATCGCGATTGTTCGGATTGAAAGAGGGCTGATTGACTAGCGCGAGAATTTCTCCGGTCCATGGGTCAAGGATCACGACGATTCCCGCGCGGGCCTTATGCGTGAACACCGCCGCCTTGAGTTCGCGGTACGCAACATACTGCACCCGCTGGTCGATACTCAGATAAAGGTCTTGGCCAGCCCGTACCGGGCGCAGACGTTCAACGTCTTCGACGATGCGCCCGCGGTTATCTTTGATCACACGCCGCAGCCCGGGCTCCCCGCGCAGGCTGGTGTCGAAAGAGAGCTCTGCTCCCTCCTGACCCTGATCATCTACATTTGTGAACCCCACCACGTGCGCAGCCATTTCTGCATTAGGGTAGAAACGGCGATATTCGGTCTGCATCTCAAGGCCGCTAAGACCCAGCTTCATCACCGCCGCGCTGGCCGCGGGATCCATATGGCGCCGGACATAGACAAACTGCCGCTTCAGCCGTGGCGTCACTAGAGCGTCTAATTGCTCAACAGACACCCCAAGCAGTGCAGCGACTTCGCTCCAGCGAGCGCGTTCCCGCGTAAAAACGTCCGGCCTGACCCAGGCAGACTGCGTCGGGGTGCTGATCGCCAGCGGCTCACCGTTTCTGTCCAGGAGCATGCCGCGGCCCGCGTGAATCTGGTCGGTCCGCAGATATCGTGCGTCACCGCGACGTTGCAGAAATTCGCTCTCCTCAAGCTGCAGCACCGTCGCGCGCCAGACCAGCAGGGCAGCCCCTGCTAGAAACACCCCGACAATTATCCGGCGGCGGTACTTGAGTTCGGGGACGACGGGTAACCGCTGCATCTTCATCGAAGCTCAGCAGAACGACCGCGGTCGGCGGGGATCATGCTTAATTTTTCTCGTGCCACCTGCTCTACACGCACATGCGTTGCCCAGGTTGCCTGCTCAAGCAGCAGTTGCCCCCATTCCTGTTCAAGGTCCTGACTCAGGTCGCGCAGACTCTGCAGCTCAACGAACAGCCGTCGCCCTTCATGCCGATGCAACACCAGCTCGACAGCAGACGCGAACGCAGCGGCCCCACACAGAATGACAGCGAGGAGCACCCTCATTGGATCCGCTCCACCGCGCGCAAGCGTGCGCTTCGCGCACGAGGGTTATGGGCTATCGCGGCCCCGTCAGCCATGATTGGCCTGCGGGTCAGCACGTTGAAACAAGGGGTATTCAGGGCGAGAGCGAGGCATTGCGAGGCGTTTTTTGCATCAAGAGCGAGCTCGCGGAAATAATGCTTAACCAGACGATCTTCCAGCGAATGGAAAGAGATCACGAGCAGTCTGCCGCCAACCCGCAGCAAGCCAAGCGCCGCTTTCAAACCACGCTCGAGCTGTCCGATTTCGTCATTAATGAAAATCCTCACCGCCTGGAACGATCTGGTGGCAGGGTCTATACGACCTTTACCGCGGCTGACGCAGCTCCGCACAACTGCCGCAAAGTCCTGCGTCGTTCTAATGGGATGCGCCGCTCTTGATGTCACAATCCTTCGCGCGATCTGCCGTGAGCGCCGTTCTTCACCGTACAGCCAAAGAACGTCAGCGATTTCTTCCTCAGAGGCCTCCGCCAGCCAGTCTGCTGCTGTGCGCTGGCTGGAAGTATCCATGCGCATGTCAAGCGGACCTTCTCCGCGGAAGCTGAAACCCCGCTCAGGGTCATCGAGCTGTGGCGACGATACGCCGAGGTCCATCAGAACCCCCGCAACCTGTCCTTTCAGGTGGTCAAAGCTTCCCAGGAGATCGGCGAACGCGCCGTGGAAAACTGCCAGCCTGCGGTCGGCCGTCGCCAGGCGCTCGGCCTCATCAATAGCCTCCAGGTCACGATCGATAACCAGCAGGCGTCCATCGGCGTTCAACTTCGCAAGCAATGCCCTGCTGTGTCCACCTCTGCCAAAAGTCGCGTCGAGATAGCACGACCCAGGGTCGACATTCATGAGCGCGACCACTTCGGAAAGAAAAACCGGGACGTGTCCGGTGCAGTCGGTCGTCACAGCGCAAGTGACTCGAGAGCTGGGGAAGGGGCGCCGCCGTCGGAGGCGACCTCGTCGAGCCATTCGTCCCGAACGCTTTCCCAACGCGCACGGTCCCAGAGCTCTAATTTGTTGTCCTGGCCCAGGAGCACGCCCTGCTTAGTGAGGCTTGCTATTTCCCGCAGCTCCGCTGAGAGCAGAATTCGTCCCTGGGTATCGCATTCAACGTCCGTTGCGTAACCGCGCATGATTTGTTTTGTGCGTCGGCTCTGGCGATCGAAGTCAGAAAGCTGCGCAAGTTTCGACTCGATCTCCTGCCACTCGCCAAGAGGATAAATCCAGAGCGAGCGATCCCAGGGATTAACTGTCACGACCAACACGGGACTCTCAAGGGCACGCAGGATTTCTCTGAAGCGCGTTGGCACCGCCAGGCGCCCCTTGGAATCGAGGTTTATCGTTGTCAGTCCGCGGAACATCGAGATCGAGCTGGGGTCGTGTGTCTGCTGCCGTCTCGCCGGAGCGTCAAAATGACGTCACGTGAGCAATGGCTTGAGAAGACACTGATCCACTTTTCCCCACTTTTTACCACTCAGCGCGACTATAGGTACGCGCGCGCTGCAGTGTCAAGGCATTGGGGCGTCGATCTTCAGAATTCTTTCTTTATGAACAGTAGCTTAGCGCACCAGCTCTCAAGGTTGGACCGGCTAAGAGAGCAGTTTATTGATAAGTCATCGAGTAAAAACAAGATAGTATCGGTATATTCTCGCCTCATTTATCAGCAACGAATAAGCGAGCACTTACTTTTCAGGATTTTGATCTAGAAAAGAGACAAGCCGGCCTGTAAGCCGGGTTCTGTATGCCGATGAACGGCATGGTGATCATCCATCTGGGACCCACGTCACCGTGAGCCTCTAGCGACCTACCCGGAGACTCATGCGGACCGCATGTCAGCACGCTTACGCGAGCTACGTCCCCCTATTTGGTCTTGCTCCGAGCGGGGTTTTCCCTGCCACCGACTTTCGCCGGCGCGGTGCGCTCTTACCGCACCATTTCACCCTTACCATCCGAGAATGGCGGTATATTTTCTGTGGCACTTTCCGTAGGCTCGCACCTCCCAGGTGTTGCCTGGCGCCCTGTCCTATGGAGCCCGGACTTTCCTCCGGCAACAGCATTAATCACTTGATTAACCCGCAGCCAGCGATCACCCGGCCGGCTTGTCGCGGCGCAGTGTGTCTTCAAGCTCGAGTAGATTCAATCCCGGCCTGGTTCGAGATCGTGAAAATACCGATACAGCTCGTTGCGACTCAGTCCAGTCAGCTCTCGGGCGAGGGTCATTCCAGCCCGCGGCTCGAGATGCGTAGCTAATGATTTCAGCAAGCGCTCGCGAGAAACCGACTTCGCGCTGACCGCAGAACCCTCCATCAGAATGACAAATTCACCGCGCGCAATCTCAGGTTCTTTGCTGAATCGCTCGGACATTTCTCCCAGCGTCATCGCATAAAGAGACTCAAAACGCTTCGTCATCTCTCTTGCGACGGTGATTTTTCTCTCCTCACCGAATACACGGGACATATCTTCCAGTGTTTTCCGCACACGATGCGGCGCTTCATAAAAGATCATCGTACGAGCCTCATCACTAAGAGACTCAAGCCTGCGCTGCCTGGCTCCGGCTGACGTTGGCAGAAAGCCTTCGAATACAAAGCGGGATACCGGAAGCGCACTGATACTCAGAGCGGCTATCGCCGCACAGGCGCCCGGCACGCTGAACACCGGGATGTCTGCGGCTGCCGCTGCAACGATTAGGGAATGCCCCGGGTCCGAGACCAAAGGTGTGCCCGCATCGCTGATCAACGCGCACGCTTTCCGACCGTCACGCAAGAGCTCAATAATCTCCGCAGCGAGAGAGCGCTCATTGTGTTCGTGATAGCTTCTAAGGCTAGTTCCAATTGCGTACTGCTGCATGAGAACGCGGCTATGTCGAGTATCCTCACACAGAATGAAATCCACGGCTCGAAGTACGTCGAGCGCGCGCAGCGTTATGTCGGCAAGATTGCCGATAGGGGTAGCGACGACGTAAACCGCAGGACGTTCAATTGACAGCCCGGATCTCCCCAAAGATACTTCCTCAGTGCTGATTTCCACTTCTCCCGTCTGCCCGGTTCGAGCTTTTTTTCTTCTCAGTATCCTGCTACTGCTCAGCGCCTGCGCGAGTCCTGAACGAAGCTCCCGACCACTCCAACAGAACAAGACGCCTGAAGAGCTGGCGGAACAATTCCTGACAAACCGCGACTTCGTGGCCGCTGCGCGGGCTTTCGCCAGTTTAGCCGGGCAAGAAACAAATCCGGATCCCGAGTATGCCGGAATTGCCGCCCTTCTCCTGCAGGACACCGGAGGCACTGCCCGGGCAAATGCCATCATTGCGGACGCCGCCCAGCCCACGGGTCGGGCGTCTACCGCGCTGTTGGTCGCAAAAGCACGTTCGATGCTGGAGACAGGGTTTTACGAAGACGCTTACGTGATGCTTCAAGGACTGGACCCGGAGTCGCTGCGGCCCTACGAAGTAGGCGCTTATCGCAGAAGCCTGGGGGAAGCTGCGCTGAAGGCAGGGCGGTCCGCTGAAGCGGCGGCGGCCCTTTTGAATGCTGCTGCGTACCCCCTTCCGGGTCAGGTCGTGACATCCTTGGAACGCTCGACCTGGGAAGCTGTCTCGCAGCTGTCTCCGGCGGAAAACCACAAACTGAGTGCGCAGAGCACCTCTCCTCTGGCTGAGGGATGGTACGCCTTTGGCGCGCTGATCGACCTTGGCCACCTATCGGAATCAGCGCTTGATTCAGGGATCGACACCTGGCTGGCGCGCTATTCCGACCACCCCGCCAGAGCCTTTGAAAAGGCTCTGCGCGCACGCGCGCAGGCAGCCTCGGCGCCGGTGGAGCATATCGCGCTCCTGTTGCCGTTTGATTCCGAACTCGCAGAAGCATCATCGGCAATACGCGACGGCTTCATCACTGCATGGCACACAGATCTGCGTCCCGAGAGACCACGAGTTAGCGTTTTCTCGACCAGCGAAAACGCACCGGTCGCTGCGGCGGAAGCGGCGCAGGCCAGCGGCGCCGACGTCATCGTAGGACCGCTCCGAAAAGCTGAAATCAAAGAGCTACTCAGCAGAGACACCACCGGACTCCCAGTACTAGCCCTGAACATTCTAGACTCCGTGAGTAGCGCCAAGACGGGCTTTTATCAGTTCGGTCTCTCTCCAGAAACGGAAGCCCAAGAGGTGGCGCGGTATGCGCGGTCTCACGGACGACGAGCACTGGTCCTTGGAGCAGACTCACCTTGGGGCGAAAGGCTCATTACGGCGTATACGCAGGAATGGCACCACCTAGAGGGGGAACTCGTTACAGCAGCCACTCATGGCGACAGCAGTGAATCGTACTCCTCGGCGGTAAAACGCGCGCTAAACGTTTCCTTGAGCGAAGAGCGCAGCGGTCGCCTGAAGCGTAAACTGGGCATCAAGATGCATACGGAGTCCAGACGTCGACAGGACATTGACGTCGTTTTACTTGCTGAACACCATTCCGGCGCGCGGCAGTTAATGCCCCAGCTGCGTTACTTTCAGGCTGGAGAACTCCCCACCTTTGCCACTTCCCACGTGTTCGCTGGCAACGCTGACGCCGAATCTGACATTGACCTAGACGGGATCACGTTCGGTGATATCCCATGGCTGTTCGGCAAAACCGACCCTGCGACGTCGGGAGAGGTGAGAGCACTCTGGCCGGAACGCTATCGGGGCCTTGGAAGGTTGTTCGCGCTTGGCATCGATGCCTATCGGATACTTCCCCACCTCGCTCGAATGCACTTTCAGCCGAACATGCGGGTACCTGGAGCGACAGGCGACCTCAGGATGGATTCCCAAGGTGTGATGCATCGAAACATGCGCTGGTTCAGATTTCACGAGGGGGTGCCCGTGAGCGCGGATCTCCTGCTGTGATGCCCGCGCCCCTATCTGGATCACCGTCTTCTAGACGTTCTCAAGGGGAACGGTACGAGAGAGCCGCTGAGGCCTTTCTCTGCGCACGAGGCTTAACACCCATCACCCGCAATTTTTGTTTTCGCGGCGGTGAAATCGATCTTGTCATGCGACACGGAGGCGCCATTGTGTTCGTTGAGGTGAGATTCCGGAACTCAGCAAGCTTTGGCTCGGCAGAAGAAAGCGTGGACGCTCGCAAGCAGAAACGCCTTCGACTTGGAGGACAGATCTATTTACGTAAGAATCCGCCCTCTCACGACTTCAGCTGCCGCTTTGACGTAGTCGCCTTCACCGGTCCGCATAGCGTCTCTGCCCCGATCTGGATTCAAGACGCTTTTTCTGCATAAAGGAATCGAGAGACCGAGACACGTGGACGACATAATTCTGGTGCAAACAAATTTTTCCGAAAGCGCGGCTGTAAAGACAGCCTGCGCCAGTGAACTTTCCGAAAGTATCGCGCGCGCCGGTAGGACAATCACGCAAGCTATCCTGGAGAACGGTAAAGTTCTCAGCTGCGGGAACGGTGGGTCGGCAGCCGACGCACAACATTTCTCATCAGAGCTACTGAATCGTTTCGAGCAGGAACGCCCGGGTCTCCCGGCTATTGCGCTCACGACAGACAGTTCCACGCTGACTTCAATCGCTAACGACTACCAATATGCCGATATCTTCGCGAAGCAGATCCGCGCTTTAGGCCATGGTGGTGACGTGCTCCTGGCGATTTCCACGAGTGGCAATTCGCACAACATTCTCAACGCCGTCGACGCTGCACACGAGCGGGAGATGAAAATCGTGCTCCTCACGGGCCGAACAGGGGGAGAAGCAAGCGCAAGCTTAGCCTCAGACGATGTACTTATCGCCGTCCCCAGCGACCGAACTGCGCGGATCCAGGAAGCCCATCTTGTCGTCATTCACAGCTTGTGTGAAATCATCGATCGTCATCTCCTCGGCAACACCCTATAAGTAGCCCTGAGTGTGGAGGCAAACGATCCTGAGGCGCCTGAGTGTCCGCGACCTTCCTGTTTCGCCGACCGTCTTCCTCAAGGAGCCGCTGCACAAACCGATTGGGCGAACCTGCCTGGAATTATTTGATCAACTTCAAATGCGAGGACTGCGATTTCGGCAGCGATGCGCCGATGCTCTGTTCATCGGACAGGCGATCAGAGCTATCTAATGCGCGCTGAGCATCGACAGTGCTCTCTGATAATTGCAGGCCCTGTCCGTTTTCGCGCGCGTAAATCGCCTGGATCGACCGGATAGGGACATGCACCTCCCGAGGGATACCGCCAAAACGAGCGCTGAACGAAATTGCCTCGTTTCCCATCAGAAGATCCTTCACTGCACTAGGCGCGATATTGAGCACTATTAAACCGTTCTCAACGTACTGCTCTGGCACGACCACATCTGACCCGTCCACAGCGGCAAGCAGATGAGGGGTCATGCTGTTGTCCACAATCCACTCGTAGATCGCTCTCACCAGATAAGGGCCTGTCGGTGTCACGCTCTTAATATCCAGATCGTCATGCGCATCGGGAACTAAAGATGCAGCATCTCAGCCTTTGCTTACCTTAGCTCTCGCTCTATCGGAGAAAGGCTGTTGCGGAACGCCGCGCGCTCAAAAAGTTTGTCTCCGTACTTAACCATCGGTGCTGCTGACGCACCCAGCTTCAAACCAAAGCTGGGCAGGCGCCACAACAAAGGCGCCATACACATATCTACGAGCGAAAACTCGTCAGACATAAAAAACGGAGAGCGAGAAAAAAGCGGCGCAATTGCCATCAGGTTGTCCTTAAGCTCCTTCCGGGCCGCTGCCGCAGCAACCTCGTTTTCGCCGCTAATCAACGACGCCAGCGAGTAAAGGTCACGCACAATCCGATAGCGGAGCTGTCGGTTATTCGCTCTCGACACAGGGTCCACAGGCATGAGAGGCGGATGGGGATACCGTTCATCAAGGTACTCCATCATGATCTGGCAGTCATAAAGCACGAGGTCTCGATCGACCAGCGTAAGAATCGTGTCGTAAGGATTTAGATCGTTGAGATCTTCTGGTTTGGACTCGTCGTCAACGAAATACACTTCAGCATTAATGTCTTTTTCGCTTAGCACGAACCGGACGCAATGCCCCAGCGGATCTGCCGCTTCAGCGTACAGCGTCATCACCGAACGCCGATTCGTGAGCGCAGTCATGTCAGTGAACATCCTTCCAGTATTCCCGCTTCTGAAGATACACAGCGACGAACAAAACGAGTAGAAATGCGATGACCCAGAACCCGATCCGGTAGCGGACAAGTTTGGCAGGCTCACCCAGGTAGGCAAGGAAGGCCACGAGATCTCGCGTAGCCTGCTGGTACTCGCTTGGTGACATTCGGCCGGATTGCTCCAGACTGAGATGAACGCTCTTATGTCCTTCCCCGGCTGCGACCTGCTTGACTTGATAACCCTGGAGTTCCCCCAGGACATGAGGCATGGCGGTTTCAGAAAAGTAGAGATTATTAACGCCAGTGGGACGGTTAGGATCGAGGTAGAAGCCATTCAGGAACGAGTAAAGCCAATCGGCCCCTCGCGCTCGGGCAATCACGGACAGATCTGGCGGCGCCACTCCGAACCAGCCTTCAGCGTCCGCTGGCCGCATGGCTATGGTCATCGTGTCACCGATTTTGTCGCTGGCAAACATCAGACTTTGTTCGACGATCTTCGGGTCAATACCAAGATCATCAGCCATACGTCCATACCGCATAAAACGCGCGGAGTGACAGCTGAGGCAGTAATTGACGAACAACCTCGCCCCACGCTGCAAAGATGTTTTGTTGCTCAGATTGACATCCGCATCGAGGAGTTCCGGTCCGTGACCCGAAGCCGCTAAACCGCTGCTGGCATAGACAACAAGAAGAACGACAAATAGGTGCTTTTTCATCAGCCTGTCACCCTGTCCGGGACCGGTTTCGTTTTATCCCATCGCGTGTAAAACGGCATCAGGAAGAAAAATGCGAAGTAGATCAGAGTACAGATCTGCGCGACCGTCGTGCGCCCTTCTGTCGGGGGAAGCAGGCCGAGATAGCCGAGAATTAAAAACGACACAACGAACAGCGTAAGAGCAGTTTTAAAAATCCGACCACGGTAGCGGATCGATTTAACCGGGCTTCGATCGAGCCAAGGCAGCGCAAAAAACAGCATCGTCGCCAGCCCCATGAAAATAACACCCCATAGCTTCCCGGGCACACCAAAGAAATTGACGGTATTCGCGCGCAGAATTGAATAGAACGGCGTGAAGTACCACACGGGCGCGATGTGCTCGGGTGTTTTAAGGGGATCAGCCGGAATGAAATTGTTGTGCTCGAGGAAATAGCCACCCATTTCCGGAGCGAAGAACACGACGCCTGCGAAGAGAATCAGAAACCCCACAACTCCCACTAAGTCTTTAACCGTGTAATAGGGATGGAAGGCAATTCCGTCGAGCGGCTTCCCGTCTGCATCTTTGTGCTTCTTGATCTCAACACCGTCGGGATTGTTGGAGCCCACTTCGTGGAGCGCGATGATGTGCAGCGCGACCAAACCGGCGATTGCGAACGGCAGGGCAATGACGTGCAAAGAGAAGAACCGATTCAAAGTGACGTCAGAGACGACGTAATCGCCCCTTATCCAAGTTGAGAGCGTCTCTCCAACGAAAGGAATCGCTCCAAACAAGGAAATGATGACCTGCGCCCCCCAGTAAGACATTTGTCCCCAAGGCAGCAGGTAGCCAAAAAACGCTTCCGCCATCAGCGATAGATAGATAAACATGCCGAGGATCCAAATTAGCTCTCGGGGCTTTTTAAACGACCCGTAGAGGATCCCGCGAAACATATGCAGGTAGACAACTATGAAGAAAAAAGACGCCCCGGTGGAGTGCATATAGCGGATCAGCCACCCCCACTCCACGTCGCGCATGATGTACTCAACAGACCCGAAAGCGAGCTCGGCATCGGGTTTATAGTTCATCACCAGCCAGATACCAGTGACGATCTGAATAGTGAGCACCACCAGAGATAGAACACCAAAGTAGTACCAGAAATTGAAATTCTTGGGCGCGTAGTAGCGCGCCATGTGGTCATTCCACAGCTGCAGCAGCGGGAAGCGCTCGTCAACCCAGTCACGCGCACCGGTCAGGCCTTTGACAATCAGATTCATGCCGTCGCGTCCTCCGCCTCGCCAATCACAATGTGGCCGTCATCGACAAACCTGTAGGGCGGAACAACCAGATTGGTTGGTGCAGGGACGCCTGCATACACTCGCCCTGCCAGATCGAATTTTGATCCGTGGCAAGGGCAGTAAAAACCACCCTTCCAGTCTGCTCCAAGGTCGTCAGAAGCGACGTCAGGCCTGAACGACGGTGAACAACCGAGATGCGTGCAGATACCGACGAGAACAAGGTACTCAGGTTTGGACGACCTCCAGGTATTGTTTGCAAATTCCGGTTGTTCGGATTCGGCAGAGGAGGGATCACGCAGTGTGCTGTTATCGAGCGTTTCCAGACCGGCTAGCTGCTCTGTCGTCCTTCGGACTACCCATACTGGCTTTCCTCGCCACTGAAAAATGAGTCTCTGTCCCGGCTCTATCTGACTGATATCCGCTTCCACTGGCGCACCGATCGCCTTGGCTTTGGCACTCGGCTGAAAGGTGGCAACAAAAGGGATGGCCGCAAAGGCTGCGCCGATACCCCCGATAACTGAGGCTGTTCCCGTAAGGAAGCGACGCCGACCCTGATCAGCAGCGTTATCGCTCATTTCCAACTCTCTCCAGACAAATAATCCAACCGAACATATCGTTTTAAAACGAATAGAGCTGACACCGACCTTCCCGAGGCTGCCGTAGGGACACAGCTCGCTGACGGCCCGTTCCGAACGGAACTTAAGGTGATCAGAAGATGCATCGTGGCGGTGCGGGCGAGGCTCCGAAGCGGCGGGAGTATACCATCAAATCTGCTCCCCTCCGGGCAGCGGACCGTAACTCCGAGCTGGGTGTTTCAGAACGCTCTACTATGTCCAACGAGGCTCAGAGCGGGAGATGGCTCTCAGTCTCGAAGGCCAAATCCCGCTTTAACCCCGTTCAAAAACATCCATCTACAACCGGGCTTCACTTATCCTCGCACCCAGACTGCTTTGTTATACACGGCTCGGGGATTCGGCGGCTTTCAGCGCAGCCAGTAGCAAATCATTCTCGTCAGGCGTTCCCACCGTCACGCGCAAAGTGTCCTGAAGAAAGGGGTGAGCGCCGGATAAGCTCTTGACCAGAATCCGCCTGGCTTTGAGGCTATCAAACGTCGCTGTGCCTTGCCCCGGCGGCGTTCGAAGTAACAGAAAGTTGGTAACACTGGGCCATACCGTTAAATTCCGGAGCTGCCTCAAGCCAATACTCAGACGTCCACGCTCCGCAATAATGCGGGAGATTTGTTCTTCGAAGACGTCGGCATGCTCCAAAGCAAAAAGCGCCCCTTCCTGGGCCAGTGTACCGAGGTTGTAGGGCATACGTACCCGCTCAAGCAATTCAACCCACGCCTGTTTGCCATAAAGCATTCCAACACGCAGACCAGCAAGCCCGATCTTGGAAAATGTCTGCATAACGACAAGGTTTTCGTGCGACCGCAGCAGTTCAATCTCGCTTCTACCCGCAAAGCGGTAGTACGCCTCATCCAGCACAACAAGCCCCGGCGTTTGTTCACAGATCTGAACCAGGTCGCTGACACTGAAAGCATTTGCAGTGGGGTTGTTCGGGCTGGCCAAAAAGATGATCGAAGGTTGATGTTGTTCACACGCAGCCAGCATGGCATCAAGGTCGAGAGAGAAATCAGCCTCACGTAGCGGCACTGTTTCAAATCGCATGCCGACAGCTTCGGCCGCTATCCGGTAAACCGCGAAACTAGGCGCCGGACATAGCACGGATGATTGCTCGCCGCGGGCAAAGCACAGGCAGAGCATGTGAATCAGCTCGTCAGAACCATTACCGAGCACCACACCGAAATCGCTGCCCAAGCCCCACAACTGCAGCAGTTCCTTCTTCAGCGCGCGGGCTGCGGGATCGGGGTAGCGATTCAGCCCGGTCGCGGCAAGCCTGTTCATCCAGGCATCAACAAGCTGCGGAGGAAAATCGTACGGATTTTCCATAGCGTCCAGCTTCAATAGCCCTTCTGATTCCTCAACCCGGTAGGGAACCAATTCCCGAACCCGAGAGGGCACCAGACGTTCTAACCGGTCTGTTATGTTCATTCAGCTGCCCGGAATCTGGCGGAGCGAGCATGGGCCCCAAGACCTTCGCTGTCCGCGAGTCGCCCGGCGACTGAGGCCAAAGTTGCGCTTCCCTCCGGGGAGCAAGCAATCACTGACGAGCGCTTTTGAAAGTCATACACGCCCAGAGGCGACGAAAATCTCGCGGTTCCCGATGTAGGCAACACATGGTTGGGGCCGGCGCAGTAATCGCCGAGCGCTTCGGGAGAGTAGTTTCCGAGAAAAATTGCGCCGGCATGCCGGACTTTGTCCAGCCATTGCGTTGCATCGTTTAAGGCGATTTCGAGATGCTCGGGCGCAATGCGATTCACCAGGGCGAACGCTTCATCAAGATCTCTGACTTTTATCAAGGCTCCGCGATGACTCAACGCCTTCCGCACAATGTCAGCGCGTTCAAGTGTCGGGAGCATTTTCGCGATGCTGGTCGCAACCGCGTTGATGAAGACCTGATCCGGACTCAACAGAATGGCCTGCGCCAGTTCGTCGTGCTCGGCCTGAGAGAACAGATCCATTGCCATCCAATCAGGATGCGCGCTCCCGTCTGAGACTATGAGTATCTCCGATGGGCCGGCGATCATATCAATCCCCACTCGCCCGAAAACCATTGCTTTTGCGCGAGCAACGTACATATTGCCGGGACCCACGATCTTATCGACCGCAGGAATTGTCTCAGTGCCGTAGGCAAGCGCAGCTACTGCCTGCGCGCCACCGATCCGGAAGACCCGATCTACGCCCGCGATGGCGGCCGCGGCGAGCACCACTGACTCAACCTCTCCACCGGGCGCAGGCACGACCATGATGATTTCATCGACCCCCGCGACTTTGGCGGGTATCGCGTTCATGAGCACTGACGAGGGGTAGGCAGCTTTTCCTCCAGGTACATAGATACCGACTCGCTCCAGCGGCGTTACCCGCTGACCAAGCACAGTGCCGTCAGCCTCCTCAATTTCCCACGACTCCAGTTTCTGGTGCGCGTGGTAGTGTCTGATTCGCCCTGCTGAGACTTCAAGCGCTTCCCGGACATCATTGGGGATCTTATGCAGCTGGCGACGAAAATCTTTCAGCTCAAGTTCATCAGCGCTGGCGGGCTGAAAGCGGTCGAGCTCCCCGGTTAATCGTAGCAAGCCGGAATCGCCGTCGCGCTCGATTGTGCGGACGATATCCCGCACCACTGCGTCAACCCCGTCTGTCTGCGCTTTCTGAACGGCAAGCAGCCTGGTAAGGCTCGAGTCGAACGAGTCATCGGCTGTGTCCAGCCAGGAAATCAAGCTAGTCATTTCGGCCCAATACGCCGCGCAACGCCGCGATCACGCTACTGATCCGGGCGTGTTTTGTCTTGCTTGCGGCTTTGTTGACAATGAGACGAGAGCTCACGTCACAGATTTTGTCCAGCGCAACAAGGCCGTTGGCTTTCAGAGTGTTACCCGTGTCCACTAAATCGACAATTCGGTCCGCCAGACCTACCAGCGGCGCTAACTCCATCGAACCATACAGCTTGATGATCTCGACCTGAGTACCCTGAGCTTCGTAGTACTCCCGCGCAGTGCGGGAATATTTAGTGGCGATTCGCAACCGTGCTCCATAGGGAGGTTCGTCTTGCCGGCCTGCAACCATCAAGCGACAGCGTGCGATGTTCAAATCCAACGGCTCGTAATAATCCCGGCCGTCATACTCCATTAAAACGTCTTTTCCCGCTATTCCGATATCCGCCGCTCCGTACTCGACGTACGTAGGCACATCCGTCGCACGGATGATCAGTATGTCGACATCTGCCTGCGAAGTCTTAAGCACCAACTTCCGCGATTCATCTGGGTCGTCAGCTATGACTATCCCGATTTTCTCAAGCAGCGGTAGCGCCTCTTTGAGGATCCGCCCCTTTGAGACAGCGATCACCAGACGGTCATTTCGTGTCAGATTCATAGCAATCGCTTCTTCATCAGGAGCACCACAGCATCCGCCCATTGCGTGGTGGAATATTGGGATGGTTCCGACCGTCGGCTCAGCTCGGTATTCGTTTGATCTGCGCCCCGAGGTTCGACAGCTTTTCCTCTATCGTCTCGTAGCCTCGATCTATGTGATAAATCCGATCTACCTCTGTGACGCCCTCTCCGACCAGACCAGCCAGTACCAGGCTAGCCGATGCCCGAAGATCCGTTGCCATCATTGGAGCACCCGTCAGACGACCCACACCATTCGTGATTGCTGTATTGCCCTCCAGCCTGACTTTTGCGCCCATTCGCTGAAGTTCCAGCACATGCATGAATCGATTCTCAAATACCGTCTCCGTGATGGTCCCCACGCCTTCAGCGACACAATTAAGCGCTGTGAACTGCGCCTGCATGTCCGTCGGGAAACCTGGATAGGGCGCTGTGTGAACATCGATTGCTCGAAGTAAAGCCCCACGCATATCGAGTTCCATCCAGTCCGCTCCTGTTTTGACAGATGCACCGGCATCGCCCAACTTCGCGGTCACTGATTCCAGTAAATCAGGGCGAGTGTTTTTCACCCGGATATGTCCGCCTGTCATCGCCGCTGCAACCAGGTATGTGCCGGTCTCAATCCGATCCGGAAGAATGTCGTAATGCGTTCCGTGCAGCGCGGGCACACCTTGTATTGAAATGGTGTCAGTGCCGGCTCCTTCGATTTGTGCACCCATCTGAGTCAGACACCTCGCGAGGTCAACGACCTCTGGTTCACGCGCGGCATTCCGCAGTGTGGTGACACCGTCCGCAAGCGCAGCTGCCATCATCAGGTTCTCTGTGCCAGTTACGGTAACCATATCCAGGACGATATCGGCGCCTTTCAGGCGCTTGGCTTTTGCGCGGATGTAGCCGCCCTTGACTGAAATTTCGGCTCCCATCTGGCCAAGCCCTTGAAGGTGCAGGTTGACCGGGCGAGCGCCAATCGCGCAGCCCCCAGGCAAGGAAACCTCAGCCTGCCCGAATCGACTCAATAGAGGACCAAGCACGAGAATCGATGCACGCATTGTTTTTACCAGATCGTAAGGCGCAAAAAACTCTCGAATGGTGCTGCTATCCACTTCGATCTGCATACGCTCATCAAGTGTTATCTGCAGCCCCATCCTGCCGAGAAGTTCTACCGTGGTAGTGATGTCGTGCAGGTGAGGGATGTTTCCCACAGTCATGGGACCGTCAGCAAGTAGTGTCGCTGCCAGAATGGGCAAAGCGGCGTTTTTCGCCCCGGATATCCGGATCTCTCCGGCCAGAGGAATACCACCCTGGATGATGAGTTTTTCCACCGAAGGCCGCCGTCCTTAGACAGCTTGAAATTTGCGTGCTTTTTCCCAGGCCTCGGGCGTGTAGGTCTGTATGGAAAGCGCATGAATCGCACTTTCCATGCTGCTTCCCAGCGCGGCGTAAACCATTTTGTGTTGTTTGAGAGTCGGCAGACCGCTAAAAGCAGTGCTCACCACCCGTGCCACGAAGTGCGAACCGTCCCCGTCAACGTACGCGGACGCATCCGGAATACCTTCTTCGATGAGCTTTTTGATCTCCGATGAGTTCATAGTCGAAACCGTCATCTTTCGGAGGCACTACCCCGGCCCGCTAAGCGAAACGCGTGGCAGCCCCACCTGGTTTACTGAAACGCTTTGTTTTTTTCCTCGAGAGAAACCAGCAACCCATCCAAGCCCTTGTTGCCGATCATAGAGCCGAACGAGGCACGGTAGGTCTTAACGAGGCTGACTCCATCCACAGAGACATCGAACACCTTCCAGGGGCCCGACTTGTTATGCAGCCTGTAAACAATCGGAATAGTGGCGCTTCCCGGCTTCTCGATAACTTGCTTCACCAGTGCTACTGCTTTTCCCGAAGGCTGCTCAATCGGTGGATAGCTTATGTCCTGCCCCGAAAACTCTAATAACGCCGCAGCGTATGTGCGCACCAGAAGCATCCGAAACTGCTCGATGAAGCGCGCTTTTTCGCCTTCCGCAGCGCTCTTCCAATGTTCTCCCAAAACCCACTGCGACATAATCGGAAAATCGAAGTGCGGAAAAATCAGCTCAGACACGAGACCGTACATTTGTCCCGGATTGGCTCTAAGCTGATCCTTCTCGCTCTGAACCCGCGCCAGAACCTGATCGGTAGTGTTTTGCACCACCTCACCTGGCTCGCCCGCAATCGCTTTCGCCCACCAGAAGACCAAAAAGCAAATTAATAACGGTCTTAAGCAATGCATCGCTTATTCCTCAAATTCACCCCGAGACCCGTATCTGCCCCACCTCAACCCGGTAGTGTCGTCTACCGTCACGCGCTCATTGGCCCTGCCTATGACGCTCGATCTCAGCCCTGGTTTCTATATCGATACTGGGCCCACACTCAGGCTCTGAGCGTGTCGCAGCACGCAGATCAAAAAGCCGCCGGGCTATGCAGTATACCTTGCGCATCCGCAACAGCAGGACGCGAACTTGCGCAGAGTCCTTACCCTAAGCTGGCTACTCAATGACGATCGGCAACAAGTTCGACTTTGTAGCCATCAGGGTCCTCAACGAATGCAATGACATGAGTACCTCCCTTCATGGGACCCGCCTCTCTGACTACGTTGCCTCCGCGGGCGCGAACATCGTCGCAGGCTTTGTAGACATCTGGAACACCCAACGCAATGTGTCCGTAGGCCGAGCCCATGTCGTAAGAATCCGTGTCCCAGTTGTGCGTGAGCTCGAGCACCGTGTTGTCTGCTTCCGGCCCGTACCCCACAAACGCCAGAGTGAATTTTCCATCCGGAAAGTCCTCTCGCCGCAGAAGCTGCATTCCCAGCACCTCGCAATAAAACGCCAGCGACTCATCCAGATTGGTAACTCGCAACATGGTATGCATCATTCTCATGAGAACTTCCCCATCTTGGTTTTGTGTTTATCAGGTTTGATTAAGTGCCTGTTGCGGCTGGTCTATCACTAGCCGGACCGCCGCCGCGCTCGCGCGAGCTTGCTCCCGGGCCTGCTGCACGCTTTCGGCTCTCGCCAGAGCGACTCCCAAGCGGCGCTTTCCACGAATCTCAGGCTTTCCGAACAAGCGCACATCTGTTCCTGAGGGTCGAATAGCTTCGAGCAAGCCGCTATATTGCAGATCGGTCCCTGTCCCCTCGCATACTATCGCGCAGCTAGCAGCAGGGCCGAGGTCATCGTATGCCGTTATGTCAGCTCCGATAACAGCCCTTACGTGAAGCGCAAATTCGGACAATGACTGCGAAACCAAGGTCACCATACCAGTGTCGTGCGGTCGAGGTGAGACTTCGCTGAACCAAACCTCGTCGCCTTTGATGAAAAGTTCGACCCCAAACACCCCCCAGCCGCCCAGCGAATCTGTCACTCTCAACGCAACTTCCTGCGCAGAGGCCTGCGCTGCCGCGGACATTGGCTGAGGCTGCCAGGACTCGCGGTAGTCTCCATCAACCTGCACATGTCCGATCGGCGCGCAGAACAAAGTTCCGCCCTGGTGACGAACGGTCAGCAGCGTGATCTCAAAGTCAAAATCGATAAATCCTTCCACGATGACACGCTCGCGGGTTGCCCGACCCCCGCTGACTGCGACCTCCCAGGCGCGCGCGGCATCCTGCGCAGAGCGAACGACGAGCTGTCCCTTGCCTGATGAGCTCATAGTGGGCTTCACGACACACGGCAGGCCGATCTCTTCAATCGCCGACGTGCACTCCTGCTCTGATCCGGCAAACCGATAGGGCGAGGTGCGCAACCCTAGTTCCTCGGCGGCAAGGCGTCGTATTCCCTCACGGTCCATTGTGAGCTTGGTGGCACGAGCTGTGGGCACAACACTGAAACCTTCAGTTTCCAACTCGACCAGCGTTTCCGTCGCAATCGCCTCCACCTCCGGCACAATCCAGCGGGGTCTTTCTTGTTGAATTACTGCTCTCAGCGCATCCGGATCAAGCATATTAATCACATGCGCACGGTGCGCGACCTGCATCGCAGGGGCGTTGGGGTACCGGTCCACGGCTATCACTTCCAATCCCAGTCGCATCGCCTCAATAGCCACTTCCCGACCCAGCTCTCCGGAACCGAGCAACAGCAATCGAGTTGCCGAAGGGCTGAGCGGAGATCCGATCACCAGAGCACTTTCTTTCATGTCTCTACCCAGACCTCAGTCTGCCCCTGTGAAGAGCTTCGCTTTCATTTGTCCAGCCCGAGGAGATTTGCATCTGGCACAAGACGCGTCAGGTTCAACCGACCCGGCCTCGCACTTTTCCGTCAGAAAATCCCAGCTTTCTGCCAACGGAAAAGTCTTTAACCCCGGGTTCCCAGTCCAGCGCATAATGGCTGAATTCTCTGCGCAATCCCCATTGCCTGCGGCAATCATAGAAGTAGGCCGGTCGGCACGCAGCAGCTATTTGCGGGAAATTTTTTAGCCGTTGCGTGTGCCCACCCAAATCATAGACAGACGCCAGCGCGTCCTCAATTCGGGTCACATCTGCCAACACTGATTGGCCCGCATCGGCAGGAGCGAAACCTTTCGCACCAACGCTTTCAAGGCCGGCCCATTGCCGCACACTCTCAAACATCATCTCACTCGCTCTCGCCCTGGCTTCCAGCGAATGTCCAGCGATGTGCGGGGTTGCCAGCCAAGACCGTGAGAGCGTGTTAATGCGGACTTCGGGCTCATCTTCCCAGCAGTCAATCGCGAGCCACAACGAATTGACTGCCCCACGCTGACCGTCTACGCAGCGTTCGTCGATAACCCCCCCGCGGGCCGCATTGATCAACAACGCAGATTCATGCATGCGAGCGAGAGCCGCCTCATCAATGAGGTGAAATGTCGGATGCTCTCCATCCTTCGTCAATGGCACGTGCAGCGACACGATGTCCTGGCTCAACAGCTCCTCCATGCTTGCGCACGCAAGCGTCGGGTCCGCCGCACTCTTCAACGGATCGCGGATCACTACTTCCCGGAACAGACCTGACGCAAGTTCGGTCAGCGCTCTGCCGACATGACCGAAGCCCAAAACCCCGAGGGATAGAGACGAGACAGCTCGACCGATTCTCTCCGCATAAAGAAACGCGCAGCAGATAACATGCTCAGCCACGGCACGCGCATTACAACCAGCTGCAGAGCAAACAGTGATCCCATCCTCTTCCAGGTCAAACGCGTCTATGTGATCCACACCAGAAGTCGCGGTGCCGACGAAGCGCACGCGGCTATCCTTTAGTAGCGTCCGATCTACTTTGGAAACGGAGCGAACTAGCAACACATCTGTTGAGCCGAGTTGCTCCGCGCACAGCGCTCGACCATCAAAGGTTCTTACGCGGCCAAGGCTAGAGAAGCCATTGCCGGCTCCCACAATCTCACTGTCAATCAGAAGCTCAAGATCCGCCACGGCAGATCGGCCTCCTAGGGCCTCTGGTCGACTGCGGTGTCTTCCTTGTTTATCGGCATGAGGTCAACTTTACTGACCCGAAGCCCGATCAGCATGGCGCTGGCAACATATATAGATGAGTAAGTACCAATCACGATGCCGACAATCAGCGCAGCAGAGAAACCGTGAATTAACTCGCCGCCAAACAGGAACAGCGCAATGACGACGAGCAGAGTCGTCCCGGAGGTAGTCAGGGTTCGCGATAACGTCTGATTCAACGAACGATTAATAACCTCTTTCGCGTCATCTTTACGCAGGCGCCGGAAATTTTCACGGATGCGGTCGAAGACCACGATGGTGTCATTCAACGAATAACCTATGACGGCCAGCACCGCAGCGAGCACGGTCAGGTCAAACTCCATTCCGGTGACAGCGAAAAAACCGACCGTCACCAGTACGTCATGGACCGTCGCCACGATCGCGCCGACCGAAAACTTAAGCGTAAAACGCACCATCACGTACACCAGAATGCCGCCCAAGGCGTAAATCAAGGCCAACATCCCGTCCTCGATCAATTCCTCCCCTACCTGCGGCCCGACGAATTCAACCCGGCGCATTTTTGCGCCGGGCAACACAGAAAGGATGCGGTCACCAAGACCTGCTGCAGAAGCATCGGCATCTGTAGGCGGCA
>JAYODW010000007.1:0-118855 GCA_038116745.1 Gammaproteobacteria bacterium
CGCCAACGGGGCGCGGGCTGCAGAGCTCGCGCGCTGTCTAAAGTCGCTCGATCGTAGGCAGACTCCGCACGTCTACGCAGATATTCCTGCGGCGCACCACACTGTGGTCGAACGCGCGCGTGAGGGCGACAGGGTTCTCGTTATCGGCTCATTTGTGACGGTGGGCGCGGTCATGGCAATTCACCGGAACCTCGGCTGAGCGCGCACGGTTATGGACGCGCAGATGAAACAACGGGTGGTCGGCGCAGCGGTGCTTGTCGCCGCGGCCGTGGTGCTTGTGCCACTTCTGCTCGACTACGAGGAACTGGAAGACGAACTGCTCGAGCAGACCCCAGTAGCCGCTCCTTCCGGACAATTTGTTACCAGCGTGACGCCTCTGAGCGAGGGCGATATCCAAGCGCTGCAGCAGCGCGTTGGGGTGCGCGCGCCGTCCGCTTCAGTGCCGGTGGATAGCCCTGTTTTCGGGCCTTCGGGTGACGCGGCGCCGGTCCAGATGGAGCGCTCGCCGGCTGCGGTAGCGAACTCAGGGTCGGCTACGGAACCGGACGCAGGGTCCGACGCGGTCACAGACAAAGACAAAGACAAAGACAAAGACACAGCGGAAGCGCCTGAGATTAACGCCTGGAGCGTCCAGCTCGGTAGTTTTGCCAAGGCGGAAAACGCTGACCGCCTGGCCGCAACGCTACGTGCGGCCGGTTTCCCGGGATATATCGAGCGTATCGCCGAGGGTGATCAGACTCGTTTCAAGGTGAAAGTCGGGCCTCTGGCATCACGCGAAAAAGCTGTAGAGACCCGTCGCGTGCTGGCAGCAGATCATCAGCTTAACGGACTCGTCAAGGCTTATCGGGAATGACCGCTTTGAGCCCGGAGAGGGTGCTGGCCGGCGCTGACCTGCGTTCTGCGCGGCAGGCATTGTCGCGGGTGTCAGGCCACTGTGTTCCATTGCTATGAACTGGGTGGACGCGAGCATCGTCACGATTCTCCTGATTTCGGTCATCGTCAGTGTGGTGCGAGGATTTATACGTGAGGTGCTCTCGCTAGTGGCCTGGATTGTGTCTTTCTGGGCAGCGACGGTATTTGCCGCGCCGGCCAGCCGCTTGCTGGAGCCCTACGTGAGCGTCCTTACGGTGCGCCTTGTGGTGGCCTTCATCGGTGTGCTGGTGGTAGCCCTGCTGCTTGGTGCTGTGATCAACCATCTGGTCGGAAAACTCGTCGACAAGACGGGGCTGAGTGGGCTGGACCGCCTGCTTGGTGCTGTGTTCGGGCTGGCACGTGGCGTGGCTATTGTTGGTATTGCGGTACTGGTCGGAGGTTTGACCGCACTGCCTGCGCACGCGTGGTGGCAGGAAGCCTATACGCTTCCTCCCTTCGAGCATCTGGCGCAGTACGCGCTGAGCTGGCTTCCGGACGACCTGAGTAGACATTTCAGTTACTGAACAAGGCGGATAAGCACGTGTGTGGAATTATCGGTATCGTCGCCCGCGCAGCGGTCAATCAGCTGCTTTTCGATGGCCTGACTGTGCTGCAGCATCGCGGGCAGGACGCTGCGGGTATTGCGACCTACGACGAAGGGCGCCTGTATCTGCGTAAATCCAACGGCCTGGTGAGGGACGTGTTCCATACCCGGCATATGCTCAATCTGCGCGGGCGCATGGGAATCGGGCACGTACGGTACCCAACCGCGGGGGTGTCTTCGAACGCGGAGGCGCAGCCGTTCTATGTCAATTCACCTTATGGGATCACGCTGGCGCACAACGGAAACCTCACGAACGCGGAGCAGTTGAAGCAGGAGCTGTATGAGGACGATCTGCGGCACATCAACACGGAATCCGATTCAGAAGTTCTGCTGAACGTTTTCGCTCATGAATTGCAGCGCCTGGGGAAGCTCCGCATCGGCGCTGATGAAATCTTCGAGGCCGTCTCGCGCCTGCATCAGCGGTGCTCGGGGGCATATGCGGCTGTGGCGCTGATCACCGGCGTCGGCATTGTCGCTTTTCGCGATCCGTTTGGTATCCGGCCGGTGGTGTTCGGGCGGCGCGATACTGAGGAAGGGCCGGAATTCCTGGTGGCATCGGAGAGCGTTGCCATCGATGCGCTGGGATTTGAAATCGAACGCGACCTGTTGCCAGGGGAGGCCGTGTTCATCGGGAAGACAGGAACCGTTGAGACCCGGGTCTGTGCAGAGCGGGTGCAGCGAGCGCCATGCATTTTTGAGCACGTCTACCTCGCGCGGCCCGATTCAATTATTGACGGAATCTCTGTGCACAAGGCGCGGATGCGAATGGGGGAGGCTCTGGGAGAGAAGATAGCCCGGGAGTGGCCAGCGCACGACATCGATGTCGTTATCCCCATTCCCGATACGGCCCGAACGGCGGCGCTGGAGCTGGCTAACGAGCTGGATCTCAAGTACCGAGAAGGCTTCATCAAGAACCGCTACATACCGCGAACCTTCATCATGCCTGGTCAGGCACTGCGTCGAAAATCGGTGCGGCAGAAGCTGAACGCCATTGATCTCGAGTTCGAAGGTAAAAACGTCCTTCTGGTCGATGACTCGATCGTGCGCGGGACGACCTCCAGCCAGATCGTGGATATGGCACGTGAAGCCGGCGCGAAGAAGGTGTACTTCGCCTCGGCAGCGCCACCGGTGCGTTTCGCCAACGTCTACGGGATCGACATGCCGACCAACCAGGAGCTGATCGCCTACGAGCGGGGTGTTGATGAGGTCTGTCGTCTACTTGGGGCAGATGGTTTGATTTATCAGGATCTGGATGCGCTGGTTGATGCAGCACGACGTGGTAACCCGGAAATTACCGATTTCGAGCACTCGTGCTTTACGGGGCGCTACGTCACGGGAGACGTCAGCGACCGCTATCTTGAAGCGGTCAGCCAACGACGTTCGGACAGCGCCAAGCAGCGCCGCTCACAGGATGAGGATTCTCTGCGCGATCTGTTTACCACCGGTGGCGTTTCCGCGGAAGTCTGAATTCCGGACGCTGCGCGACGCTGTTTCCGGCAGGCAGCTGTCGTTGACAGGCTTTATCCGGCTGCTTTAGCTTGCGCCCCGCGCTTGGAGCTGGAGCAGCTTCTTTTCATCACGACTCCCGCTCGACGCCCACGCTTGCAGCCCGCGAGAGGGAAGCCTCGTGGTAAGCGTCATTACCCCTGACACTTTTCACCTTGCAGACCTCCGATGAGGTAATCAAAGATGAGTCTTGATCTTGACGCGCTTGAGCTGGAGACCCTGGCGTGCCGTGCCGGGCAGAGTCGCACATCGGAACTTGAGCAAAGCGAAGCCCTGTTTCTTACCTCCAGCTTCTGCTTCGAGTCGGCGGCCCAGGCCGCTGCCCGGTTTGCCGGCGAAGAGCCTGGTAATGTCTACAGTCGGTTCACCAATCCGACCGTGCGGATTTTTGAACAGCGTCTTGCTGCAATGGAGGGCGGCGAACGCTGTATCGCAACGTCCTCAGGGATGAGCGCAATCCTGACGCTGGTGATGTCTGTGCTGTCCGCAGGTGATGAAATCATCGCGTCGCGCAGCGTGTTCGGCACGACCGTTTCCCTGTTTAAAAATATCCTGCCGCGCTTCGGGGTGAAGACGCATTTCGTCGATCCCTGCGATACGGAATCCTGGCGCGACGCGATGACTCCCGGTGTTCGCATGCTGTTCCTGGAAACGCCATCCAACCCGCTGACCGAGATTGCGGATATCCCGGCGCTCGCCTCTTTGGCACAGGCCCAGGGCGCCTGGCTGGTCGTGGACAACTGTTTCTGCACGCCGGCGCTGCAGCGTCCCCTGACGCTGGGGGCCGATCTCGTTATTCATTCCGCAACGAAATACCTGGATGGCCAGGGTCGCTGCCTTGGCGGGGCGATCGTCGGTGGCGCCGAGCTGCTTGATGACAAGGTGTTTCCATTTCTGCGCAGTGCGGGCCCGAGCATGGCGCCATTCAACGCCTGGGTCTTTCTCAAGGGACTGGAAACCCTGGCGCTACGTATGGAGCGGCATAGCCAGAGCGCGCTTGCCGTCGCGCAATGGCTCGAGGAACAGCCGCAGGTCCGTCGGGTTTTCTACCCCGGTTTACCGTCTCATGCGCAATTCGATCTCGCCCGTACCCAGCAACGAGGTGCAGGAGGGATCGTCAGTTTTGAGGTATCCGGGCGCGAGCAGGCGTGGCACATCGTCGATCACCTGCGGCTGTTTTCCATCACCGCAAATCTAGGCGACGCCAAAAGCATCGTGACTCACCCGGCGACTACAACCCATGGGCGGCTGCGCCCTGAGGAGCGCGCCGAGATGGGAGTAAGCGAGGGTTTACTGCGTCTCTCAGTCGGGCTCGAGCATGCGGACGACCTGATTGCGGATTTGTCGCAGGCCTTTGTCGGAGTCCCTGCGTAACGTTGACAGCGGCTGCTGTGTCAAGACCCAGAGTTATCACTACGCGGCGGTGGCCGCGCGCGGTTGAGGCCGTTCTCGCAGAGAAGTTCGATTTTGTGCCCGGGCCCAACGACGCGCAGCTGTCATCTGCGCAGCTCAGTGCGGCATTGCGTGAGGCTGACGCTGTTTGCCCGACCGTCACAGATCGGATTGACGCCCAGGTGATTGGTGAAGGACCACTCCGGGCCGGGATCCTGGCTAATTACGGGGTCGGCTTCAATCATATTGACGTCGACGCTGCGCGCGCTGCCGGTGTCCTCGTGAGCAACACGCCGGATGTGCTCACAGACTGCACCGCAGATCTGACTATGGGGCTTCTGCTGAGCGTCGCGCGTGGACTGGGCAGTGGAGAGCGTCTGCTGCGTGCTGACCTCTGGAAAGGCTGGTCGCCGACGCATGTGACCGGGGTGCAGGTAAGTCGCAGAACGTTAGGGCTGGTTGGTTTCGGGCGCATCGCACAGGCTGTTGCCCGGCGCGCTGCTGAAGGTTTCGGCATGCGCGTCCTGGTTTATACGCCTCGGCCACCGCTTCAAGCGGGCGCGGTGGCGAGGGATGTCTGCTTCCGTCGCTCGCTCGAAGAGATGCTGCCCGAGGTGGATTTCCTCTCACTGCATTGCCCGGGCGGACCTCTGACGCGCCATCTCATATCCGCAGACCGCTTGCGCCTGCTCCGTCCGGAAGCTTTCCTCATTAATACCTCCCGCGGAAGCGTGGTTGATCAGCAAGCCCTGATCGATGCGCTGCACAGCGGGTCTCTCGCAGGCGCAGCGCTGGACGTGTACGAAGATGAGCCTGATGTGCCCGCAGCGCTCAAAACCATGGAAAACGTGGTGTTGTCCCCTCACCTGGGGAGCGCCACCATACAGACACGTATTGCGATGGGCATGAGGGTGGTCGACAACCTGCGGGCATTCTTCGCCGGGCAAAGACCACCGGACTGTGTGAGCTAAACCGTGCTTCGAGAGCAGCGCGGCGCAGGAGTTTTCCGGCGATACGATATGGGTTCCCATTGCGCGCAAGTGGCGTGGCAGCAGGTCGTACCGTGGCTGCGTTCCGGGTGGCACAATTGGGCTTATTTACAGTGAAGCAAAGTTGATGGAGGTGAACGTGGCAATTCAAGTTGGTGACAGCATGCCGGAAGGCACATTCGGGGTGATGACGGCTGACGGGCCTGGAGCGATGACCAGTGCTGAGCTCTTCGCGGGCAAGAAAGTCGTGCTTTTTTCCGTTCCTGGCGCTTTTACGCCGGCCTGCTCGGCGCGCCATCTGCCCGGTTTTGTGGAGCATGCCGCGGCACTGAAGGCAAAAGGGGTGGACACCATTGCCTGTGTGGCGGTTAATGATGTGTTCGTGATGAGCGCCTGGGGTAAAGACCAGTCGGCTGGCGATAAGGTTGTGATGCTGGCGGATGGCAATGCGGCTTATACCAAGGCACTGGGCCTCGAGCTGGATGCAAGCGGTTTCGGCATGGGTACTCGGGGTCAGCGTTTTGCGCTGGTCGTCGATGACGGCAAAGTGAGTCAGGTCCACGTCGAGGCAGCGGCTTCCAACGTGGAGGCCAGCTCGGCTGAGAACATCCTCGCGAATCTGTAACCCCGCAGCTCAGGGCGGCCCACGCAGGGATGTGGGCCGCCAGTGCTTTGAATAAACCCCGCCCAGATAATCCGCCAGAGCCGCCGACCCATCTGTCGAGCGAGGCGTTCCGCGAGGCCGGATACGCCGTCATAGACTGGCTCGCTGATTACCGCGAGCGCGTGGCCGACCTGCCGGTGATGGCACAGGTTGAGCCCGGCGAGATCAGACGTGCTCTTCCAGACAGCCCACCTATCGAAGGCGAGCCGTTTGATGCGATCCTGCGCGATGTCGAAGCTTTAATCGTGCCCGGCCTGATGCACTGGCAGTCACCGAATTTCTTCGGCTATTTCCCTGCAAATACGTCTCCGCCCTCGATTCTGGGCGATCTCATGTGCGCCGGCCTCGCGGTTCAGGGCATGCTCTGGCAGACCAGTCCAGCATGCACGGAGCTCGAGACCCATGTGCTCGACTGGTTGGTTGACATGCTGGGCCTGCCGGAGCGCTTTCTTTCCTCCGGCCGGGGCGGAGGGGTCATTCAGGACACTGCATCGAGCGCGACTTTGTGTGCCTTGATCGCCGCACGTGAAAAAGCCAGTGACTTCACGGCCCGGGAATCCGGTAATCCCTCCGAGCTCATCGCTTACTGTTCCAGTGAGACACACTCCTCCATGGAAAAAGCGATGAGTATCGTCGGTCTGGGTCGGGGCCGGCTGCGAAAAATCGCAACCCGCGACGATCTTTCCATGGATCCACAGTGTCTGGCTGACACCATGCGCACCGATCGGGACGCGGGCCTGCGTCCCTTTTTTGTCTGTGCAACGATCGGGACCACCTCCACACTCGCGATTGACCCGTTGGCAGAAATTGCCGGGATTGTTCGGGAGCACATCGCCTGGCTGCATGTGGACGGGGCGATGGCCGGCACCGCCGCGTTGTGTCCTGAATACCGCTGGCTGCAGGATGGTCTGGAGCAGGCCGACAGCTATTGTTTCAACCCGCACAAATGGATGCTGACCAACTTCGACTGTGACTGTTTTTTCGTGGCCGACCGGGAGCCCCTGATCCGCGCTCTGACTGTGCTTCCTGAGTATCTGCGGAACGAGTCCAGTGAGCAGGGTCAGGTGATTGATTACCGTGACTGGCAGGTGCCGCTCGGTCGACGCTTCCGGGCGCTCAAGCTGTGGTTTGTCCTGCGCAGCTATGGTGTTGAGGGTTTGCGTCGACTTATCCGCCACCATGTTTATCTGGCCGGACTGTTCGCGGATTTTGTGGAGCAGGACCCGGAGTTTGAACTGGTGACTGAGCCCTCTTTGAATCTGGTTTGTTTTGCGCGTCGCGCTGGAGACGAGGAAAATCGCGCCCTGCTGCAGCGGCTCAATGCTTCCGGGAAGCTGTTCATGAGTCATACGGTTGTTCGCGGCCGCTACTGCCTGCGGTTTTGCGTGGGGCAGACCTATTCCACTGAGGAACACGTGCGGCGGGCGTGGCAGTTGATCCTGGATTTTTCGCGCTGACCTGTCGGGAGATTTAAGCAATGAAGAAGATCTTTGCCGCTATCCTGGTGAGCCTGGCTGTGATGTCGGCTGACGCCGAAGAAGCGTCGACGAGGACCTATGACCGGGTGGATTTTGCGGTAAGCGCCAGGGAGGAAGTATCCAGCGACCTTCTGGTGGTGCGTCTGGTCGCCCGGCACGAGGCGCTGCAGCAGGCGGATTCCTCCGCCAGGGTTAACGATGATGTGGCCTGGGCGCTGGCTCTGGCCCGTAAGCGATCCGGGGTCAAAATACAGACCCTCGATTACCGCACCAGCCCGGTCTACGAGGACCGGCAGATACGGGGATGGCGGACGCAACAGGTCGTGCGTCTCGAATCTCAGGATCGCGATGTCCTGGCGAGCCTGATCGGCGAGCTGCAACAACGGCTGACGGTCGAGTCGTTGATACATGAGGTCTCCGCCGAGCTGCGGGAGACGGTCGAGACGCGTTTGATCGATGACGCTATAGCGCGCTTTGGTTCCAGGGCGGCGCAGATCGCGCAGGCGTTCTCCTGTGCGAGCTATCGGCTAGTGGCGGTGCATATCGGCACCGCCGACGAGAGACCTCCGCCGGTGAATTTCGGCATGCGCGCGATGGCCATGCCGGCCCAGGCGGCTGAGCCGAACATTGAACCGGGTGAGCAGACTATCGTCGTCACCGTGGACGGGACCATCGAACTCGAGACGCGCTGAGTCCGGTCTTGGGACTGCCACGCGCTGGCAACGGGATTAGAAAAGCCCGGTGATACGCCCGGCCAAATCAACGTCAATCCGTTCCGCTGCCGGCGAGCGCGGCAGTCCGGGCATGGTCATCATGTTGCCGGCGAGAACAACGATGAAACCTGCGCCCGCTGACACACGCACCTCGCTGATTTCAACCTCGTGGCCTTCCGGAGCGCCGCGCTGGCTGGGGTCAGTGGAAAAGGACATCTGTGTTTTTGCGATGCAGACAGGGAAGTCAGGGTAGCGCTGTCCGAGTGTTTCAATCTCCTGGCGTACTTTAGGCGTAGCGCTGATACCCGAAGCGCCATAAATGGTCGTCGCAACCGTACGGATCTTGTCCCACAGCGCGAGCTCGTCGGCGTACACGTAACGGTGCGGATCTTTGTTGGCCTCAATGCGCGCCAGTACTGCCCGCGCGAGATCTTCCGCACCGCGTCCCCCGTCTGCCCAGTGTCGGGCCACGACCGCTTCGGCGCCCAGTGCGGCAGCACGCTCCTGCAACACCGTCACCTCGTCATCCGTGTCGTTCGAAAAGTGGTTAATGCACACTATGCAGGGCAGCCCATAGTGCTCGGTGATGTTGCGTAGGTGGCGTTCGAGATTGACGCAGCCTGCGCGCAGAGCATCGATGTTCTCCTCGTTGAGCCGCTCAACGCTGACACCGCCGTGGTACTTGAGCGCGCGCGCCGTGGCAACGAGCACCGCGGCCCGGGGCCGCAGCCCCGTCATGCGGCACTTGATATCAATGAACTTCTCCGCGCCCAGGTCAGCACCGAAGCCTGCTTCTGTGACCACGTAATCAGCGAGCTTGAGCGCGGTGCGGGTAGCGGTCACCGAATTGCAGCCGTGGGCAATGTTGGCAAAGGGGCCGCCGTGCACGAGGGCAAGGTTGTTCTCCAGCGTCTGCACGATGTTAGGGCTGATTGCGTCTTTCAGCAGGGCGGTCATGGCTCCATGTGCCTTGAGATCAGACGCGGTAACTGGGGCTCTGTCGCCCTGGGTGTAGCCGACCACAATCCGGCCCAGGCGCTGTTTGAGGTCTTCCAGAGAGGTTGCAAGGCAGAAGATTGCCATGACCTCGGAGGCTACTGTGATGTCGAAACCGCCTTCTCTGACATAGCCGTTAGCGGTGCCGCCCAAACCCAGGACGACCTGGCGCAGCGCGCGATCGTTCATGTCCACGACGCGCTTGAAGGTGATCAACCGCGGATCGATCCCAAGCGCGTTACCGTGGTTGATGTGGTTATCGATCATCGCGGCGAGGAGATTGTGCGCTGCGCCGATCGCGTGAAAATCGCCCGTGAAATGTAGGTTGATGTCTTCCATCGGGACAACCTGCGCGTAGCCGCCACCTGCTGCTCCTCCCTTCACGCCAAAACACGGGCCCAGCGAGGGTTCGCGTAAACACATGATGGTCTGATGGCCCAGGCGATTCATTGCATCACCGAGTCCGACCGTAGTGGTGGTTTTGCCTTCACCGGCGGGCGTGGGACTGATTGCGGTTACCAGTATGAGATTGCCGTCCTCACGTGCTTCCAGTTCCCGGATGTAATCGAGCGATAGTTTCGCTTTGAAGTGTCCATAGGGGACCAGATGTTCAGGCGGAATGGCAAAGCGCTTTTCAGCGAGCTGCGCGACCGGCTGCAGGGCCGCGGCCTGTGCAATTTCGATATCTGACATGCGTTATCCTTCGTTAAAAGTGATCTTCCCGGGTCGGTACCAGGGGCGATGCCGGGCGTTGCTCCGGGGGAGAAAATTGCGGCCGGGCAGGAAGCAGCTGGCTGAATGTGCAGGCGGTCCGGCGATGCTCAGAACCACGCGTGGCCCTGAAGGCAAGGCAGACAGCGCCCGCGCCTCCGTGGAGTTTAGCAACTGTTCCCTGCCGCCTGAGAGGCGAGCAACGTCGTGAGCATGATTTTTCGAGCCGAACATTGAAGTCAGGATGCGCCTGAGCCGTCTGGATTTCCGCGCTCTGAAAACCCGGCTGTCGGGGCGGCTGGAGATTTATCATCGACGCCTCGCAGCTTTTCAGGCGGACGGCGTACTCGCGTTGCTCGGCCTGCTTACGGGGCTGGTACCGGGCGTCATCATCGTCTTGTTCCGCTATGCCGTGATCCTGATCCAGCAGGCGTACTCGCCCGGCATGTCTGCTGAAGCATTCGAATCTCTCGGGCCGTGGATGCGATTTGGCCTGCCCTGTATGGGCGGACTGTTGATCGGTGTCGTGTTGTGGCGTCTGCCGGCGTCCGCCCGAACAGTGGGCGTGGTGCACGTTCTTGAGCGACTGCAATACCACCAGGGGCATATGCCCGCGCTCAATTTTCTCGTGCAGTTTTTCGGCGGAGCGCTTGCACTGGCCACCGGGCAGTCGGTGGGCAGGGAGGGTCCGAGCGTGCATCTCGGGGCGGCGGCTGCCAGCCTGATGGGTCGCCGCCTGGGGATCCCGGATAACAGTCTGCGCACGCTGATCGCGTGTGGCGCCGCCGCTGCGATCGCGGCCTCTTTCAACACTCCGCTCGCCGGCGTGGTGTTTGCGATGGAGGTTGTGATGGCGGAGTACACCATCGCAGGATTCGTTCCTGTCATCCTGGCGGCCGTTAGCGCGACCACCGTCAGCCATGCCGTGTTCGGTGCCGATACGGCGTTTATCGTTCCTCATCTCGGTCTGGGATCGAAATGGGAGCTCGGGTACATCGCCCTTATGGGGGTGATGGTGGGACTCAGCTCTGCTGCCTTTGTGCGCTTGGTCGGTCGCGCCGCAACTCTGGCGGGTAGTCTGCATATCGTGGCCCGAATGGCAGCCTGCGGCGGTCTGGTTGGCGTGCTCGGCGTTCTGGTGCCCGAGACCCTGGGGCTTGGCTATGACACCGTGGATCTGGTGCTGGCTGGGAAGCTTGGCTTCAGCTTGATGTTGCTGATTTTTGTAGCCAAATTCTGTGCAACGGGACTCTGCGTCGCGGCAAGAATGCCCGGTGGGTTAATTGGACCGACCATGGTGCTGGGGAGCCTGGCCGGTGGCTGCTTTGCCGTTGTCGTCTCCGGCTTGCCGGGTTACGCCTCATCGAGCGGTCTCTACGCCATGCTGGGCATGGCCGCCATGATGGCAGCCATGCTTCGCGCTCCGCTGGCAGCGCTGCTCGCACTGCTTGAGCTGACTGGCAATCCATTGATCATTCTGCCCGGCATGATGGCAGTCGTGTCGGCTGCGCTCGCGGCCAATCGCGTCTTCGGGCAGGATTCGATTTTTGTTCAGATGCTGCGCGACGCCGGGTTGGATCTGCGCCACGACCCCGTGGCGCAGAGTTTGCGAAGGGTTGGCGTGGCCGCTGTGATGAATCGCAACATCGAGCGGGCGGAACGGCACGTTGACGTACCCTCGGCAAGGGAGTTACTGGTACGTGGACCGCAATGGGTCGTTGTTGAAAACGCCGACAAGGGTGCTTTCTTATTGCGCGCGGCAGATCTTGCGCGGTATTGCGCGAGCGATGGTGCTGTGGACGGGATGATCGACCTGGCGGCAGTGCCTGCTGAGCGCCTGGAGGCGCGGCCGGTGCATCTGCAGGCGACGCTGCTTGAGGCGCGCGAGATCATGAACCGAGAGACCGTGGAGGCGCTCTACGTGCAGAGACCGGTTGCACCCATGACCTACCGGGTGTTCGGGGTATTGCTGCGCGCCGATCTCGAATCCAGCTATCTTTTCAGGGCCTGAGTGCCGCTCTGGGCGGGGCGTGTTATTGAGAATCAACCGGGCTTCTGGTAGCTTGCCCTGGTCCCGAAGGACGTGTCGTCCGACCCGTCTGACTTAGCCCGGAAATTATTTGAAGTCAATAAGTTACATCGTATGACGCGCTACATATTTGTCACGGGTGGCGTCGTCTCTTCGCTCGGGAAAGGGATCGCAGCAGCATCTCTTGGTGCCATCCTCGAGGCGCGCGGGCTGGAAGTGTCGATGGTCAAGCTCGACCCCTATATCAATGTTGATCCGGGGACGATGAGTCCTTTTCAGCATGGCGAGGTGTTCGTCACGGAGGACGGCGCAGAGACCGACCTGGACCTGGGACATTACGAACGTTTCGTCCGTTGCCGGCCGTCGAGCAACAGCAATTACACCACCGGCCGCATCTACGCCAATGTCATCCGCAAAGAACGCCAGGGAGAGTACCTCGGCGCGACGGTTCAGGTGATTCCGCACATCACGGACGAAATCATCCGTTCGATCAAACAGGGCGCTTCCGGCGCCGAGATCGCGATGATCGAAATCGGCGGAACGGTCGGCGATATCGAGTCGCTGCCCTTTCTGGAAGCCATTCGGCAGATGCGGGTCGAGCTCGGCACTCAGCACACTCTGTTCATACATCTGACGCTGCTTCCGTTTATCGGTTCGGCAGGTGAGATCAAAACCAAGCCGACACAGCACTCGGTCAAAGAGCTGCGCTCCATTGGCATTCAGCCCGATATCCTGCTGTGTCGCGCAGACCGCGCGATGCCTGCTGCGGAACGGCGCAAGATCGCACTTTTCACTAACGTTGAAGAGCGTGCCGTGATTACGGCGCGCGACGCAGATAGCATCTACAAGATCCCCAGCATGCTGCACGCAGAAGGGCTGGACGGCATCGTTGTCGAAAAGCTCGGACTGACCGTGCCCCCTGCAGATCTCAAGCAGTGGGACGAGGTCGTAAGAGCTCAGGAATATCCTGACCATGCGGTCGACATCGCCATGGTCGGAAAGTATGTCAACCTGACCGAGTCTTATAAGTCGCTGTCGGAGGCGTTGACCCACGCGGGGATCCACACCAGCACGAGAGTCAACATTCACTACGTTGACTCTGAGCTTATCGAGCGTGAGGGCGCGGCGTGCCTGGGCGCCATGCACGGGGTTCTGGTGCCCGGCGGTTTTGGTGAGCGAGGCATCGAAGGCAAGGTCCTCGCCGCACAGTACGCCCGTGAGCAGGGAATTCCTTATCTCGGCATCTGTCTGGGTATGCAGGCGGCGGTCATCGAGTTCGCACGGCATTGCGCCGGCCTGAAGGGCGCCAACAGCACTGAGTTCGAGGCGGCTGCGTCACACCCGGTCATCGCTTTGATTACCGAGTGGAAAACCGCCGAGGGCTCCATAGAAATCCGCTCTGCCGACAGCGATATCGGTGGGACGATGCGTCTCGGAGGGCAGCCCTGCAAGCTCGCGCCCGACAGTTTTGTGGCGCGTGCCTACGGTACGGACCTGATTACGGAGCGGCACCGGCATCGTTACGAGTTCAACAACACCTACACCATGGAGCTCGAGGCTGCTGGTCTGCGCATTGCCGGGCGTTCCATTGATGGGAATCTGGTGGAGATCGTTGAGATCCCGAAACACCCCTGGTTTGTCGGCTGTCAGTTTCATCCTGAATTTACCTCGACGCCGCGCGATGGCCATCCATTGTTTTCGGCGTTTATTCAGGCGGCTCTGACGCGCGGCAGTCTCGCTGGCCTTGAGTCAGCTTCTGATGCAGCTGGCTGATTTCGAGATCGGGTCGGAACGACCTTTCTTCCTCATTGCAGGTCCGTGCGTGATCGAGTCCGAGGGGCTCGTCATGGAAGTGGCGTCCGCGCTGAAGGATATGACGGCATCACTGGGGATACCTTTCATCTTCAAAGCCTCCTACGACAAGGCCAATCGCAGCTCGCATGAGAGCTACCGCGGGCCCGGTGTAGAGGAGGGACTGCGCGTTCTGGCGCGGGTGAAGTCTGAGCTTGCCGTGCCGGTGCTCACTGATGTGCACGAGGACAGTCCGCTCTCTGAGATCGCGGATGTTGTTGACGTCCTGCAGACCCCGGCCTTTCTTTGCCGGCAGACAAACTTTATCCAGAACGTGGCGCGCCAGGGGCTGCCGGTGAACATCAAGAAAGCGCAGTTTCTTGCGCCCTGGGATATGCAGAACGTTGTTGACAAGGCCAGGGCAACAGGCAACGAGCAGATCATGGTCTGCGAGCGCGGCTCGAGTTTTGGTTATAACTACCTGGTCTCTGACATGCGGTCACTGGTGGTAATGCGCGACACGGGATGCCCGGTTGTGTTCGATGCGACACACTCCGTACAGCTTCCTGGAGGCCAGGGTAAGTCGTCCGGGGGGCAGCGCGAGTTCGTTCCCGCGCTGGCGCGTGCGGCGGTGGCGGTGGGGATCTCCGGCGTGTTCATGGAAACGCATCCGTGTCCCGAAAAAGCCCTCAGTGACGGTCCCAACTCCTGGCCGCTGGCGGAGATGCCGGCTTTGCTGGAAAACCTGCGCGCTTTGGACGAGGTGACCAAACGGTCGCCGTGAAAGGGAGTCGCGTGTCGCTCGCGGCCTGCACCCGTTGGAGGAAAAAGAATGACAGCGATCAGCGGCATCACCGCGCTTGAGATTATCGATTCCAGGGGAAACCCCACCGTGCGGGCAGAGGTGCGGACCGCGAGAGGTGCGATTGGGGCTGCTGCAGTCCCATCAGGCGCATCGACCGGGGAGCGCGAGGCGCTCGAATTGCGTGACGGCGATCCAGAGCGCTATCTGGGTAAGGGTGTGCGCAAAGCGGTGGCTAACGTCGAGGGCCCGATTGCGGCGGCACTGATCGGACACGAGGTGACGGATCAGCAGGGTCTGGACCGCCTAATGATCGAAGTGGATGGCACCCCGAACAAGGGACAGTTGGGGGCGAATGCGATGCTGGCGGTGTCTATGGCGGCTGCGCATGCGGCGGCGGCTGAACAGGGTCAGCCGCTGTTCGCGACGTTTTGCGAGCGTGCGGAGTACCTCATGCCCGTACCGATGATGAACGTGATCAACGGCGGCGCGCACGCAAACAACAGCGTGGACCTGCAGGAGTTCATGATACTTCCGGTAGGTGCGCCGACGTTCAGTGAAGCGCTGCGCTACGGCGCGGAGATTTTTCATGCCCTCAAAGCGCTGCTCAACGCGCGCGGCGCGAGCACGGCCGTGGGCGATGAAGGCGGCTTCGCGCCCGACCTGCCGTCGAATGAAGCGGCGCTTGAGCTGATCGTGGAGGCGATAGAAAGAGCCGGTTACGCTGTCGGTGACGACATTCTGCTGGGCCTCGATGTTGCCAGCTCGGAGTTCTTCAAAGCCGGACAGTACGACCTGGCCTCAGAGCAGCGTCAACTCGATGCGTCAGCGATGGTTGAGCTGCTCGACTCCTGGAGTCAGCGCTATCCCATCATCACCATTGAAGACGGGATGGACCAGAACGACTGGATCGGGTGGCGGCAGCTCACCGAGCGCATCGGCAGCCGCGTGCAGCTGGTCGGTGACGATCTATTCGTCACTGATGCCGCGACTCTGCAGCGCGGGATCGACGCAGGGGTTGCGAACTCTATCCTGATCAAAGTCAATCAGATCGGCACTCTGACTGAGACTTTCGCGGCCATTGAGCTGGCGCAGCAGGCGAATTACACCGCGGTCGTCTCGCATCGCTCCGGCGAGACCGAGGACGCCACCATTGCCGATATTGCGTGCGCTTATTCAACCGGACAGATCAAGACAGGGTCGATGTCGCGCTCCGACCGTATTGCCAAGTACAACCGGCTGCTGGTAATCGAAAAGATGCTTGGTTCGCGGGCGCGGTACCCCGGACGCGAGGCTTTCTACAACCTGCAGGCAGGCTGATGTGAAGGCGCGTGGCGGATGCTGCGCTGCCGTCACAAATATGCGGTTGATTTGCTCGGGCGGATGAGCCGTACACGGGCGCCGTTTCCTAACCGGACCCAGTCAGGGTGAAATATCTCGTCGCGCTCTTCATCCTAGTGACGGCCTACCTGCAGTACCAGCTCTGGTTTGAGCGAGGCGGTGTGCTCGATGTAGCCCGGCTTGAAGATGCCGTGCGCACGCAGCGCGAAGAAATCCAGCGTTTGCGGGAACGTAACCAGGCGCTTGAAGCGGAGGTCAGTGACCTTAAGCAGGGATCTGAAGCGATTGAGGAACGGGCCCGCAGCGAGCTCGGCATGATCAAGGAAAACGAAGTGTTTATCAGGGTCACTCCCAGAGTGCCGGCTCCGGCTGAAGCGCCGTGAAGCCAGCGAAGTTTTTTGCGGTCATTCCCGCCGCCGGCATCGGACGACGCGTGGGTGGCGACAGACCGAAGCAGTATCTCGAGATCGCGGGCCGCACGGTGCTTGAATGGACCGTGTCGCGAATTGCAGCGTTCGAACGGGTGAAGCGCGTGGTGATCCCGGTTGCCGCAGACGACGATTACTTCACTGCGCTCGCCTGCCGGTTGCCTGCAAAGTGCAGCGCGGTGGTTGGGGGTGCGGAACGCTGCCATTCCGTGCTCAACGGGCTCGATGCGCTGGCCGAGGAAGCAGCGCCGCGTGACTGGGTGCTGGTACATGACGCCGCGCGTCCATGCGTTCAACAGAGCGAGATTGAGCGTCTGATAGATGAGCTCGAGAACCACGACTGTGGTGGTTTGCTGGGCGTCCCGGTCCGTGACACGCTCAAGCGCTGCGACGCGCAGGGCAACGTGGTTGATACGCTGGATCGCACCGGGCTGTGGCAGGCACAGACACCACAGATGTTCCGCTTTGCTTTGTTGCGATCGAGCCTCGAGGCGGCCCTGGCCGACGGCGCTCTGGTAACAGACGAGGCACAGGCCGTCGAGCGTGCCGGGCACAGGCCGCGCGTTGTTCTTGGACACACGGATAACCTCAAGATCACGCACCCGGACGATCTCGAGGCAGCAAACCGGATTCTGCAAACCGGGTATGAGGTTTAGTCATGCGCATAGGCCAGGGTGTCGACGCACACAGATTCACAGACGGCGACCATGTGGTGCTCGGCGGTGTCAGCATTCCGTTTACGCAGGGCCTGGCCGCGCACTCTGACGGTGACGTGCTGCTGCATGCGATTTGTGATGCGCTCCTTGGGGCTGCTGGCCTCGGCGATATCGGGCGTCATTTCCCCGACTCAGATCCATCCTATGCCGGTGTCAGCAGCCGACGTCTGCTGCGTGAGGTCGTGGCCATGCTCGACGCCAACGGGCATCGAATTGTGAACATCGACGCTACCGTGGTTGCCGAGCAGCCGCGTGTAGCGGCGCATATTGACAGTATGCGCGGCAATATCGCCGCCGACACCGGGATTGCGCCGGATGCGGTCAACGTTAAAGGAACCACGACTGAGAGGATGGGATTTACCGGGCGCGGAGAAGGAATTGCCGCCCTCGCGGTGTGCCTGATTGATTAAGCCCGTCCAGGGACTCTGGAGGTGCTGCGCAACAGCACATCAACCGCGCCGCTGCCCCCACTGCGGTCTTTCACGGCAGCGTAGGCCAGCACCCTTGGATCCTGACGCAGCCAGTGCCGTACATGCGGTTTGAGAACGGCTCGTGCGCCCGGGGAGCTGAGTCCTTTGCCGTGAATCACCCGCACACACTGTAAACGTGACGCGCGGGCGCCATCGAGAAATTCGGCCAGAGCCGACCGCGCCTGCCCCAGATGCAGACCATGCAGGTCGAGTTCGTCAGCTACCGCCAGTCGACCGCGACGCAGTTTCCGCATTACTGAGTCCTGCACCCCCGAGCGGCAGAAGTCATCCTCGGCCTCGGAAACCGTATCTAAAGATGGATTGGTCCAGCTGTCCTCGTCGGGTTGGAGTACAGGTCGACGCTGTTCCCGGGAAGGCTGTCGGCTGCGGCGGGATGGAGGTTCAACGCCGTCGAAGTGCAGGCGACGCACCTTCCCGACCATATCTGCGAAGGAGGGGGCGTCTTTATCAGGATCTGTCATCAGCGCTCTCCAGGATCTCTAACGCCTGCTCAAGCACCATGCGGTTTCTCCCGAGGTGCAAAAAGACCGCGACTGATCTGGTCGCGGGTCTCTACGCTCAGCTGACCCAGCGCCGGGCGTTATTAAACAGCGCCATCCACGGACTCTCTGCAGCTTTCCAGTCGGTAGGAAACCAGGACATCTGCTGACTCAGAAACACCCTTTCCGGGTGCGGCATCATAATCGTGACCCGGCCGTCTGTGCTGGTGACGCCTGTGATCCCTGCCGGCGAACCATTGGGGTTGGCCGGGTAACGCTCGGTCGGATGGCCGCGATTGTCGATGTAGCGCAGGCAGGCAGAAGTCGAAGCGGGAGCGTCTGCGGACCACGCGAGCCGGCCCTCTCCATGCGCTACTGCGACAGGGACGCGCAGGCCTTCGAGTGACTGCAGCAGGACAGAGGGCGAGGGCATAACCTCCACCATGCTGAGCCTGGCTTCAAACTGTTCAGAAGCATTGCGCTCGAAGGTCGGCCAACTGTCCGCGCCGGGAATGAAATCCCGCAGCGACGAGAGCATTTGACAGCCGTTGCAAACGCCCAGCGTGAAGGTTTCGGGGCGGTTGAAAAAAGCCGCAAAAGCATCGCTGGCCCGGGCATTAAAGCGAATAGTGTTGGCCCAGCCGCGGCCGGCACCGAGAACGTCGCCGTAGGAAAAGCCACCGCAGGCCACCAAACCACGTACGTCCGAGAGATCGCTGCGTCCCGCCAGTACATCGGTCATGTGGACGTCTATTGGTTCAAAACCGGCACGTTCGAATGCAGCCGCCATCTCGACGTGACCGTTCACGCCCTGCTCACGCAGGATGGCGATCTTCGGCCGCACGCCTCCTACCCGTGCTGCCGCCGGCTCCAGTAGCGAGCTGGCAGCACCCGGAAAGCGTACCTGTAGTCCCGGATCATCAATGTCGAGGATCGTTTCCAGCTCCTCGTCAGCACATTGCGGGTTATCACGTCGGTGCTGCAGCGCATGAGTCACCGCGCTGTAGTCGGCGAGGCAGTGCCGCAACGTCTGCTCGAACAGCGGCTCAATGCCGCAGGAGATAGACAGCGTTCGAGACCGGTTGGGACGAGCCACGACGTGGACGATCGGTGCGAGTCGGGTGGCCTCGCCAAGGTAGCTGAGCAGCGCTTCGAGCTGTTCCTCGCGGACCTGCACGACAGCCCCGAGTTCTTCGCTGAACAGGCTGGCAATCGGTTGGTCTCCGAGTGCGGCGATATCGATGTCCAGACCCGTGCGGCTGGCAAAAGCCATTTCGGCAAGCGTCACCAGCAGCCCGCCGTCAGAACGATCGTGATAAGCGAGCAGGTAGCCGGTTTCGTTCAGGAGCTGGACCGCGCGAAAAAATTCGACCAGTAGCGTCGGGTCGTCGCAGTCAGCCGGAGGCCCGCCGGGATGTCCGTAACTCTGCGCGAGCATCGATTGTCCCAGCCTGTTTCTGCCTGCGCCGAGGTCGAAGAGCAGCAGGACAGTACCTTCCTCTTCACTAAGCTGTGGCGTCAGGCTGAGGTTGATATCGATGACTGGCGCGAAGGCAGAGGCGATGAGCGAGACCGGGGCCACGCACTGCCAGGTAGCATCGGCCACCCTCCAGGCGGACTGCATCGACATCGAGTCTTTGCCAACGGGAATGTTGATTCCGAGTGCGGGGCAGAAGTCCATGCCAACCGCCTGCACCGTGTCAAATAGCCGCGCGTCCTCGCCTGAGAAGCCGGCGGGACTCATCCAGTTTGCAGATAGGACGACTTCATCGAGGCTTTTGATGCGCGCGGCCGCGAGGTTGGTGATTGCTTCTCCGATCGCCAGGCGCGCCGAGGCCGGGCCGTCGGCCAGAGCGACCGGGGTGCGCTCTCCCACCGCCATGGCCTCCCCGGTGACGCCCTCGAATCCTGCGGCCGTCACGGCGCAGTCAGCTACCGGGACCTGCCAGGGCCCGACCATCTGATCGCGCACCGACAGCCCACCCACCGTGCGATCCCCGATCGTAATCAGGAAGCGTTTGTCGCCGACTCCGGGGAAACGAAGTACCCGGCTGATTGCCTGCGCAAGGTCGATACTTGTGACGTCAAAATCTTCTAGTGAAGAGATGACATGCGTCGCGGATCGGGACATGCGCGGCGGGCTCCCGAAAATGACGTCCATCGGAATGTCGATCGGGTCTTCGCCCAGCAGCGTGTCCGCAACCTTGAGGTTTTCTCCCGCGTCGGCTGACCCGACAACAGCGAACGGACATCGCTCCCGTGCGCACAGCGCGCTGAAGCGTTCCAGGCTGCTCGGCGCTATGGCGAGGACATAGCGTTCCTGCGCTTCGTTGCACCATATCGCCAAGGGTGACATGCCGGGTTCCACGTTGGGGATGGCGCGCAGCTGAATGTGGCCGCCACGTTCGCCGTCATGCAGCAGTTCTGGAATGGCGTTTGAGAGACCACCAGCGCCAACGTCATGGATCATGAGGATAGGATTTTGATCACCCGCAGCCCAGCAGGCGTCGATGACCTGCTGGCAGCGTCGCTGCATCTCAGGATTACCGCGTTGCACCGACGCGAAATCCAGATCAGCCTCGATGGCGCCGGAGGCAACCGAGGAGGCTGCTCCACCGCCGAGCCCGATCTGCATAGCCGGACCGCCGAGCACAATGATCAGGCAGCCAGGGGCGATAGGTTTTTTCTGGACGTGCGCTTCGCGAATATTGCCCAGTCCTCCGGCAAGCATGATGGGTTTGTCGTAGCCGCGCAGAAGTCCGGGTTGGACGTTCTGCTCAAAGCTGCGGAAGTAGCCGTTCAGGGCGGGACGGCCGAACTCGTTATTGAACGCGGCGGCGCCGACGGGGCCTTCGAGCATGATGTCCAGCGCTGAGGCAAGGCGCGGATTGAGAGGGCGTTCCTGTTCCCAGGGCTCTGCTTTTCCCGGGATCCGCAGGTGAGACACGCTGAAGCCCGTCAATCCCGCTTTGGGTTTTCCTCCACGCCCGGTAGCGCCCTCATCGCGGATCTCCCCACCAGCGCCGGTCGCAGCGCCAGGAAACGGTGAGATCGCCGTGGGGTGATTGTGTGTTTCCACCTTCATCAGAATGTGCGCTGCCTCATCAAGCTTCACATAAGCGGCGGCTGTGCCGTCGAGACAGAATCTGGTGGCGCGGTAGCCCCGGGTGACCGCAGCATTGTCCCGGTACGCGGATAAAACCTGATTGGGGTGGGTTGCATGTGTGTTACGGATCATGCCGAACAGACTGTGGGGCCGTTCCTTACCGTCGATCGTCCAGTCGGCATTGAATATCTTGTGGCGGCAATGCTCTGAATTAGCCTGTGCGAACATCATCAGTTCAACGTCACTGGGGTCACGACCCAGGTCAGCGTAACGGCTGACCAGGTAGGCGACTTCGTCCTCTGCCAGTGCGAGCCCCAGTTTTTGATCTGCTGCTTTGAGTGCCGCCTGCGGGTCGCCGCCCAACGCTACTCGCCCTAACGGTGCCGGGTGTGCTTCGCAATGCATATCCGCCAGCGCCGCGATCGATGGCAGAACGGTCTCCGTCATGCGGTCATGCACCTGAGCTGCAATGCGCGAGCAGGTCGGCCGGTCCGCGTCAGTGACAGTCCATGCGACAGTTCTCTCGATCCTTGCCAGTGCCGGGACACCGCAGTTCGCGCAGATCTCCTGAGCCTTGCTGGCCCACGGCGACAGGGTTCCGAGTCGCGGTACAACGACAAAGCTGGGGCTTAGATCTTCCGCGTTGTCGAGCGGGCTGGCGCCTGTCAGAAAACCGAGCCGTGAAATTGCAGCGGCAGAGGGCGCGTCGTTTTCGAACCATGCCGCGTAGAGAAACTGCGCGCCGACGGTGCCGCTCAACGCCTGTTCGGCTACCAGCTTTGAGAGGCGGAATTCTGAGAGAGCTTGTGTCCCTTGCAACAGAAGCATGCGGGAAGAGTCCTGCGATGAAAGTTATTGAAAAGAGCGCTTTGGCGGTACGGGGCTGCCTGTCGAATTCCTCTGCCGGCGTCGTGCTGTGGTCACGGATTCCTTGGGTTCAGATATGCAGACGGCGGAAGCTCAGGTCGGGGCTGCCGCGCTCCCACATGTCATCCATGCGCTCACGCAGCGCGAGGGTTGTACGTCGGTCGTTGAAATCGGCGCTACCCTCGAAACGGTCGCTGAAGCGCCGCTGGATATAGCCGGCGTCGTCGGCCAGGAGAAACGCTTCGTTGAAGTCGCGATGCTGCGCGCCTGGACCGTAAATGGCAATGAAGCTGGTCAGCCGGGCAGCAAGATCGAGCAGCCGGTGGCTCCTGGTTTTAAGTGGCTTTGAATCAATAATCAGCAGCCGTATCCGCGCGTTACGGTGACTCAGCGCCAGGCGTTTGACGGCGTCGCAGAAGAGGCTGTTGTCGTAAAGATCGGGGTCGAGATGACGGCTGACGATGTCCAGGCGTCTTGACGCCTGCGCAGCTATCTGCAGGCTTAGCCGCGCGAGTTCCTCGCGGTTGCGAATTTCGATCTGGCCAGTACTTATACCCAGCTCTGCACTGGGCTGTTCGCCGTCAGACATCTTTAGCGAGTGTCGCCGCTAGTCCGATGTAGTCAGCGGGGCTTAGCTGGAGTAGCTGTGTTTTTGCGCTGTCGGGTATCGCCAGGTCCTCAATGAAGCGCTGGAGGGTCTCTCGATCAATCACGTTGCCGCGCGTCAGCTGTTTGAGCTGTTCGTAAGAGTCCGCGATGCCGTGAGCTCTCATGACGGTCTGAATCGGTTCAGCGAGGACCTCCCACGCCGAATCGAGATCGGCGGAGAGTCTGGATTCCACCGCTTCAAGCTTGCCCAGCCCGCGCTGCAGAGAGCGGGCGGCGATCTGGCAATACGCAAGAGCGCTGCCGACATTGCGCAGCACAGTCGAATCGGTCAGGTCGCGCTGGAGGCGGGAAAGCGGCAGCTTCCGCGCAAGATGCTCCAGCAGAGCATTGGCCAGCCCCAGGTTGCCTTCCGCGTTCTCGAAGTCAATCGGATTGACTTTATGCGGCATGGTCGACGAACCGACCTCGTTATCGAGCTTGCGCTGCCGGAAGTAGCCCAGCGAGATATACGTCCAGACATCGCGACACAGGTCGATCAGGATGGTGTTGACCCTGGACAGTGCGTCACAGAATTCCGCGATGCAGTCGTGCGGTTCAATCTGCGTCGTGTGCGAGTTGAACTCTAGTCCGAGATCAGTGACCAGGCGCTCCGCCAGGGCAGGCCATTCGACCTGCGGATAAGCCACGACATGGGCGTTGTAGTTACCGACAGCGCCATTCAGTTTGCCCCGCAGCGCAACCGCTTCCCAACCACTGAGCTGCCGTTCCAGGCGCACCACGACGTTGGCAATTTCTTTGCCGAGCGTTGTGGGTGTTGCGGTCTGTCCGTGGGTCCGGGAAAGCATGCTGCGCCCGGCGAGCGCATGCGCGCTTTCCTGCAGGGTATCTCTGATGCGCTGCAGCTCGGGCAGAAGAACATGATCGCGCGCATCGCGCAGCATCAGGCTGTAGGCGAGGTTGTTGATGTCCTCCGAAGTGCAGGCGAAATGAATAAAAGGTATCGCTGCGGACAGCTCTTTGTCGTCCGCGATCGCTTCCCTCAGGAAATACTCGACGGCTTTGACGTCATGGTTGGTCTCTCGCTCAATGTCCTTGACGCGCTGCGCAGCGCAGAGGTCAAAACCCTCGGCGATTGCGCTCACGCGCGCGCCAGCCGCGGGAGAAAACGGTTCCAGTCCGCGTACCAGGGGCTCCTCGGCCAGAGCCAGCAACCATTGGGTTTCGATCAGCACTCGGTATCGGATGAGGCCGAATTCGCTGACGATTGCACGAAGATCCGAGGTATGACCAGCGTAGCGCCCGTCCAGCGGAGACACAGCTGTTAAGGTCGACAGGGCAGGGTTCTCGAGCTTCCTCATGTTCACGGACACGGGTCTGAAATCTCCTCGTGGATGGCTTCGATGGCCTTGACGGTTGCTCTCTCCAACCGAAGGTCGAGCGCTGCAAGATTGTGCTGCAGCTGGCTGCTGTTGGAGGCGCCGATAATAACGCTCGAGACCCCGGGTTTCGACGCGGCGAACGCCAGCGCCATCAAACCAGGGTCCAGCACAGCCTCGCGCGCAAGCAGCAGATAGCGCTCGGCAGCAGCCAGCGCAGATGGTCTTCTACAGCGGCGCAGGTGAGGGTCCGTGTAGAGTCTCGCGGTCTCGGCAGCAGAGCCATCGTGATACTTCCCGGTGAGCAGGCCGTGCGCGAGGGGCGAGTGCGCGAGGAGACCAATGTTTTCCCGCCATATCACTTCGAGCATTCCGATCTCGAGTTGGCGGTCGAGCAGGCTGTAAGCCTGCTGAACAGAGCACACGCTCGCAGCCTGGACCTCCCGCGCAGCTGCAAGCATCGACATAAGTCCCCAGGGTGTTTCGTTACACAGTCCTATCTGGCGCACACGACCACTCTGGACCATGCGGTCAAGCGTGGTCACCGTAGCTTCAACGTTGAAAGCGGGCTCCCGGCGCGCCGGCTTGAAGCCGCGCCGCCCGAAGAAATTAGTCGCGCGGTCAGGCCAGTGCAGCTGGAGCAGGTCGACGTAGTCGGTGCCCAGCCGCGCGAGACTGCCGTTGAGCGCGCGCTCGAGATTAGCCGCGTTGTGAATTGAAGCGCCGTCGCGGATCCAGGGGACAAATGCAGCCGGGCCCGCCAACTTCGTCGCTATCAGGATTTTTTCCCGGCCGCCCCGGGAGGCCAGCCAGCGTCCCAGGATCTGTTCGCTTTCACCGTAGGTTTCTGCTGCCGCAGGCGCGGGATAGAGTTCTGCGGTGTCAATGAGATTGATCCCGTGATCTCGCGCGATATCAAGCTGTAGAAACGCGTCAGGCTCCGGTGTGGCAAGGCCGAAAGTCATCGTCCCGAGACTGAACGGGCTGACGCTGAGATCGCTTGAACCTAGTTTGCGGTACTGCATTGCGTTCGCGTTTAATGGCCGCCGTGCGCCCATTCCAAATTTCGACTGTGCTGTGCGTCTCGATACGATGACCGACTACAGGATCAGAGATCGATTCCGAGGCTTCCTGCCGGTCATCATCGACGTCGAAACGGCGGGATTCAATGCCGAGACCGACGCCCTTCTTGAGATCGCCGCTGTGCTGGTGACCCACGATGAGCAGTCTGGCTGGCGCCGACTCGAGACAATGAGTTATCACGTGCAGCCTTTCCCTGGCGCGCACCTGAATCCGGAAGCGCTGGAGTTCAATAAAATTGACCCTTTCCACCCTTTCCGAGCGGCAGTGGATGAGGCGGACGCCCTGCAGCCCATCTTCAGTCGAGTGGAGGAAGAGATAAAACACGCTTCCTGCACACGCGCGATTCTGGTTGGACATAACGCGACTTTCGATTTGAGCTTTGTGAAAGCTGCCAGCGCGCGCTGTCGCCTGAAGCGCTTTCCTTTCCACCGGTTTTCGACTTTCGACACTGCCGCATTGTCCGGCGTGTGCTACGGACAGACCGTGCTGGCCCGTGCGGTGAAAGCGGCTGGCCTGGCCTGGAATCAAAGCGCGGCGCATTCAGCGATATACGACGCGGAGCGGACAGCTGACCTGTTCTGCGCCATCGTCAATCGCTGGGATTATCTGCAGGCCGCGGCCACGCAGAACGACTGAGCGGCTCAGCCCTGAGCGATGCGCTCGCGCCACTGATGGGCAGCAGTCTTCAGGCTCTGTACATCGAGCGTCGTCAGCTGTCCTGCCTCAACCACACGGCGCCCGCCAACCCAGACGTCGGTGACCTGATGACGCTGCGTGGCGTAGACCAGCTGTGAGATCGGATCGAACAGCGGCAGGCTGCCAAGGTGGTTCATGGAAATCGCTACAACGTCGGCCAGTTTGCCGACTTCGAGCGAGCCAATACGGTCTTCCAGCATCAGCGCCCGGGCTCCATTAAGCGTCGCCATTCGTAAAGCAGTTGCAGCCGGGACTGTGCAGGGATCCTGTGCTACGCCTTTAGCCAGCAGAGAGGCGGTGCGCAGCTCTCCCAGCATATCCAGGTCGTTGTTGCTTGCCGCGCCATCGGTACCTAGCGCTACATTGGCTCCGGCGTCCATCAATCCTTTTACGCGACAGAAGCCGGAGGCCAGTTTGAGGTTGCTTTCCGGGCAGTGCACTACGTTCACGCCGTTGCGGGCGACGAGCGAGAGCTCGTCGTCGTTCAAGGCGGTCATGTGCACGGCCAGCAGTCGCGGCGTTAACAGCCCGAGTGACTCGAGTCGCTGCAAGGGGCTGACGCCACTCGCAGCGACAGCGTTGCTGACTTCCTCTGCAGTCTCATGAAGGTGGATGTGGATCGGAACGTCCATCTCCTCGGCCAGTGTCGCGCAGCGTGCTAGCGCCTGGTCGTTTACGGAATACGGCGCGTGTGGCGCGAAAGCAGTGCTGATCAGGGGGTGTCCCCGATACCGGTCGTGGATCGCCTGCCCCTGCCTGAAATAATCCTCAAGCGTGGCTGCCCAGGCGCTGGGAAAGTCAATCACGATCATGCCAATGACGGCTCGGATCCCGGATTCGATCGCAGCCGCAGCGCCTTCATCGCCGAAAAAGTACATGTCGTTGAAGCAGGTCGTGCCGCCCAGCAACATTTCTGCCGCGGCCAGTCGTGTGCCTTCGCGTACGAAATCACGCCCGACCACCCGCGCCTCGGTCGGCCAGATATGGTTCTGCAGCCAGGCCATCAGAGGCTGGTCGTCAGCCAGCCCACGAAAGAGCGCCATCGCCGCGTGGGTATGGGCGTTGATCAGACCAGGGATGAGCACGTGATCCGGGAGCGCAATTTCTTCCGCCCCGATGGTGTTCTGCCAGGTACTGGTGGGTAGGAGCGCAGCAATCTGCGCGCCTTCGATGATCAGGGAATGGCGTTCCAGAACCCGAGCATGAGGTTCCACCGGGATGATCCAGCCAGCGTGTATCGCAGTTGTTCTGGGCATGTCAGCGTTGGCAGGAAGAGGGGCGCTGGCTACAGTACCACAGCTCCCTGACCCCCTAAGCAGCAGGCCTGAACTCATGTCCGATCCGATTATTTGGCGCGATGACGCACTTCATCTGCTCGACCAGCGCAAGCTCCCGCGGAGCCTCGAATACGTGTGCTGCAGGGACGCGGAAGGAGTCGCCAGCGCGATCCGAGCAATGGTCGTTCGCGGGGCCCCGGCCATCGGTATCGCGGCCGCATACGGCGTCGCACTTGCGGCACGCGAGCGCCTCGCCGTTGGGGGCGGTGGAGTACGGGCGCTGCTGGAAGACATCGCTTTGCTGGAGGCATCCCGCCCGACGGCGGTCAACCTGATGTGGGCGCTGGCGCGTATGCGGGAACTGGCGATGCTGGCTGAGGGCGGGCTCGAGCTGCGCCTGCTTGAGGCAGCCCGGCAGATCCATGAAGACGACCTCGCCGCCAACAGGCGTATGGGCGACTACGGGGCAGCACTAATGGCAGATGGCACCGGCGTGTTGACTCACTGCAACGCAGGTGCCTTGGCAACAGCGGGCTACGGCACCGCGCTGGGAGTGGTGCGGTCAGCGAGTGCCATGGGGAAACTGGGTGCGGTTTATGCGACAGAGACACGGCCCTGGCTCCAGGGCGCCCGCCTTACCGCGTGGGAGTTACTGCAGGATGGAATTGCTGTAACGCTGATTGCGGACAGTGCGGCTGCGCATCTGATGAAGCTGGGGCGGGTTCAGTGGTTGGTAACGGGTGCCGATCGCATTGCCGCCAACGGTGATGCGGCAAATAAGATCGGAACCTATGGGCTGGCGACTCTCGCTCGAGCGCACGGCGTGCGTGTGATGATCGCCGCCCCGTTGTCCACAATCGATCTGCGCACGGCCAGTGGAGACCAGATCCCTATCGAGCAGCGTGCTGCGGAGGAGCTGACTTCGATCGCGGGTCAGTCAATCGCTGCGCCTGGCGTTGCGGTGTACAACCCGGTGTTCGACGTCACACCGGCCGCTTTAATTGATGCGCTGGTCACTGAAAAAGGTGTTGTTGAGAAGCCCGACCGTAAAGCTCTTGCGGCGCTTTTCAGCGCGTGAGCCGAAGGTGCTGAAAGCATGCATTGGTGCCCCGGATGGTGGTATGATCCGGCAGTCCCGATGACGGTGACACTCCCTTCCAGATCAATGGGTTAGTTTGCCATCCATGGCTGATTTCGCGCGCCATCTGCAACCTGTAAATATCGAGGACGAGATGCGCCAGTCCTACATGGATTACGCCATGAGCGTGATCGTGGGGCGGGCGCTGCCCGACGCTCGGGACGGCCTCAAGCCGGTCCATCGCCGCGTGCTGTTTGCCATGCAGGAAGGCAGCAATACCTGGAACCGCCCGTACGTGAAGTGCGCGCGTGTCGTGGGCGAAGTGATGGGTAAATATCACCCCCACGGCGACAATGCGATCTACGACACGCTGGTGCGCATGGCGCAGGATTTTTCACTGCGCTACCCGTTGATTGACGGGCAGGGGAACTTCGGTTCCGTTGACGGCGACGCGCCAGCTGCTATGCGCTACACGGAATGCCGGTTGGACCGCATTGCCGGCGAGTTGCTGGCCGACATCGACATGGAAACGGTCGATTTTGTCCCGAACTATGACGGCAAAGAGCACGAGCCAACCGTGCTGCCTTCGCGGATCCCGAATCTGCTGGTCAATGGTTCGAGCGGTATCGCGGTGGGCATGGCGACGAACATTCCGCCGCACAACCTGCGCGAGGTCGTCAGCGCCTGTCTGGCCTTGATTGAATCGCCGGACCTGTCGGTCGATGAGCTGATGGCCTACATACCCGGGCCCGATTTTCCTACGTCTGGAATCATTAACGGCGCCGCTGGAATCCGCGAGGCCTACCGCACAGGACGCGGACGCATCTACGTCCGCGCGCGCGCGGAGATTGAAAATGGTGATTCAGATCATCCCAGCATCGTCGTGACCGAACTGCCCTATCAGGTCAACAAGGCGCGCCTGATAGAAAAGATTGCAGAGCTGGTCAAAGAGAAAAAGATCGAGGGCATCCGGCCCGATGGTCTGCGCGATGAGTCCGATAAGGACGGCATGCGCATCGTTATTGAGCTGAAACGCGGCGAGAGCCCTGAAGTTCTGCTGAATAACCTTTATCGTCACACTCAGATGCAGTCAGTGTTCGGGATTAACCACGTGGCGCTGGTTGACGGGCAGCCGCGCACACTGAATCTTCGTGATCTGCTCGACTGCTTCATGCGCCATCGCCGTGAAGTTGTCACTCGGCGCACTCTGTTTGAATTGCGCAAAGCGCGCGATCGGGCTCACATCCTGGAAGGGCTCGCGGTAGCGCTCGCGAATATCGATCCCATCATCGATCTCATCCGCTCGTCGCCAACACCTGCAGAAGCACGTGATCGACTGATGGCCCGGGCCTGGACCCCGGGTGTGGTGCTCTCGATGCTCGAACGTGCTGATGCCAATCGCTCCCGCCCGTTGGATCTGGAGCCCCGCTACGGCGCACAGAGTGACGGCTATTGGTTGTCCGAACGACAGGCAAAAGAAATCCTGGAGATGCGCCTGCAGCGCCTCACTGCGCTGGAGCAGGACAAGATCGTTGATGAATATCGCGAAGTGCTGGCACGGATCGATGACCTCCTCGATATCCTCGCCCGGCCCGAACGGCTTATGCAGGTCATTCGCGAAGAGCTTGAGGAAGTCAATGCGCAGTACGGCGACGCCCGTCGCACCGAGATAGTCCAGACGCAGGAGAACCTGTCACTCGAAGACCTCATCTCCGAGGAAGACGTCGTCGTTACTCTGTCGCATGCGGGTTACGCGAAGTCTCAGTCGCTTGACGTTTATCGGTCGCAGCGACGTGGTGGTAAAGGCAAGACCGCGACCACCATGCGGGACGAGGATTTCGTCGACAAGCTGTTCATCGCCAATACACACGACACGCTCCTGTGCTTCTCAAATCAGGGCAAGGTTTACTGGTTGAAGGTGTACGAGTTGCCGCAGGCGAGCCGCGTCGCGCGCGGGCGGCCGCTGGTCAACCTGCTGCCCCTGGCCGAGGGCGAACGGGTTACTGCCGTCCTTCCGATTAAAGAGTTTGATCCGGAGCTCTATGTGGTCATGGCGACGACCACAGGAACGCTGAAGAAAACCTCCCTGGATAATTTCTCGCGGCCGCGTGCGAGCGGGATCATTGCTGTCGATCTGGCCGAGGATGACCATCTTGTCGGTGTTGCGCTGACGCAGGGCGCGGCTGACATCATGCTCGTCAGCTCGGATGGTAAGGCGATCCGCTTCGCGGAGCAGAATGTGCGTCCTATGGGGCGCAATGCGCGGGGCGTACGCGGGATCAGGCTTCAGCCGGAGCAGGAAGTCATTGCGTTGATCGTGATCGAAGGAGAAGGCTCCGTTTTACTGGCGTGTGCCAATGGTTACGGCAAGCGTACGCGCTTCAGTGAGTTCCCGCGTAAGGGGCGCGGAGGGCAAGGGGTCATCGCGATTCAGGCAAACGATCGTAATGGCGCCGTGGTGGGCGCGGCCTCTGTTGATGACGATGACGAAGTCATGCTGATAAGCGACCGCGGCACGCTCGTGCGCACGCCGGTGAACGGCATTTCGCTGATCGGGCGCAACACGCAGGGGATCAGGTTAATCGGACTTTCGGATCCGGAAAAACTGGTCGGCATGGGAACGATTGCTGATCTCGGCAGCGACGAGGAAGGGTCTGACAGCGCTGGAGGCGAAGAGAATTCAGGACAGGGCGAGCCTTCTGTCTGACGATTTGCCAGCGCGGTTTATCGATTACTGGTGTGTTCGTACTTACCCTCACCCGAAGTGCTGCCAGCTGTAAGGTCAGATGGCTTCAGGTTCGCAGAGCATCACTTCCGGAGGGGCACGCGAGGTGACTGACGCCAATCGACTCGGAGAACTCCGCGCCGCAATTGACGCGGTGGACGACGAACTGCTGGTCCTGCTCAATCGACGCGCTGGCCTGACGATCGAAGTCGGAGAGGCCAAACGGCAGGCTGGTGACGATGTGTCGTTCTACCGACCTGAACGCGAAGCGCAAATCCTGAGAAGACTGCTTTCGGCTAACGACGGACCGATGCCGGATGAAGCGCTCGCGCGGCTGGTGCGAGAAATCATTTCCGCATGCCTTTCGCTTGAGAAGCGACTCGCCATTGCCTACCTCGGCCCGCCGGGAACCTTTACCCACGCGGCTGCACTGAAGCATTTCGGTGGCTCAGCGCGACCGGTGCCGCTGGGGACGATTGTTGATGTATTCCGTCAAGTTGAGAACCGCGGCTGCGATTACGGTGTGGTGCCACTGGAAAACTCGGTCGGCGGTTCGATCAACATCACGCTTGATTGCCTGCGCGAGTCGACCCTGAAAATTGTTGGTGAGGTGGTGCTGTCGGTGCACCATCAGCTTTTGAGTAAGGCGCCTGATCTAGCCGCGGTTGAAAAAGTGTATGCCCACGATCAGGCCCTGGAGCAATGTCGGGACTGGCTGCAGCAACACCTGCCGTCGGTAGAGCGCATCGCGCTGGCCAGTAATGCCGCCGCGGCGCAAAAAGCCGCCGGCGAACCGACCGCAGCAGCGATTGCCAGCGTTGAGGCAGCGCAGCTCTATTCTCTGCCCAGTCTGGCCGCGAATATTGAGGACAATCCCCACAACACCACGCGCTTTGCTGTGCTCGGCCGTGAGCTGCCTGGACCCAGCGGTGACGACAGAACTTCAGTCATGTTCACCACGGTTAACGAAGCTGGTGCGCTTAACCGACTGCTGACAATTCTGGCGGAGCGCGGAATATCCATGACCCGGATTGAGTCCAGACCGCTGAAGACCGGTGGGTGGGACTATCTGTTTTTTGTCGATGTGCAAGGCCATGCAGATGACGATCCGGTTGCCGCTGCGTTAGCGGAAATACGCAGACTGGCGGGCGTCTTCAAGGTGCTCGGCAGTTGCCCTCGCGCGCTGCTGTAACAATCGAAATCACGAGCAGGACGGACCGTGGCTTTTCGCATTGAACGTGTCGCGATTATCGGCGTCGGCCTGATCGGCGGCTCTCTCGGCATGGCGCTCCGCCGCGCGGACGTTGCTGCGGAGATCGTCGGCGCCGGGCGCAGTGAGGAAAACCTTCGGGAGGCGTTAGCGCGGGGTTGTGTCGACCGAATATCAGTGTCGGCGAGGGAGGCTGTCGATGATGCGGGGCTCGTCATCATTGCAACCACTCTGGGTGCGACTGAACGGGTGCTTCGGGAAATTGCGCCTGCGCTCGGGCCGGATGCGGTGCTGACGGACGCCGGGAGTGTCAAAGGCAGCGTCGTAGCGGCCGCGCGGACCATTCTGGGGAACCGGTTTGGAAACTTTGTGCCCGGCCATCCGATAGCAGGTACGGAACATAGTGGTGCGGCAGCTGCTTTTGCGGAGCTTTATGAAAATCACCGCGTTGTTCTGACGCCGCTGGCTGAAACAAGCGCTTCGGCAGTGCATACAGTACGGATGATGTGGGAAACCGTCGGTGCGCAGGTCTGCGAGATGCCGGTCGAACGGCACGATGCCGTGCTGGCGGCAACCTCGCATCTGCCGCACATGCTGGCTTTCAGCCTGATGGAGGCGCTGGATCGCCGGGCCGACGCGGAAACGGTTTTCGATTTCGCGGCGGGCGGTTTCCGGGATTTTTCCAGGATTGCGTCGAGCAACCCGGAAATGTGGAGCGATATTGCCTTGGCCAACAAAGCGGCGCTGTTGGAGGCATGCAGCGCTTTCGAAACGCAGTTCTCCCTTCTGCAGGAAGCTCTTGCCGCAGAGGATCAGGCGGCCCTCAGGGCGATGTTTTTGCGCGCCAAGCTAGCCCGGGACAACTGTGTCGTGCCCGAATCGAATGTCGAGTCCTGACGTACTAATCGTTGCCCCGGGGGGCTGCTTGACTGGCGCCCTGCAGGTCCCTGGCGATAAATCGATCTCCCACAGAGCCGTCATGCTGAGCGCTCTGGCTGACGGACGCTCCGAAATCACGGGTTGCCTCATGGGAGAGGACGTTCTTTCGACGATGAACGCATTCCGCAGCCTGGGCGTGACGATCAAAGAGACGGCGCCCGGTGTACTTGCCGTGGAGGGCGTTGGCGTTGATGGCCTTCTGTGCCCCCAGAAAGAGCTCGACCTCGGAAATTCAGGGACTTCCATGCGGCTCATGTGCGGCATTCTCGCAGGAGCCGGCATCGGTGCCACCCTGACCGGCGATGCATCCCTGAGCAGGCGCCCGATGCGACGCGTGATAAGGCCAATTGAGCAGATGGGGGGACGCATAGAATCCAGCAGCGGCACGCCGCCGCTGCACCTGAAACCCGTCGCACGACTGCACGCCATCGATTACGCACTTCCCGTCGCGAGTGCGCAGGTGAAATCTGCGGTGCTCTTGGCGGGATTGTTTGCCGATGGCACCACATGTGTGCGGGAATCGGTTGCCACGAGGGATCATACGGAGCGCATGCTGGGTAGTTTCGGGGTCAAGATCGAGAGTGGTGACGGCTGGTGCGCGATCCGAGGGCGGCAGCGACTTGAAGCAGTAAACCTGCGGGTGCCCTCGGACATCTCTTCTGCAGCTTTCTTCCTGGTCGGAGCGAGCTTCAGCGCAGGCAGTGAGCTGCAGATAAAACAGGTGGGTGTTAATCCGACGAGGACCGGCGTTCTGGAAATTCTGCGCGCGATGGGAGCGCGGATCGAAGTCACTCGCGAAGGCTTCTGCGGCACCGAGCCGGTTGCGGACCTTATCGTTGGCGCTGGCCAGCTGCGTGGGATTGACATCCCGAGCAGTCTGGTGCCGTCTGCGATTGATGAGTTCCCGGCCCTTTTTGTCGCAGCTGCCGGCGCCGAGGGCGTCACCCGACTGCGCGGTGCAGAGGAGCTGCGGCACAAAGAATCCGATCGCATCGCCGTGATGGCTGAGGGATTGGGAGCGCTCGGCATTGAATGCAGGGTGCTACCGGACGGTATCGAGATCCGCGGCGGGAGTCTGCAGGGTGGTCGGGTGAACGCGCAGGGTGATCATCGTGTTGCAATGGCCTTCGCCATCGCGGCACTGCGAGCAAAGGGGCCCGTCACGATAGATAACGCGGCTGCGATAGCGACGTCCTTCCCCGGTTTCGCGGAGTTGGCGCGGGAGGTAGGGTTGCGGATCGGCTCATGAGCGCGGAGGTCATCACCATCGATGGGCCCAGTGGTACTGGCAAAGGTACCGTTTCGCGACGCCTGCAGACCTGGCTGGCGTGGCATTTGCTGGACTCAGGCGCGCTCTACCGGGTTGTGGGACTGATAGCCGTTGACCAGCGGGTTGGGCTCTCAGACGAAACCGCGCTTGCGAGAGTGGCGCGAACGCTGGATGTCGTATTTGAGCAGGCTCACGACGAGACTCGGGTGATAGTGGGTGGTCGTGATGTGAGTGCTGAGATCCGGACTGAGGACATGGGAGCCGTTGCGTCGCGGGTTGCAGCTTTTGCAAAAGTGAGAGAAGCCCTTCTTCAGCGCCAGCGGGATTTCCAGCAGCCGCCCGGACTGGTAGCCGACGGGCGGGATATGGGGACGGTTGTTTTTCCTCATGCTGAGCTCAAGATTTTTCTTACCGCGAGCGCCGACGAGCGGGCCCAAAGACGTCATAAACAGTTGATAGAAAAAGGGATCAGTGTTAGCCTCGCGCAGCTTTCGGGGGACATCGCTGAACGCGACAGACGCGACGCTGAGCGCGCAGTCTCCCCGCTTAAGCCCGCAGATGACGCCGTTCTCCTCGATACCTCTACGCTTAACGCACTCGAAGTCGAGAAGGTAGTGAGAAATCTCGTCTGCGAACGTGGTCTGGCCCGGACTGCCTCTTGAGATCCTTCCGCGGTCCGATCGTTTTATTCACTCAAAACTTGGGAGCTTGAAACGTCTGCACAGTGCACCGCTGATGTATGAATCGCGGTAGCGCAGGCATTTCAAACATTAACTATGGCGGAAAGCTTCGCAGAACTATTCGAACAGAGTCAGATCGAGGCGCGCATGCGCCCAGGTACGATTGTTAAAGGCATGATCGTAGAGATCGGCGCTGACTACGTCGTTGTCAACGCTGGATTGAAATCTGAAGGCATCATCCCGACCGACCAGTTCCGCGATCAGGGCGGCGCACTGGATATCAATGTCGGCGATCTGATTGATGTCGCTCTGGATGCGGTAGAAGACGGTTACGGAGAGACCAAACTCTCACGAGAGAAAGCGAAGCGCGCTAAGGCCTGGGAAGAACTCGAAGAGGCCTGTGAGGGTAATGTCACGGTCACCGGGATTATCAGTGACAAGGTCAAAGGTGGCTTCACGATCGATCTCAATAGTATTCGAGCGTTCCTGCCGGGCTCTCTGGTCGATGTACGCCCTGTGCGGGACACCAGTTACCTCGAGGGCAAGCCGCTCGAGTTCAAGGTGATCAAGGTCGATCGCAAGCGCAACAACGTAGTGGTCTCCAGGCGCGCGGTTGTTGAGAGTGAGAATTCAGCCGAGCGCGAGGCGCTGCTCGACGGCCTGAACGAAGGCGCCGTGCTCAAGGGGCTGGTTAAAAATCTGACCGACTACGGTGCGTTTGTAGATCTTGGAGGCATCGATGGTCTGCTGCATATCACCGACATGGCCTGGAAACGTGTCAAGCATCCCTCGGAAGTGGTCAACATCGGCGATGAGCTGGACGTCAAAGTGCTGAAATTCGACCGCGACCGGCAGCGCGTATCGCTGGGTCTGAAGCAGCTCGGAGATGATCCCTGGGTCGACATTTCACGCCGCTACCCGGAGCACTCCCGCTTGTTCGGCAAAGTATCCAACATCGCCGATTACGGCTGCTTTGTGGAGATAGAAGAGGGTGTCGAAGGCTTGGTGCATGTATCCGAAATGGACTGGACCAACCGCAATGTCCATCCCTCCAAGGTGGTCCATTTGGGCGAAGAGGTCGAGGTCATGGTCCTGGACATCGACGAGGAGCGCCGGCGCATTTCCCTCGGCATGAAGCAGTGCCGTTCAAATCCTTGGGAAGAATTCGCAGCAACCCACAATAAAAATGACCGGGTCGTCGGGCGCATCAAATCGATAACCGATTTCGGGATTTTTATAGGCCTCGACGGCGGAATCGACGGGTTGGTTCATTTGTCCGACCTGTCCTGGGATCTGCCCGGAGAGGAAATGGTCCGCAACTACAAGAAGGGCGATGAGCTGGAGACAGTCGTGCTCGCTGTGGATGCTGATCGCGAAAGAATTTCGCTCGGTGTCAAACAGCTCGCACAGGATCCGTTTTCGACCTTCCTTGCTCAGAATCCGAAAGGCACGCGAGTGTCGGGTGTCGCTACCATGGTAGACGCGAAGAGCGTCACGCTTGAACTGGTCGAAGGCGTGGAGGGCGTAATGCGCGCCTCTGAGCTCTCGATCGATCCGGTGGATGACGCGCGGAAACTGGTGAAAGAGGGAGAAACTGTTGAGGCGCTCGTAGTTGGCGTAGACCGTAAGCGCCGCGTGGTGAACCTTTCCGTTCGCGCGCGCGAGAGTGAGGAAGAGGCGGCTGCTCTGCAGGAGTACGGTGTAGAGCGTGACGGAGGACGCACTACACTCGGCGACCTGCTCAAAGAGCAGCTGGACGCGCAATAAGCGCTCAGGAGAGATCTGGCAGAACTCGATGATCCGCGGAACATACTGATGACGAAATCAGAACTCATCGAAACTCTGGTCAAGAAGCAATCGCAGCTCGGCTACCGCGACGTTGAGCTTGCGGTGAAGACCATACTTGAGCACATGGGGCTGACACTGGCTTCCGGAGAGCGTATCGAAATACGGGGCTTCGGGAGTTTCTCGCTTCACTACCGACCGCCGAGGGTAGGTCGAAATCCGAAATCGGGCGATCCTGTATCGCTGCCGGCAAAATATGTGCCCCATTTCAAACCGGGCAAAGAGCTCAGAGAGCGAGTAAACCTCGGAGCGCAGACCTCGCCGGTCATCAGACCGGCGCGGGACACCGACGATGGCGAGTTCGACGGGGACGATTGAGACGTCTTCGTTCCGGTCGAAAGCATGGTGCCGACGTTAGCGTTCTTTCCCCTGACAGAGCACTGGACGAAGCACAGGCGCAGACAATCAACCTCAGGACTCCAGTTAAGTTCCAGAGCTGAAGCACGAGTAGCTGCATGAGTCGCGTTATGTATCTGACTGTAGCAATCCTCTGCGCAGCTCTGGGTTTCATTTTTCACGTGCGCAACCGTCAGACAGTTGAGCTCGACTACCTCCTGGGCGCTGTGACGATTGATCTATCCTGGGCAATGGTTGGCGCTGTCATGTGCGGGGCGTTTTTCGGTGTGCTTGGAATGAGCAGCACGTTGTTGCGGATGCGCCGGCGACTCGTGAAGCTGGAAAAGAGGGTTGCGGCCGCGGAGCGCGGCGCGACCTCGGAGTCCCTTGTGTCGTTGCACGATGCCGATTGAATATCTCTTCGGCGCATTGGCTGCGCTCTTGCCAGTCGCCACGCTCTCCGGCTGGTTCTTCGGCCGACGTGAGAGAAAACGTAATACTCTGAGTTCACGCCAGCTGGAATTTCAGGCGTACTACACGGGACTCAACTATCTGCTTGAGGACCGTCCGGATAAGGCGATTGACGTGTTTCTCCGGGTCATGGAAGCGGAGAGCGACACCGTCGAGACGCACTTCGCGCTTGCCAATCTGTTCCGGCGACGTGGTGAAGTCGAACGCGCTATTCGAATTCACGAAAATCTCGTTGGACGGAGTACCTTGAGTAACGAGCAGCGAAATCTTGCGGCGCTTGAACTCGGGCTGGACTACCTGCGCTCCGGGTTGTTGGACCGTGCAGAGACAGTCTTCCTGGAGCTGCTAAACAATGGCGTCCACGAGCAACAGGCATTGGAGAATCTCATTGATATCTACCAGCAGGAGCAGGACTGGCAAAAGGCGCTGGATTACAGTGAAAAGCTTGAGACGCTGAGTCGCCGCGACCTCTCGGCGCAAAAAGCCCAGTTTGTCTGCGAGCAGGCGGAGATCCTTTTGTGTGCCGGGCGCGACGACGAGGCCGCTGCAAGGATACTCGGCGCGATTAACATCGACAGCAGGTGCGTCAGGGCCAGCCTCATCGCAGCGCGCCTCGCAATCAAGCAGGACAAATTTGACTTCGCGATCCATCACCTCAATCGAATCGAATACCAAAATCAGGACTTTCTGACAGAAGCGGTTCCGTTGCTTGCAGAGTGTTATCGAAAGCTGGGACGGGAGGTCGAGCTGGAAGCCTGTCTCGAGCGCTTGCGAGATCTGCACCCTGGAGCCGACAGCGATCTCGCACTGGTTGATCTGCTGTGGAAAAGGGGCGAAACAGATCGAGCTATGGCTTGTCTCTCAGCCGAACTCGCGGAGCGACCCACCGTTCAGGCATTAGACAGACTTGTGCGCTACCTCGATACAGAAGCGTCGGGAAATGCGTCGCTCGGTCTGAGAATGCTCAAACAATCGACTGCACGCCTGGTTGAACAGCGAGCCGCGTATCTTTGCTCTCTATGTGGTTTTCGTGGCCGCAGTCTGCATTGGCAATGTCCAGGATGTAAGTCCTGGAGCAGCATCAAGCAGGTGAGCATCGGCGATTGATAGCCATCCATTTTCTGCAAGTGCGTTGTGATTCGCCGAGCCCGGTATTCTGTTCCCGACAAGTTTGACAATTCATGACAGATTCTAAAGTGCTGATCGTCGCGCTCGATTTCGATGGGTTGGCGCCAACCCTGGATTTTGCCGACCGATTGGACCCACAGCGCTGCCGGGTGAAAGTAGGCAAAGAATTATTTACCCGATGCGGTCCTGAGGTCGTGCGGGCGCTCCATGCCCGGGGTTTTGAGGTCTTTCTTGATCTTAAATTTCATGACATTCCGAATACGGTTGCGGGAGCGTGTCGAGCCGCGGCCGATCTGGGTTGCTGGATGATGAACGTACACAGCGCGGGCGGCAGCGCCATGCTGGAGGCCGCTCGCGACGCTCTGGACGCATTCACGCCGCGACCGTTGCTTGTAGCGGTCACTGTGCTAACGAGTCTAGACGCGGACGCAATGCATGCGGTCGGTATCCTTTCAACCCCTGGGGAGCAGGTTAGCCGTCTTGCCGCGCTGGCGGAATCAAGCGGCCTGGACGGCGTGGTGTGCTCGCCATTGGAGATTGCAGATCTGCGCAAAGCGCATGGTCCCGGGTTCCTGCTGGTCACGCCGGGAATCAGGCCGGCCGGAAGCGAGGTGGATGACCAGGCCAGGGTGGCCACGCCGGAAAGCGCAGTCGCCGCCGGGGCAAGCTATCTGGTAATTGGAAGGCCAGTAACCCGCGCGCCGGAGCCAGCGGCGGCGGTCTCAGCGATCAGTGCTATGAGCGACAGGGCTCGGGCTGCAAGCCCGAGTTAAGCGCCCGGATAGACCGTGATTAGCCCTTTCGCACCCCCTGCGCTGAATGACAGCTCCACACCAGAGGTCTGGTCCCGCCTCTATGGCGCCAGTCGCAGTCTAGCTCTGGCCGAGCTTGCGACGGCGCGCAGGGGGCCTGTAGTCGTACTGACGGCTGAGGTTGCCGGCGTCTATCAGTGTCTGGAAGAGGTCAGGTTTTTTGCGCCGACGCTCCCGTGCCTGACGCTGCCAGACTGGGAGACGCTGCCCTACGATCGTTTCAGCCCTTATCAGGATATTGTTTCAGAGCGGATCGCGACCTTGACCCAACTGCCCGCCATGGGGCAGGGCGTGGTCGTCGCGGCATTACCCACCGTCCTGCAGCGCCTGTCACCGCGGCAGTGGCTGGAGGCGCGTGCATTCCGTTTGGACCAGGGACAGCGCCTTGACCGGGATGCATTCCGGCACCGCCTCGAAGCGGGAGGCTATCGGGCCTGCGTTCAGGTCAGCGAGCACGGTGAATTTGCGGTTAGGGGATCGCTGATAGACGTTTTTCCGATGGGGTCGACGCAACCTTTTCGGATCGACTTATTTGATGACGAGATTGAGTCGCTGCGCCGGTTTGATGCTGATACCCAGCGCTCGCTGGAGGCTGTCAGCTGTATCCAGATCCTGCCCGCCCGTGAGTTTTCACTCGAAGCGGACGCAGTACGCGAGTTTCGCCGAGCCTGGCGCCTGGAGTTCGGACAGCGCGGCCAGTCTTCGCCCGTGTACGCAGATGTGACGGAGGGTATGGCGCCGGCAGGCGTTGAATATTACCTGCCTTTGTTTTTTGATGAATTGGACTCGCTGGCTGCTTATCTTCCGCCCGAAGCACTCATCGTCTGGGACGAGAACACAGAGATCAGCGCGGAGCGATTCTCACAATCCGTAGCAGAGCGCTTCGAGGCTCTCAGGCACGATGTGGAGCGGCCATTGTGCGAACCGCGTCGGATGTTTCTCACGTTGGAGGAACTGCGCCACGCGCTTGCTGACAGGCCGCAGCTGAGTGTCTGTGGTCTCGCGCCGGAACACACGCACACCACTCGATTTGCAACGCGTACGCCGGTCAAAATCCCGGTTGACGCGCGCGCCGCTGAGCCTCTGGCCCTACTTGCGGAACATGTGCGCAGCGTCGATGGACGGGTGCTGATCGTGGCGGAGTCGATGGGCAGGCGGGAGACGCTGCTCGAACTTTTCCAGCGTCAGCCATTCCGCCCGCGGCCCTATGATTCCTGGAGTGAGTTTCTCGCTAGCGATGACCCTATCGGTATCACGGTAGGTCATCTGGGGGATGGCGCTGAAATAGACGAGCCGCGATTCAGCGTCCTCACCGAAAACCAGCTTTTCGGCGAGCGGGCGCGGCAGCGCCGCCGTCGCCGCAGTTCGCAGGACAGCGAACTGATCGTGCGTAACCTGACGGAGCTGAGCCTTGGGTCGCCGGTGGTCCATGAGCAGCATGGCGTTGGCCGCTATAGAGGTCTGGTAGTCCTGACGGTGGGCGACCTGACCAATGAGTTTATCCAGCTCGAGTACGCCGATCAGGACAAGCTGTACGTGCCGGTGAGTGCGCTGGACCTGATCAGTCGTTACTCCGGCGTAGATCCCGATCACGCACCGTTGCACAAGCTGGGGAGTGGGCAGTGGGAAAAGGCGCGCAGGAAAGCAGCTGAGAAAATCCGCGACGTAGCTGCAGAACTTCTTGAAATCCACGCACGCCGCGCGGCGCGCAGAGGACATGCGTTCCAGATCGATCGTCAGGCGTTCAGCGCGTTCGAGCAGGCCTTCCCGTTTGAAGACACGCCTGATCAGGCCAGCGCAGTGGAGGCTGTGCTGTCAGACATGACGCGCGAACAGCCGATGGACCGACTGATCTGTGGAGATGTCGGTTTCGGTAAAACAGAGGTCGCAATGCGGGCGGCCTTTGTTGCGGTGAACGACAGTCGACAGGTTGCGATCCTCGTTCCGACGACGCTGCTTGCGCGGCAGCATTTCGAGACTCTGCGAGACCGGTTTGCGGATTGGCCCGTGCGGGTAGCACAGTTGTCCCGCTTTTCAGCTGGAGAGGAAACCCGCAGATCGCTTCAGGGCTTGGCGGACGGTACCGTGGACATTGTTGTAGGCACCCATAAGCTGCTCAATAAGGATGTCCGGTTCAAGAATCTGGGTCTTTTGATCGTCGATGAAGAACACCGATTCGGTGTTTCGCAGAAAGAAAAGATCAAGGCGCTCCGCGCTGACGTGGATATCCTGACCCTGACGGCGACGCCGATCCCCCGGACTTTGAACATGGCGCTGTCTGGAACCCGCGAGCTGTCCATCATCGCCACTGCACCGCAGAAGCGGCTGGCGATCAAAACTTTCGTACGTGAGTGGTCGGACCCGCTGCTGCGGGAGGCGATCCTGCGGGAAATCGGGCGCGGTGGGCAGGTCTACTTCGTGCATAACGAAGTTGAGAATATCGGCGAGATTGCTGACGCCCTGAGCGCGCTGGTGCCAGAGGCAAGGACGGCATTTGCTCATGGCCAGATGCGCGAGCGGGATCTGGAGCACGTGATGCTCGATTTTTACCACGGCCGGTGCAATGTGCTGGTCTGCACAACGATCATCGAAACCGGAATAGACGTCCCCAACGCCAACACGATCATCATCAACCGAGCAGACAAGTTCGGACTGGCTCAGCTGTATCAACTACGCGGCCGCGTCGGGCGTTCCCACCATCGAGCTTATGCCTACCTGGTGGTGCCCCATAGAAAGGCCATCACCGCGGACGCGATCAAGCGGCTGGAGGCTATCGAATCGCTGGAGGAGCTCGGCGTCGGATTTACGCTGGCCACGCACGATCTGGAGATCCGTGGAGCGGGAGAGATCCTCGGCGAGGAGCAGAGTGGACATATCCAGGAGATAGGTTTCGGGCTCTACTCCGAGCTCCTGACCCGCACGGTCAATGCCCTGAAAAAAGGGCGTGACGTGTCTGTGGACAACGTCGGAGATGATCGGATCGAAATAGAGCTGCATATCCCGGCGCTTCTGCCGGAAGACTATCTGCCGGATGTGCACGCACGCTTGATACTTTACAAGCGCATCGCCAGCGCTACGGCCAAGGAAGATCTCAGAGAGCTGCGCGAGGAGGTCATCGATCGCTTCGGGCCCTTCGGCGAGCCGGTCGAGAATCTGTTTCGTATTGCTGAGCTGAAACGCGAGGCTGAAGCTTTCGGTATCCGAAGAATTGACCTCGGGCGGCGCGGCGGCCGCTTTGAATTTCACCCGTCTCCGGATATTGATCCGATGTGCATTATTGAGCTGGTGCAGACGCAGTTTGAGTACCGCCTTGACGGACAGGACAAGCTCAAGGTTGCCAAGGAATTGCCGGACGCGCAGTCCCGGTTTGCTGAAGTAGCGCAGATTCTGCAGCGTTTCGAGCGGCGCCGTGCGGCTTAGACAGAGAGCATTGCCTAGGTTACTGCTTGCGGTACTGCTGATGCCTTCAGCAGCCTATGCACGCTGGTATCAGGTCGAGGTACTGGTTTTCCGTCACCTCGACGAGTCGCTCGTCGGCGGAGAGCAATGGCCTGCGTTGTCGTCTCTTCCGGATTTTCGCAACACTGTCACGCTGCTTTCTCTGCTGCCGGACTTGTCCGATGAACCCACTGCCCTGGCTGAAGAGGATGGCACTGAACAACCGGTTGCTTTCATGCCTCTCAGGGCCGAAGACCGTCGCCTACGCGAAGTGGAGCGTCGCCTCCGCGCGCCCGATTATGAGCTGCTTTTGAGCGCCGCCTGGCGGCAGCCTGGTTTCGGTGTGCGGCGCGCGAAACGGGTCTATCTTTCTGATGTCGACCCTGCGCTTGAAATGACAGATCTGTCCGTCGCGGGCCTGCGCGATCAAGACGCTTCAGTTTCCGCGTCCATTCCCAGCGTGGAAGGCGTGGTGGCTATTAAAGTATCGCGTCTGCTGCATGTCGATGTCGATTTCATCTTTCAGGCGGGTGAGACCACGGTCCGCCTGATGGAAACCAGGCGGCTTAAGCTGCGAGAGATCCATTACTTTGACCATCCGCTTTTCGGCGTAATCGTCATGGTGTCGCCTTTTGTGCTGCCGCAGGTCAAAGCGACCGCAACGGTCAGCGAGGACGAGCCCGAGGACCCGGGCGAAAGCTCCGAGATGCCTGTTGCCTTACCAGATTGAGGTTGGCGGGCGGTGGCGCAGGATCAGGCTGAGCTGTGATGAGGATCACATACCCGAGCGGTCAGGGTTAAAGCGAAATTCAGTCGGCCAGCGGTCTGGCATCGCGGTCAGCGCACCGCCCCGGGTCGCAGAGCCGGCAAGCTCCAGACAGGCCCGCAATACGCGCAGCTGTTGACGGGTATCAAAGGGCGCGCCGAAAGCGTTGCCCATGGGAAAGTTCACGAACACAGCGCGCGGCGGTACGACCTGGAGGGTAAGGTCGCGTGCAGTCGACAGGCATACGGTGCTGATCCCAGTCTCCTCGACCACCCGGCACACCAGACCCACGGTCTGGTGATCGAGGGGTCAGGCAGGTACGGCAATCAGGAGGTCGACCTGGTCTTCTTTCAGGGCTGCGGCAAAAGCGGGCGCGCTTCGTTCGATGAGACGGCTGCGGTCATAAATTCTGCCCATGAAGCCGCTCCACAGCCGCGGCGCGAGCGCCCCGATCTCCCCCACCTGTCGGAGTTCCCGCAAACGGTCGACAGGGAACTGGCAGTTAATGTCGCGGTCTGCGTCACCATGGTCGTAATAGGCATCGTGGATCTGCAGATGCGCAGAATCGACCCCAACCGGGATCGCATCGAGGCGATGGTCGTTTCTGGCCCATGCGTTCCATGGCGACTGTGCGCGTTCCGAGATCCCGCCGGCGGTGAGCATTGTGACCGTACACTCCGGCAGTGGGCGCTTCAGTGGAGCGAAAGGTGCGGTGTCGTGCACACTCCAACGGTACGGTGGATGTCCTGCGGCCTTGTAATGCTCTGCGAGAAGCTCCGCGTAGCGGATGGGCTCCTGTTCCTCTGTCTGGTCCATGGCAGTTCCTCCTGCGATCAAGGTCAGCGTACTGCATGATTAGTCCAGGCATTCCTGGATACAAGAGACGGTGACCAGATGCCAGGCAAAAGGTCGGATGAGGTATGAAAGTCAGGTCGCGAGGGATTCCGAAAGTCGTTTTGCGGTCGAGATGATGAGTTGCTGGATACGGGTCATGCCTTCCTGCAAAGCGCTCTCGATCTGCTCCATGGTGATGGGGCCCGACTGACGACCGGCCGCAGCGTTGACCACCAGGGACACGTTCGCATACTCAAGACCGATTTCCCGCGCCAGCGCTGCCTCCGGCATGCCCGTCATCCCAACGAGAGTGCAGCCATCGCGTTCCAGTCGATCAATCTCAGCCGCTGTTTCGAGCCGCGGCCCTTGGGTGGCGGCATACACACCAGACGTACGCACGTCCAGTCCGGCGTCCGCGGCCGCGGCGATCAGTCCAGCTCGGAGCGCGGGCGAGTAGGGATCGGTGAAGTCCACATGCATGGGATGGGGCTGTGAGCCATCCGAATAGGTGTGCTCCCGTCCCCAGGTGTAGTCGATCAGCTGATGGGGAATGACGATAGTGCCGGCCGGAGAGGTCATGCCGCCAACGGCCGCCGTACCAATGACTGCGGTTGCCCCGAGCTCGGCCAGCGCGGCAACGTTGGCTCGGTAATTGACCTGATGCGGCGGCAGGTGATGACTTTCGCCATGTCTGGCCAGAAACAGCATCTCCACGCCCTGCAGCTTTCCGCTGATGACGCTTGCCGACGGTTCCCCCCAGGGGGTCATCACGCGATGGCGCTTACGCAATTCCAGAGCCGGGAAGTCATAGAGACCGCTTCCGCCGATGACCGCCAGCTTCATCAGTCGCCGCTCACCGCAAATATTCCCGGCGCGTTGCGAAGAAAGCTTTTGTAGTCCATGCCGTAGCCGAAAATGTAGGCATCGGGAAGCGACAGTGCGGAGAAATCCGTCGCGGTGAGGCCAGGGCGGTCTGCCACATCCTTGGTGACCAGCACTGCCGTCTGCACTTCTGCAGCACCGCGCTCCCAGCAGGCATCGACCAGGGCCTGGAGACTGATGCCGTGATCCAGCAGGTCATCCACGAGCAGCACCGTGCGGTCGCGCACGGACTCCGGCGGGTGCTTGATCCAGCGGAGCTCTCCGCCTGTGGTGTGCATGCCGTAACGGGTCAGGTGGACGTAGTCCACCTGCAAAGGAAATGAAAGACGCTGCACCAGCATGGACAGCGGTACGACGCCGCCGGTCATCACCCCGAGCAGCAGCGGCGCGGTCTGGCTCAGCGCTTCGGTAATTTCGAGCGACATACGGTCCATCGCCTGCTCGATTACCGCCGGCGTGGCGAGGCAGGTTGCGGTTTCCCGCACGCGGTGTATTTCGTCAGCCGGGGGCAGCGTGCTCAAGTCCTGCTCTCCAGCGCTCTGCGTCCGCTCCAGTCGCGAGCGAACTGGTACGCGGTTCGTCCGCTGCGCGAACCGTGCAGCAGCGCCCACTGCAGAGCTGCTTCACGCGCCGCGAGCATGTCATCCCCAACTGTTGCATGCGCCTCGAGCCAGTGATCCACGATATCCAGATAACGCTCCTGATTGAGTGGATGGAAAGACAGCCACAGCCCGAAGCGCTCCGAAAGTGAGGTTTTTTCCTCTATGGCTTCGGCGTAGTGCAGTTCCCCGTCGGTAACCCGGGTGGCTTGATTGTCCGACTGCATCTCGGGCAGCAGATGGCGGCGGTTTGAGGTCGCGTAGATCACCACGTTGTCGGGAGTCTCCAGCACGGAACCATCGAGCACGGTTTTCAGCGCGCGGTAGGTAGCGTCGTGCCCGTCAAATGTGAGGTCGTCGCAATAGATGACGAAACGGGCGTTGCTGCCGTCGAGGCGATCGATGATGTCCGGCAGGTCCACCAGATCGAGACGATCGACCTCGATCAGCCGCAGGCCATCAGCCGCGAAATGATTCAGCAGTGCTTTGACGAGTGAGGATTTTCCAGTGCCGCGCGGTCCCCAGAGGAGCGCATTGTTTGCCGGTAAGCCGGCGAGGAACTGACGCGTGTTGCGTTCCAGCGTTTGTTTCTGACGCTCGATGTGAAGCAGGTCGTCGAGCGCGATGGAGTTGAAACGCTGGATGGGCTGGAGGCGTTTCTCTTTGCCGTCGCTGCGCCAGCGCCAGGCGATCGCATTGTCGATCTCTACATTCTCATCACGTGGGCTCGGTATAAGAGACTCGATACGGTCAAGCAACCGGTTGATGCGTTTGAGAAATTTTTCGGTTTTGTTCAAAGACTGAGGACCCGTCTCTAAAAATCCGGCGCGCAATCTTATCGTAGTCCGATTACCGAGGGCCGCGGGAAAAGCGGGCGGCAAGCGGTTAAAGACCTACTGGAAGGACGGTGTCCGAATAGTCGGCGTGCAGCGCCTTGGTCAGCTGAGTTTCGATCCGTTTTTTGTAGCTCAGCAGGTCATGGGGACGCAGAGCATTGCCGCCGCTGAGCTGATGAAAACGGTTCGAAAGGTCAAATTCGGTGATGTAGATGGGGTAGGTGCTGCCGCTGCGTCTTTGCGCAACCACATACTGCGCAACAACCTGAAACAGCGTACTACCGTACTCCCACGTGGAAAACTCACGGTCGTTCATCACCACCGTGAAGTTCGGCTTGCCTGCGGAGTCTGCATCAGCCAGAACGGTCAGCGGCATATATCCCCCGCTCGGTTGCTCGAGCCGGGCGCCGTCGGTAATTCTTACCCGGCTGCCAATGAGCTCGGCCTGCAGCGTATCGACCTCGACCGAGAGAAGATCGTCCTCCTGGTTACCGAGATGCTGACAGTGTCTGATGGCCGCCGTAATGAAGCTGCGGTAATGACCCAGGAGCGCCGCGACGCTGTAGCACTCCTGGCGCTGCATCAGCAGGACACCGCGCTCATCGATAATGTACACCTCAGCCTTTTCGCCGTGGGATACCGCGTAGATCTGGATCCGACCCCTGCGGTTCTGCGCGTAAAGTGTTGCCAGCATGAGGGCACGCGAGCAGCCAGCGTCAAATCTGACGTCATTGAAGCGTTCCGACGGGATCTGCTCGAGGCAATGGTGGAGCTGCGCGAGAGACTTATGACTCTCAAGCACGGGCTTATCGCCCTCGATGCGCAGGTGATGGAGATGTGTTTTCGTTTCAAGGATGTAATGCGGTGCGACATCACTCTCTGAGCGGCGCAGATGCCTCAAGGCTCTACGAAAAATCTCTTCCGTACGGGTGGTGATGCTACGCGCATGCACGCCGCTGAAGCTGTGGGCTGAAGAGGTCGGTAACAAGCCCATTTCGTGCTGGTCAGCCGGCCAGGCCAGGCACTCCACTATGGCCTCGACCAGCGCGGCATCGCCTGTGTAGTGAAAGGCGAATGTTTCGTTCCAGCTGGTCGCCAGATGCAGGTCCACCGTCTGCACCAGGTTCAGACCACGGCCGCCGAACTGGTAGGGGTCGCTGCGATCGCTGGTCAGAACGTCCCCGTCTCCGTGGGCGCCCGTATTAGGGTTCTCGCCCACGTTCACCAGCAGAAGTACCTTGGTGATGCGTGAATGGGTCGACAGCGGATCGACTGTGGCTGCCCCGTCGTCTTTAGCCAGTGTCTCACCGAGGGTTTCGTAAACGCGCCGGATCTCGCCGCGGGAAAGACTGCTCGCTCCCGGGAACACCTGCCAGGAGGTATTCAGATCGGCGATGCGATTCAGTCGGCACCAGAGGATGATTTCGGCTGCAGAGCTTGAACGCTTGATCGGTTTCTGTTTGCCGATCTCGGCAGGAGTTACGCTGCCGCTGAATAACAGCCAGACACTGGTACCGCTCTCCGCGGTAACCTCATGGAGAGACAGCGTCGCTTCTCTCGGGTTCTGTGTAATTCCCCGGGTGATGACCTCGATTTTCGATGGCTTACGGTCAAATGCGGCGTAGAGTTTCCGTCCAAGGATGTGCAGATCACGGGCGGTTATTTTGATTTCACTGGCATGATTGCGGGCGAAGGCAGAGAGATTTGCGTAGCTCTCTTTCAGGGTTCGAGTAAGGTCGCGTCGCTCTTCGACCGCTGTGTTCAGCTTCCAGTTATCCCGACCGTCCAACAGCAGCACCTTCCCCTGCGACCAGTCCCATACCTTGACCAGTTTCTGCATCACTTCTCTGCGCCATTCGGCTTCATCGGGCGGACGGGGTTCGCTCACGCGGACGTTGGTTTTGAGATAGAAGCTGCGTCGCAGAACGTCGAGGCGAACAGGATCGTTTGTCGCCATCAGATATTCCTCGACCTTGGCATACATCAGGATGTAAGGGTCGATGGCGTTCAGTTCGACGCGCTGGGACTCGACATTTTTTTTGAACCGGGAGCAGAGCAGGCCGATGTCTGGATGGTCTGCGGCGTAGGCTTCCATCAGCAGGAGTTTCAGGACTGCCTTGTAAGGTGACTCAATGCTCTTATAAAGCTGCCACACCGCGGCGCCGAAGAATTCCTCCACAGGAATGGTCGGCATGCCGCCGAAATCAATGTAGTCAGTCGCGTCGAAAACCCTGCGCTTATGGGCGTCTTCGACGTAGGCGTCGTACTGCGCGTCGTAGCACGACGGCACCCGCCACCATAGGGGTGGCAGGCCCGCAACGAGCAGGCTGGAGCGATAAAACTCGTCGAGCAGCACTGAATGCTGCGAGCTGCCGCTGGACTCGGCGGACAGGGACAGGGTTTCCCCGCGCTTGAAGCGTTCGGCATCGAACACGAAGAAATGAACCTCCAGCCCGAAGCTTTCACCGAAGCGTTCTAGAAGGACCGCCTTTTCCTGCAGCTGCTGCACAGCATCAACGCTGAGATCAGAATCGTGGATCAGCCAGAAGTCGAGGTCGCTGGTCCGCGAGTAAGACACCGTGCCCGGACTGCCCATCATGTACAGGCCGCGGAGCGCAAAGCGCGGAGCCGCTCGGCGATCCAGTTCGAAGCCGCGGCTAACGCGTTTCATCGCCTGTAGGGCAGTGTTGCTCGGGCTGTAGTCGGCTAAGCCAAAAGGCGTGTCCTTTGAGACATATCCGGGCAGCAGCGCATGGTTGAGATGGAACAGAAGCGGCAGGGTGTCCAGAAAATCACGCTGCCTTGCAGACAGGCTCTCCTGCACGCGGCGCAAGCGATCGAGATTCAGCGTGGAGAAGCGTTTCTCCGCCGAGGGCAAGGCGTAATCGAACTGGGGGGCTGGCGGCGGATTCATGGTGCCTCAGCCGCCACACGGCGGCTGTTGGAGTGACTTTCTCTCCCCGGAATTGTTGCGGTAACTCCCGGATATATCAACGAAAATTTCCCCGTTACGATTGAGTCGCAAAGGCGGATAGCGGATAATCAAGGCTCGCACACCGAGCTTCATGTACCGTCTCGAACTCGGCCGGCGGCACCGGGGCGCACCGATTCCTCACGCAGCTCGAGCCTATCAGGTATCAACAGAAATGTTCGCTGAAACGAAAAATATCGCCGATTTCGATCCCGAGCTGTCGCGGGCACTGGAAGCAGAGCGCGAGCGCCAGGAAACGCATATTGAGCTGATCGCCTCCGAGAATCACACCAGTCCCCGCGTGCTCGAGGCCGCAGGTACGGTGCTGACAAACAAGTATGCGGAGGGCTACCCGGGCAAGCGGTATTACGGCGGGTGTGAGCATGTGGACGTCGTTGAGGAGCTCGCTATCCAGCGGGCTCGGACTTTGTTCAATGCGGACTTTGCTAATGTGCAGCCGCATTCGGGATCACAGGCAAACGCAGCCGCGTACCTGGCGCTGCTTGACGCCGGTGACACCATACTCGGGATGAGTCTGGCGGACGGAGGTCATCTGACCCACGGCGCAAAGGTCAATTTTTCGGGAAAGACTTACCGCGCCGTGCAGTACGGTTTGGATGCTGTTACCGGACAGATCGATTACGACCAGGTTTCGCGGCTGGCGCGAGAGCACCGACCGCGGGTCATCATGACGGGTTTCTCGGCCTATTCACGCATTATTGACTGGGCGCGCTTTCGCGAGATTGCCGACGATGTCGGCGCGTTTATTGTTGCCGATATGGCGCATGTGGCCGGCCTAGTTGCGGTCGGTCTTTACCCCAGTCCGGTTCAGCTGGCGGACGTCACAACGTCGACAACGCACAAAACCCTGCGCGGACCGCGCTCAGGTCTGATCCTCGCCCGTGCCGATGAGGCTATTGAAAAGCGACTGAACTCTGCTGTGTTTCCCGGGCTTCAGGGCGGCCCGCTGATGCACATCATTGCGGCGAAGGCAGTTTCCTTCAAAGAGGCCATGGAGCCCGGTTTCCGCAGCTATCAGGAGCAGGTTCTGGCCAACGCCCGGGTCATGGCTGAGACGTTCATGACCCGGGGTTTCAGCATTGTTTCCGGCGGTACCGACAATCATCTCTTCCTGGTGGATCTGGTTAATCGAGGGCTGACCGGAAAAGCGGCTGATGCCGCGCTCGGGGCAGCGCATATCACCGTCAACAAGAATGCAGTTCCAAATGATCCACAGTCTCCTTTTGTAACCAGCGGGATCCGGGTCGGTACACCGGCGATGACCACCCGTGGAATGCGAGAGGACGAAGCGCGGATGGTTGCCGGCTGGATGTGCGACGTGCTGGAAGCTATCGGAGACGAGTCGATTATCGCGCGGGTGCGCCAGGACGTCGGTCAGCTGTGCCGCTCGTTTCCCGTATACAGGGCAGCAGTGGGCTGAGCTCAGGCGCAGGCCGTTCCCCGATGCACTGTCCGTTCTGCAGCCATGATGACACCAGGGTGGTTGATTCCCGCCTGCTTGGTGACGGCGATCAGATTCGGCGACGTCGTGAATGTCAGAGCTGTAAGGCCCGTTTCACGACCTACGAAACCGCAGAGCTCAGCCTGCCGCGCATCATCAAGAATGACGGGCGGAGAGAAACCTTCAACGACGAAAAGTTGCGCACAGGGATCCTCAAGGCGCTCGAAAAAAGACCCGTCGCGACCGACCGCGTCGAACAGGCCGTCAATGAAGTCAAACGCAGGGTGCGGGAGAGTGGCGAGCGTGAGGTCGACAGCGTGCGGGTAGGTGAGTGGGTGATGGATGTTCTCCGTCGACTCGATCAGGTCGCCTATGTGCGTTTTGCCTCCGTGTATCGGAGTTTTGAGGATGTGCGGGCGTTTCTCGAGGAAATTGAGCGACTCGAGAACGATCTGCCGCCGCACCTGAGGGAGCAGCAGCTTGAGCTGCTCGCCTCCAGCAAGGAACGAAAGCCCCGCTGACATCAGCCAGGTCTACTGCCGAGAAGGGCTATGAACGAATCTGCGGGCACAGATGACCGCTTCATGGACGAGGCTCTCCTGGAGGCACGCCGCGGGCGCTACTCCGTTTCCCCTAATCCTGCAGTGGGCTGCGTCATCGTCCGGGATGGGCGCATCATCGGGCGGGGCTTTCACGCGCGACCGGGTGGTCCCCATGCGGAGATTGCCGCGCTTGAGTCGATCAATGGGAAAGCGGCCGGCGCAACTGCTTTCGTTACCCTGGAACCCTGCAATCATCATGGTCGGACCGGGCCGTGCGCCAAGGCATTGATTGAGGCCGGCATTAAACGGGTTGTTTATGCTAACGATGACATCAATCCAGCGGTCGCCGGCGGTGGCCGTGCGTGTCTGGAGGCGGCCGGATTACAGGTTCTGAGCGGCGTGCGGAGCGCCGAGGCCTGGGCGCTGAATGCGGGATTTTTCAAGCGAGCGAGCACTGAAATGCCGTTCGTCCGGGTCAAGCTGGCCATGAGTCTCGACGGTGCAGTCGCTCTGGCGTCAGGCGAGAGTCAGTGGATTACCGGTAGCTGTGCTCGGAGCGATGTCCAGCGTCTCCGGGCGGAAGCCTGCGTGATTGTCACCGGAGCCGGCACGGTTGTCGCAGATGACCCGTCGCTCAACGTGCGCGACCCTGCGCTCGAGATGCGCGGTCGAGTGCCGGCCCGGGCGATCCTCGACTCCCGGTTGCGCGTACCCGAGAAGTCCCGACTGTTCACCCTGCCCGGACGCAAACTGCTCTTCTGCGCCAGCTGTGCCGGCGCCCGAGCGGCGGGGCTACGTTCCCAGGGCGCGACGGTCGAGGTCGTCGACGCTGACGCCCGCGGACTGAACCTGGCGGCTGTGCTGCGTCGCCTCGCCGCGCTCGAATGCAACGATGTGCTGGTTGAAGCCGGGCCGACGCTGGCGGGCGCGTTTCTCGAAGCGCAACTGGTCGATGAACTCGTGTTGTACATCGCGCCTCGGTTGCTGGGCCTGGAAGCGCGACGGGCTTTCCGGTTGCCGTCACCGGAGCGCCTGAAAGATGCGTTTGCCCTGGACCTCGTCGACACCAGGCGTCTGGACGAGGATATTGCTCTGACGCTGCGGCCGCGGGCCGCTGAATGGGAGAAGAAGACATGTTCACCGGGATAGTTGCGACGGTCGGGAGGATCGAGAAGCTGCAGCGGGTCGGGGACGCCATGCGGCTGCGGATCCATGCCGGCGACCTCGATCTCACCGACGTGGCGCTGGGAGACTCCATCGCGGTGTCCGGACCCTGTCTGACCGTGGTCGCACTGGAAACGGGACGCTTTGAGGTAGACGTATCGTCGGAGACGCTGGCGCGCACAACGCTGGGCCAGCGCGGTTCCGGCGACTCCGTCAACCTCGAAAAAGCGCTGCGGCTCGATGAGCGCCTGGGCGGGCATCTTGTCAGCGGCCACGTCGACGGTATCGGGCGGGTGCTGCTGCGCGACACGCTGGACGATTACGTGCGTTTCTCAATTGGCGTCCCCGCGGCGCTGGCACGCTATCTGGCGTTCAAGGGCTCGGTCTGCGTGGACGGTGTCAGTCTCACGGTTAACGCGGCGCATCAGGATAGTTTTGAGATCCTGACCATTCCCCACACCCTCGAGCGCACGACCCTGAACGCCCTGGGTACAGGTGCGGAAGTGAACATTGAGGTGGATCTAATCGCCCGCTACATCGAGCGGTTACTCACCAGCGGCGGTCATGACGGTGCGGGTATCAGCCTTGCTTCTCTCGTTGCGGCGGGCTTTGCCGGGAACGACGGGCGTTGACGGGATATCCAGGGCCAGTTTTTCGGGGCTCTGTTTATAATCCGCCTCCATTTATTTTCAGCTGCAGGCAGGCGACAGCCAATATGAAGCTCAACACGGCCCAAGAACTGATTGACGATATCCGGGATGGAAAGATGGTGATCGTCATGGACGACGAGGACCGGGAAAACGAAGGCGATTTCATTCTGGCCGCACAACACTGCACCGCCGAGCACATCAACTTTATGGCCAGATACGGCCGCGGACTTATCTGCCTGACGCTGACCGAAGAGCGCTGTCGCCGGCTGAATCTTCCGCTGATGGTGCAGGACACCCGGTATACCCACCGGACTAACTTCACCGTCTCTATCGAAGCGGCGGTGGGTGTTACCACCGGGATCTCGGCCGGGGATCGCGCGCGGACGGTACAGGCAGCGGTCGCGGCTGACGCGGTTGCCAATGACCTGGTCCAGCCCGGGCACATCTTCCCGTTAATGGCGCAGCCCGGTGGTGTGCTGACCCGTGCGGGTCACACGGAGGCCGGCTGCGATTTTGCGCGCGCAGCAGGCCTGGACCCGTCCGCCGTTATCGTTGAGATACTGAAAGATGACGGCACGATGGCGCGGCGCCCGGATCTCGAGATTCTGGCGCAGGAGCTTGGATTGAAAATCGGTACGGTGGCGGACTTGATCCGTTTCCGGATCGAGAATGAAAAAACGGTCGAGTGCGCGGGACAGGCTTTGGTTCCCACCGAATTCGGCGATTTCCAGGTGAGCGCCTACCGGGACGCCATCCGCGGTGATCTGCACATGGCGATGGTCAAAGGAACAATCGATCCTGAAACCCCCACGCTGGTCCGCGTACATATCGCAAACCCTCTGGAGGACCTTACCGCCAGCGTACGCAAAGATTCGGGCTGGCCTCTGCGGGACGCTCTGCGGCGTGTTGCCGACGCCGGTGCGGGGGTTGTGGTTGTGCTTAACAATCAGCTGGACAGCGTTGATCTCGTGCGCCAGCTGAACCGTTACGCTTGCGAAGGGGATGAGGCCGCGCCGCGCCGCGAGGCACATGCGATGGACTGGCGGCAGATTGGCCTGGGTGCACAGATTCTCACAGATCTGGGTGTGCGTAAGATGCGTGTGATGAGCAACCCGCGCAGGTACCATGCCATCTCTGGTTTCGGCCTAGAAGTTCTTGAGTACGTGAACTGAGCGCATACGAGCCGGATTTCCGGCGCTCAGCGCGCGAGCATTCCGCGTAAAGCCGTGCAGCTGGCCTTGAGCGGCTGGCATTCAAACGAATGGATGAGAGGAAGCCCAATGCATGATCTGAACGTGATCGAAGGTAAGCCGATCCTGACCGAGGCCGCGTCCATCGCGCTGGTCTGTTCGCGCTTCAACAGCTTCATTGTTGACCAGCTCGAGTCCGGCTGTATCGATACGCTGCAGCGCCAGGCAACCGTGCCCTGTACAGTCACCATCGTTCGTACGCCGGGCGCGTTCGAGCTGGCGGTCGCCGCGCGCAAACTCGCGGCTTCCGGGAAGCACGATGCCATTATTGCTCTGGGTGCGGTGATTCGAGGTTCGACGCCGCACTTCGACCATGTTGCCAATGCCTGTTCCCGCGGGCTGGCCAGCGTCGCGACGGATACCGGTGTTCCTGTAATTTTCGGGGTGCTCACCGTGGATAGCATCGAGCAGGCAATTGAGCGTGCGGGCACCAAGGCCGGTAACAAGGGCGGCGAGGCGGCGGCCGTCGCCATCGAAATGATCAGCGTCCTGCGTCAGATCTGATCGAAGATGGGGTCCCGTCCGGGTCCGCGAGGTCGAATCAAGGCACGGCGCTGCGCCGTGCAGGCCCTCTACCAATGGCTGATGACCGCTCACGCGCCGGATACTATCGTTGCTGAGTTTCTCGCGGATCGCGAGATAGACAGTGTGGATCTCGATTATTTCGAGGAGCTGGTTCGTGAGGTTACGGGTTCATTTGAAACGCTTCGCTCAGACCTTGAGGTCTGTATAGACCGCGAGTGGCACAGGCTGGATGCCGTGGAGCGCGCGGTTCTGCTGATAGGCGCTTACGAGATGCGTCACTGCCAGGAGATCCCCTATCGTGTGGTGATCAACGAAGGGGTCGAACTGTGCAAAATGTTTGGTACGGTGGAGGGACATCGCTACGTCAACGGCGTGCTTGATCGTCTGGCGCGCGAACGTCGCGGACCCGAAATTGCAGCCAGGTCCTGAGCCCGAGCCAGTCGAATAACGGGCGTAGGTCGGTGGATGAATTTGCGCTGATTGGCCGCTATTTTGCCAGCCAAAACGATACTGCCGACGTACTGCTGGGCATCGGTGACGATGCTGCGCTGGTCCGCGTACCCACAGATCAGAATCTTGCTCTGGCAACCGATACGCTGGTAGCCGGTGTGCATTTCCCTCATGACATTGCGCCTGGAGATCTCGGTTATCGTCTGAGTGCGGTGAATCTGAGCGATATGGCCGCGATGGGCGCGCGACCGCGCTTTGCGACCCTCGCGTTGACCTTACCCGCGGTCGATCATGCCTGGCTGGAGTCTTTCTCGGACGGGCTCAAAAACGCTCTTGGTGAAGCCGGGGTCAGTCTCGTTGGTGGCGATACGACCCGCGGCCCGCTGACGCTGACTCTGCAGCTTGTTGGCACGGTGCCCGCTGCCGCCCTGTGTCGCAGCGGCGCGCGGCCAGGCGATCTGGTTTTTGTATCAGGCACTCTTGGTGACGCCCGTGCAGGGCTCGAGGCACTCCGTGGCGGTTCCGCTGCGGAGGCTGAATTGCGCGCGCGCTACTTTCGTCCGCAGGCGCGGGTCGAACTTGGTTGCGCGCTGCTCGGTATCGCCACTGCGGCAATCGACGTCTCGGACGGGCTTCTCGCTGACCTTGACCACGTGGCAGAGCAGAGCCAGGTGGCAATAGAAATTGATCCCGACAGCCTGCCGCTGTCAGAGCATCTCAGCCGTTATTGCGAAAGCAAGCTGGCACAGGAATACGCGGCGACTGGTGGGGATGATTACGAACTGGCCTTCACGATCCCGGCGGCGAGGGAAGCTGACGCGATAGCGCTTGGTGCCCGGCTGGGCGTCTCTGTGACCCGGATTGGTCGCGTTATGTCCGGCGTCGGTGTGCGTTGCGTCGACCGGTTCGGGAAGGTCCGGGCGTTTGGAAATGCAGGTTATCGACACTTTACATGAGCAATCAGCGCGCCGGCGACTCGCGCGCAGTGACGCCGTTTTGCCTCTGCACTGTGCACAGGTGTACCGTAGCCGCGCTTGAACCGGCCCCGTTTTAAGGGGCACCAGGAGGAAGACCATGAGCTACTGCAAACCGATCCTGTTGATGATGGGGCTGTTGGCCGGCAGCACGGCCTCGGCTCAGCAGTCGTCCATCGACATCTGGGCAACGCTGCTCAAGCCCAGGTATTTTCCCGACGTGGAGCTGGTCGAGGGACGATCGGTCATCGATCTGAAGACGCCTTATCGGGCCGAAGATGCTGCATTCACGCCGGTCTCAATCCTGGCGGGTTTCCCGCAGACGGAAGAGCGCTATATCGAAAAGCTGTTCGTGTTCGTAGAAGAGAATCCCCAGCCGCTGGTTGGGAAATTCACGCTGACGCCGCAGATGGGGCGCGCCGATCTGGCCCTCCGCGTGCGTGTTGATAAGTACACCAACATCCGCGCAGTCGCCCGCCTGAACAATGGCGAACATCATCTCGTGACGAACTTTGTTAAGGCTGCCGGTGGCTGTTCGGCACCGCTGGCGGCAGATTTTCAGGCGGCTATGGAGCGCATCGGGGGCATGAAGTTCCGCACCCTGAGCGACGCGGACCACAATGACCTGCTGATCGGTCAGTTCATGCTCAGCCATCCGAATGTCACAGGTATGCAGAAAGATCAGAGAACTCAGCTGATCCGTCCCGAGCACTATGTGAAGACAATCAAACTGTTCCGCGGAGACACGCTGCTGATGACCGCCGAGACAGGGTTCTCGGTGAGTGCGGATCCAGTGTTCCGTTTTTTCATGCGTGCTGAGGGAGACAAGGCACTGCGTGCTGAAGTGGCCGATTCGAAAGGCCTGAGCTGGGAAAAACAATTCGAGATCAAGGGATAGCGCCGTTGACCGCAACCGCTCTCCGAGGGAAAGGATTCTATGCACAGTGAATTCAGGCAGCGGTTGCTTGCCGGCGAACAAGTGTTCGGCACTATGGTGACGCTCGACTCCCCCGAAGTGGTGGAGGTTCTGTGTCACCTCGGTTTTGACTGGCTTTTTATCGAAACCGAGCACGCGCCATTGCTGCCGGACGCCGTCCAGCGTGTCGTCCAGGCAGCAGGTGACACCCCCTGCCTGGTACGTTTGCCCGTGGGTGAAGAGATCGCGGTCAAACGGGTGCTCGACGCCGGCGCTGCCGGCATTATCGTGCCGCAGGTGAACACGGCAGAGCAGGCGCGCCGGATAGTGGAATACGCGAAGTATCCGCCGCAAGGAGCCAGGGGCATCGGGCTGAATCGCGCCAGCGCCTATGGACAGCGTTTTGCCGACTATCTTGCGACCGCGAATGACGGATCAACGGTTGTTGTTCAGGCAGAGCACTACGAGGCGGTGAAAAACATCGAGGCAATCTGCATGGTGGAAGGTATCGACGCGGTCCTCATCGGGCCCTACGACCTTTCGGCGAGCATGAATCGGACCGGCCGCCTGGATGACCCCGAGGTCGTTGCTGCGATCGCCCATGTGCGCGATATCTGCCTCGCAAGCGGCCGGCGCCTGGGATTTTTTGGTGTGACCCCGGAGCTGGTGCAGCCGCGCGCAGCGGAGGGCTTTAATCTTTTATGCAGCGCTGCCGATGTGACGCTGCTGGCCAGCGCCGGACGGGAGCTGCTGAACAAGCTGCGCGAAAGCGGAGATGCGTCATGAAGGATGCGCTGAAAGAGGAGCTGAACAGCATCAGCACGGCTGCGCTGGCGGATGCGGATAAGGGGCTTCGAGTCATGGATGCCGGGCTGAGGCCCGTGACCGGCGGCCAACGCATGGTTGGCACGGCGCGGACGGTGCGCTGCGGGCATGATTTCCTGACCGTCATTACGGCTCTGGATCAATCCGAGCCAGGAGATGTGCTTGTTGTCGATACGGAGCACTGTCCGCGGGCGGTGGTGGGTGAGTTGTTCAGCCGCGAGGCGCAGCGACGTGGTCTGGCGGGACTCGTGATCGATGGGCTGGTGCGTGACACGAAAGCGGTGGGTTCGCTGTCACTGCCCGTATGGTCCCGAGGATTCTGTCCTTGCTCCGCGACCACGACGGCGTTGCGCGAGACCCAGGTTGAAATACGCTGCGGCGGCGTTTCCGTACTCCCGGGCGATATCGTCGTTGCTGACGACGACGGAATCCTGGTGGCAACGGCACTTGAGTTTGAGCGACTCGTGCCTTTGGCCAGGGATATCGAGCGGAAGGAAGCTGAGCTTTGTCGACGGATGGCGGCAGGCACGGGACTGCTCGAGATGCTCAACTACCGTGAGCATGCAAATGCGCTGGCGTCCGGTGAGGAAAGCCGTCTGGCTTTCCGGCTGGAAGACTGATCGGCTGCCGTTGGCATATGAGCACCAGGCTGCCGGCGCCGCACCGACGCGAGCCGTTGCTTACTCTATGCGTCCTGTTGTGCAGCGCGGTGGTTTTTCGACCGTGCGACGCGACGGACAATGACGATGCCCGCCAGCTGGCTGGCTGTGCTGCCTATTATTTCAATGCGGCCAACGTCCGTCCTCTGCTGGATTACGACGACCTCTATCGGGCTGGAGAGGACGCGATGAACCAGAGTAGCGCTCTGGTTGGTCGGGAAGAGGCCGAGCGCCTGATGTCTGTGGCCGCCGCGGACATAGCGAAGCTCACCGAACGGGACTGGTCGCACTTTGAGGCTGCGTCTGCGCGGTTTGAAGGCCCATGTGCAGTCCTACGAGAGTCACGGAGCGGAGCTCCCTGATCGGGAGCTGCTGACCGGGACTGCAGAACATCCACCTCTAGCATCTTTAAAGGATTGGTATGAACGGAGCGCACGCCTTACTCGAATCACTTGTCGATGCCGGCGTCGAAGTCTGTTTCGCCAACCCTGGCACGTCGGAGATGCATCTGGTCACCGCAATTGGTGCGTCAGACGCCGTGCGTCCCATTCTTTGTCTGTTCGAAGGCGTGGTCAGCGGTGCTGCTGACGGTTACGCCAGAATGTCCGGTAAGCCCGCGATCACATTACTGCATCTCGGCCCTGGATATGCCAACGCGATGGCTAACCTGCACAACGCACGCAAGGCCCATGTGCCGGTGGTCAACATCGTCGGCGACCACGCGGTCTGGCATCACCAGTACGACGCACCTTTGACTTCCGATGTTCCTGGACACGTCCGCCTCCATTCCCACTGGTACAGGGTTTCCGAGTCCGCTCAGGATCTTGCGGCCGCGGGCGCAGAGGCGGTGCAGGCGGCCTGTGGTGGCGCGGGACGGATCGCGACCCTGATAGTGCCGGCGAACCACGCGTGGGAAGACGCCGAGCAATCATTCGATCGCCTGACCCCTGAACCGCTGACGACGGTTTCCGAATCCGCCATTGACGAAGTGGTATCGGGCCTGAGCAACGGGCGGCGTACTGCTCTGGTGCTGGGGGCGGGCGCGTTGCGCGAGCCGGCGCTGATAGCTGCTGGGCGGCTGAATGCGCGTACCGGCGTCTCGCTGCTGTGTGAGACTTTCCCGTCACGGCTGGAGCGCGGGGCGGGGCGGGTTCCCCTGACCCGCATCCCGTACTTCGCTGAACAGGCGATCGAGTTTCTGCAGGAATTTGAGCAGATCGTACTGGTCGGGGCACAGGAGCCGGTGGCCTTCTTTGCCTACCCCGGCGTGGCCAGCCTGCTGGCGCCTCCGGAATGCCGGGTTCTGAAGCTGGCCGGGGTAGATGACGACATCGTCAAGGCGATAAACGAGGTGGCTGATCGCCTTGATGCACCGGTTTCGTTCACCACACAGCAGCGTTCGGTACCTGAAATAACGGGTGATGCCCTCACCCCTGGCGCAGTGGGCGATGTGATAAGCGCGTTGCTGCCTGAAAACGCCATTGTGTCGGACGAGGGCATAACCTGTGGCCTCGAGCTCTTTCTGCGCACTCAGGGCGCCGCAGCCCATGACTGGCTCGCGATCACGGGCGGTTCAATCGGGCAGGGACTGCCGGTCAGCTTCGGCGCGAGCGTTGCGTGTCCTGAGAGAAAGGTCGTAGCGTTCCAGGCGGATGGCAGCGGCATGTACACCGTTCAGGCCTTATGGAGTATGGCGCGCGAGGGCTGCGACGTGACTGTGGTGCTGTTGAATAACAGCAGCTACGCGATCCTGAATGTTGAGCTCGCGCGGTTGAAAGCCGGGGAGCCGAATGAAAAAACGCTGTCGATGCTGGATCTTGGACGCCCGCAGATCGACTGGTGCCAGGTGGCTCAGGGCATGGGCGTGAGCGCCTGTCGGGTTGAAACCACTGGGGCGTTCTATGAGGCGTTCGGGCGCGCGATGCGCGAGCCGGGACCGCATCTGATCGAGGTCATGGTGCAGCAGCAGTTCGGTCCGGACCTGAAGCGCTGACCTGCAGGTTTGCTCGGTAAATGTTGTCTGCCGGTGGGTGACGCTGAGGCATGCACCGCGCAGCCCCTCCGGGGATGTCGCAGCAAAATGTCGTCGATATACTAACCACCTACTTTAGAAATCGGTTTCGAGTTGGGACTCGAAAGCCCTTCGACAGGTGAACAGGCGAGCGAGGCCTAGGGATGGCAGACGATCTTCCTCAACTTATTGACCCCGATAGCTCGGGTGCGTGGGGTCAGCAGCGGCGCGCGATGCGTCACGAGACCAGTGTTCCCGGGCGCATTGTCGACTACCAGAATTCAGAGCTCTATTGCACAGCGTTGAACATCAGCGCGACGGGCATGCGCCTGGAGCTTGAGGCGTCTGCCCCTGAAATCGGCAAGACGCCGCTGAAGAAAGGCACGTCTGCCACCGTGTGGCTCGAGGACGAGCAGGCCGAAGCAGGTGCGGAACGTGAGCTCGAACTGGCGGTCGAGATCATGTGGCGCACCGTGGTCAGCTGTGGCGTGCGTTTCCGCGACATGACGCCAGCGCAACGCGACAGGCTCGAGGCCATCGTCGAGGCCGCGGTGCGAAATCGGATTGGAGCAGTTGCTGTTGCGAGGGAGCGTCTCGGCTCAGGGCAGCTGCAGGTGTTTCAGGCGTGCCGTGACACCGTCCGCAAGAAACTGCCGAACATTCTCTACAGTATGCGCATTGAGTTGATTAATGGACTCAAGGAAAGGATGAAGCAGGCGGGCGATGAGGCTAAGTTAGAGCTGCAGTCTGCTATAGCAGCGTTCGAGCGCGCAATGCTCGATATCTCAACTACGATCGAGAATGAGTTCCTGGCAAGCTTTGAGGAGGCAGCTGATCTGGATGTCACCCAGGAGCTAAAACTTGATGATCTCGCCGATACGGTGAGCCTGGCGTCGATTCTTGGCGCCAGCCCGCGACGCAAGCCAGCCAAAACTTATGACGGAAACTTAGAGGGACTGGCGCATCGCATCGATGAGAAGCTCAAGAAACACTTCTTCGAGCTGAGTGTCCGTATGGCGAACGTGATGGGCCACACGCTAGACGAGTCCGCAAACTCATTGACGCCCAAGACGGCAACGCGCATTTTCTGGTCGGGCGTAGTCGAGCACTGCGATAACAAGAGCGTGAAACGCGAGCTGCAGAGCGTCCTTTTTCGTGACATCACGCCTTTGCTGGACGAGCTTTACGACGCGCTGGACGAGGTGCTGGACCGGCACAACGTGCCTCGCTTTGACACGTTGCTGTAAGCAGACTCTTTCCCCAACGCGCGGCCGGACGGCACGCGCAACCGCCTGCGCCCATCGTCAGATCAGATCGGAAAACCGTTTCACCCGATGTTCGTCGAGCGCCCTGTCGAGGCCCTGATAGATCCCTTCGAACACCGGGACCAGGTTGTGCAGAATGACTTCCTGCAGTTCTTTTAATGTCTCTCGTTCTGCGCAACGATTCGCTACCGTGTACCAGAGGATGCGGGCGGCGGTCATGGGCTCCAGCGGGTTGAGTTCGGCGCTAAGCTTATGGCCCAGGACATTCGCGAGGCGCACACTCAGCTCAAAGTAGAACCCCTTCAGTCGCTCTCCCATAGCGTGACCGATGCTGCCTACCCGGGCTTCGTAGTTCTGCAGCAACGCTTTGCTGATGCCCGATGCCGGCTGACCCGGCGGCCCGCTCTGCCAGGTCATGCGGGCGAGTTCGGTGGTCATGCTCAGCGTTCGGTCGAGCTCGGCTGCTTCGAGAAAGCCCCGAAGGAACTGCTCTTCGAGCTCGTTGCTGATTGCCATCATTTCTTTTTCGAATTTGCCGAGCGCCCGTTCGAGTGACTGAAGCTTGTCGCCACGCAGATTGCGTGCCTCCGCGTGCAGGCGTTTGGGTAACTCCGAGCGCAGCTGCCACAGGAGGTTTGGCAACAGGACGCGCAGCTGGTTCAGACAGGCTTCGAGAATTTCACGCTGCAGAGGCGTAAGGTCGCGTCGCATAGCTTCTGCTTCGAGCAGCCTGTCGCGTACAGCCTGTTCGACGAGCTGCTTCAGATCGGTCAGGGCCGCATCGGTCAGGCCCGCAAACTCCAGACCGGCGGCCACCGGCGCGCGCCACACGACGCGGACCGGGATCTCAACTGTGTCGTCAGGTGCGTCCTCCGGCTCGGGGTGAAAAACCAATGTTGCCTCCGAGTCTTTCTGCAGCGAAGGGCGTCCGGGAACCGGTTCACGGAACTGAACTGCCAACGAGGCGCCGGTGCTGCTCACGTCCTGAATGACGCAGTTCACGCTGCGACCGCGGCTGTCGACTATGCGAGCCGGTATGCTGACTTCGTGTCGCAGATTATTGCGGCGTTGCCCCCACCCACCGCCGTCGCCAAGTGTGTCGGGGTCATCGATCTCCATAGCACCTTCTCCGGCGGGTCCTTGACGCTCTGATCATACGCTCTCTCATCTAGGTGACTGGTGAGGCACGTTTGCGGGAGCGCAGCATGCTCCTGTGTGAGTCAGCGACCTGGCGTCCCCCCGGGACACAATGCTTCCAGCGCTTCCCAATCGGGAAGAGACTGGTAGTTAACACCGGCAGCGGTCACTTTCAGCACCGCATCCGCCGGCTGCGGTTTAATCGTGTTGATGATGACCTGTGTGGCGCCCGCATCAAAATGCTGTTGAATGCGGTCGCGGATCTGGGTTTCCGTGCCCCACGCCACGAGCGCGTCGAGCAAGCGATCGCTGCCGCCGTTCTCCAGATCATCCGTGGTGTAGCCCAGTCGTAACCAGTTCCGGTAATGGTTCGGGGTGACGAAGTAGAACTCGAGAGCTTTGCGCGCGGCCGCGCGCGCGGTTGCTGCGTCCCTGGTCCAGCAGACGTGCTGCGCGGTACACAGCCATTTGTCTGGCCCCAGGATCTCGCGCGCGCGCCGGGTGTGTTCAGGCGGGGAGTTAAAAGGGTGCGCGCCTTCAGTGCGCTCGCCCGCAAGTTCGATCATCTTCCAGCCCATTGCGCCTATTACCAGCGGCGGGTCTTCCCCAAGAAGGTGCGCCCGCGCGCGATCCATGTCGTCCAGATAGCGTCGCATGGTGGAAAGCGGTTTTCCGTAAGTGTGCCCGCGCCCTTCGCTGACCAGAGATTCGTGCGACACCCCGAGTCCGGCAATGAAGCGCTCGCCATAAAACGAGCGCAGGCTGCGCCCGCCCTGCACTGCGGCCATCGGGTCCCTCCCATAAATATTGGCGATCCCCGCTGCAATTGAGAGACGCTCAGTCTGGCTGAGCAGGTAGCCTCCCAGCGTGTAGCTCTCGTAATAAAAAACCTCGGGGTACCAGACTGCAGCATAGCCAAGCGCCTCGATGCGCCGGGCAATCCAGGCCAGCTCGGCACCCGAAAAATTATCGGGATAGAGAAAAACTGCAGTACTGCGTTGGGGCATGGTGGTCATGATGCTTGTGCTCATTGATTCCTGTCTGCGGCTTCCTTGTTGAATGCTGTTGGCGCCGGCGATGTGGAGACGTGCATCAGGGGCGTTGTCTCAGCGCAGCAGGATAATGGCAGCAGCGCAGATCATGAGCCCGAGCATGAACAGCGACATGCCGCGGTTCTTGCGCCGCTCTTCGCGATTCGCAAGAGTCGCAATCAGCATGCCGCTGGCGAAAACAAACAGCCACACTGCGATCCAGAAGGACACCTCGCGTCGCTTCAGCGCAGTCCGCGCGTGTTGTCACCGGGCGCACTGTCGGATGCTGACCAGCCGAAAGCCAGGCTGCGCCACATATCGCGATAATCGTAATCGGTGTCCAATGCGAGGTTGAGTCGGTTGTAAGCGGCAAAATCACTCACCACGTGGACCAGCTGCACGATGCCCTTGTCCGTGAGGCCGGCCTGGCGCAGGCCGGCGACATCCTCATCGGTTGTTTCGCCGGGCGTGGCGTTGACCTTAAGGGCGAACTCCAGAAGCAGCCTCAGTCGTTCGTCGGCGACCGCCGCCAGCCCATCCTGAACCAGGGATTGCACGTACTCTTCTGCGGTCCCCAGCCCGTAATTGAGAATGGTGCAGAAGGCGGCGGTGCAGTAGGGGCAGCCATTCGCGCGGGAGACGAGTATGCCGACATGCTGGATCTCGGGCATGGTGAGCTCACCCATCTGCCAGAGAACCTTGGTAGCGCCGAGCTTGGCTTTAAGAAATTCGGGGAAGTTCAGCTCGACGTAGAAATGGTTCGGAACGGCGCTTTCCATCTGGGTGACCCAGGCGAAGATCTCCTGAATAACCGGATCCTCGACCGTATCGGGTTTGATGATTGCAACTCTGGCCATCGGGCACCTCGCAGCGTGGTTGTGATCAGGGTGGTCGTTAGTGTGGCGGTAGTGCGTGCGGGGACGAAATTCAGGGTCGCGTAACGACGGGTTTGTCCCGGTCGGCGCCGAAGCCGGCTTCAAGAGCTCGCACCAGTGCGACTATCGTTTCGTTAACCGGTGCCGAGAGCCCGAGCTCCGCCGCCAGTGTGGGCACCATGCCGTTGATGTGATCTATCTCGGAGCGGCGAGAGGCTCGATGATCCTGCAGCATAGAGGGCTCGGCGCCGGGTATGCGACTACCGAAATCGCGGATGTATTCCGCTGCGTCATCAAACGAGAAAGCCACGCCCCGAGCCCGGCCGACCTGGAAAGCCTCCAGTCCGCAGCCGCGCGCAACCTGCCATGCATGGGGATCTTCCATGACCTCGCCAACGGTCTTCCCAAGGATAGTGCACGGTCCGCTGAAGCTGACGTTGCAGATGAATTTTTCCCATACGAGCTGCTCAATGTTGTCGTAGCACTGGGCCTTGAAGCCCGCCTCTTGCCAGAGCATTGCCAACTGCTCGAGTCGATCCGACCTGCCGCCGCTATGCTCGCCTAGCCGGACCAGCTCCATGCCGTTGTGATGCGCGTGTCCTGGCGCCTTTATCGAAGCACCGAACCCACCGGCAACACCAATCAGTACATGCGCAGCGGGTATGGTTCGGGACAAGGCGTCGATGGCCCCGAGGCCGTTCTGAATGGTCAGCACGGGAGTATCGGCGTTGCGCATGCGCGACGCAGCGTGAGCTGCCTGCGCCACGTCGGCAACTTTGGTTGCGATGACGACCAGGTCACACGGCCCTACCGTGCCGGGGTCGGTTGTCGCGTGAATAGCGCTGGTGTTGTCGCCGCTAGCGCCGGTGATGCGCAGGCCATCGCGGTTAATGGCGTCCACGTGCGCCGCCCAGGTATCAACACCCCAGACGTCGTGTCCTGCTGCGGCAAAGAGGCCGGCGTAGACCGACCCCATCGCCCCGACGCCGATAATGCCGATCTTCATACGGGCTCGGGCAGTTCTGTATCGGCGTAGTCCCAGCTGCGCAGCCTGCCAGGCGTCAGACGCAGCCATTCGCCGTGAAACTCTGCCATGCCATCGGCATAACGATTTCCTTCGGTCTCACCCAGGTAACGTACTGCGATACGCCGCAGCAGTGCGGGTACCGCAGCGTTTCGTGCGAGCGTGGCGATGCCGCGGACTTCGACTGAGCGGTAGGGAGGGCGCTGCTCTGCGACGATAACGGTTGCGCGCGGGTCACGCTGGAGTTGGCGTGATTTGATGTCGTCTGCCTCGATCACAACGTTAAAGCCGTCGTCCTGCCACTCGTACCACACCGGGGAGAGGAGCACCGAACCGTCGTGTCTCAGCGTCGCCAGGGTGGCGAGGTAGCTTTCGTCCAGGAAGCGGCTCAGTTCGTGATCGGGCAGGCCGGTGCGCATGGCTCAGCAGCTGGTGCCAGAACCGGCCTTATAGACCGGCTTCCTGAGCGGCGACGCCGATGACATCGCCGAGCACCTGTTCGAGCTGTTCGAGCAGAGCGCCGGCCGCGGAGGGCGCCACTTTGACGGGACCACCACGCTGCTCATAGTCCGTGTCCCACAGGCTGTCATCTGCTGCCTCCACCATAGAGCCATCCGCCCGTCCAACGACGAACTCACGCTCGACATCGAAGGCCCCCACCATCACGGTGGCGTAAACAAATGGGCCCGTGTCGAACGCGCGCTGGAGACCGTAGCCGCGTACCCGTTGATTGGTGTGCGTGACGAAGTCGTCCTCTACCTGAGCTTCGACCACGACGACCATATCTACGCCGGCGGCCTCACCCGCCGCGTAAGCGGCGCTCTCTATGCTGTCGGCCAGCGGTAAGCGCCAGTCGCTCTGTTGGGCCGCCGCCAGCGCACCGGTGCGCGGCAGGATCTTGACGGTATAACCCTTATGCTGGAGGCGTGGCACCAGCCGACCGTATGCCACCCGATCAACGTCCCAGCCATCAAGCATGGCCGCGGCGAAATGACTGTCCATTGCCGAGGTCGATAGAAAGCTGATATTCGGGTGACTGCTGAGTACGGAAATCACCCCGACCTGTTTGACCTGGGCGGCATAGTCGCTGGTGACTCGTGACTGAGCGGTCCCCATCAGACAGCCGCCAAGAGCTGGTAGCAGGGCGAGGACGAGAAGCCGTAAAAGCATGGCATGCATTGTAGCGATAGAGTCAGCCTCGCGGAGTGCCTTGTTCAGCTGTCCCGGAATCGGCTCTCTGCCAGGACCACAGAAGTAGCGGCCTGTCGTTGAGGGACGTTCCAGTAACGGTCCAGCAGCTCGTCTTTTTCAGTCTGGCCGACAAGATAGAACCCGTGGCGAAGGTAGAAATCGATGGCCCAGGTAGCCGCGGCCCAGGTTCCGATCAGGAACGGCTTACCGCTCTGCGCGAGGAGATGTCGCAGCAGCCGCGAGCCGCATCCCTGACGCTGCGCGCGGGTTGCGACATAGGCGTGGCGGATCAGGCTGACGTCAACCCGATCCTGGATCCCCATGACGGCGGTAATGCCGGTGACAGACGCCAGCACGGTGAATGCGACGCCGGCAGCAATCTCGGCGGTCAATTCGCGCGCGCTCATGTACGGCTCGTGCCAGCAGTCGGTCGGGATCACGCCTCGATAAGCACCGGCGCCATCGTTAATGACTTCGAGTATTGCGCTCTGGTCTTCGGGACCGGCTGCGCGCAGGGTGTCCATGAGGCGGCGCCGGATCTACCGTGCGCCACGCGGGTCGAGGCGTAAAGTAACTGGCGGCGGTGTCACGCGTGGTCCGTGGCGAGGGTCACGACGCCGCGACCGGCCAGCTCGCTGATCTCAGAGGCGGAAAAGTCCAGCTCGTCGCGCAGAACAGCGGCCGTATGCTGCCCGATGCCCGCGACTTCCGGCCGCACCGCGGCCTGCGTCTCGGAGTAGAGGAATGGTGAGTTCGGCACCGTCATTGGACCGGCGGCATCCTGGATCTCAGTCAGCATCTGTCGATAAGCAAGCTGAGGATCGCTGGCCGCATCGGTAACGCTGCGGTACGGCGCGCACGGTACGTGCGCCTTTTCCAGGGCCTGCAGTACCTCGGCCGAAGAGCGGGAGCGCGTCCAGTGCTCTATTTCCGCCATGAGTTCGTTGTAGTTGTCGAGACGGGAGCGCACGGATCCGAAGCGCGGATCCTCGAGCAGGTCTTTTCGACCTATGCCGCTGCACAGCTCTTCGAAATGTCGCTGGCTCAGGGGCAGCATGATGACGAATCCATCCTGCGTTTCCAGCGGACCGTAAAGTCGATCGACGCTGTCGTGATGAAAAGCCGCCTGAAAATCGCGATGCATGGTCGACAGCAGGCTGTCGAGCATGGCGATATCGATGTGCTGCCCGATCCCCGTGCGGGCGCGATAGTAGAGCGCTGCGCAGGTGGCGCCGAAGGCCTGCTGCGCAGCTGTGGTGTCGGCTACCGGCAGTCCCATATTGAGCGGGCGCTTCAGGTCAGGCTGATTGTCGAGCGTGACCAGATCGAAGCCGCTCATAGCCTGAACGATCGGCGCAAACGAGGGCCGCGCGGCACCTGGACCGGTCTGGCCGTAGCCGGAAATCGAACACATGATCAGTGCCGGGTTCTCCCGCCGCAGCGTCGGAAAATCGAGACCCAGGCGCGCCATGACGCCGGGGCTGAAATTTTCCACGACGACGTCGTAGCGCTTGACCAGGCGTTTGCAGATCGCAACGGCCTCGGGCTTCTTCAGATCCAGCGAGATGCACCGTTTGCCGCTGTTGAGCGCACTGAAGACCGTGCTGTGATCGCCGCGCATCGGCGCCACGTGGCGCATTAACTCCCCGCCGGGCGCTTCGACTTTGAGCACGTCCGCGCCGAGGTCCGCCATCATGCGCGTGCAATACGCTCCGGCGATGATGCCGCTGAAATCGAGTACGCGGACGTCGTCCAGAACGCGGGGACCGGTAGCTGCGCGATTGATGGTCATGCTGGTGCCTCGATGAAATCCCGCGGCCGCGGCGCTGCGGCCGGCTCAGGTCGTGACGATGACGCGGACTGCGTCGAGTTTCAATTGGGCGCTGTCGAGAAAGCGGCGCGCAGTCACCAGCTGGTCTTCAAGAGCCGCGATCTCCTCGGCGCGGACGTTCGGGTTGACGTTCGCCAGGTGGCGCAGGCGAGTAATTTCGCTGCCGAGCTGGCTTTCGAGGACGCTACGTGCTTCAGCGACGATGCCTTCCTGGCGGACTTCTCCGATGTGCGTCGCGTGCTCCACGAGCTGTTCGATCTGGTCCTGCATGCGTTGCACGACTTTTGTTGCAGTCGCGGGGGGCACGTCCCGCGCGATGGTGTTCAGCCTGTCAGTTTGCAGCGTCTCGCTGACGTCCTCTCCGGTGCCGTCCACCACCACGCGCAGCATCGATTTCCGCAGGTAACGCTGAACCCGCAGCCCGCGAGGCGCGGGGCATACGACGACGAACAGGCATTCAACCAGCAGACTCCCAGGCGGCAGCCGGGCGCTCTTCACTACGGCGAGACAGGCATTGCCAAATTCGCTTCCGAGCACCATATCCATGGCGCCGGTGACCATGGGGTGTTCCCAGGTCAGAAAATGCACCTCGTCGCGCGTTTGCGCGACCGCGCGTGAGAAGGTGACGCTCAGTCCCCCCTCCGGCAGACTTGGAAACGCTTCGCAGCTCATGTGGTCGCCAGGCTGGACAACCAGACAGTCCGGGCCGTCATCTTCGTGCTCGACGCCGAAAGCATCGAAGACCTCGTCCATGTAGGCGCTGAGCTCAGGGAGACGTGCCGTAGCCTCTACCTCGCTGATGACCCGCGCCGCGCCGGTTGGTTCGAAGGAATTCAGTTCGAGCAGGCGGTCGCGGCCCTGACGTAGCAGCTCCGCTACCTGCGCCGCGCGCTCCGCGGTCGCGTCCAGCAACTGCTCGAGCGGCTCGGCCGCCGCAGGCTCATCCATACACAGCAGCAGCGGACGCGCGAATTCTTCGAACAGCGCCGGGCCAACGGCCGATATGTGCTCGAACGCATCGATGCCCCGGTGCAGCCAGGTCAGCAGTACAGCCTGCGAGGAGTCGACAAAGAACGGCACGTGTATTTCTACCGTATGCGTCTGACCGATGCGGTCGAGTCGCCCGATGCGTTGCTCCAGCAGGTCCGGGTTCAACGGCAGATCGAACAGCACCAGCTGATGCGCAAACTGAAAATTTCGTCCTTCGCTGCCGATTTCTGAGCACACCAGGACGTCAGCGCCGTCTTCTTCATCGGCGAAATAGGCCGCCGCGCGGTCACGCTGGACCAGGTCCATGTCTTCATGAAATACCGCTGCACGGATCCCTTTGCGCGTGCTCAGCCAGGTTTCCAGGTCCTGCGCGGTTGTCGCCAGCGCGCAGATCACCAGCGCGCGCTGCCCGCGGTGTTCGCGCAACCATTCGCACAGCCATTCGGCTCGCGGATCGAGGCTGATCCAGTCATCCTCGGCGGCCAGCTCCGGCGTCAGCATGTCTATGGGATCGAGCTCGCGCAGACGCTCCAGATAGGCAGGTCCGGGATGCAGCGGGTAGGTGTGCAGCTGCCGCGACGGAAAACCTGCGATGTGTTCGCGGCAATTGCGGAACAGCAAGCGACCGGTTCCGTGGTGGTCGAGCAGCTCGCGCACGAGCCTGCCGCCCAGACCGTCATCACTCCCGCTGCGTAATGCGGCGATCCTTTCGTGACCGAGGTAACGGCCGGCCTCTGTCAGAAGCGCCGCGTTGACTGTTCCTGCGGCATCTTCCGCGAGCAGTGCGCTGACCAGGGAACTCACGGCGCCGTAGCGTTGCTCTTCCTCGAGGTATTCCTCCAGCGAGTGATAGCGGTGGGGGTCGAGCAGGGCGAGACGGGCAAAATGTCCGCTGACGCCAAGCTGTTCGGGGGTCGCCGTCAGCAGAAGCAGTGATGAGACCTGCCCCGCAAGCGCTTTCACAGCCACATATTCCGCGCTGGATTCATCCGGACTCCAGGCCAGGTGATGCGCCTCGTCCACAACCAGGAGGTCCCATCTGGCCGCCGTCACCTGATCGCGCCGGCGTTCGTCGCCGGCGAGAAGGCTCAGCGGTACCAGAGCGAGCTGCGCGGATTCGAACGGGTTGTGCTCCCCGGAATCGACCAGCGCGTCACAGGTATCCGCGTCGAGGATGGAGAAGTGGAGATTGAAACGGCGCAGCATCTCCACCAGCCATTGGTGGATCAGGTTGTCAGGCACCAGGATCAGGACCCGGCTGGCCTGGCCGCTGAGCAGCTGTCGGTGCAGGATCAGCCCCGCCTCAATGGTTTTGCCGAGACCGACCTCGTCGGCGAGGAGCACCCGCGGCGCGTGCCGCGCAGAGACTTCGTTGGCAATGAAGAACTGGTGTGGGAGCAGCTGGACCCGTGGCCCGAGCAGCCCGAAAACCGACGAGACCTGGTGCTGATGGTGGTTGTCCAGCGTCAGCGCGCGCAGGCTGAAGCGCTGGTTTTTATCAATCTGGCCGGTGAAAAGGCGATCCAGCGGACGGTTGAACTGGACATAGCTATCCAGATCGATCTCATGCAGCTCGCCCGCACTGCCGTGCGCGTTGATACCCCGGTAGACGATGCAGCCCTCGACCTCGACGCGCTCGGAGACGATGAGCTCGCGTCCGTCCTCGGCGCGCACGCGGTCGGCCACCCGGTACTTGACCCGGGTCAGCGGCGCATTATCCAGCGCGTAGGTGCGACGTTCCTCGCCCGCAGGGAAAGACATGACCACTCGGCGATCGACCACCTCGAACACGATGCCGAGACCGAGCTCGGGTTCCGTGCTGCTGATCCAGCGCTGGCCAGGACTGCAGTCAATCATGAGATCTACCTGCTGGCGTCAGTCTGCGCGGGAAGCGGAGGACGCACGCTGCTGAAAATCCTCAGTCGTGTTGACGTGCGGAAACGGTAGCTCTGGCACCGGCAGTCCGAGCGCGTGGCACAGCGGCTCCCAGCCGTCTCCGGGCTGCCACTCGAGCAGGCGTGCGCGCGGTGCGTGCATCCGCACATAGTCGTTGTGGCCTTCGAAGGCGGCGATGGCGGCTTCTTTATCGAAAATATCGGCGGTGAAGGTATGGCGGAACATCGCCGCGACCATGCTCCGCCAGGGACTTTCCGGAGCTCGTTCAAAGGCGCCGAGGATGGTGTTCGAGGCACTGGTCCACCAGGATTCCGCATCGCGTACGGACAGCAGGATCAGGGCATCGGGAAAGCTTTCCGCGAGGCCTTCCCAGAACGCAGAGGCGGGCCAATCCACCGCCGCGACCCAGTCCTGCAGGAACACACGCCAGTCCGGCGGACGGCCGAGTGCGGCCTGGTGCCAGACGTCGATGTCTTCCGGGTGCGGAAAAACCTCGAGCATGTGGTAACAGCGTCCGCCGAGCAGCTGTTCCAGCGCGAGCTGTAGAGAGTTCGTGCCGGTGCGGCCTACCCCCGCGCCAATCACCCGAAGCGTCATATTTACCCGTATAGGTGGCTTAAAGGGCGCGGATTCTAACAGCCGGCGCGATGCCTGTAAGTCGCTATCAGTCCAGGCTCGTGCGCGTAGAGCCACAGCGGGCGCAGCGCCGCACCGTCACCAGTCGGCCCTTTTTCACATCGAACTGTTTGCGCTGGTCAATCTGCCATTTATGAAAGCCGCTTTTGCACAAGGTTTGTCCGGCGGACGCTTTGCGCTTTTTGCGGGGGGAGGGGAAAGGAATCACCTCGGCCATAGGGTTCAATCAAAGCCGGCGCCAGCCAGCTCACTGGCGAGCGCGAGACGCAGTGTCTCAACCTGCGCGCCGTCGTAGCGGGACGGCGCCGTCGTCCCCCACACCGGGCCTGGCCAGCAATAGTCGTCGCGGCGCCGGCTGATTACATGCAGATGCATCTGGCGCACGATGTTGCCAATCGCGGCGACGTTCAGTTTGTCGGTTGGAAAGTGCCGGCGCGCGAACCGGGACAGCAGATGGACCTCCTGAAACAGGCGCTGATGCATTGCCGGTTCGAGATCGCACAGCTCGTAGACGTCCGTTTCAGGCACCAGAATGAGCCAGGGGATCGCAGAGTTGTCCATCAGCAGAACGTGGCACAGCGGTAGCCGGCCGAGGGTGAAGCACTCGCGTTCGAGATGCGGATCGAGGGTAAAGCTCATAAACGCAGCCTCAGCCGGCGAGCATGCCACCGTCGACCGGATAGGCATTGCCAGTGATATAGCTCGCTTCGTCGCTCAGGAGAAAAAGAGCCAGGCGTGCAACTTCCGCAGGCTGGCCATAGCGCCGCATGGGCACGGCTTTCTCCATTTTCTGCTTGATGACCTCGGCCGCACCGGGTGCATAGCCTTCCTCCAGTGCCTCAATCATGCGCGTTGCAATGGGCGCAGGATTGACCGTGTTGATGCGGATCCCGGCCGGGGCGTATTCCAGTGCGGCGGCCTTCATAAGGCCAACCACCGCGTGCTTCGACGCTATATAGGCCGAGATCTTGGCGGTGCCGCGCAGGCCGGCAAGGGATGAGGTCAGTACCACGCTGCCGCGACCGGCTTTGTGCATTTCGCCGAGAATGCTTTTCATGCCGAGAAAGACGCCGCGTACGTTGACTGCCATCACCTTGTCGTAATCCGCGACCGGGTAGTCAGCCAGGCGCGCGATGGCACCTTCTATGCCGGCGTTTAAAAATGCGCAATCAATGCGCCCGAAGCGTTCCATTGCGGCACCTACGTAGCGCGCAGTTGCGGCTTCATCCGCAACGTCGGCGGCGACGCCGATGGTCTCCCCACCGATGCGGCCTACGACCTCGTCGAGACGGGCCTGGTCCAGATCTACCAGCACCAGGCGAGCGCCCTCGGCGGCAAAGAGGCGGGCAGCGGCTTCGCCGATCCCCCCGGTTGCACCGGTCAGGATGGTCACTTTGTCGCGTAATCGGTCCATATAGAGCTCCTTGGATAGGCTTCCGGACACGCGGCGGGACGAGCGGCTTTGTGCCGGAAGCAGGCGGGTTTCTAGCTGCGCGCAGTGTACACGGTGGACCTGATGCGGAGCCTGCCCGCATCGCGGATGTCCGACGCTCCGGGCTAGCTTGCGGGCAGGTTCGCCTGTGGGCTTCAATGGGGTTACAACCTCAGCGGGAGCGAGATGTGTCCGACCGGCTCTATTTTCTGTGTGGTGATCTGGCTTCGAACCTCGTCACCGGCATGCTTGCAGGATGGGCCTGCACGCTGATACGGGTTTCCCATGGAGGCATGCTGCTTGCGATGCTGCTCGGGATGGCTCTGGGCATGGCAGTGGCGCTGCTGTTGGCCTTTCCGCTGATGCGCTATTTCGGCGCGATGGAAGTCATGATTCCGGTCATGCTCAGCGGCATGCAGGCGGGGATGCTGGTGGGCATGGCGAGCGGCATGATGACAGTGCCGGCTGCACTGGCGCTGTTCCTGGGCGCCGTCGCCGGGCTTGGCAGTCTTGCGTTCTGCACGGTGGCCAATCGCATACTGCGTCAAGCCGGAAATGCGCGGAGAGCGCTCTGAGATGGATCTGAAAACCCGAGCAAAATGGGACCGCACCGCCCGCATTTTCGACTGCATGACAGGTATCGGACCCGACCGCCGCTGGGGACCGGCCAAGCGCGCGCTGTTCAGCCAAATGGAAGGCAGGATCCTGTTCCTCGCGCTGGGTACGGGACTCGATATCGAGTTTTTTCCACCGCGGCAGTCCATCACTGCGATTGATATCAGTCCACGCATGCTGGAGCGTGCGGCGCCGCGGATTGCCGCTTACGACGGTGAACTCGATGCGCGGGCGATGGACGTACACGCGCTGGAATTTCCTGATGGTGCCTTTGATCAGGTCTACACCTCGTGCACTTTCTGCTCTGTGCCACGACCTGTGGAGGGTTTGAAACAGCTTTATCGGGTGCTTAAACCGGGTGGGGCACTGCGCATGTTCGAGCATACGGGCAGTCGTTTCTTCCCGTTCAATCTGATGCTCAATTTCATGACCGGTCTGACGCGGGCGATCGGACCGGATATGAACCGGCCGACAACCGATAACGTCGCGCGCGCCGGGTTTGAGATCCGCCGCGTGCAGCATCTGTATCTTGATGTGGTCAAAACCATCGACGCGGTGCGGCCGATGGCATCAGCGACCACGCCAGGTTCAGCTTGACCGCCTCGCGTGCGGACAGTGCCCGGTCGGGGGACGCCGGCGGGTTAGACGCGGCGCGTGCGGCCCTGAAGCGCGTTTTCGGGTTCGCCGATTTCCGCGGCCAGCAGGCGGACGCGATTGCGTGTGCACTGCGTGGCAGGGACGCGGTCGTGTTGATGCCGACAGGTGGCGGTAAATCGGTCTGTTATCAGCTCCCGGCGCTGGTGCGCGGTCAATGCACGCTGGTGATCTCTCCGCTTATCGCGCTGATGCAGGATCAGGTGCAGGCGCTGGGGCAGCTCGGGATTGCGGCGGGATGTCTGAATTCGACGCAGTCGCAGCGGCAGCAGGCCGCAGTCCTTGACCAACTCGACAGCGGCAGTCTGCGCGTGCTCTATGTAGCGCCGGAACGCATCGTCAGCGGCGCGACACAGGCTCGGCTTTTGAACGCTGACCTGTGCCTGATCGCTATCGATGAGGCGCATTGCGTGTCGCAGTGGGGCCACGATTTCCGGCAGGACTATCTTGCGCTTGATGTGCTGGGTGAGTGCTTTCCGGGTGTGCCGCGCATGGCGCTTACCGCCACGGCCGATCCGCGCACGCGAGAGGATATAACCGCCCGGCTGGCGCTGGATGAGCCTGAGTGGTTCGTTGGTGGTTTTGATCGGCCCAACATCCGTTACGCCGTGCGACCGCGGGCGGGAGAGCGCGAGCAGCTGCATGACTTTCTGGCAGAGCGACGTGGCTGCGCCGGGATTGTTTACTGCATGTCGCGGCGCAAAGTGGATGCCACTGCAGCGTGGTTACGCGACCAGGGATACGACGCGCTGGCGTATCACGCGGGGTTGGATGGCGACACGCGTGCACGGCACCAGACCCGCTTTGTGCGCGAGGACGGCGTGATCATGGTGGCGACGGTTGCTTTCGGTATGGGGATCGACAAGCCGGACGTGCGCTTCGTGGTGCATCTCGACCTGCCGAAAAGTATCGAGGCCTACTACCAGGAGACCGGCCGCGCCGGCCGCGACGGCGATTCTGCGGAAGCATGGATGATCTACGGTCTGGAAGACGTCGTGCGTTTGCGTCAGATGCTCGAGCAATCCGAAGCCGAGCCGCAGCACAAGCGCATCGAACGGCACAAGCTCGATGCGCTGCTCGGTTGGTGCGAAACCTCGGGTTGTCGGCGCCGGCCGCTGCTGGAGTATTTCGGAGAGCAGGCGGTGAACGTCTGCGGGAACTGCGATAACTGCCTGCAGGCACCGGTCCTGACTGAGGCCGGTGAAGATGCGCGCAAGCTACTGTCGTGCATCTACCGCACCGGCCAGCGTTTTGGCGCGGGCCACGTGATTGATGTCCTGCGCGGTGCGGACACGGAAAAAGTACGGCAGCACGGCCATGCGGAGGTTTCTACCTACGCGCTTGGCGCTGGCCGGGCGGTCACCTACTGGCGTTCTTTGCTGCGCCAGCTCATGGTCCAGGGTGCGGTGGTTGCCGATGTCGAGGGCTTTGGAGCGCTCAAGCTGAGCCCGCTGGCGCGACCGATTCTGCGCGGCGAGACGGGGTTCCAGGTGCGCGAAGATCTCCTGCAGGCGCCTGTCGGGCGCCGTCCGCGGAAGCCCGCGGGTGGTGCGCTCAGCGCAGGGCAGGAGGCGGCTTACGAGCGCTTACGTCGTTGTCGCCTCCGCCTGGCTGAAGACCAGGGGGTGGCGCCCTACATGATTTTCCATGACCGCACCCTGCGCGAGATGGTCGAGCGCATGCCGGGTACGCTTGTCGACCTGCTCGCGATCGGCGGCGTAGGTCAGGCCAAGCTGCAGCGCTACGGCGCTGAGTTTCTGGATGCGCTGCACGCCGAGTAGGTTTTACCGGGGTAGAGAGCGTTCACTGTCTCTTTGCTGCAGCCCTCAGAACCAGATGGGTCGGTGACACCGTGTGTAATAGCCGCGGCTTGGTAGAAATGGGCACCCCGCGCTGCGGCGCTCCGGTAACGGACGGTAGGCATCAGCCTCGCGGTACCCCGATCGCCACCGGTCGAACGGGCGAACCCGATGCGCCCTTATCGAGCAATGGCAGAATCATGGTGCATGACGTCCACACCTGATCGCGCGCTAATTCGCCCAGCTTCGCATTCTGGATCTGGTGGATGCCTGAGTTCGCCAGGTTGTAGTGGTGAATGGCGAACGGTAGTCCTGCCGGTGTGCCCTCCGCCGGCGCTGCCTTGCCCTGAAGCATGCCTTCCGGAACCGGATCGGTGAACGGGTTGTCAAGCGCGACTAGGACCACACCTTTCTGCTCGATGTACTTTGCAGCGTCGTAGGCCAGTCCCGGTCCCTTGGTGTAGTACACCTTTTCCGCGTCCGGGTCGTGCCAGTGATCACCCCAGCCCGTGTGGATATAGAGTACGTCGCCGCGCAGCAGGCCGCGGCCGGAGAGCCCCTCAGCAGTGAGCATGCTCTCGATATCGGCTGCGGTAACGAGCTGGCCCGGCCGCATGGCAGTGCCGTTCCCCAGAAAACGCTTCGCGTCGAGCAGCACTGCGCTCGTCACGATGGGTGGGACCTTCTCAACCCCGAGCTTCAGCAGCGGCGAGTCGCCGGTTGGCTTCACCTGCGCCTGCGTCAGCCCACCGTAATAGACGGCACCATCGGCGGGGAACGGGCTCTTTCCATCCCAGGGAGCGGGCAGTACGCCGAAATGACCGATCGCGTCGAACTGCGTGCCTTGTGCGCCGATTTCTCCGCTCTCGACTTCCTCGCCGTTGAAGGCGTGCAGGGTACCGGCAATGCCTGTGGTAGGGCGGTAGCTGTATTTCAGCGGTACGCCGAAGGGTGCGAGCGGCATGGTATTCGAACGTTCGTGGCTCAGTTCGTAGCTGCGCGCGCCCTCCTCCTCCAGATAATAGGCGCAGCGTAGCCAGGTGCCGGCGCCGAGCGCGTTTGCCATCCCGCGCTCGTCGTCCCCGGGCCAGGGGGGTGTCGGCACCATGGATTTGGATTTCTCGTTGACCTGAGATTCGCTTGGCTGGTCGGCGCAAGCAACAAGCAACAGGGTAAGGCTGACGGCAGCTGCCGCTTTAGAAAGTCGCATCTTCTTCCCTCCTTAGCAGTTCGCTTCATCCGACCTCTCAATAGAGAGTCCGCCGGGGCGAACCAACGGACGGCGTCGCCACTATCAGGGCTGAGTGATGCCTGTGCAAGTTGTTTGCCTGTTATGCCTGCGGCCCGACGCACCTTTCGAACATCGTTTAAGGCAAGACAGACGATCGGCGGTTCTTTAGCCTATTGAGGTCGTTCCAATTGAAAGAGCGTACTTGCCCCGGGCAGGTCGGCAGGCAAAGTTGAGCAGTGCGTGTCAGTTTGATTGAGTCTCTCAAGGATCGGAAAGTCGCGGCAGGTAGCCGAACAAACGAGATCCGCAAAAGCCATGAATAATGCTGGTGCTGTCTGCTATTGCTGGTGCAGTTCGTACTGGCTTTGGCCCGCTTTTTAGATAGACGAACTCACTGAGGTTCGATATTTCCTCCGCGCTAATCCGCCTGCGATTGTCACGACATTTGAGATGCCGAAAGACGGTTCACGCCTCTTCGAAAAATGGATCCGGCACTGATGGGTCGCGGAGTTTCGCCGCAGCACCGGCTCCGGTGACCGGGAGGCCAGAAGGGTCGATCAGTCCAAGTTGAACCAGAACATTGGCTTGATCCCAATGGATATGCTCATAGGAAACTTTTCCATCGTCGATACCAACAATCACGACAAATACCGCCTCGACAAATTTTCCGGTCGGCTTCACACCAGGCAGGATGTGGTCCATCGGTATCGTGTGAGTGAATGAAATGATCAACTCATCAATCAATCTCTCTGCGGTTGCTGTGCGAGAAATAGTTTCAAACTTCGCATCCGGAGGGAAAAATTGCCCAATCAGGCGGTTCTTGTAAAACGTTCTCACCCCCCCCGCCCCCTGCCCGCCTATCATCGTTGGGACGTTAACGATGTGGGGATTTTTTGACATCGTCGCCATCGTTTTTTCAAGATCACCCGCGAGCTCCGCCTCCATGTGAGCGTTGAAAATGCGCGCAGCCGACTCTGCTCCGGACAGCTCAGCGTCAAGAGCCTCAGGCGCCACAGCGCCGGCCTCATCGGCGCGCGCATTCAATGACGAACCCGCTACGGCCGCAACCGTCATAGCAACACCGGCTTTAATGACCCTTCTTCGTTGGACATCAGACATGGATATTTAAGTCCTTATGGTTACGCGACAGGCTCGGCGGGGGCGGCCTCTATTGAGGTTGTATTCACGAGCAGACAGCTCGAAGTGCGTTGCAGTATGGCAGGTTGTGTGCGTCGAGTCGTGCAAAAAGGGTTTCATGGCTGATGTGATGTTTGAGCTTATGCGGCACGCCGCACGAAGTCCTTTTTTTTGCTCTTTCAGATAATCCATGTTGCGGCAGCGATGGTCTTCCAGCCACGCCTCATGGGTCTCTGCACAGAGCGCTCGAACGAGGCGTAATCAACTGGCGTCATTCGGGAAGATCCGCACCAAACGCGCGCGCCGTTTGATCTCTTCGTTCAGCCGCTCAAGCATGTTCGTGCTTTTCAGATGCTTGCCGTGCTGGCGTGGCAGACGATAGAACTCCAGCGTTGCTTCGATAGCCCCCTCAACTCAGTCGGTCAGCTTCGTATAGCGTTGTTGTCAGCGCTGCAACCAGGCGTGAAGGTCTTGCTGTGTACCCGCTTCGCTCAAGCGCTTTTGCACACACGGTGGCACGCTACTGCGTGGTTCATTTACGTCGTCTCAACACGCAAAGCAACCGGCAATGATCGCGGCTCCAGTAACCGTCGTGCTCTGGATTCAAGTGCTACCAAGAAAAGGGTGACGCCGATCCGACCTCAGCGTTCAGGTAAGTCGGGCCTTGTCGCTTTGCGAACGGCGTAATTCCTGGTCGGATTCCTACGCTAGCCAAAAGCGCCGGGCAAGTAGCGCAGGCCAAAAAGCATTGTCAGGTAAATACCGAGTACGGCTCCAGCCGCCACCTTTTGAACCCCACGGTCAGCCCACAGCAATCCCCCCCCATATCCCGCGAGGGCAAGCAACTGGACAACCCGCAGCGAACTCCACGCTGCCTCCGCCCCCAGAAGAAAACCGTCGACTGACGCTAGGATATGGAAGAGGCTCATGACCGTCAGGAACGGAATGCGAACCTTATCGAACTCCTCCCCGACGTGCCCTTCGTGCGCAGCATTACTGGCTGCGACCAAGAGGCTTACCCCGACGTAGAGAAGCGTCGGCGCTAACAAGAGGTAGAAGAAAGCGGGGAACGTCCACTCTACCTGCCGGAAATCCCAGAGAGACCACCAGTAGGCCGCAGAGAGGATGAACAAGGTTACTACCCAAGTCACAACGACCCAATCGACCTGAAGCAACCTGCGTAGCAGAACCATCGAGGCAACCGCTTGAAGTAAGTGCGTGACACCGATGGCGAGTACCAGCGAGATCATGACCAGGATGAACTCGAATAGGCTCACGTAAAACGTCCTTGGGGGTGAGAATCGCCTGACATTTTGAAAGTCTACTCTGCCACGCACAGCCTCAGGGCTATCGCGTTCGCGCCTTCAAAGCATTTCTCCCAGCCTCAAGGTACTTTCAGTACCTACAATCATCTCCAGCCGTACGGCCTGAAAGTCGACAACGTAGTAAGCCTCACGCGAAACGGACCGCGTGCTTGAACCGTTCATCCTCAAGTAAGCCCTGCGCCATCAGGCCCTCGAAGGTCCGGGACTAATTCTAGTAGCGGAATGTTTATAGATGGATGCCGTTATCCAGCTCGCGGGTGGCGTGGATGTCTTGTTTAAGGCGGGAGTCGAAGGCTGCGACACCGAGCGGCGGCCTATCCGTCGGTGGGTCGGGCCGGTGTTTGTCGTCCCCATTGCTAGCCGCCACGCTGACCGCTACCGACGCACGGTGGCAGCCGCTGCAGCACTGCAGACCAAGGCTCCCCCGCTGCTCTAGTCCTTTAATGAGGTGAAAGTGGCGCAGCCGGTGACTGGCGCACTCATCCCCAGCGATAGAAGCGAGTTTTCGGGAAAGAAATTGAAATCTGCCTGGCCTGCGGCGGGGCGGTGCGGATCATCGCCTGCATTGGGGACCTCTCCATCATCAAGAATCTGCTCATCCACCGGGATCCCAATACGCCGCAGTCCGAAGGCAACCGACGTCCACCGCGCTGAGCGCCGCCGCAGCGGGGACCGGTTCGCGGGGAGATCATCGTCGACAGTTTTCTTTACCCGCTTCCGCGACTCGATGATCCGAAAAGTGCATTCGGGGCACTGCTCGCGCCCATGTTTAGAGCGTTAGAGGGGCCCCAAGGCCAAGTCCGAGTTCAAACGCTGGTACACTAGCTATTTCCATCCCCGCAGCGACCGTCAGCTGACCCGTAAGATTGTGGCCGAGGCGGCAATGACGCCGCAGGCGGTCAAGCTTGCCGAACTCCACTGGATGGTGGCGGACACCGAGGCGATTGCTGCGGGGATAGCCCAGCCGATGCTGTGGGTGACCGGCGGCTTCGGCGCGGGTGGGACCGATCAGTCCTACATTGCCCGGCATCTGAAGAAGGTCGGTTTTGCGCAGGTTTACGGCGCAAGCCACTTTCCTCACTTTGAACAGCCGGCGCAGGTCAACGCCATGATCGAGACCTTCCTCTCGCGGCTTTAGTCCGGGCCTCATGCGCGCGAACGGCGCGCCGCACCGGCTGTCCGCGAGCGGCGCACGTCAGGGGCAGTAGAGCTCTGCCGTGGCCTGCGCCCGCGCGGAGAGCTCGTTGTCCTGGTTCCGGGCTTCGAGTTCGAAATCAACCAGGCGACGCCCGTCCTCTTCCCGTTTGCCGGTGACGGCGCCATCGATGGTCAGGAGTTCCCCCTCGAGGTTGTGCCTGCGCACCTCGCAGTAGAGGCGGGTAAGCATGGCATCGTCACCGATCCAGTTGGTGATGGCGTGGCTCATCCAGGAGCAGCGCTCGGGGCCGTAGTCGTACGCGCCGGGCGCGCCCACTTTGCGCGCGAACTCCTCTTCCCAGTGCACCCGCTCCGGGCAGTCCGGGATCCCGAAGCGGTTCTTGATTCCCGCCGCGGGGTGCCGCATCTGCAGCTTCCAGGCGAGTTTGTTGGCACGGATATAGAGCCCGCCCCAGCCCTGGGCATAGCAGATGAAGCCGGTCACGGTCATCGGACCCTTCGCCATGCGGGGCAGCTTCTCGCCGACCTGGATATCCGCGAAACGCCTCGGTTCGGCGCCGCGCACCGTTTCGGCCGCGTACAGCGCGGCGTGCTCGCGCAGGGTCTCGTCGTCATAAACCCGCTGGAAGCCCCCCTTTAGATCGCTGTACTTGGAACCCGTTTCGCGTGCCGCATCACGGTCGGTACGGAAACACCATGTGTCCGCTGCAGCCAGCTGCTGGTTGTCCTGATCAAAAAAATCGACGTGATAGATCTGCTGCACCGAGCGCCCCGCGAAGCGGGTGTCGAACTCGATCAGATCCTTGAGCCATGCGCGCGTTCTGAGTTCGGTATTGCGCACGATGGGGCGCATCCACTCGATGTCGCAGCCGGCGAACATGGCGTGTACGCCCGGCAGGCCGCCGACATAACCGCTGACAACGCGGTCGCAGGCAAAGAGGAAAGAAGGGGGGGCGACCAGCGTGCCGTAACGTGTGCCGCGGGCATAGTCGGGATCGCACCACAGCGGGTTGTCGTCGCCGATTCCGTGAGCGTAGTGGCGGATATTGTCGCGCGTGGCTTCGTAGCACCAGGGCTCGATGGTGTCTTCGATCACCACACCGATTCGCTGACGTAGTTTATCCAGGGCTTCGTCGGTAATGCCGACGAATTCGCGCTTCAGAGATTCAGACATGCGAGGGGTCCTTATCGGTGGGGGGCTGCTGCGCTATCTGATCGCGCAGCGCTTTACGGTTGATTTTACCCGCCGGGGTTTTCGGCAGCGCGTCGACCACATCAAGGTGGCGGGGATATTCGTGCTGGGATAACCGCTGTTTCATGAAGGTCTGTACCGCCGTCGGTTCAACGGTATGGCCCGGGCGGGGAACGACGAACGCTTTGACGACCTGTCCGCGCACTTTATCGGGCACGCCGATCGCCGCGGCCTCTGCAATATCGGGATGGGACAGCAGCGTGTTTTCTATCTCAACCGCGCTCATGGTCCAGCCCGCGGAGATGATGACGTCATCCGCACGGCCGGCGTGATAGAGATAGCCATCATCGTCATAGCGGCCCAGGTCCTTTACCCGGAACCACTGTTCTTTCCGCCGCACGGCTATTTCCCCGATAACGCCCGGCGCGACCGGGCGGTCTCCAGCGTCAATGATGGCGACCTCGTTGCCGGGCGCCGGTTTTCCGAGTGCACCCCGGCGGATGCTGTGGCCGGACATGCCCGGATAGTCGACAACAATCACGCCGACTTCGGTGGTGCCGTACATGCTGCCCGGTGCAGTGCCGAAGGTCGTGGCGATCCAGTCGAAGGTATCCGGATCGAGAGGCTCGCCGGTAAAGGAGCACTTGGCGAGCGACAGCGGGTAGCGCTCTGCCAGACCGCTCAGGCGCAGCATCCGATAGACCGTGGCGGCTGCAGCGAAGTTGGTGATTTGCAATGCCTGCAGCGCTTCGAAGATACGCTCCGGGTCAAAGCGGCCGGCGTAGGTCGCGGTGTGGATCCCGAGCGCCAGCGGCGCAATGGTGCCGTGCCACAGACCGTGCCCCCATGCGGGCGAAGAGGGGCAGAAATAGCGGTCGCCGGGCCGCAGTCCGCAACCGTACAGAGCAGCGACCATGAGGGTAACGACCGAACGCTGGCTATGGCGCACCGCTTCCGGCAGCGCCCGCGTGGTGCCGGATGTGTATTGGAATACCGCCAGGTCATTGGCACCGGTAGACCATGCGTAAGCAGCATTCTGAGCATTGATGCTGTCCCACCAGTCAGCGCTGACCTCGTGCACTTCGAGCGCTGGAAAGCGTTCCCGCAGCACCTCTCCGAGGCCGTCAGTGATAGCCAGCCGCGGTGTGCAGTCATCGATGCGCAGTGCGAGACCGTCGGGCCCGAACAGAGTGAACATGGGTACGGCAATGGCGCCGTATTTGATCGCGCCGAACAGGCAGGCGTAGAACGCACGTCCGGGCTCGAGGATCAAGGCAACGCGTTCTCCTGGCGCCACCCCGCGCGTCGCCAGCCAGTTGGCGAAACGTCCTGAATCGTCGGCCAACTGGTCGAAGCTGTAGTGTTCCAGGTTGCCGTCAGCACATTTAACGCTGACTGCGACCCCCTTGCCGCGATGGCGGTCGATGCATTCGTGGGCGAGGTTGAGCCGCTCGCGATCCCCGTCAAACAGAGCCCACAGAGCGGCCGGCGAAAAGGCGCGCTGGCTCGCGGCGCAGTCGTTGATGTCGGTCAGGGCAGGTTGTTTTGATGCTGGTGGCACGATGCAGTCCTGTGAAATGTCTCAGGTGACGGGATAGTGACCGGACCGGGGAAAGGTCGGGTTGTTCAGGCCACGTGACAGGTGGAGGGTACGCAGTGCCGGCGGCTGATCTCTCGCCGCTTTCACAGCGAACAGGTGCAGTGTGCGGTAAGTCCAGCTTTCAGCCATGCCGGAGGCTGGCGGGCCATCATGCTTGACCGGCGATCGAGGACGAGTCTTCAGACGATCGCTGTCGGTCCGGGTGTAGAACTGAGATTGCACTGACGCCGTCTGTTCAGTGTGTGAGACCGGCGGCGCGCGCCTGCTCGCGCAGGGCCTGTACCGCAGCGCGGTCCTTTTCCCCCGCGACGGCCCAGGTATTGTCGGCCCACAGCCGCGGCAGTGCGGCCAGGCTAGCATCGCAGAGCAGTGTCGCCTGGAGCCCCTGCTGATTGAGACCGGCCTCTTCGAGGCCGGTGAAGCGCGATGAGCGTTTCCACGTGCGTATTTCGAGCGCTCCACCCTCCTCAAGCAGCAGCAGCTGCTGGTTTTGCGGCAGCGACTGCCAGGTCGTGAGGTTCATCAGCAGCAGATGCGGGGCACTGCCCAGCCCCGGCCGCAGGAAATAACGGTTGAGTGGCGCCCAGTCGGTCGTGCTCGAACCGGCCACTGGCCGCGCCACGCCGTCGAGTTCCCTGAGCGCCAGCGCACGTTTAATTTCGCTCCTTGGCAGGGTGTCGCCGAGGGCGCCGAAGTCTTCAAGCAGCCTCTGGTAAAGCGCGCCGCCGCGGATCCGCCGGCCCCGGATAGTGCAGTCCGCGCCCACAGGCTCGCGCAGCAGTAGCTGATGTCCGGGATGCCAGGTCGGGATCGCCAGCAGCTTGAGTCCCAGACTGTCGTAGTGCTGGTCGACGCTCTGCCACAGGCCGCTGTCGCGCAAGGCACCAGGTTCGGCCTCCAGCGCGCTGAGCGCATGACCGACACCGGTAATGTCGAGGTGAAACAGCCCCAGGGTGAACAGCACGTCGAAGATGCCGATCTGCACCGCTGCGAGTTGGTCGAACGCGGGTACCGCCTCGGGTCCGAAAAATATGAACTGCAGCCCACTCTCGGCGCGGGGCTCCACTTTTCGCGCGAAGCGTTCGACGATCTGGGGGATCCCGATGTAGTCGGGTGTCCAGGAGGAAAGCACGCGCAGCTCGGTGCTGCTCGCGGCACCGCACAGGGCAGCCTGCAGCAGCAGGCAAAAGAGCAACAGGCGACCGGAGACGCGGGGGGAGATGAAGGGAGCGTTCATGCGCCGCGTATTATAGAGACGGTCCCGCGCGCCGCCGCCGACGGGGCTCTGCACGGCTTGCTGAACATCACTGGGAAACGGCTGAACGATGAAAATCTGGGTAGATGCAGACGCGTGCCCGGTGGTGATCCGGGAGATCCTGTTCCGGGCGGCGGTGCGGACCGAGACGGTCATGACGCTGGTCGCTAACTCGCTACTGCAGGTCCCTCCCTCCCCGTACATCCATTTCCGCAAAGTCGCCCGCGGGTTTGATGCCGCAGACGATCGTATCCTCGCCGAAGCTGCGCCAGGTGATCTGGTTATTACTGCGGATATTCCGCTCGCGGCAGAGGCGATCGAACGCGGTGCTCAGGCGCTCAGTCCGCGCGGCGAACTATTCTCGCCGGACACTATCCGCCAGCTGCGCACCATGCGCGATTTCATGGATACCCTGCGCGGCAGCGGGATCCAGAGTGGTGGTGCGGCGCCCATGCGGGCTGCTGATCGCCAGGCCTTTGCCGCCAAACTCGATACTCTGCTGACCGCCGCGGCGCGGCAGCAATGATGCAGGCTGACAGGCGGTTCGTGCCGATATTCAGGGGCTGACGCGATGGATATCTTTTCGGGTGGGTTCACACCAGGCGATGTGGGGCATGCAATTCAGCTCGCTCTGGCGCCCGTGTTTCTGCTGACCGGTATTGGCGCGCTGATGAATGTCATGACCGGACGTCTGGGGCGGATTATCGACCGCGGCCGTTACCTGACAGAGAACCCACTCTCAGGCGCACAGCTCTCAGGCAACGATGTTCGGCATGAGCTGCATAACCTGAGCCGGCGGCTGCGCGCCGCGCATGCCGCAATTTCGATGTGTACTTTTTCAGCGCTGCTGGTCTGCGCAATTGTGTGCGTGCTGTTTCTTGATGCGCTGCTGAGCGCGAGCCTGCGCTGGCTCATCGGGACGCTGTTTCTGGGTTCGGCCCTGGCGCTCGTGGTCGGGCTCGGGTTTTTCCAGCACGAGGTGTATCTCGCCATGCGGACGGTGCGTATCACCGCTGCCCGGGTGAGCGCCGAGGTGCAGGATCTCAGATAAGCTCGATGCCCACGGTCAGCAGGCCGAAACCCAGGCCGAGCTGGACGAGGCGCGACTGCAGCAGGACCACAGCAGGGTAGCGCTGCCTGAGCGCATCGATGCGTGCTCGGTAAAGAGGCACAAACTGCAGCGCGACGCCGATACCGATGAGCACCGCGCCACTGACCGTGGCAGGCGCTGATCCGGGGGTAAAACCGAGCGCGTCAATCACGGATGACGGGTCCGCCGACGCCGTAGGTGCGCCCGCGAAAGTGACACAAGGTCTCTCCTTTCTCGTTGCGCACCAGCACGTCATACATTCCCGTACGCCGAGTGCGATTTCCTTCCCGAGCTTCTGCGGTCAGCAGTTCGCCAAGCTGTGCGGGGCGCAGAAAATCAATATTGGCGTTCAGCGCGAGGTGGCTCTCGTTATAGGCGTTACTGGCGTACGCCATGGTGGTGTCTGCCAGCGCGAACAGCAGCCCGCCGTGGCACACGGCATGACCTTGCAGCATCCACGCCTCGACCCGCATCGACATGCGTGCGAAGCCGGGGCGAATCTCGTCAAGCGAGATGCCGAGACGCCGGGCAGCGCTGTCGCGGGCATGCATGCTCTCGCCGGCGGCGAGTGCCAGGGCGTCGGGGTCAGGTGGTGCGGTTTCGCTCATGCAAATCGGTTCCTGCAAAAGGGAGAAGAATCATAGCGAACCCGGCGCGGGAGCAGCGCCTGCAGTCGGCATCCTGCGCAGGACCTTCAGAACCAGAGCCGGACCCCCAGCACCACGCGGGTGGTGGAATCCGCTTCGCCGTCGGCGCGGCGCAGCTCAGCCGTGTCGCCGTGCGCGTGTTCCCATTCCACACCCAGATAGGGCGCGATCTCACGGCGGATCTCATAGCGCAGGCGGAGTCCCGCGTTCAGCGACCGCAGCCCACCGCCGAGTCCTGCGGCGCGGTCGTCATCGAGGCCAAGATTGAATTCGAAGCGCGGCTGGAGGATCAGCCGCTGGGTCAGCAACAGCTCGTATTCCGCCTCCATACGCGCGCTCAGATCCCCGCGATCGTTCAAAAAGAGCGCGGTGTCGAGCTCAAACCAGTAGGGGGCAAGTCCCATGAGTCCGATAACGGCATAACCCCGATCGGTGCTGTCGCCGATGTCGAAACGCGCTCCCGCCTGCAGGTCCCAGAACGGCGCAACGGCTCGGCTGTAGAGCACCTGCAGCTCACTGTCCGACAGGTTATTGATATCGGTCTGGTAAGCACCTTCAGACTTCAGCCACAGCTTGTCTTCGTCGTAGCCGAGCCAGCCCTGAACCTCCCATCCGAGCATGTCGCCTTCGGGGGCGTATTCCAGACGTTCGCCGAGCAGCAGGGTGTTCAGCGTCTGACCGTGACTGGCGTGCAGGACCTCAACCGTCTTTTGCAGGGCTGCGTCATCGTCCGCGCTGGCGCAGGTCGCGCTCAGCGCGCACGCCAGGAGGGCAAGTGCTGGACCCGCACATCGTGACACGCTGGTCATCGCGGACTCAGGTGACCTCGAAGACCCGCATCATGCCGGCATGCATGTGGTAGAGCAGATGACAGTGGAAGGCCCAGCGTCCGGGTGCCTCGACGTTGATATCAACTGCGACTTTCTCGCCAGGTTTGATGACCAGCGTATGTTTGCGCGGCTGGGCCGCTCCGGCTCCGTTGACCAGTTCGAAGTACATGCCGTGAAGATGGACCGGATGGGGCATCATCGTGTCGTTGACGAAGTGCAGACGGGTCCTTGAGCCCTTGCGCAGCGGGATCGGTGCCTCGACCTCGGAGAACTTGAGACCGTCGAATGACCACATGTAGCGCGCCATGTTGCCTGTCAGATGCAGCTCCAGTTCCTCATCCACGGGACGGGCGGGCGCGGAGTCAACGAGGGACCGGAGATCCGCATAGACCAGGACCCGGTGTGGCTCGTGCTCCAGACCGAGCGGTCGCTCGTGGAGCCGGCTCGCCGGTGCCTGCGCCAGGTTGACGACGCCGACCTCATGGCGATGCGGGTGCTGCTGGTCCTGACTTTCGGCAGACGTTTCATCCTTCTGCTGCAGCGTCCCAGGGGCGCCCTCGACCTGATCGTGGGCGGCGTGCTCGTGGTGCTCAGCGTGCTCCGAATGTGATGTGCCTGTGCCGGATGAGGGCGTCGGCTGAGACGTTCCGTGAGCATGCGCCATCCCCATATCACGCATGGTCAGCAGCGGGCGTTGGCGCAGCGCAGGTATCTCGGCCTGCATGCCGGGCTGCGGCGACAGGGTCGCCCGGGCATAGGCAAAGAAGTCATTCGTCTCGGCCATGATGGTGTACGCGCGCGTCTCAGCAGGGCGCACCAGCACATCGTAAGTTTCCGCCGTGCCGAGCTGAAACTCGTCAGTCTCCACGGGCTGTACCGGGACGCCGTCGGCCTGGATTACGGTCATGGGCAGATCGGGAATGCGGATGTTGAAGATGCTCATGGCCGCGGCGTTGATGAAACGCAGGCGCACCGTTTCGCCGGGATGAAACAGTGCAGTCCAGTTCTCTTCCGGGCTGTGGCCATTGACCAGGTAGGTATACGTCGCGCCGGTGACGTCTGCCAGATCGGTCGGATCCATGCGCATGGCGCCCCACCGTGCGCGATCGGACAAAGCAGCACTGATGCCATGGGCCCGGATATCGTGCAGAAGATCGATCAGTGTGCGGCGCTGGAAGTTATAGCTGTCGCCCATTTTCTTAAGGCGCGCGAAGATCCGCGCCGGCGACTCAAAGCTCCAGTCCGAGAGCATGACCACGTAATCACGCTCAACCCGGTAGGGCTCCGGCTCTGAGGGGTCGATGACGATGGGGCCGTAGTGCCCGATCTGCTCCTGCAGTCCTGAATGGCTGTGATACCAGTAGGTGCCCGATTGACCCAGTGTGAATTGATATTCGAACGTCTTCCCCGGCCCGATGCCTGCGAAACTTACCCCGGGGACGCCGTCCATGTCGGCGGGCAGCAGGATCCCGTGCCAGTGGATCGAAGTGGAATCTTCGAGCGCGTTGCGCACCCGCAGCCGCAGCGTGTCTCCCTCGCGCCAACGCAGCAACGGGGCAGGGAACTGATTGTTGATGGTGATATGCCTGGCGACGCGACCCGCGATCGCTGCGCGGCGTTGCTCGACAACGAGATCGACAGTATCGCCAGTGAGAGCGAGCGGGCTGGTGGCGCGGTGATCTGTGGCCGCGCGTGCCCAGGCGGGCAGCAGGGCCTGCAGAGCGCAGGCTGAGCTCGCCCCGGCGAGTTGTTCTAAAAAAGATCGCCTGAGCATGCCGGATCTGGATGGGGGGCTGGCGCCGATCTACCGGAGCGGATCCGGTACTGCTTGCCCTGATGCAGTTACAGGGAGGCGGGCACGGGCTTCAGCATATTCAGTCACGACCAGCATCCTCAATCGCCCGTGCGAGGCGCGCCGGATCGGTAAAGCAGACCTCGTGGCTGCCCGCGATCTGGACCAGGCGGAACAGTCCCAGTCTTTCTGACAGGCGCGGGTGCCACCCAAGACTGCCGGGCAGAGCGGTGTCCTCCGTGCCGTTGATATAGGACTTGCCGACGGTGAGCTCGGCCAGCGGTGTCTCGAGGGAGATGGGATCGTTAAACGTTCTCGCCGGGTGTGGATTCAGGCTGTCATAGGTCCGCCTGGCGAGGTCCAGATCGGCATCGTTGATAAACGCTTCCCGCCAGATCGGAAACGGCAGCATGACACCGCCATCCGCTGCGGTCAGTGCATCAAATGTCTCCCGATAATGCGGAGGGACCATGTCGTTCAGACATTCGCCATCCAGAGGAACGAAAGCATTCCAGTAGACCAGGCGACGGATACGGGCCCCGAGCCTGCCGGCGCCGCCGCTCATGATCATGCCCGCGTAGCTGTGGCCGACCAGAATGAAGTCGCGGAGCGAGGCGCGCTCAATGTGTTCGACGAAGTCGTCGATCACCTCGCCGAGGCTCACATCCTTGCGGTCGCCGGGGCGATGGCCGAGCAGCGTGGGCGTGTGCGCTTCGTGGCCCGCGTGCTGCAGGTGTCTGGCAACGGGCTGCAGGTGCTCGCCCGTATGCCAGCCGCCGTGAATCAGGACGAATACGCTCATTCGCGATGCCTTATTTGGACTCGACCAGGATCTCGCGATAGCGGGTGGTGCCGGTATTGCGTGCTTTATGCAGCGCCGGTACCCGCAGACCGCGATCGTCGGTCGAGACCAGGTCATCGCCCTCGATCCTGAGCGCAAAGGAAGATCCGGCAGTGGCGTCCAGAGTGCCGAGGTCAGCGCCATGCTCGTCGAACACCTGCAGTGGTGCGCCGTCAAGAACGTAGAACACGTAATCGTGTTCATGGCGATGCATGGGGGTTTCGGCGCCCGGCTCAAGGACGAATTCCCACATGATGATGCGGTCGTTTTCAAAGATTCGGGTGGTGCCCACTTCGCCCATGATGGTTCTCCTGTTGGCTGATGGCGTGCTTGCCGCGAGGGCCGCACGATAACCCAGATCAGCGTTCTCCCGTACGCCTCACCGGTACGCTGTGAGGCAGCTGGTCTCTGTGGTTTACTTGCCCGCCAGCGACGCCAGAGGAGCAGCACGATGAGAATGGGGATCATGACCGGGACCCGGTCGAGCAGTGATGATGTCAACCAGATCGGACGTACGATCACGATAGATGAAGTCGTAGGCCTGGTGCAGCGCGCCGAATCAGCGGGCTTTGACACCGTGTGGATGGCCAATGTTTTCGCGCTCGACGCCATCATGACCATGGGGATCGCGGGACGTGAAACCAGCACCATCGAGGTGGGCACTGCGGTCACCCCGACCTATCCCAGACATCCGACGGCGATCGCGCAGCAGGCCGTTACCGCAGCTGCTGCTGCGCGGAATCGCTTTGTGCTGGGGATAGGTCTTGCGCACAAAGTCATGATCGAAGACGCGTTGGGTATGTCCTACGCGCGACCGGCGCGTCATATGCACGAATACCTCGAGGTCCTCGCGCCGCTGCTGCGTGGTGAGACCGTCAATTTCAGCGGTGAGCAGTACCGCGTGACCGGCCTGTCCGTGGGAGCAGCTGGTGCGGATGACGTGCCGCTGATGGTGGCTGCGCTCGGTGAGCAGATGCTGCGGCTGGCCGGTCGTTTCACCAGCGGCACCATTACCTGGATGGTTGGGCCGAAAACCATGACTGACCACGTGCGTCCGACCCTGATGAACGCCGCGCAGGAGGCGGGACGACCCGAACCACGCATTGTGGCCGGCTTCCCAATAGTGCTGACCCACGAGCCGGATGAAGCCCGCGCACGGATAGCCGCCGGGCTGGCGCTTTATGGACGCCTGCCGAGCTATCGCGCGATGCTCGATCGGGAGGGTGTGGCGGGGCCGGAGGACCTCGCCATCGTTGGTGATGAGGCCACTCTGCGGGCGGGTATCGAACGGATCCGTGAAACGGGGGCATCGGATTTCAATGCGGCGATTGCCGAGACAGACCCCGGCGCATTCGACCGCACCTTCGATTTTCTGGCGAGCCTGGCATGAGTCGGGGACTGTTCGACATCGCGGGAAAGGTAGCCTTCATCAGCGGCGGCTCGAGGGGGATCGGCTTCATGATGGCCTCGGCCTATGTCGAGGCCGGCGCCCGCGTCTACATCAGCGCGCGCAAGGCTGAGCAGTGCGAGGCTGCGGCGGCTTCCCTGGCCGCACGAGGCGAGTGCATCGCCCTGCCCGCCGATCTCTCGCGTATGGATGAAATCGAGCGCGTGGCGGCGGAGCTCACCGCGAGGGAGACAGCGCTGCATGTGCTGATCAACAACGCCGGGACGCAGTGGGGGGCATCCGTCGACGCCTTTCCTGAAAAAGGCTGGGACAAGGTGCTCGACCTCAATCTCAAATCTCCGTTTTTTCTTCTGCAGAAGCTGCTGCCGCTGCTGACGGCAGCCGCCGAGACCGATGATCCGGCGCGGGTTATCAACGTCAGCTCGGCCGACGGTATGCACACCCCGATTTTCGACAACTTTTCCTATGCCGCATCGAAGGCCGGGCTGAACCATGTCTCTAGAATGCTGGCCGCTCATCTAGCCGCACGCCACATCACGGTGAACGTGATAGCCCCGGGGCCGTTCCATACCGAAATGCTGGCGCCTATGGTTGACCTGATGGGTGCCGATACGCTGCTCGAGAACGTCCCCCTCAAGCGCATGGGGGGTGCAGACGACGCTGCCGGCGTAGCCATTTTTCTGGCCGCGAGGGCCTCTGCCTATATCACCGGAGCGGTGCTGCCGCTGGATGGCGGTCTCATCGGCGCGAGCTGAAAAGACCTCGGGCGTTATTTACGCGCGGGTAATCGCTTGGTTGCTGGCCTCGGTGGTTGGAGGCGTCTGGGGCGGCAGGGGCTCGTCATCTGCGCGTTCGAGCTCCAGTACTTCGTAAGTACCTCTGAGACCTGCACCAATTCGATCGATGGCTGAAGCGGCCGTCTCCAGCGCGTGATTGCTCTTAAGTTCAGGGAATGGATGGCGGCGCGCGCTTCGCGCTTGAGGTGTCGGCAGTGCACCTGACGGCGTTACGCCGTCAGGTTGATGCAGGCTGCGGTATGGAAACCGCGGCGGGTTTTTTTATTCCGGCAGGGTTTCGCCGGAGCCCCCCATTTCCGCAGGAACGTCTTTCAGCTTGGGCAGACCGTCTTTCACGCTGACAACTTTCTCGCCGTAGAACACGTGCATCATCGGCTCAAACTTGAGGCTGGGCAGGATTGCCGCGTAGACGTCATAGAGCCCCATGCCAGGATGATCCGTCATCAGGTGCCCGCCACACTTGCGGCACCATTTACGATGGCTGTTGTCCGTTTTTGCATAGGTCTCAATCAGGTCTTCGCCGGCGGTGATTTTGACCCCGTCCGGTGCCCACAGCGAAAACGCGTTAATCGGCCCGGCCGACCAGTGCCGACAGGACTCGCAATGGCAGTAGCCCATGGCCGCAGGCGTGCCGCTGACCTCGATTTTTACCGCGCCGCAGAAGCAGCTGCCGTGATGTGTCTCACTCATAGGTTTCCCCTTTCTTCCGACTGATCCCGCACCCGGATGGTGCTGTCCGTAATGTTGCGCTGCATGGCGCTCAGGCGACAGCCGCCGTGGCGCCGTTCTGCAGAAAATCGACCACCATGCGCGCGAACGCGTCCGGCTGCTCGAGTTCTGCAAGGTGCCCTGCGTCCGGCAGGATCGTCAAGTGCCCGTCAGTCAGCTCGCTGTGCCAGGCAGGGCCGTATGCGGCGGGCACGATGACGTCGTGCTCGCTGGTCACGATCAGGGTCGGCGCCTGGATCCGGTGCAGGCGTTTTTTAATGCCGGTGTCTGGCAGTGGCCACAGAAAACGGGCGCTCGCGCGCAGGTTGAGCAGCTCCTCGACGTGGGCATCGAGCTTGTCGCGTCCTTCGAACAGGTAGCGCTTGCGGCCGTCGGGATCGGCAAACAGCACCCGGGATGGAAACCCCGGATGCTGGGCGAAGGGATCGACCGCCTCGACGCCGTCGATCCACAGCCCCAGCGGGTTCACCAGCACCAGACGCCGGACGCGCTCCGGCCTGATCGCGGCCAGCTCAGCGGCCATCCAGGCGCCGATGCTGACACCGACCACGTCCACCTGCTCAAGCTCAAGAACGTCCAGAACGTCGGTATTGTGCAGCGTGATATCGAGCGGGCCGTCATCCATCTCCGTCAGTTGATCCTTGGCCGGTCCCCAGCCGGGTGCATGGGGCGCGATCACCTCGCAGGTCTCAGCCAGTCGGGCGAGTGCCGGCTCGAATCCCTGGAGGCCGAGCATGTGGTGCAGAAACAGCAGCGGCCTGCCGGTACCTGCTCGGTAGTACCAGAATTCCCGGCTGCCCGGCCCCGTCCAGTGCTGCAGTTCGCTCATTGGCTACCCTCCGCAATGCGCAGGGTCTGCTCTGCGGGCGCTGCAGCAGCGGGCATCGAGACCGGCCGCGGTACGGCGCGCTCGGTGGCCGGCATCGGCTGCGGGTACCAGTGATCCTCGTGCTCCTGCCAGAGGCCGCGCACCTCAGGGATCACTTTCTCGGCGAACAGACGGGTTGACTGCTGGCAGAGTTCGCTGGGCATGTCCCCGAAGTGCAGCAGGCAGACGAGGTGTCCAACCCTGAGCGTCCCGGCCAGCCGCTCCACCTGCTCGGCGACGGATTCAGGACTCCCTGCAACGATGAAACCTTTCTCGATCATCTCCTCCCAGCTGAGCGCCGCGGCCTGGTTGAGTGCGGATGATTGGCCGGCCATCTGCGAGACCAGTCCGGCGCGGATGGTCGCCTCTGTGCGGTAGCCGGGCGCGTCCGCAAATCCGGGGTGGACGTGCAGGCAGCGGGAGAAGAAGTAGCGCGCGTGCGGTTCGTACAGACGCTTGGCTTCCGCATCGGTTTCTGCCACGCAGATCTGCTGCGCAAACGCCGCCTGGTAGGGATTGAAGGTCTGCCCGAGAGTCTCCATGCGCTGCCAGAAACCGTCCATAAGCTGCGCCCCGCGCACATACCCCTGGAAAGACAGATAGCTGTAGTTGTAGCGGTGCTCTGCGCAGAAGTCCCAGGTTTCGACCGAGCCGCCACCGGGGATCCAGATGGGCGGTGGGTCCTGGATGGGTCTGGGCCACAGGTTCACGTAGCGCAGCTTGTAGTGCTTGCCGTTCCAGGCGAAGACGTCCGGATCGGACCAGGCGCGGCGGACCAGGTCGTGGGCCTCAAGGTATTGCTCGCGCAGGGTTGCGGGGTTGACGCCGCAGGCATAGTTGTCGTCCATCGAGCTTCCCACCGGGAAACCAGAGATCAGACGGCCGCCGGACATGCAGTCGATCATGGCCATCTCCTCGGCCACGCGGGTCGGCGGGTTGTACAGGGCCAGCGATTGGCCGAGCAGCAGGATCGCAGCACGGTGTGTGCGCCGGGACAGGGTCGCGGCCATGAGCTGCGGCGAGGGCATCAGCCCGTAGGCGTTCTGATGATGCTCATTGATCCCAAGACCGTCGTAGCCGACGTCCTCGGCCAGCTCCAGCAGGTCAAGGTATTCGTTGTAGATGCGATTGGCCTTCACCGGGTCGAACAGGCGCGAGTCGACGTCGACCCAGACGCTGCGGTGCTTTTCGGTGAAGTCGTCCGGCAGGTAGGGCCAGGGCATGAGATTGAACCAGTGAAATTTCATCCGGGAAATCTCCAGTGCAGTTGGCGGGGGCCGGGCTGCGGACCCGGCCCCGCGGGTAGGGCGAGCGGCTCTCGCAGCGCGATGTCAGCCGCCCAGCAGCTTCAGCGTCCAGAGTATGGCGACGACGATCTGAACGCTGAAGAACGTCGCCCGCGCCAGTACCGCCGGCACGCTGGTTGAGGCCAGGTGTACGATCGACTGTGCGATGCGGGCGCCGAGGAAAATCATCGCCAAGCCGTCAGTCACTGCGGACTGTCCGGTGGCCAGCGCGTAGAGCAGTATCCCGACGGGCAGAACCAGCCATTCCAGAGCATTTCCGTGGGCGCGGGTTGCCCGCTGGCCCAGCGCCGAGAGCTCGTTGCCGTCCTGGGTGAAGGTGTTCACGGCATGCCCGCCCAGCATGGCCGTGGTGCGTACTGTGAGTAGCACGAGGGTAAGTAAGAGTGCCCAGGCGATAAGCCCGAGCAGGCAGGTTGCGCTTGCAGTCATGGTGAAACTCTCCGGTTGTGGCTATTTGAGGCCCGGCGCCTGATGCGCCCGACCGCCGCCGGAGCATAGCCGTGTGCAGTGCACAAACTCACGCTGCGCGTGGGTGCTCCTCAGCCGGCGCCGCGGTTAAGCAGATGGTCCAGCCACTGATTGGAAAGTTTCTCCTGCATTGAGTTCTGCCGCAGGCGGGCGCGGAGGTTGGTGAAGTCCACCTGATCGAGGGGTTGATCCTGGTTGTAGCAGGAGTACACGAACGAGACTTCGCCACTGTCCGGGTCCACGTGTTTGCACAGGCACTGCGCGCATACGCCCTTCATCATGCACTGCATCGGCGAATTGATAGATCCGATCGCGATGTGGTCTGCCTTCAGATAGGGCGCGAGGACTTCGTGCCGGGCGCGTTTCACCGCCGCCATCATGGCATCGGAGCCGATGACGATCAGCTCATCTGCCGAGTCGAGCGGGATCGTGACATCGCCGAGCTCACCCCGCGCGTAGGCCAGCATGCTCTGCACGACGTTGCCGACAAAGCTGCAGTCCTGGGGCCTTCCGCTGGGGATCGGTTCGACGTCGGTGCCCGGGTCCACGGCCCAGACCACGACGTCGGCCGCAGCCTCGATATCGGCCATCTTGAAGACATCCTGGGCACGCTTGTAGCCGGCGAAGTAGAGCACCCGGTTGCCGGCCGCGCGCAGCGCCTTGCCAATCGAGAACAGCACGGCATTACCGAGTCCGCCGCCTATGAGTAGGACGGTGCGGTCGCGGGCAATATGCGTCGGCGCGCCGGTGACGCCCATCACGACCAGCGGATCGCCAGGGCGACAGCGCGCGAGCAGACGCGAGGAAGCGCCCATCTCCAGCGCGATCAGCGAGATCAGTCCACGCGCTTTATCGACCCAGGCGCCGGTCAGGGCAAGGCCTTCCGGGCTGAGCGTCGTGCCCTCAATGCGCGGGGAAAATGCCTGTGGATTCTGCACACGGTAGAACTGCCCCGGCTCGAATTTTTCCGCTGCCGCGGCGGCGTGCACGATGACTTCGATGATGGTCGGCGTCAGGCGATTGACCGCAACGATGGTTGCGATGAGTGCTTCATCCAGAGCCTGGAAGAAACGCCTCAGGTCGACCTCACGCTGCGGCTGTGCGGCCGGATCGAGTGCCTCCAGATCAGCGGTAAAACCGGCAACAACATACGGATAGCCGTCGCGGGCGCTGGCCATTGCCTTGACAACATTGCCCGCATAGACCGGATGATTGTCGCCGTAGAAACTCACCGTCCGCCCAGCGTGCTGGTAGGAGGTCAGCGGGGCAGGGGATGCCAGTTTGGGTGTGGTGGGACTGGCGGGGTCGACCGCGGTCAGCACCCCGTCGCGCCATTCGTGGCGGCGGAAAAACTTTCCGTCAAGGTCGAATGTTCCGGGATGCTCCTGCTCGTAGATGGTGTTCGGTGAGGTGCCCGCGGCGACGAACAGGCTGCGCAGCGGCAGCTCGACTTCGCGTGGTTCCGCATCGGGCTGTCGGTGCTCAAAGCGCACCGCGCAGAGCGCGCCATGTTCGTCGGACAGAGCCTCCAGCGGGTTCATCCAGGGTGCGATCTCGATGCCTTCAGCCAGCGCCTCATTGACCTCTTCGTGGTTCTGCCGGTACGCCGGCGAATCATTCAGCGCTTTCCGGTAGAACAGCGTGACGCCGCCCCAGCCGGCCACCAGTGCGGCGAGGTCGGGAGCCTCCCCGGCGGCGGCGGCCCGTTCACGCTCCCGCTGTACCGCTGCGGCGTGCGCCAGCGCCTCATCGAGGATTTCAAGTTCCTCCGCATCGTAGCGTCCGCGCACAGCCTCAACGCCGAGATCGGCGGTCAGTCGTTCGTAGCGGTGCTGGATTTTTTCGACCTGGCGTGGGTAGTAGGCCACGAGCTCGGTGGCGGTATCGACGGCAGTCAGCCCGCCGCCGATGACGCCCGCGGGCAGACGCACCTGCAGATTGGCCAGAGAGGCATTCTGCGCCGCGCCGGTCAGCTGCAGCGCCATCAGGAAATCTGACGCCTTACGCACGCCCCGGATGAGGTTGTTCTTGATGTCGATGACCGATGGCTTACCGGCACCTGTAGCGAGTGCAACATGGTCGAAACCGAACGCCCAGGCATCTTCCAGGGTGATGCTGCCGCCGAAACGAACCCCGCCGTAGGCGCGGAAGGTGCGCCGTCGCAGCAGGGTCAGGTAGATCACTTTCAGGAAATTCTTATCCCACCGGACGGTGATGCCGTACTCCGCGACGCCGCCGAAACCGTTGACTGTACGTTGATCGAGGTCTTCATAGAGGGAGTGGAAGTCCCGCACCGGTCGCGGCGGTGAGGTCGGCGATCCCGTGAGTTCGTCCGGCAGCGGCTCGAGCTTCAGCGCGTCAATCCCGACCACCGCAAAACCCTCGTTGAGCAGGTAGTGCGCCAGGGTGTAGCCGGCCGGGCCGAGGCCGGCAACCAGGACGCGCTTGCCGTTGTAGGGCAGCAGGTACGGACGTTTGACGTTAAGCGGGTTCCAGCGCGTCAGCAGCGCGTATATCTCGAATCCCCAGGGCAGCTCAAGGACGTCGGTCAGCACCCCGGTTTCAACCTGCGGAATGTTGACCGGTTCGGTCTTCTGGTAGATGCAGGCTTTCATGCAGTCGTTGCAGATGCGGTGGCCAGTGCCCGGACACATCGGGTTGTCAATCACGATCAGCGCGAGCGCGCCGATGTTGTCGCCGCCGCGCTTCACGACGTGCATTTCCGAGATTTTTTCGCCCAGCGGGCAGCCGGTTACCGCGACGCCGAGGGGGTTGATTTTGAAGCCCCCTTCTTTGCGATTGGGCATGCCTTTGGAGCAGGTGTCGTTGTCCCGGTCGTGGCAGTAGATGCAGTGATCGACCTCGTAAAGTACGCGCCGCTGGCCGAAGCGCGGATCGGTCAGCGAAAAACCGTCGCGTCGTCTTCGCCGGTCGGGATCTGCTACCCGCACCGTGTATCCCGTGCGGTCGCGCTCAGGATGATGCACCAGATGCTGCACGTCGGTTCTGGCGGGCTGGCGGAAACTGACCCAGTCAGCGGTCTGCGGGGCGAAGTCCGGAATGTTCTGAACACAATGGCACCAGCGTTCCAGGGCGTCTCTGGCCGCCGCAAGGAGGGCGTCGTCTGAGGTCAGTGCAGCCCACTCCGGCAGCGCATCGCGCAGGCGGGCGAGAAAACGCTGCGGCAGTTTCTCCTGTCCGCTGAGCACAGCCGCAGCGCGTGCGGCCAGATACTCCTCGTCATCCGGGAGACGGGCGCCTTCCCGTGCAGCCGTGCCGAGTGCGCGGAACTGCCGGCTCAGACCGTCATGGTCGTAGGTCGATGGATCATCCTGTTTGCGCGATTTGGCCAGCGGCGCAATGAAGTTGTTGCGGAATCCGAGGATGACGGCATCCTCGTCCTGGATCAGCGCGCGCTGCGCCTCCCACGCCGCTTCAACCCGGAACAAACGCGCGATGAAACGCCCGAGGTGCGGCGCGGTTTCGGTGAGCAGCTCAGAGATGGCTTCCGGCCCCAGCGCGCTCCCCTGTGATGCCCGGTAGGCGGCGAAGCGTTCCGCGAGGGCGGCATCGGCCGTGGCCAGCGCCGCGCAGAACTGCTGATCCAGACGCGCCAGTGCGGCCGGCTCATAGAGATCGTGATAGGTGAAACCCGGGAGTCCCAGGTTGAGCTCGTGGGGCTCGGTTCCGCTTGATGACATCGTTTAGTCGTGCGTCCGCCGCGTAAGGGGGCCGCACGATACGGCAGCGCCTGATCTGCCGCAATCCGCGAGGGCTCAGCAGGCCTCGGGGTAGATCACCAGCGTGCGTGCTTCGATGCTTTCACGCGGCTCTGCGCCGAGTGGCGTTGCGGACAGCGCAAATCCGGTGTGCGGTGTGAAACAACGATGGGCCTCGTCACAGGAATCCCAGTTGAGCAGCAGCAGGACTTCCGAGGGCTGCATGGCGGACGCGTAGTACCAGCGGTGGGCCGCGTTGTGTCGCACTGAGTAGATTTCTCCGCTGTGACTCGGATTCTCGAGGTCGTTCTCGCCGAAATGGTGGATCATCGTCCGCGCAAAGTCGGCGGGCACCGTGCTGCGCGGGTCGCATACGGCGAGCGGCATATCCACGACGGGCCCACGGATCGGGCGCCAGACGTTGATCAGCGCGAGGTGACGCCCGAGCAGTTCCTCGCGGCCGGCCGCACGCAGTATTTCAGCGGCGCGACGCGGACCTGAGGTCGGGGTGTAGTCGACATGGGCAGCCTGGACCGGAGTGCGTACACCGGACTGACCGGCAGCGGCGCGGGCCGCGCTGCGCTGATTGTGATCGAACACCAGCACCTCTTCCGCGTTGAGTCGGCCGCGCAGCAGATCGCGCACCTCCGTGTAGTAATCAGCGCGGATAGCGTCGTTGTCCCACAGGTCTGGGACGGCTGTGGGCTGCGTCAACAGCTCGAAGCCATGCTGCTCGACGGTCGGAGCGGGCGACAGCCCGCGACAATCACGAATCTGAACAGGATGGACCTCGTGTTCTGGACGAACCAGCTGGCGACCGCTCGACAGAGGGTAGATGCGGTGCTCAGCCGGGCCCGTCCCGGCCGCGAGGTAGGCGATTGGCGCGCCGATGTCGCGTGCATCAGGTGACATGGGTGGCGTACTCATGAGGCATTTCAGCGGGTGTTCATGGACTGCAGCAGACGGCCGTGGGATTCGAGCAGGCGGGCACCCAGGACGACGGAAATGTTCTGGTGCAGCTTGGCCGCGATGCGCGGGTAGAAACGCAGCCCTTTGCTGGTGCTTTCTGAATCCAGCCTGACGACCGTGAGGGGTTCTGACGCCCGGATGGTCGCGGTTCGTTCAACACCCTGGCCGGAAAACCCGATCTCCCCCACCAGGTCGCCGGGGCCGATTTCATCGATGTCGAGATTCTCTCCCTCACGCGCGATGCTGACGGTCGCGTGCCCGCTGAGAATGACGTACATCCCGCTGGACACCGTACCCTGTTGAATGACGACATCGCCGGCGGCAAAAGATTCGATATTCGACAGGACGACGACTTTTTTGACCGCAAACGGGGACATGTTGCGGAACAGCGGGCAGTTAACCAGCACCTCGCGGTCGAGTTCGAGGGCGACGATGTCCCACACTGTTGCCAGCCGCAGATGCATCAGCAGGATCGGCATCAACAGCAGGTCGGCGACGGCGGCATAAATCATCGTGGCGGCAGCCAGGATCCCGAACTGCGAGATGATGCTGAAGTTGGACAGCGCCAGCGCGCCGAATCCGCAGGTCAGCGCGATCGAAGTTGAAATGATGGGCACTGCTTCGCCGCGGACCGTGGCGCGCACCGCGTCGCGCTCGTCGAGGTGACGTTTGCTTTCGGTCCCGAAGCGGGTCATCAGGTGGATGGTGTCGTCGACCGCAATGCCAATGGCGATGGCGGCCACCATGGCCGTGCCGGGATTCAGCGGTACACCCAGCCAGCCCATGATGCCGAAGTTGATCACGATCGGGATCAGGTTAGGCACCAGCGCCAGCGCGCCGGCCAGCCAGGAGGTGTAGAGGAAAGAGAACAGGCCGAAGATGATCAGCAGGATCAGAGCCAGCGAGGAAATCTGGCCCTCCATGAGGGAAGCCGCCGCGCGATTGACCATGAGGTTTTTACCAGTGAACGCCGCGCTGACCCGGTCGCCAAGCAGACCGGGCAGGATCTCCTGCAGGTCGTCGACCGCCTGATTCAGTTTCACGGAGTCCGTGATGTCGTGTCGAACGGAGATGCGGGCGGTGCGGTAGTCCTCGGTCACGAAGGTTTTCAGATCATCACGGGTCAGGGTCGACAGGTAGAGATCCAGATCATCCTGCTGATCAGGCACCGCAAAGTAGGTTTTGTTGCCCGCGTTCATTTCCTGGTGCATGAGCTTGAGGATGGTCGCCAGCGACAGAGTCTTGTCGTAGATCCCCTGCCGATCGAGCAGGTCCTGTACTGACGCCAGTTTGGACAGACCTTCCGGGGTCCGGAAATAGTCGCTCTGCTCCGCGCGCAGGACGACGCTGAAAACCTGCAGACCAGCGAGCTCGTCATGCATGCGGTGCGCGTTTCGGACAAATTCGTGATCTGCCGGGAAATAGGACAGCGGATCGTTGTTAACGTAAATATCGAAAGACTTGTAACCGAACCAGAGCAGGAGACCGACGCCAGCCGCTACCACGATGACCGGCGCGCGTTCGGTGATGGCTTCAACCGCGCGCAGGATCAGTCCGACGGCGCCACGGGGCTGGCCTGACTGGAGGCCGAGGGCGCTGTGGCGCGGACCGGTCCAGCGGAGCAGTAGCGGTACCGCCAGTACAGTCACCAGAAAATTCGCCAGCATGGCGAAGGCACTGGCTATGGCGAATTCGAAGATCAGAGGAATATCCGTGATCACGTTGGCGGCGAAGCCGATGGCTGTCGTCATGGACGTGATCAGGACCGGCAGCCCGACGTGATGCGCCATGTGGGCGATCGCGCGGGCACGGATGTCGGGCTGGCCCTCTTCCAGCCCCTCAAAATAAGAGGACACCATGTGCACGTCCTCAACCGCGCCGATAACGATGATCAGAGCGGGGATCATTGCGGTCAGCAAGGTGATGGGAATGCCGGCTGCGGCCATGAATCCCAGGGTCCAGACGACGCTGATCGCGGCTGTGATGAGTGGGATCGGCACCACACGGATGGAGCGCAGAAAGAGCAGGATAATCACGACCAGCAGCCCCAGCGACAGCGGCAGCAGATCTTTCAGATCCTGGGACAGGCCCCGGTCTATCTCCGAGTTAAGACGTGGCCGGCCGAGCTGGAAGACTACTTCGAAATCCGCGCGCAGTGGGGCGAGATACCCCTCGATGAGATCGAAGATCCGGAGCTCGTAGGTGGGGTCTTCGGGATGACTGGCGTAGCTGAGGTTGATTGATGTCGCAAGGCCGTCAGCGGAGATGTAGCTCCGCCGCATGATGGGGCTGTATTCGGCATCGTCGCGCAGCGTCGCGATCTGTGCGGCGTCTTTGGGGATCAGCGTGGCCAGCGGACCTGCTTCGACATAGTCGCCCTTGTCGCGGATATTGGTCGCGCTGAGCAGGCTGCTGACGCTGGTGATCTCGGGTGTGTCCTCCAGGTCGAAAGTGAGCTGTTGCAGCTGCCGCAAGCGGTCGTAGGTCCATAGGTCCGGCGCGCGTAGAAAGATCACCACCGACTGTTCGGCGCCGAAGTCTTCCTGCATGCGCTGAAAATCGGACCAGCCCCGATCGTTCTGACTGACGAGGCGGTCGTCGCTGCGGTCAATCTTGAGATGCGGGAGCTCGAACAGCGCCGCCGCAGTCGCCACCACGAGTATTAGGAGCGCCCACAGGCGTCCCTTAGGTCCGGCTGACAGCAAACGTTCCATGGCGGGTGACCTCCGGCGCGGGGGAGCAGGTCCAGCGTCGACGCGGGATCTTAGTTCAGGTCGGTGAGAAACGGCGCTCGAGCGTAGACCAGCACGTGTGGTAATCCGCCTGCAGCGCAGTTGAGGCCAGGGCCCAGGGCGTCAAGGTCAGCGGGTAGCGGGTCTCGAACATGAAGGCCAGCGTATCTTCCAGCCGCTGCGGTTTGAGGTCAGCGGTCGTCGCGGCGGCGAACACTGCAGCGTCAGGTCCGTGCGGCACCAGCGCGTTGTGCAGGCTCATGCCGCCGGGTTCAAAACCCGTGGACTTGCCGTCATAGCGTCCTTTAATAAGCCCCATGAATTCGCTCATTACGTTGCGATGAAACCAGGGCGGGCGGAAGGTGTCCTCTGCCACCAGCCACCGCGGTGGAAACACTACGAGATCCACGTTGGCCACACCCGCGCACTCGCTGGGTGCCGTAAGGACGGTGTAGATCGAGGGGTCCGGGTGGTCATAGCTCACGCTGCCCATGACGTTGAAACGCTCGAGGTCGTACTTGTAAGGCACAGCATTGCCGACCCAGGCCACGACGTCGAACGGATTGTGGCTGAGCCGGCTGTGAAACAGCGCACCCTGGTAACGACACACGAGTTCGAAATCCTCTTCCGTGTCCGTGAAAGCGGCGCTCGGGGTGAGGAAATCGCGCCGATTGGCAAATCCGTCCGAGCCGACCGGGCCTCGTTCGGGCAGCCTCAGGGCCTGGCCGTGGTTTTCGCACACATAGCCTCGCGCGTGATCCTCTGCCGGGTCTATGGCGAATTTCATGCCGCGCGGAATAACGAGGATCTCGCCGGGCACAACGGTCAGCTCGCCGCACTCCGTGCGCACATCAAGGCTGCCCTGCTGCGGCACGATCAGCAGCTCGCCGTCCGCGTCTATCAGGCAGCGCTGGCGCATCGGTCTGGATGCAGCGTAGAGGTGGATGCTGATTCCGGTGAGTTCCCGGACGTTGCCATTGGCCGCGACAGTGACCAGGCCATCGACAAAGTCTCCGTCCGACGACAGCGTGGGTGGCGACCAGCGCAGGGGGTTTGGTGGTGTATCGCCTGCCGGGAGGGGCGCGCTGCGCCAGCCATTGTGCGGCAACGGGCTGAACGGTTGTTGTGTGACCGACGGTCTTATGCGGTAGAACCAGGTGCGTCGATTGTTTGCCGTCGGCGCCGTGAAGGCCGTGTTGCTGAACTTTTCAGTGTAGAGGCCGAAAGGTGCGCGCTGCGGAGAAAACTGGCCGCGTGGTAACGCCCCTGCGATCGCTTCACTTTCGAATTCGTTGCCGAACCCCACCAGGTAATCCAAGTCTGCCATGGTTGCCCGTTTATTGAACCGATGTCCCTGCGTAAGCGTACTGCATGATTGGCCGCCGCTCTCGCTGCTGACGCGGAGGCGGGGACGCTCGGGTCGGCGAGCATTCTGCAGATGAGTAACATGTGCGGCGGGAACGGACGCTGAAGGAGAACAGAACATGCTCATGGCATCCCAGCAGGGCGCGCTGCGCGACAGGTTGATGTCCGGTGTAAACGCCATCAAAGAGACCCTGGCGGCACAGTGTGATGTTGAGGACCAGCAGGGCTACCTCACCCGTGCCAGCTCGGACGCGCTCTACGAAACCGGGATCCTGCACATGAAAGCGCCCGCTGTTCTCGGCGGGGGCGAAGCGGATCTGCTGACGCAGTACGAGGTCATCGAGGCCGTTTCGCGCATTAACCCGGCCGCCGGCTGGTGCACCATGGTCGGGGCGACCAGCCTCGGAATTCCTGGCGCTTTCCTGCCAGACGAGGGAGTGGCGCAGATGTTCGCGGACGGGAAGCTGCCGCGGGGAGCTATTTTGATCATGCCAAGCGGTCGGGCTGTGCCGGTCGAGGGCGGTTATCGTCTGAGCGGGCGCTGGGCTTTTGCCAGTGGTGTGCAGCATGCAGAGTGGATCTCGGTGCATGCGCTGGTGGAGTCAGCGGCAGGTGATCCTCCGGCGCTGCACATGCTGACCTTCCCCGCTCATCAGGCGCGCCTGCATGACAATTGGCAGGTGCTCGGGCTGCGCGGTACTGGCAGCTGTGACATTTCTGTTGAAGAAATCTTCGTACCCGCGTCCCTCGCCTGGAACGTTGAAACGCAGGAGCCACGCCGTGGCGGGGCGTTATATCGTCTGGGTATCCCGGCCTTTGTGGCCAATGAGCATGCCGCCTTCGCCACCGGCGTGGCCCGACGCGCGCTGGATCTGCTCACTGGAATTGCCATCAACAAGCGCCGCGGGTACGGCCCCGGTGCGGTCAGTCTCGCCGACCGGCCCGCTATTCAACGCCTCATCGGGCATTCTGAGCTGCGTCTGCGGGCTGCCCGCGACCTGGCCCTGGCAATCAATCGCGAGGCTATGGATGTGGTTGAGGAAGGCGGCACGCCGGATGCCAGACTCGCGCTGCAGACGCGTGCTTCCGCGGTGTACTGCACGGAAGTTGCGGAGGACATTATTTCCCAGGCCTTCCGCTACGCCGGCGCAGCAGCTATTTACGAACAAAGCGTGATGCAGCGCTGCCTGCGCGATATCAATGTGGCCGCCCAGCATCTGGCGGTCAGTGAGGTCAGTTACGAACTGCTGGGCAAGACCTACCTCGGGTTCGAGGACGTCATGCCCATGGGCTAGTCTGACGCAGGTGGTTTTGCGTGCCCGGGGGTCGTATGCCCTCAGGTGCCGAGTCGGCGCAACGCCTGTTGTGTCATGTACTGATCGACAATGTCGATCTCGGGATCGAGCGCCGAGTCCCAGTTGCCACGGCAGGTTTTGCCGTGATGGAAGCGGGTGACGTTATTTTTCTGGACGTCGTGGCTGATCGCCCAGCACCAGCTCCACTCCGGCCGGCCATCCTTGACCACCATTTCGGCGCTGTCGGTTTTGCGCTGACCGCCGCCCCCCTCCATACCTTTCCACATCTCGCCGTTGCGGTCGTAGGTGATCGCCTGGACGATGCCCATGTTGCGCACATCGAGGTAAAGACGCCGCTTGCTCACCGGCGCGCTGGGAAAGCCGGTGGGCTCAGCCTCAATCACGATGACTTCGGGGACCAGCGATTTGCCGACGTAGTAGTAGGACTCACCCTGTTTTCCGCCAACCAGCGGCGGGGCCCAGTTGTCATTCTCCGGCAGCCACTGATAGTGCGTGGAGCCGAGGAAAGGTCCGCGATGAATCACGCGGAAATTGCCCCAGGTCAGCATCGGGTCACCGGACGCCCAGGCGTCGGAAAGATAAAGGTTCATGCCGGGCATGTAGGGTTCGAAGCGCTGATTGGCCGGGAAGCGCCGCACGCGCTTGAAATTCGGCAGATAGCCGTAGAGATCGGGGATCACGCGCTGGTCATACTTCCAGCGGCTCAGGAAGGCGTGGCCTTTGACATCCAGAGTGTAGGTAAACCAGATCGACATGATGCGGGTCAGGTCTTCATGACCCGGGTAGTAAGGGCCGGGGGCATCCGGTGATACCAGGCCCGCGCACTGTTGCTCTGCCCAGATCCAGTCGTATTCGTATTGTTGAATGCCGTCCGGGTTGATGGTCACTGCGGGGATGGCGTACATCGCCTTGTCGTGCCGACCCCAGCTCAGTGTGATGTTGGCGACACCTTCCCGCGCGTCCTGCACATCCGGAAACGGCAGACCGCCAATCCAGGGTTTGCCTTCGGGCGTGTAGACATTGCCGACATCATCAAATCGGGCGAGACCCTGGTTACGCAGCGTGGCATCGAGAAAGTAGGGCGGGAACATCGTTTCGATGTTCTGCTCTGACGGCTGGATAAAGAACTTGCGACGGTCCTGTATGACTTCCTGGTAGACGATCGGGTCGAGGAGATCCTGGACAAGAAAGGCATTGTCGGCGTCGATCACGTCGCCGACTTTGACCTGTCCCTTTGTGAACTGCTCGATATCGAGCAGTTCTTCCGGATACGCCTTGCTCGCGTCGCCGGCCCGGCAGATCTCAGCCCACAGCGAGCCGAGGACGCCGGCGCCGCCGATGCCGGCGGCGGTTTTGTGCAGCAAATGACGGCGGGCGAAATCGAAGTCGAACTTTCGTATGTGCATAGCAGGAATCCAAATGGATCAATACAACGTGTTCCGAAGGAGTATACGGACCCTGCCGAGCTGCGGATTACCAGTTCGCTGGATCGAGCTGGAAATAGCGCTGCAGCGCCTGGTAGAGCGCCTCGTGCCGTGCTTTCAGAACGGTGGGCTGAACGAAGAAAAGTTCGACGGTGGCCGCGAAAAATTCGGCCGGATGACTAACATCGTAGTCGTCGAAGAGGCCGCTTTCCCCCGCCGCTGACCGTGTGGTTTCCGCGGCGAATGCCGCGTTGAACTCGGCTGCCCAGGGCTGTTGCGATGCTGCCGCCAGCGGCGGAGCGCCGTCCATGATGCCGTCAAGTCCGTCGAGCTTATGCGCGAACTCGTGGATGAGCACGTTGCTGCAGCTGGCCTCTTCGAGGTCGCGGATGACCTCCGACCAGGCGAGCACCAGCGGGCCATGCAGCCAGGACTCTCCGGAACGGATGGTCTTTTCGGTCGTCTCCAGACCGGCTCTGGTCGAGGTGGTGACGGCGAGGTAAGGCTCAGGGTAGATCAGGATGGTCGCAAAACCCGGATAGTCGCCGCGACTGGTCTGCAGCGTCAGCAGACACGCGTGTGCCGCGACCACGACACGCATGCGATCCGTCATGGTGAGGCCCTCCTGTCCGAAGAACTGCTTCTCGCCGAGGAAGACGTTGATATCACCGTGAAGCCGGTCACGCATTTCAGGCGGTAGCCTGCGATAGAGCGGGACGTCCTGCTGAAGAATTTCAGCCCAGGCCGACGGCAGCGGCTCAGCCCTGCGCCGGACGCGCACGCGGGATGCCCACCAGCGACGCAGCGGCTGTGCGCTGATCACGGCTGCAGCAATGGCGATGAGCAGGGTGATCTTCAGCACGGGAACCGGACGCGCTCACCGGCGCTTTGGTGACGGATTGAGGCAAGTCCGGTCCTACCGACAGCGGGGTCTGGCGACCGGGGCGGATTCGACAGGCGGCGATGCGGCATAACGAGAGGGCGAAGCGGCGTTCTCGGATGGTACCCATCATCGCACGGAAGCGCGCGAGGGGGGGCTGAAGCGCTGCGGGCTGCTCGTCGCCGACTCGGCGGGCGGCAGGGAAAACGCGGGAAGTGTTGGTGTGACGCCGCTCGGCGGCGGCTCAGGACGACAGATTGTAGTGTTCAGGCGGCGTCCAGCTGTTCCAGACGCCGCAGCGTTTCGGGATCCGCGCTGAACTTCAGCTTGAGCTCGGGCAGCACTCGGGCCAGATCTTCGACGCGACCCTCGCCCACATAAATCTCAGCTAGCTTCACCCGGAACACGGGCTCGTCAGGCATGGCCTCGATACCGCAGAGCGCCCAGTTTTCGGCGGCCGTCCAGTCGGACACCTCGATGCAGCGCTCGATTTCGTCCACAACGGCAAGCTGACCGGCATCACTCAGGCCGTGGTCCTCTGTCGTTGTGAAGGGCTGGGCATTTGCGGCTTTTTCGGCGACCAGCTGACGCAGATGCCGCTCGTTCTCATTCAGCCTGGAGGCCAGGGTTTTCGCGCGGACCCGATCTTTCCAGCGCAAACACAGGACCGCGAGCACTGCGCCGGCGGAAGCGAAGACCAAAGCAAAAAAGACCATTGCAGCCATGCGTGCCTCGTGAGCTCCGTTGTTCAAATTGTTTTAGGCCTGGGCCGGCCCGGAGTCCGCGTTTTGAGCGCACTCAGATGGGCTGGATTTTAAATGGCGTGTAGCTGTTTATAAAGCGCTGTGCCGCCGGGGATACTTTTTCGCGCAGATCTGCGGCAGCAATGGCAGTGCCTGGCTGTGTCTCGCGGCGGGCGGCGGAACGGCGTAAGGTCTGCGTCTCGCGGCGGCCGTCCGTCAATGCTTGTCCGGCCTCGCGGGGCCCTTGATTTTTTTACTCACCCGCAGCGCTTTCAGACAGGGGGAAGAATCGTGATAGACGTCCATTATTGGCCGACGCCCAATGGCTACAAGGTCACCATCATGCTTGAGGAGTGTGGCCTGCCCTACAACATCGTGCCGGTCGATATCGGCTCGGGGGACCAGTTCAAGGTCGGCTTCCTGCGGCTGAGTCCGAACAACCGGATGCCGGCAATCGTTGACCATGAGCCCGCTGGCGGGGGGGCGCCCCTGGCGCTGTTTGAGTCAGGCGCCATTCTCGAATACCTCGCCGATAAAACCGGGCAGTTTCTGCCCGCCAGCGGAGCCGCCCGCTACACCGTGCTGCAATGGGTTTACTGGCAGATGGCTAATCTGGGGCCGATGATGGGCAACGCCAACCATTTCAAGAATTACGCCAAGAATATCGCCGAGGATCCCGCCCAGCTGGAATACGGCACCCGGCGTTTCATGGGCGAGGTCGACCGTCTGTGCGGCGTCATGGACGCACAGCTGCAGTCGAATCGGTTTCTGGCCGGCGCGGACTACTCTATTGCCGACATGATTACCTGGCCTTGGGCCAAGCTGATGGCGTGGCTGTTCGACGAGACCGTGTGGACCAGCTTCCCGGCTTTGAAGCGCTGGGTGGATGAAGTCGGCGCGCGCCCGGCGGTGGAAAAGGGCGGTCATGTAGCGCAGGAACTCGGGCGACGGGAGCTCTCCGAAGCGGAAGAGAAAGCGCGGCGGGAGCTGTTATTCAATCAGACCAACGACAAGGTGCGGGCTGCGCGTGAAGCGGCGGCCCGGGGCGACGCCTGAGCGCCAGCACGAAGCTCAGGAAAACCGGAAGGAAACCAGCTATGGAATACGTGAGCATCGAACAGGCCCGCAGCATGGCGGGCACCCGCCTGATCCTGACTGCCGGGGTCCCCGGTCCCTGGGGTGAGGCAGCCAAAGGAATTTTCAAAGCGCGGCAGGTCGCGTACACACCGGTGGCGCAGGAACTCGGGGGTATGAACGAGGCGCAGGTTGCGTGGCTTGGTGTGCGTAACGCGCCGGTGGTGGTGCACGATGAGGAGCGACCACGCAGCGGCTGGGCCGAGATCCTGTTCCTGGCCGAACGCCTGGGCAGCGGCCCTTCGCTGATCCCGGCTGATCCCTTCGAGCGTGCCCTGATGATGGGCATCGCGCACGAAATCGCGGGTGAGAACGGCCTTGGCTGGACGCGACGTCTGATGATCGTGCGCGATCCCATCGAGGCGGGATCCGAGCACCCGGCCTATGCATTCGCGCGGTTTTTCGGTGATACCTACGGGTACAGTCAGTCGGCGGGTGCGGTGGCCGAGCAGCGCACTATCGACATATTGCAGCTGCTTTCTGCGCAGCTCGCGCGGCAGCTCGACGCCGGGCGTGACGTTCTGGTCGGAGACACGGTAAGTGCGGCAGATATCTACTGGGCGACCTTCGCCAACCTGATCGATCCGCTGCCCGACGAGCAGTGCCCGATGAGCGCGGATTTCCGCACCATGTACGGCAGCTCTCCGGCGCCTGTTAAAGCCGCCGCATCGACAGAGCTGCTCCAGCTTCGCGACAGGATCTGCGCGACTGTGCTTGGTCTTCCCTTTGCGTTCTGAGCGTGCGCGGCATGCCGGGTCGGGACATGGCTGCGACAGCTCTGTTTTGAGTGGCGGAATGCGCAGAAAACCCCGCGTGCTGCGCTGCCTGTGGCTCGCGGCACTAGTGCTGTTGCTCGCTGCCTGCGATGAACGCATTGCGGTGAGCCTGCCAGAAGCCGGGCCCGTGGCGGACTGGCCCGCCTGGGGCGGTGGGCCCGGGGGCGGACATTTCACCCCGCTGCAGGAAATAAGGCCCGACAATCTCGCGGCGCTGGAGCTTGTCTGGACGCACCGCTCGGGCGATTTCCGCAGCGGCCCGGATCTGAACAACGATGCGGTCGACCTGCAGACCACCATGCCGGCGAGCGCGTTCCAGGCAACGCCCATTGCGGTTGAGGGGCGTCTCTATTACTGCTCGCCCTTCAACCGCGTGTTCGCGCTCGATCCGGAAACTGGAGAGCAGCTCTGGGTGCACGATCCCGGGGTGAACATGGATGAGCACCCGGTCACTAATTGCCGCGGTGTGTCGAGCTGGGTGGATCCCGACCTCAAGCCGGGCGCGCGCTGTCGACACCGGATCCTTGCGCCCACCCTGGATGCCCGCATTCTGGCGCTGGACGGGGAGACCGGTGAGCGCTGTACGGACTTTGGCAGCAGCGGTGAGATCCGGCTGACGCAGGGCATGGGACCGCATCCTGCCCGCGCCTATGCGGTCACCAGCCCCCCCGCAATCGTTGGCGACACGCTGGTCACAGGTGCGTTTGTCATTGACGCCTGGGATACCGGGGTTCCAGCAGGCGTGGTGCGTGCCTTCGATCTGCGCAGCGGCGCGCAGCGCTGGGCCTGGAACCCCGTCGCGCCGGGAAGGCCGGCAGTGGATGAAGCCGGTCACTATGTTCGTGGCACGACCAACGTCTGGTCAGTGATCGCGGTTGACGCAAAGCTGGGACTGGTTTTCGTACCGACCGGGAACAGCTCGCCGGACTACTACGGCGGACAGCGCGATGGGCATCTGGATTACTACTCGAGCTCTATCGTCGCGCTGCGCGCGGCCACCGGCGAGGTGGCCTGGCATGTGCGCACGGTGAATCACGACATCTGGGATTTTGATGTCCCTGCACAGCCCACGCTGGTGGACCTCAGGATCGGCGGTCAGGAGGTGCCGGCGCTGGTACAGGTAACCAAGATGGGCCTGACCTGGGTGGTCGATCGGCGCGACGGTAAAGCGCTGTTCGAGATCGAGGAGCGTCCCGTTCCACAGACGGGCGCGGTACCGGGAGAGTACCTGGCGGCCACGCAGCCGTTTCCGCTGTTGCCGGAACCTCTGCATCCGCTGACGTTCTCGGCGGATGACGCCTGGGGATTTACCCCGTGGGATCGCGGCCGCTGTCGCGAGGCTATCGAACAGCTGGACCATGGCCCGATTTACACCCCGATCAGTCAGCGCGGCACGGTGCTCTATCCGGCGCCCACAGGCGGTAACAACTGGGGCTCACCGGCGGTCGACCCGACCCGCGGGATCATGATCGCCAGCGCGATGCGGGTGCCTTTCGTTGCGCGCCTGACGCCGCGCGCTGAGTGCACCGGCCGCGGTCGGGAGATGCCGCAGACGGGGACTCCCTACTGTGTCCGTATGGAGCTGCTGCGCTCACCCCTCGGGGCGCCCTGTTCAGCGCCGCCCTGGGGCACCCTGGCGGCAGTCGATCTGCACAGCGGAAAACGTCTGTGGGAGGTGCCGCTTGGCAGCTTCGCCGGCGTCGTTCCCTTGGTGGGTGGTCTGCTCAAGGGGGCGCCGGGTTTCGGGGGCTCCCTGCTGACCGCTTCGGGACTGATTTTCACGGCCGCGAGCAGCGACCCGGTCCTGCGTGCTTTCGACGTTGATACCGGTGCGGAGCTGCGGCATTGGGATCTGCCGACCCAAGCGGCTTCGGTGCCGATGAGCTACCGGGTGCGGCCCGACGGCCGTCAGTTCATTGTGCTGGCAGCGGGCGGCCACTGGACAGGAGCGCTTCCGCCCGGCGATCACCTGATGGCGTTTGCGCTCAAACCCCGCTGAGCGCGAGGCGCAGCGATCAGCCTGAGCGGCGCAGCAGCCGGCCCGGGCGCGCGCCCGTGGGTACGCCATCACGCATCACGAAGCGCCCGTTGACCAGAACATGCCTGATCCCGGCCGGGTAGCGGTTGGGATCGGCATAGGTGCCAGTGTCGATGATTCCCTCCGCCTCGAACAGCACGAGGTCGGCCCAGGCGCCCGCGCGGACCACGCCGCGGTCGGTCAATCCGAACTTGCGTGCCGGGAAATCGGTCATGCGGTGGACCGCGGTCGGCAGGTCGAGCACACCGAGATCCCGCGCGTAGTGACCGAGCACCCGGGCGAAACTGTTGTACAGCCGTGGATGTGGTCGACCGTTGAGCGTGGGGATACCGTCTGAACCGATCATGGTCGACGGATGGCGCATCACCTGCTGCACGTCCGCCTCGCTCATCATGTGGAGCACGACGGTGGTGTCCGGAGCCTTTTCGAAGACGGCCTGAGCGGTCGTGAGTGGGGAGCGGGCGAGGCGTTTGCTCAGAGCTGCTATGGTCTTGCCTTCCCATTCACTGACGCCGGGGCAGGAAGCAATGAGTACATCCTCGGCCGCCAGCGCGCCGACGCCGCCCGGACTTCCTGGCTGAAACGCGCCGTTATCAAGAATGGCGGCCAGCGTCGTGCTGCCGGCGGTGTAGGGGTACTGATCGGCATGGACATTCAGGCCGCGAGCCTGAGCAGCATCGATACGGGCCAGCGAGTGCCGAACGTGCCCCCAGTTATCCCGCCCCGCCGCCTTGTGATGCGAGATCTGCACGCCCACCCCGGTACGCTCGCCAATTTCGATCGCTTCGTCCACGGCTTCCAGTAATCCGCCCGCCTCGTCGCGCAGATGGGTTGCGTAGAGTGCACCGCTGCCGCGCATTTCGGCGGCCAGGGCAATGAGCTCTTCGCGGGCGGCGTGCCGTCCCGGGGCGTAAATGAGCCCACTGGAAAGACCGAGCGCGCCGGCATCCAGCGCCTCGCGCAGCAGGCTCTGCATCAGCCTGAGCTCACTGGGCTCGGGTGCGCGCGCAGCCTGCCCCATGACCGCCAGGCGCAAAGTGCCGTGACCTGCCAGGAAGCCGATGTTGACCCCGGGTTCTGCCGCCTCAACAGCGGCGGCGTAACCGGCATGCCCGTCATAGACCGGCGGCTCTGCGCCCGGGGTCAGGGCACGCAGCATCTCGCACGCTGCGTCGTACGGCGCCGGCCCGAACCCGCAGTTACCGACGATGCAGGTAGTGACACCCCCGCGGGATTTGAAGCTCATGTCGGGGTGCCGCAGCGCGGCGAAATCGTCGTGGGTATGAACGTCTATGAATCCGGGGCTGAGCGCCAGTCCGCGGGTGTCAAGTTCCTCGCATCCGGTGTCCTGGCCCAGGTCGCCGACTGCAGCGATCCGCGGGCCTTCCAGCCCGACGTCGGCAGCGAACGGTTCGCCGCCGAGACCGTCTACCACGGTGGCGCCGCGCAGAATGAGATCGAATGTCATCGCGCCAGGTTAACCGCTAGGTCAGCGGTCGGCCCGTATGCCGCGGGCAGTGAGTCTGTCGTGTGGCTAGAGGTGTCACGCGCTTAAGACAAGCGCCCCGTGACGTCGGCGAGTCGCTCGGCAAGGATACCGCCCAGATTTCGATACAGCTGGGCTGCGATCCTCGGATACCGCGCCTGGATGCGTCGCAGGGCGGTTTGATCGAGGCGCAGCACGCGCACCGGCGTGTCCGCCGCGACATTGGCGGTGCGCAGACCGTGGAACAGGGCAACCTCGCCGATGAGGTCGCCGCGGGTCAGGTGACGAAGCAGCCGCTCCTCGCCGTCTTTGTCGAGAAAAGCCCGCGCCTGTCCCTCGATCACGACGTGAATATCGCTGCCCGTCTCGCCCAGCCGGACGATGCCTTCCCCGTCCGTGTAGGTCCTGATCTGGCCCAGGATCGCTGCGATCCGCGCCTGTCGGTGAGTCAGTCCGGCGAACAGCGGGATGGTCTCCTGGGGCGCGGTACCGAGGTCGACGCTGAGCACTTCCCACAGCGTGACGAAGCGCAGCCGACTGGCCAGCGCCGGAGTGAAGACCAGGTCGATTATCCAGGCCAGAAACAGCGTGGCAGCGGCGAGCGCGCCGAATTCGACCTGGCTGCGCAGCTCTCCAAGGGTAAGGGTCATGAAACCCAGACACAGCGCCGCCGTGGTGAAGGTGACCGGCCGGATGACCGCAACCATCGCCCGCTCGATCCCCTCGTTTTCACTCGCCGCCCGGCGCGCTTCCGCATTAAAGCGCGACAGAAAGTGCATCGTGTCGTCGACTGCAATCCCGAGGACAACGGCTGCAACCAGGCTCGTTGCCAGATTCAGCGTGATGCCGCCCAGGCTGAGGATGCCGAAAAAACAGGTGATAGGCAGAAGGTTCGGCAGCAGCGCCAGAAAGCCTACGCGGGCAGAGCCGAACAGCACGACCAGCACGACATAAATGACCAACACGGCACCTGCCAGACTGCTCAGCTGGCCTTTCACGATATCGTCGAGCGTCTGCGCCAGCAGGGCCGAGCTGCCTGTCACCTCCCCGCGCACGTGATGCGGCAGTTTCGCCAGCTCGGCATTGATGCGCGCTATCAGGTCAACGAGTTCGTTGGTCGATACGGCTGAAGTGCGCACATGCATCAGGGTGTGCTGCCGGCGCGGATCGAGGAAGCGCTCTATCTCGTCGCCGCCCACCAGAAACAGCAGCTCATCGACGTCTGCTTTGCTTGCCGGCAGCGCCCCGGCATCGGGATTACCGGCTTCGAATGCCGTATGCAGCTGGCTGATCAGATCGACTGCGCTGGTGACCGAACCAATCTCGGGCTGGGCCTCGAGCCAGCTCTCGAACTGTCGCAGGTTGTTCAGATGTAGCGGATCGGCGAAGGCGTCTTCGGCCTCGGCGGTAAGCAGGATCTGCAGCGGAATGACGCCGTCGAATGCGGTCCGGATGCGCTCGAAATTGGCCCTGATCGGGCTTTCCTTTGAGAAATTCTGCAGGTAGTCCGTGCTCACTTTGACCTGGCTGACCGACGCCACCCCGGCCAGCGCGACAAGCGCCCCGACGATCAGGATCAGCCGGCGATGGCGCATGTCGAAACGTGCCAGCGGCAGCGCCAGTCGCGCGAGAAATCCGCTGTCCGACAGCGTGGAAGGACGCGCCGGTGCGTAACACAGGATCGCCGGGATCACGGTGAGCGCTGATGCCCAGCAGAGCAACGTACCTAGAGATGAAAAAGTGCCGAACAGGCGGATCGAGCTGATCGGGCTGGTCGCCAGCGAGGCGAAACCGAGCGCGGTGGTGAACGCGGTCAGGGTCAGCGGCACAAACAGCTCGTCGAGACTGCGGCGCAGCGCATCTTTCCTGTCGCGCCCGGGTCGGTACTGGTGATCGAATTCGCTGACCACATGGACTGCGAACGCAAACCCGATGACGAACACCACCGGCGGCATGATGGCAGTGACGAAATTGAGCGCGTTGCCGAAATCAACGAACAGCGCCAGGGTGAGACCCAGGCCCAGTCCGGTGGAGAGTAAGGGGAGCACGACACCGCGCAGGTTGCGCAGCGCGACGGCAGCCACGATTACAGTTGCCAGGATGGCAAGCGGCAGCGCCTGGCGGATGTCGCGGAACAGGACCCGGCTGATCTCCAGGCGCGCCTGAATCGGGCCGGAGACGAACTGCTCAATATCGCCGGCAGCTTCTTGCGAGGCCTCCGCAATCTCGGCGACTGCACGTTCCACCGCTGAAGACGCGAGGTCCGGGTCGAACTGGATCGCGAGCAGGGTGCCGCGGCCGTCGGGTGAGACGAATTGCCCTCGGTACAGCGGATTGTCGACCGCGCGGTTTTTCAAATCCTCGAGTGCCGACGCGGAGCGCGGGACGCGCTGCAGCAGCGGACTGATGTGAATATCACCGTCGCGCGATCGGATATCAGCCACGGTGGCAAGGCCATCCACCTGCGCCACACCATCAATGCGCCGTACGCTGCGCGTAAAGCGCTTAAGGCGGGACAACAGATCGGAGGAGAACAGCTCGTCGTCGAACCACGCAACAAGCAGAATGTCGTCACCAGCGAAGTGCTCGCGCACCCAGGCGTAGGTTTCAAGCGCCTCGCCGCTGTTCGGCAGCAGCCCGGTCAGCGATGCATCGACCGGAACCCTGAGGCGTTCCTCTGAGAAGTCGATCAGGCGAACGAGAGCGAGGCTCGCGCACAGAAGTGCGACCGCGAGAACCCAGGGCGCGCGCTCAACGCCGAATGAGCGGGGATTCAGGCCCCGGCGGGGCAGCACCGCTCAGCGGCCGCGCTTGAGGGAAGAGCGCTGGAACAACCGGTCTTTCATTTCGGGATCAAAGACGACCTTGTCGATCACAAGCTCGGTGCTGGTGCCGTCGGCGAGGTCTTTCATCAGCAG
>JAYODW010000008.1:0-15462 GCA_038116745.1 Gammaproteobacteria bacterium
CTACAGACCAGATGCTCAGCTGGCAGATTGGCGACGTCCGCATCTCGCAGCTGGTCGAAATCACCGACGGCAGTGGCACCCTGCAGATGCTGCCCGCCGCCACACCCGAAAACCTCGAGCGGATCCCCTGGCTGCGGCCGCATTTTGTGACCCGCAGCGGGAAACTGCTGATGAATATCCAGATGCTGATCATCGAAACACCGGACTACCGCATGGTGGTCGACACCTGTGTCGGCAACGACAAGGCGCTGTCGGTCGACGGCTGGGCCGGTCTGCGGCTGCCGTTCCTGGAAAGCCTCGGTGACCTTGGCTACAGCACCGACAGCATTGACCGCGTGATCTGCACCCATCTGCACGTCGACCATGTGGGCTGGAACACGCGCAGGATCGACGGCCGCTGGGTACCGACGTTCGATAAAGCGCGATACATCATGGTTGACGCGGAATTCGCGCACTGGCGCGAGCATGAAGACAGTTTCGGCGATGTCTTCGGGGAGTCAGTGCAGCCGGTGTTCGACGCCGGCCTGGTGGATCTCGTGGACAACACCCACCAGATCAGCGATGAGGTTTTCTTCGAATCGACGCCCGGACATACCCCCGGCCATGTGAGCGTGCACATCCGTTCGCGCGGCGAGGAGGCGATCATCACCGGTGACATGATCCATCACCCGAGCCAGATAGCCCATCCGGAGTGGGTCACGCCGTTCGATACCGACAGCAACGCCGCGCGCCGCACGCGGGAGGATTTTCTGGCGCGGTATGCCGACCGGCCGGTCCTGATCCTGGGCACGCACTTCGCTAACCCGGTGGGCGGGCGCATCGTGCGCGACGGGGCGACCTACCGCTTCGACTGTTGAGCCGGCAGGCCGCACCGGCGCTCAGTTACAGCAGCTCGCGCGCCAGCTCATCGAGTTCGGTGCGCATCTGGTCAATATCCCTGCCGAGCAGCCAGATGGTGACCTGTTCCACGCCGGTGCGCGCGAAATCATCCAGGTGTTTCCGTTTGCGCCACTGACCCTCTCCGCCCAGCACCGTGATGCGGAACTGGCGATCCCCGCAGCCCTCTGCCTCGGCGATCTCATGCAGCTGACGGATCCCGTCCTCGATCTGCTCGACGCTGCGCACAACCGGCAACCAGCCATCGCCCCAGCGCACGATACGGCGGAAAACCTGCTTGGCCCATTCGCCGCCGAACATGATGCTCGGCAGGTAGATTGGCGGGTAGGGTCGCTGCACCGGCTTGGGAAAACATTTCACCGGCGCGAAGTCGTAATACTTGCCGTGAAACTCGGACAGCTCGTCGGTCCAGCAGGCTTTCATCGCCGCAATGGCCTCACGCACCTGAGTCCAGCGGTGCTCGAAGTCCCCGCCGAACAGCTCGCATTCCTCCTTGTTCCAGCCTGCGCCGATACCGAAATGGAAACGCCCCTGACTGTAGGCATCGAGCGATGCGATCTCCTTGGCGAGATGCAGCGGATGACGTTCGGGCACCAGCAGCACGGCGGTGCCGACCTCGATTCGATTCGTTGCCGTCGCCGCGCGCATGAGTGCGATCAGCGGGTCCGGCATCTGCCACAGGTAATCAGGATCCGGACCGTCGCCGACCTTGCCGGGATAAGGCGTCGAATACTGCGCAGGCAAGACCACGTGATCGGGAACCCAGTAGGAAGAAAAGCCGAGATCCTCGGCATGACGCGCGACGACGGCCGGGTCGGCCGCGGCATCGGGCAGGATCGAAAACACACCTACTTTCATGTTTGTAACTCCTTATTACGTTGCGCTCGAAACCTCAGCTCGCGAGCGTTTGAGCCCGCGCTCAGGGCTCAATCACGCCCAGCGGCAGCGCAGATAGCCGCCGACCCCGGCAATTGCCCGTCGCGCCTCCACCAGCATCGGGTGAAACGCATGCCACACGTGAATCATCTCGTCCCAGACTTCTAGCGTCACATCAACCCCCGCCGAGCGTGCCGCTTCGGCCAGCACCACAGCATCGTCCAGCAGAACCTCATCACGGCCCACGTGGATCAGCAGCGGTGCGAGGCCGCTGAGGTCAGCGCGATTGGGCGAGGCCAGCGGCGAATGCGGATCGGCACCAGCCAGGTAAATGCCCGCCATGAAGGCGATGGCGTCCGGCGTCACCATGGGATCCGCAGCGGCGCGGGTCTGATACGAGGCGTTCGAGCAGCCGAGGTCAGACCATGGACTGAGGCAGATCCCGGCCGCGGGCTGCGGCAGGCCGCGCTCGCGCGCCGCCAGCAGGGTGGCAACGGTCAGCCCACCGCCAGCCGAGTCACCGCCGACCGCCAGACGCTCCGGGGCGTAACCGGACTCCAGCAGCCAGCCATAGGCGCTCACTGCGTCCTCGACCGCCGCCGGAAAGGGCGCTTCCGGCGCCAGTCGGTAATCGAGCACCAGCGCCGGGGCACCGGCCGCCCGCGACAGCTCGCCGGCGAGCGCGCGATGCGTATTGGGTGAGCCCATGACATAGCCGCCGCCGTGCAGGTAGAGCAGCACCCGATCCGTCGCGACCCCAGGCGCGCGCACCCACTCCGCGGCGCACCCGGCAACGCGCGTGGTTTCGATCTCGACATCATCCTTGACCGGGAAAGAGAGCTTTTCCATCGTCTCCCGCCGTCTCTCCACAGACACCTCGACTCCTGGCGGAATGGCTTTCTCGCGCAACAGATCCTTCAGCTTGGCAATCGTATCGACCGGCATGGCGTTCACTCCGTACGTTGTTCTGGTTCGCCCTCCTGCAAAAGAGGGCTTTTTGCTTCGCCCCGCCCGTCAGCCCAGGGGCTCGGTGTAAGCCAGGTAGACATCGTAGTTGTCGGGGTAGCTGCGCCCGAATTCACGGGCAATCTCCGCGTAGTGCACCTGCTGCGCACGCCAGCCGTACTGAGCGAGCATGGCCGGCGCATCGTCGAAGCGCGAGATCATGCCGCGGGAGAAAGTCAGCGGTGCATCCGCGCCGAGAAAAGTCGCGATGAGCCGACTGCCCGGCGCGCTCAGCATGCTCACCTGTCGATTCAGATCCACAATCTGCGCTGCTGAGAGATAGACCAGCAGCCCTTCCATCAACCACAGGGCAGGCTTCTCCGGCTCGAACCCCCCGGCCAGCAGCCGGTCGGAGAAATCAGCTGCCGTTGCGTCCCCTGCAATTTCAACGCGTGCCCGACAGGTCAGCGGCAGATGGCCGAGGCGTTCGCGTTTGAAAGCAAGCACCTGTGGGAAGTCGACCTCGAACACGCTGAGCGCGGCCGCACCTTCAAGATTGAACGCCCGCGTATCAAGGCCGGCGCCGATGATGACCAGCTGATCAGCCTGCGCAACGAACGCCTGCAGCAGCGCGTCGATCTTGGCTGTCCGGAGCGCCAGCCGGTTGATGTTGATCATCAGGCGGCGCGCTGCAGGGTGCTCCGGATCAGCGTCCAGCCAGCGCAGCACGGCCTCCGGATCGGTGCCGACCGCAGCCGGTATTTCCATGCCGTCAAAGCTGGTGTGGTCGAAATCCCCACCAGCGAGCAACTCGGGTATGCAGCGATCGCGGATCAGCGATTCAGCGCCGTGGAGCCGGCTTTCCAGCCAGCGCAGCACAGCCACCGCATGGGCCGTCCGGTTGACCGCCGACCAGCTGTGGTCCGGAGAATTCATCTTGCTCATGCGCTGGTGACTTCGCGCCCGATGGGGGTTGCTAGCATAGCAACCTATTGCGGCGCTTCAGCCCCGCCGCACCCGATCCGGGGAGCCCGACTGTGGACCGTCATATCCTGCTCAACGCTTTCGACATGAATACACCCGGCCACCAGTCCAACGGGCTGTGGCGCCACCCTCGAGACCAGCGCCGCCACTACACCCGCATGAGCTACTGGCAGGATCTTGCCCGTACGCTCGAGCGCGGTTTATTCGACGGGATATTCCTGGCTGACGTGACGGGACTCTACGACGTGTACGGTGGCTCCCCCGATGCTGCGTTACGCGCGGCGACTCAGGTGCCAACCAACGACCCCTTCACCCTGGTGCCCGTGATGGCAGCGGTGACAGAACATCTGTGCTTCGGCGTCACCGGCGCTATTCCCTACCTGCACCCCTACACTTTCGCCCGACTGATCACATCGCTCGACCACCTGACGGCAGGCCGCATCGGCTGGAATGTCGTCACGGGTTACCTCAACAGCGCTGCCCGCGGTGCCGGGCATGCACGCCAGACCGCACACGACGAACGTTACGACATCGCCGACGAGTTCATGGCGGTCGTCTACAAGCTGTGGGAGACGAGCTGGGAAGACGGGGCTGTGGTGTGTGATGCGCCGCAGGGGATCTATACCGACCCCACCCGGGTCCATCGCGTGCAGCACCACGGTCGCCACTTCGAGCTCGATGCGGTCCATCTGTGCGAGCCCTCGCCGCAGCGCAGTCCTGTGATCTACCAGGCGGGGGCTTCGTCACGTGGCCAGACGTTTGCCGCGACGCACGCAGAGTGCGTGTTCGTCGCCAACCATAACCGTCGTATCGTCGCGGGCCAGGTTCAGAGTCTGCGAGAAAAAGCCCGGGGGAATGGCCGTGGCGGGGAAACTCTCAGAATCTTTGCTCTGCTCGCCGTTGTCACCGCCGACAGCGACGAGGCAGCCCGTGCAAAGTACGCCGAATACCAGAGTCACGGACTGCGCGAAGGCGCGCTGGCCTTACTTTCCGGGTGGTCGGGCGTCGATATGTCCGGCCTGTCTCCGGACGCGCGCATCGAGGAGATGGATGCCGACGGGATCCGGTCGCTCGCCAGCTCCATCGGCGTCCGCACGCTGGCGGAGTGGGCCGAATATCTCATTGTCGGCGGTGCTGCGCCGGTACTGGTGGGAGCCCCCGCGACGGTCGCCGACCAGATGGAACAGTGGATCGACGAGACCGGTGTTGACGGTTTCAACCTTGCCTACACCGTCATGCCGGAATGTATGACCGACTTCGTCGACCTTATCGTTCCGGAGCTGCAGCGTCGCGGACGCTACAAAACCCGGCACACGCCGGGCACGATGCGGGAGAAATTGTTCGGGCAGGGCGCGCGGCTGGCGCCACCTCACCCGGCGGCGCTGTTGCGCTCCTGAACGACCGGTTGTGCTGCTACCGCGGCAGCGGTGACCTGATTGCGTCCACTCCGTTTTGAGGCATACAGCGCCGCGTCAGCCCGAGCGAAAAGCGCTTCATAAGGTTCACCCGGCTCGCGCTCGGCAACGCCGATGCTGACCGTCAGGCTGACGTCACCACGATAAGTCCGGACCACCGACTCGCCGAAATGCCGGCGAATGCGTTCGCACAGCTCCAGCAGACTCTGTCCCTCGGTCCCCGAACAGCAGATCGCAAACTCCTCGCCACCGACCCGCGCCACCAGGTCCTGCGAGCGCAACAGGCTCGCGAGGCCCTGCCCGACTATCCTCAGGACATCATCTCCTACCGGGTGTCCGTGGGTGTCATTGATGCGCTTGAAATAGTCGATATCCATCACCATCAAGGCCAGCGATTCGCCGGCCCGCTCGGTACGCGCGATCTCACGGCGGGCCGCGTTAATGAAGCTCATCCGGTTCGGGATCCCGGTCAGGCTGTCGGTCGCAGCCAGGCGTTCCAGCGCCGTCTCGCTGCGCCGCGCGGTGCGCTCGGAGAGCACCAGGAACACACTCACTGTGATCACCACCGACAGGATGGTGGTGAACCGCAGCAGCCTGACCGCGTCATCGCCGATCACGACCGTCCGGTTGATGTTCGCGATCACGCCGGTCTCGCACAGGAGAAAGAGCAAAAGGTTCAGCGACAGAACCGCTGCCAGCCGCAGAGGCTTATCCAGGCCGACAAAAATCACGGCCAGTCCCGCGATCAGCAGAAAATTGAAATGCAGCGAGAGCGCTACACCATCAAAAAAAACGATCTCTGCGAGAAGCCCTGCAATCGAGATACCGATCGCGAGCAGCGGCGCGACCCGATGGCGCCCGCGGGCGTTCAGCCAGGGCACGGCAATCAGCGATAGCGCCGTCAGCAGGGCTACCGCAGCCGCCTGCGGCATATCGACCGGCGACAAAATGAGAATGAGTGCGTGCGCGAGAATGGCAACAAAAAACACCGCAGCAACAGCATTGGTGTTGACAATCAGTCGTCTGCCATACGCCGTGTCGACATCGCCAGCGCCAATTCGCAGGTAGCGGCGTCCAATATCTACCAGCCGGTAGCTTTTTGTATCAGGCCGTCTCGCGGGCATCCCCATTCACCCCAAACCTCCCCAGGCGTAACTTTGAGTGTAAAGCGCGGTCAGAACCGCGTACGCCGAGCTGCAGAGGGTAGCAGAAGCTTCGCCGGGGTTGCCGCTTGCCCTTTCGTACAGTAGACGGGGGCGATCAGATGCCGATGATCGGTTGCGCCAGGCGCGGCAACCACTCTTTGAAACGCAGCTGCCCTGTCGTTACAGCCAGACAGATACACTCGCCATCGCGGGTGATGACGGGGCGATGCTCGACGCTTTCATCAGCGTCCTCTATGTCCCCCGCCCGGTAAATCTGGGAGCCACAGAAGTAAGCCCCTTTCAGCACCAGGGTCAGCTCATCCCCTTGATGAGTGTGCAGCGGTAGCACAGCCCCGGGCCGTCCGCGCAGCATCCACATGTTCGCGTCAGCTTTGGATTCCAGTCGGCACAGGCGCAGGTCGCGTCCGATACGTCGCCAGGGCATGGCCTCCAGCGCGCTGTCCAGGTAAGTACTCACCAGAGATTCGACGTTGTCTGACACCGGCTGCGCGGGCGCACGGGAAAAGCTCCCGCCAGACGCGCAATCCTGCTCGTAAGTGGCGCAGATTGTTTTCGCGTCAAGGCGGCTGGCTGGCCCCGCCTCGAGAGCGGCAAGCATGTCGCCGCCGAGGCGTTCAGCCAGGCGCACACTGTCCTGACAGCTGGCGCAGATCCCGATGTGCGCGCGCAGCACGGTTTCGAAAGCGGGCGCAATGTTGCCCAGTGCGTAATCAAGCAGCCAGGCCTCGTTGGGATGATGGGAGGGGTTCATGCGGGCTCTCCCATCATGACTCTGAGTTTTTTGAAAGCGAGCCGGGCGCGGGATTTGACCGTACCCACCGGAAGTTCAAGCTCGCGGGCTATCTCCCTATGCGAACGCCCCTCAACGTACGCCAGCAGGAGTATTTCGCGCTGCTCCGGGGGCAGCGCTTCCAGCAGATCGGCCATACGGGAGCGGTTCACGTCGCCCTCTGCGAGATGTTCTTCGCTGGCCTCATCGTCAGCATTCCAGCGCAGCGCTTCGTGTGCCTTGTAGCGCCGCGAGTTGGCACGATGATGATCAATCATCCGATTGCGCGCCAGCGCGTAAAGCCACGTGCGGGCAGACGCTTTCGCGCTGTCAAACATGCGCGCATTGGTCCACACCGTTACCATGACTTCCTGAACGATGGTTTCCGCTGCAGTACTTTCGCAGCCCTGCGCTCTCATCCAGCGCGTCAGGCGTGGGGTGTAGCGTTCAAACAAGGCGTTGAAACTGGAGGTATCCCCAGCATCCCGTACCCGTTCCAGCCAGCGCGTCTCCTCGGCACGCGCCTGGTCGTCACCGGAATCGCGCCGCAGGGGCACCAGTTTGTTGGGGTCGACCATACGAAGGGCACTTGAGCTGTTCATCGACGCGATACGCTGTCTAATCCGCTCCGGATCACAAAAGCGTGATCCGGGGTAGAAACGACGGCGTAACGCCTTCATCACATTAGCATCCCTGGGCAGTATGAATTCACCTAACGGCGGGCAGTCTGTCGCCATCATCGGAGCGGGCATTGCCGGCCTCGGCGCGGCCTGGGCGCTGTCACGCCGTCACCGCGTAACGCTTTACGAGCGGGATACCCGCTTTGGCGGCCATGCGCATACCGTTGTGGCCCGGGTGGAGGATAACGAGATCGCGGTGGACACCGGTTTCATCGTCTACAACGAGCGGAACTACCCGCACCTCATTGCCCTGTTCGATACGCTGCAGGTCGCAACCGCCACCAGCGACATGTCTTTCGGCGTCTCCGTCGACGGCGGCGCCCTCGAATATTCCGGGAGCGATCTCCGCGCGCTGTTCGCGCAGCCGCTGAATTCACTGCGGCCGCGCTTCTGGCGCATGTTGAAAGACATCGCGCGGTTCTACCGCAAGGCTGAAAGCTACCGCGAAGCCGCCGGCGCGGGCATGTCCATCGGCGAACTGCTGACCCGGGAGGCTTACTCGGACGCCTTTGTTGAGGACCATCTGATCCCGATGGCAGCGGCCATCTGGTCGGCCTCGCGCGACGACATCCGGCACTACCCAGCGGCCCGATTCATCGATTTCTTCGCAAATCACGGACTGCTCAGCCTGACTGACCGACCGCAGTGGCGCACGGTCATCGGGGGCAGTCAGGAGTACGTCAGGCGACTGCTTGATGCGAGTCCCATAGAACGCGCACCCTCCAGCCGGATCGCCACCGTGAGACGCCACAACCACGGTGTCGACCTGGTGATGGAAGATGGCCAGGCCCGAGCGTTTGACCAGGTCGTGCTGGCGACGCACGCGGACCAGGCCCTCGCTCTGCTCGAGAATCCCTCAGCCGACGAGCGTCAAATCCTCGGCAGCTTCCGCTACAGCCGCAACGCGACCTGGCTGCACCGCGACCCCCGCCTCATGCCGCGACGTCGCCGCGCGTGGTCCGCCTGGAACTACCTGCAGCACTCATCCCGCGCCGGCCGTGTGCCGCTGAGCGTGAGCTACTGGATGAACCGCCTGCAGCCGCTGCCAACCAAACACCAGCTGTTCGTCACCCTTAATCCTGTGCAGGACCCGTTACCGGAGCTGGTTCACGGGCGCTTCGACTACGATCACCCGGTGTTCAACGAAGCAACAGCGCGTGCGCAGGGGGAATCTGCCGTTATTCAGGGCACCGACAATACCTGGTTCTGCGGCAGCTACTTGGGTCACGGATTCCACGAAGATGCCCTGCAATCAGGCCTGTGGGTCGCCGATCAGCTCGGCGCAGCGCCACCGTGGGCACACGGCTACGACCGTCTCCCGGCAGGTTTCAGCACGAGGACGCCACGTGCCGCCTGAGTCTGCTGCCCTGCGCTCTGCCATCTACTCCGGCCGTGTTCTGCACCACCGCTACGGAACGCCAGGCCACACGCTCGACTATCGGGTGTTCTACCTGTTGCTCGATCTCGATGAGCTCCCGCAGGTCGCGACCCTCAGCGCCTGGCTGGGATGGAACAAGCCCGCCTGGTTCAGCTTCTACGACAAAGACCACGGCGACGGCGACGGCAGGGCGTTCAAAGACTGGCTGCACGGCTTGCTGGAACAGGCAGGGCTGCGCGCTCCGCGCTGGCGCTTCCAGCTGCTGTGTATGCCGCGTGTACTGGGCTATGTGTTCAACCCGATCAGCGTGATCTACTGCGAACGCGAGGACGGCACGCTCGGCGCGATGGTCTACGAGGTGAACAACACCTTTGGCGAGCGCCTGAGCTATGTCGTGCCGGTGCAGGAATCGGCTGCGCGGACCATTCGACAGCGGTGCGACAAGGCACTCTTCGTCTCACCGTTTTTCGACATGCAGGGCGTTTATCACTTCACGCTGAACCGCCCTGATGACCGGCTACAGCTGGGCATCGACTATCACGCCGACGGCGAACACCGCCTGCGCGCCCTGTTTCATGGAGAGCGCAGCGCGCTGACAGCAAGCAACCTGCGCCGTCTCGCCTGGCGCTATCCGCTGGCCACAGTAAAAGTCATGGCCGGTATTCACTACGAGGCACTGAAGCTGTGGCTGAAGCGGGTGCCGCTGGTGCGGCATGTCGCCCGCGGGCGGCAGCACTACTCCACGGGTTCGGGAGCATGATGCCGCAGACACCCGAAAGACCCATCACACGCGGCCCGCTGTGGGACAAATCCATGCAGCGGCTTCTCAGCTGGCTGGGCAAGCGCATCGCGGTGGGTTCGTTGACCGTGGAGACCCCCAAAGGCGCGCTGCTCCACTTCTCCGGCACGGACAAACCTGAACTTTCCGCGCACTGGCAGCTACACGACTGGCAACCGCTCCGCCGTCTGTTCACCGGCGGCAGCATCGGCCTGGCAGAGACCTATCTCGAAGGCCGCTGGAGCACGCCCGACCTGACTGCGCTACTCGAAGTAGCGGCACTCAACGAACGTCATCTTGGCCGACCCGCGGAGGGTCTGGCGCTGAGTCGTCTGTTTCAGCGGCTGCGCCACGCCTGGCGGGATAACTCACGCCGGCAGGCACAGCGCAATATCGCCGCCCACTACGACCTGGGTAACGCGTTCTACGCGCTGTGGCTGGATCCCACCATGACCTACTCCTCGGCGCTGTTCGATGAGGGCACGGCCGATCTGGAGCAGGCCCAGCGCCGTAAGTACACGCGCCTGGCGCAGGTCGCCGGCCTCGAGTCTGGCGCACAGACGCTCGAAATCGGCTGCGGCTGGGGAGGATTCCTCGAACACGCGGCGCAGCATCACGCGGTTGACATCCGGGGAATCTCAATCTCTCGCGCGCAGTGTGCCTACGCTCAGGAGCGTCTGCAGCGGCAGGCGCTGGACACCCGGGCCCGGGTCGAGTTCTGCGACTACCGCGACGTAAACGGTCGCTTCGACCAGGTGGTCTCAATCGAAATGTTCGAAGCGGTGGGCGAACGCTACTGGGGCGCGTACGCGGACACTTTGAAACGGGTATTGGCGCCGGACGGCACCGCTGCGCTGCAAATCATCACCATCGCAGAGGATCGTTTCGAAGCCTACCGACACCAGCCGGACTTTATTCAGCACTACATATTTCCCGGCGGGATGCTGCCGAGTAACCAGGCGCTGACAGCGCTGCTCGAGCGCGCCGGGCTGGAGATCCGCAGCCGTCTGCATTTCGGCCAGGACTATGCGCGCACCCTCAGCGCATGGCGCGATCGTTTTGACGCCAGCTGGGGCGAGATCAAGACGCTGGGTTTCGACGAGCGCTTCAAACGCCTGTGGCATTTCTATCTTGGCTACTGCGAAGCCGGCTTCCGGCAGCAGACGGTGGATGTTGTCCAGCTCGGGGTCGGGCACGCTACTTAGCGTGCCGCACGTGGTGTCAGTCAGCGGCGAAACGCCCACGCAGCCAGCGCAGTCCAGCGCCCACCACCGGCAACAGCTCGTACAGAGCTGCCGCATCCCAGTAATCCGCGTGCAGCAGCAGCCGACCGTCAGCATCAAACTCGAGGAGGCTGCACCCCTCGACCTCCCAGCGACGCCCGCGCAACCGCCTCAGGCCGGCATCCAGCTCCCAATGGACCAGCGCCCGACCAGCTGACGGATCGCACCACGCCCGGTCCAGCACCGTGAACCGGATCTCAGCAAGCTGCTCCTGCATGTCTTCAAACACACCGAGGAACGCCGGGATCCCGCTGCAGTCGGTGAACGGATCGCGGAAGCGCACCGCCGGCGCAAGCAGGCTGCCGAGACCCGCTGCGCCAGTGGCTTCGAACTGCTGCAGCCGCTGCAGATAGGTGTCGAGCGCATCGCCGCTCACCGCCGCAGCATCCGACGACGCAGCGGCAGACTCAGACTTTCAGGCAGCGCCGCCAGCAGCCACATGACCGCACTCATACGCCGTGGAAACCGGATCTGGTAGCGACCGGCATCGAGCCCGCGGCGGATCACCCGCGCCGCCTTTTCTGGCGGGACCAGGAAGGGCATCGGGAAATCATTCAGCGCCGTCAGCGGGGTACGCACGAAGCCCGGGCTGACCACAGACAGACGCAGGCCGGCACGTTCCATCTCCGGTCGCAGCGCCTGGCAGATCCGTTCAAGGGCCGCTTTGCTGGCACTGTAGGGACCGGCATAGGGCAGCCCGATCTGCCCCGCCAGCGAGCTCACGACCGCAATATGACCGCGACCTCGGGCCCGCATACCCGGCAGCAAAAGCTCGAGAGCGTGCACGACCGCGAACACATTGAGCTCGAACAGAGTCCGCACAGGTTCCAGCGCAAAATTATCCAGACCCATTGGCGAGTAGGTGCCGGCGTTGAGGATCACGAAGTCGGGCGGGCCGCCATGGGCGTCGAGGCTGGTCAGCGCGGCGGAGAGCGCGGCCGGGTCGGTGACATCTGCGGGCAGGCTGTGCGCCCGGGCTCCGAGCTCGCCCACAAGCGCTTCAAGCCGGACGCGATCGCGCGCGGTGAGATATACCGTCGCACCCGCCGCTGCGTACTCCCGCGCCAGCGCCTCACCGATACCGCTGCTGGCTCCCGTAATCCAGACGCGGGCGGACGCTGAGGTCATGAACCGCCGCATCCGCTGCAGACATAGCTGATGGTCGAGCCGTCGCTGGCCTCGAATTCGAGTCCCACCCAGCGTCCGTCGACATACCAGGATCGCGTCTTCTCAAGGTCACCGGTGTACGCGTAACACTGCGCTCCAGGCAGCGCCATCCCGACGTCCCCGGCGCCGTCGCGACAGGGTTTGATGGCGACACGGTTCAGGCGCCCGGTAAGCGTGTTGAGAACAAGCTCATCGTCGAGCACCGCCGGATTCCAGTGGTCGGTGGGCAGTATTTCTGGCGCGGCGCTGAATTCACCGTGCGGGCCGGACACCATCAGCGCGCCGTCCACCGCATGCGCGCTGAGCTGCTCGGTAACCCCGTTGGTGGTGTTGCTCGCCTGCAGCGTTACCAGGCGCTCTCCACACCAACGGGTGCTTGATTCGTAATGGAAACGATGCACCGGAATCTTGAGGAATGTGATCCGCAGATCCATCGTCGTCTCTACAGTCAGACCGGCGCCGTCGGGGATAAAGCGGGTGACGTGTTGCCCGACGCGACGGCCGTTGCGCAGGACTTCAAATGCGATCTGGCTGCCATAAGCGCGGCTGGCAAAGTCGCGCAGGGCCGGCGGATCACCACACCCAGCCGATGCCTGCATGCACGTGCAGCCGAGCAGCAGGCTAATCAGCCGGCGGCGCATCCATCTTCAACATGAACAGGGTCACCTCCGCCACTGTAATGCCGAATTTGCGGATGTACGAACGATTTACCAGGGCCTCGCCGTCAAGCTGCCACATCCAGTCGTCGAAGCTGACCCGGTAGCTGGAACCGTCCACCGTCAGGTCCATCTGGTAGTTCCAACGCAGCGCGTTTCCAGCAGATTCTCCGCTGGCCGCGCCGACGATATCTCCAGCACGACCCGAAAATCGCCCGTGTCCCGCGCGCTCAATGCGCCACTGGCGCGTGTCCAGCTCACCGTCCGCGTAGACAAAGCGTTCGTCCAGCACCAGTTCGTCGCCGACCACCCGGCCCTGCATGTCGACCTGAAACTGGCGCACGACCCGTCCACGCCAGTCCTGCACTATGCCCCAGGCGCGCGTATGGCCGGAGAAAAACACCAGCGGGTCGAACACCGGGCTGCTCTGCGCGCTGTCTTCGAGCTGCACGCGACTGCAGCCGTTCACCGCGAGCAGACTCATGACCATCGCCAGGAGCCGACCGGGAATCAGGGTGTAACGATTAAGTAAGGACATCATGCGAGAACTACGCCGACCCCGTGACCGGGGATCACAACTGTCGGGTTAGTGACGCCGTCCAGATCGGCCTCAGTCCGTGACCTCAGCGCGCTGAGCCGCCAGTGCTGCCACTGAGTCCACAGCCGCAGTCACCGCTCGGGGATGGGTCACATGCAGATTGTGGCCCGAGCCGCTGACGATCCGCAGCTCGCCGCTCGCCGACAGCGCCGCCAGCGAGCGCTGGAGCTTGTGCCAATGGGCTTCCTGAGACGCGTCGCTGCCGGCCTCGTGATCCCGCGACAGCACCACCAGAGGCAGATTCCCGAGGCGCCCGCTGGCCGCCACCAGTGCCGCGCTGGCAGAAAATCCGGCCAGCTCGTCCATCTGGGCAAAGACGGCCTTGCGGCGGGAGTTGAGAAACATGGATTGGGCCAGCGCCGGCGGCAGATCATCGAAGTCGGCCTCGAACCGCCTCACGTCGAGGGCGTTACGCTGCAGGGGCTGCCCCGGGGCCGCCGTTCCAGTCTGCGGAATTTCATCCGGATGCGAGGAGTCCACCAGAACCATCCCCGCCACCATATCCGGCGCGCGCGCGGCAAACAGCCGCATGATGAAACCGCCGTAAGAATGACCTACCAGCAGGTAAGGGGGTGGCTCCCCGATCGCCTCGAGCAACTGCACCAGCTCAGCCAGTTCCACGTCCGCAGTGCGGGGCGCCGGGCCGGTGTCGCTCCATGCATAGCCCGCCCGGTCGTAACTGCATACGCGATGATCTTCAGAGAGCGCTGTCTGCACGTCCGACCACTCCACCGCGCTCCCGCCGAGCCCTGCATCGATCACAACCGTCGGCCCCTGACTCCCACTGCAGTGGTAATAGAGCCGGTGCGTGCCAAGGCTGGCGAACCGCCCCGGTGGCGGACTGCCGAACAGTGCGGTGGCGCTCGACTCAACCGCAGCAGCCGGCTCGGTTAAAGCGGCCAGTACAAGACAAATCGTCACGCACAGTCGATGGCAGCGGAAAGCGGTCATGTTGATCTGCCCCTTGACGGATGTGGCCAGCGTGCAGCTTGCGCGGGCATGCAGGCTGGAGAAGAAAGGGCGGTGCCGGTTACAGCTGGTGCGGTGTGGGGTACCAGGTGCGCCCTCGGATCCAAGGCCGGCACCGCTTGGGAGACACTACGCCCTGATGTGCAATCTGGTTCACTACCCGCGCGGGGGCGGCCACGCTCAGGTCGGCCAGCGTAAGCCTGCTGACCCGCCCGGTTCAGCCGCATTATTCAGTCGCCGGGCCTGGCAGCGCGTTCAGCAGCGCCGAGCGGCACTGCGAACAGAAATGGCGCAAGCCACAGCATCCAGTGCGCACGCACCGCGTGCTGCAACAAGGCAAGCACCACCAGATACCAGCACAGCGCCAGTGGCGGGCCCAGTCGGCGATAACCGCGGAAAACCGCATTACCTCCTGCCGCAACTGGAGAAACCAGCACCCAGACATTCAACAGCGCGCACAGATAGCAGTTGATCAACACGTACAGGGTCAGACTGCGCGCCTCGAGCCAGGCATCGAGCGAGATGGGATAGAACACCAGACCGAGAGCGAAGAACGCCAGAGTCCACGTCTGCGAGGTAGAGAAATAACGGGTTTCAGCGAATTTCAACAGGTGCAGCAGGTTCAGCCAGTAGACCATGATGTGAAAAAAGCACAGCAGGGCCATGAGCATGGGCAGCGGGTTGTCGCCAAAAGCAACCGCGTGTCCCCAGCCTAGTTTGACGATCAGAAATACCGTCGCGAGGCTGACCGCGTTATTGAGCAGCGACAGCACCAGGTCGCCGCGGTAAGGAGACAGAAGGCCATTTGTGCTCCCTGGGAGTGCAGCGGCCGGCTGCGCTTCGTCTGACCCGTGTTCCGATGACGTAATCACATCCAGCGTTCTCCATGTCAGGCCGCAGG
>JAYODW010000008.1:15562-114540 GCA_038116745.1 Gammaproteobacteria bacterium
GGACAGGGAAACGCCCGGGTGAGCGCATCGATCACGTGATAGGCGGCGGAGTGTTCGAGCGGTACGTGACTGCCGTCGAGCTGCTGCGCGACGATGCGGGCCAGTTGCCCGATCGGGACGCGATCCGGTACGCAAAACGGAGGCTGCAGTCCGTTCAGTGCGGCTGCGTTGCTGGCGCCGTCATAGGCGCCGGAGATGTAGCCGAGACATGCGTCATTGTCCGGATTCTCGCAATAGCGCTTGAGCGTCTCCCCGCTGGTGAAGTAAGCGCCCGCCAGCAAAGGCTGTGTCAAGCATATCGAGGCCACCAGCAGGCACAAACGTCGGCGGCACACGGGCTTCGAGGAATCGGGTCGGAGCTGCGCTCCGCCTTGGTTCAACCCCCCCGGGGCGCGGTTCAGAAACGCGCTCATGGCTTCAGATCCCGAAGCGCCAGCTCGAGCGCTTGCATCACTTTCTGCCGGTCACCGATTTCATGTGCCAGCGCCAGACACAGTTTGCTCAACAACAGCGCTTCGTGCTCCGGACCTGCGCTGTCAATGGCCTGCGCCACGGCGTCGTAGATCTGCTCGAGATCGGAAAATGTCATGGTGTCATTCATCTGCTTGTTCCGCCCACCGCGCGCTCCAGCGCCAGAGTCAGCGACTTGCTGTCCGCGCACAACCAGCGGCCGGCGATGTAGCGATCAGGCCGCACCAGGTAAGCGCTGCCGTCGACCGCGCCGTAGCCCACAAAAGCCTGGTTATCCTGATCCGGCAACCTATCCTGATGCTGAATACACTGCTGGTCGGGAGTAATCATCAGCAGCCGCAGATCCGGCGCGATCGCGCTCAGCGCACTACGCAGCGCTGAGGCGCGAGCCAGCGCTGCGGCACTGCTCACAAAGTAGAAGACGGTGAACCCCGGCCCAAGGTGGTCGAAAAGATAGCTCCCGTCGGCCAGCCGACGGTTGAGCGCCATCTCGCCCGCGCTTATCCCGGCGTTTTCGGGCCAGTCGTCGGCATCGGACGACGTCAGCGCGCTGTCAGCGTAGCGGTAGGGCAACACCTGCCGCGGATCGGCAAAACGCTCGGCAAACGGTGCGCTCAGAGCAAGCTGCAGCGCCGCGTCGCGCAGCAGCCGGAAGCCCCGTGTCGGCGGCGTCATGAAACGTGAACTGCGGCCGGCATGGCGGAATACGTCAAGAGTTGCGCCGCGACGTTCCGGACTGTAACTGTCCAGCAGCGCCGTCGGTGCTCGTCCCTGCACGACATACGCCAGCTTCCAGGCCACGTTGACCGCATCGGCAAGACCGTTGTTCAGGCCGCGTACGCCGAATATCGGCACGATATGGGCAGCGTCGCCGGCAAAGAGCACGCGCCCATGCCGGTAGTCGTCGAGACACAAGGTGTTCGCCGTATAGATGCTCCACCACTCAAGCTCCCACGGACCGTGGTGGCCAATCATGTGCAGGATGTCACCCAGCCGCTCGCGGATCCGTCGTTCTTCGACGGCCTGCTGCGGGTCCTCGTCCGCCTGGATCTGCCAGTCTATGCGCCACACGTTGTCCGGCTGGCGGTGGACCAGCACCGTCGCCTCCGGGTTGGCGGACGACGCAAAAAAAGCCCGCCGCTCGGTCGGGAAGTCGTGGGTCATCAGCACGTCAGCGATGACGTAATGCCCCGGCAGATTCTCCCCGTTCAGGCGCAGCCCGAGCGCCGAGCGCACGGCGCTGCGCGCGCCATCGGCCGCGATCAGCCAGGCGCTCCGCAGCTGGTAGCGGCCGTCTGCGGTCTCCACGGACAGGCACACCTCATCATCCGATACCTCGACACCGGCCACCCTGCTACCCCAGCGCAGATCGACCAGGCCATCACACTGCTCAGCACGTTCGATCAGGAACTGCTCGATGTACTGCTGCTCGAGGTTGTACATCGGCAGAAAGCGCTCGTTGTCCGAGTGCGGCATTTCAAGTCGGTAGACCAGGCGGTCGCGGTAATAGGTGCGCCCCCGCGTCCAGCCAAGCGCTTTCTGCTCGAAGCGCTCCACGACACCGAGCTGCTGCAGGGTTTCAAAGCTGCTGCGTGAAATACAGATTGCGCGGCTGCCGTCATTCACCGTGAGTTTGTCGTCGAGCACGATGCACGGCACGCCGCGACGGCCGAGCTCGATCGCGGCGGTCAGACCAACCGGACCGGCGCCGACGATGACCACCGCGTGGCGTGGCGAATCACCGCGCGCTTCCGGCGGTGCTCGATAAGCAAACTGCGGATAGTCGAAATAGAGTGAGTCGTGGGTCCCTCGCCCGGCCGGTCTCAAGGTTTACCGCTCCCGTGTGTTGCGTTGCGGGCCGCCGGCGCTGGATTGTCCTTGGTAGCACCGTAATTTCCCGGGATACTGCACACTGAACGCGCAGCCGTCGAGGAGTGCCACACATGTCCGCATCAGAAAAGACACCTGAAGTTGCCTATGCCATGGACCCCGTCCTGATGGCGGTGCTCGCCAATCGGCTGAACGCCATCGTACGGGAAATGACCAACACCCTGCTGCGCACCGCGCGCTCGTCGGTGCTCGCGGTAGTGCGCGATTTTTCCTGCTCCCTGGTGACCGCGGACAACCGTCTGCTGTGCCCCGGCGAAGGTGTCCCGGTGCACATCTTCGGTAGTGCGCTGCAGACTCAGGCCATGTGCGACCTGCATGACGACCTCGCGCCAGGCGATGCGTTCCTGCACAACGATCCTTATCTGGGCAATACGCACCCGGCGGACCACATGTACATGGTGCCGGTATTCATCGACGGCGAGCACCTGTTCACTACCTGCGCCAAGGCCCATCAGGCCGACTGCGGCAACGCGATCCCCAGCACCTACCACGCAACCGCCCGCGACATTTATGAGGAAGGTGCGCTGATCTTCCCGTGCGTGCGGGTGCAGCGCGATTACCGGAATGTCGACGACATCATCCGCATGTGCCGGCGGCGCATCCGCGTGCCGGAGCAGTGGTACGGCGACTACCTCGCCAGCATTGCCGCTGCCCGGATCGGTGAACGGCGTCTGGTGGAACTGGTCGAACGCTACGGCATCGATACCATCCGCCAGTTCGTCAGCGACTGGTTCGCCTACTCCGAGCGACGCATGATCGAGGCCATCCGCGAACTGCCTGCGGGCCGGCTGGAGAACGTGAGCACTTATGACCCGCTGCCTCCGGTGCTGCCCGATGGTCTGCCCGTCAAGGTCATCGTCAACATCGATCCGCAGGACGGTCGTATCGAGGTCGACCTGACGGAAAACGAAGACAACAAGGAATTCGGACTCAACGAGTCGATTGCCTGCGCGACCAGCAATGCGCTGTGCGGCGTGTTCAACTGCCTGGATCCGGATGTGCCGCACAACGACGGCAGCTTCCGGCGTCTGTCGGTCAAGCTGCGCGAAGGCTGTATCACCGGCATACCGCGTTTCCCCCACTCCTGCTCCATGGCGACGACCAACATCGGCGACCGCATCGTCAACGCCACACAGTCCGCCTTCGCCGGCATCGGCGACGGCTACGGCCTGGCCGAAGGTGCGCTTGGCATGGGGCCGGGCGCGGGCGTGGTGTCCGGCAAGGACTGGCGCGCCGGTGGCCAGCCGTACATCAATCAGGAATGGCTGCTGGTCAACGGCGGCCCCGGCACGCCGAGCACCGACGGCTGGCTGAACTACGGGCTGCCGGTAGCCGGCGCGCTCATGTACCGCGGCTCGGTCGAGGTCGACGAGTCAAAATACCCCATGCTGATCCGGGAGCTGCGCGTGATTCCGGGCGGCGGTGGCGCCGGTCGCTTCCGTGGTGCCCCCGGCGCCTCGGTCATCTACGGTCCGCGTCACGACCCCATGACCGTCGTTGTCATGTGCGACGGCCAGGTCAATCCACCGCAGGGCGTGCGCGGCGGCCAGCCGGGACCGTGCGCCGAAAGCTGGCGCATCCGCGCCGACGGCAGCGAGGAGAAACTCCCGGGAGTCATTGAGTGCCGGCTGCAGCCCGGCGAGTGGATCCGCGGCGTCGACGCCGGCGGCGGCGGTTATGGTCCGCCCCTGGAACGCGATCCGGAGCGGGTTCTGAAAGATGTTCTCGAGCGCTGGGAAACGCCCGAGCGGGCAAAAGAGATCTACGGCGTAATCTTCAGCGGCAGCGTTGAAGACGAGAGTCTGGTGGTGGACCTGGAGGCCACCCGTAGCCAGCGCTCAGCACTCGGCCACGGCTGAGCGTTGACCACCGGGCCGCCCCGGCGACGAGAGTTCAGCGCAGAAATGTTACGGTGACACTGGACTTGCCGTTCGTCACCATGCCATTCGGAGATAGTCGAGGAGTCCCGCATGCCGTTGAGCACCGAGCGCATTCTGACTACCCACGTGGGTTCACTGCCGCGCTCAGCACCGCTGCTGGCCATGCTGAGCGACAAGGAAATGGGCCGGCCGGTGGATCCCCAGGCCTTCCGCGCCCAGGCGAAGGAAGACATCGTCAAGGTGGTGCGCGCTCAGCGCGCCTGCGGGATAGATATCGCGGGAGACGGCGAGATTCCGCGCCTCGGCTTCTCCATCTACGCAAAAAACCGGATGTCCGGATTCGCTGGATTCTCCGCTCGGGGAACCGTAACTGACTTCGAGAAGTTCCCCGACTACGCCGCACTCATGGCCCGGAGAGCGGGCGTGGACACCATCACCGAGTCCGCCACGACCTGGAAAATGCCGCAATGCGTTGATGCGCTCCGCTATGACCCGAGCGCCGCTCAGGAAGAGCTCGACCTGTTTACCGAGGCGCTGTCAGAAACCGACGCAGACTTCCCCGCAACCTTTGTCACCGCCGCGACGCCCGGGATCCTGTCAACGACGCTGTTCCGCGCGCCCGATCATCCCGTTTATGCGGACGATGCCGCCTATGTCGACGCGCTGGCGGCGGCGATGAAAACTGAATACGAGATGATCGTTGCTTCAGGACACGACCTGCAGCTTGACGCGCCCGACCTCGGCCTCGAGCGTCAGATCATGTATCGCCACCGCTCGGAGGCGGAATTCCTCGAACGCGTGGATCTGCACATTGCCGCGCTCAACAAGGCGCTCGAGAACATCCCCCGGGAACGCGTCCGCCTGCACCTCTGCTGGGGGAACTGGGAAGGTCCGCACTGCGATGACATCGATCTCGCGCCGCTGTTGCCCTTTCTCTATAAGGCCGATGTCGGCGGGCTGTCGCTGGCCTGCGCCAATCCGCGGCACAACCATGAAATCGAGCTCTTCCGCTCCAATCCGCCGCCGCAGGACTGGATCCTCTATCCGGGGTGTATCGACGTGACTTACAACTATCTCGAACATCCGGGCGTGGTCGCCAAACGCATCCTGGAGTTCGTGGAGATCATCGGCGACAAGGAGCGCGTGGTGGCAAGCACCGACTGCGGCTTTTCCACCTTCGCCGGTTATGTGATGGTGGCCGAGGACGTTGCCTGGGCCAAGCTCAAGGCCCTGGCTGAGGGCGCTGCCCTGGCCAGTCAGAAACTCTGGGGGTAAAACACGATGAAACGCAGCCTGACTGACGAGGAAATCGCTGCACGCACGGGTCGCTTTGCCGACCTGCGCGCCATGACAACGCCCATCGATCGGGAAGTCGTTTCGCAGGATGCAATGGACGTCGTGTTTGCGCGCAAACTCATGCCGGTGATCATGGAAAAAACCAAGAATCCGTTCGGCGATACCGGCGCGATCTACGGCGCCAACGGTATGACGATGAACATCTCAGTGCTGCCGCCCGGACAGGGTCCGTGCCTGCATGCGCACAACGCGACGTTCGAGACTTTCATCGTGCTCGACGGCGAAATCATCTTCCACATCGGCGAGCCCGGCGAAGAGAAGCACCTCACCCTGGGTCGCTGGGACACCTTCTCCTGCCCGCCGCAGGTCTTCCGCGGCTTCAACAATGCCAGCCAGGAGACAGAGGCGGTGCTGCTGACGGTCATCAACGGCGATCCCGACGCGCGCGATGATGTTGACGTACCGGTCAGCGTGACTGAACACCTGCGCGAAACCTACGGGCAGACGGTGGTCGACGAGTTCACCAAGGTTGTGGCGCTGCCGGAAGCCTGATTCAAAAGAGGCATCGGCGCAGAGTTACAGAGATCACCCGCATGACACGCCTGGTCGCCAACAGACGCGAAGCAAAGGGCGCCGACCGCACTATCACCACGCGCAAACAGCGCGATTCGGAACCCGCTACGCAGGCTATCGACGACGCACCGCGAAACCTGCGCCGCCTGGGGATCTGTCTATCGACACGAGCGGCGATCAGGACCGCGACAGAACACTCATGAACGACCCGCTCAGCCGGCGCAGCTTCATCCGGGTAAGTGCCGTAAGTGCAGCGGCTGTGGCTTTTGATTTTGCCCTGCCCGGCATCCAGGCAGCACCTGGGGCGGACAGCTTCGAAATCCATTCCTGGATCGTCATCCATGCCGATGATCGGGTGACGGTGCGGATTCCGCAGAGTGAGCTCGGTCAGGGCGCGACTACAGCGCTGATGCAGCTGCTGGCGGAAGAACTCGACCTCGAGCTCGAGCTGGTGGACTGGGTCTTCTACGACCCACAGACCAACCGCGAACGTAACAACGTGTACGCGCACACCGCGACTCTGGCCAGCTGGGGCGTCAAGATGCTGTTTCAGCCCATGCGCGAAGCAGGTGCACAGATCCGCGCCATGCTGCTCGAGGCTGCTGCTGCACAGCTGCAGAGCGCCAGCGTGCATCTCCGGATCCGCGACCATCAGGTAGTCGACACGCAGAGTGGTCGGACGGTGACTTTCGGGGAGATCGCCCCCGCCGCAGCGCAGCTGCGGGTACCGGATCTCGACACCGTTACGCTCAAGCCTCAAGCCGAGTGGCGCTATATCGGACAGCCGGTTCCGCGCAATGATGCGCGGGCTAAAGTGACCGGCGAGGCGCGCTATGGTATCGACGTCCGGCTGCCAGGGATGAAGTACGCCGCCGTCCGTCAGTCGCCGGTATTCGGCGGACGCCTGCTCGGCTTCGACGCAACGGCCGTGCTCGAGCGACCCGGCGTCCACGCGGTCGTCCGCATCGATGCCGGACCCAGCGGCTACACCGTGCCGTCAACCCTGTGGGACATCATCGACTGGGGCATGGACGATGCCGTTGCCGTGGTGGCGGACAGCTGGTGGCAGGCACAGCAGGCGCTCGACGCTCTGCCCGTCCGCTGGGACAACGGCCCCCACGGTGCGGTCAGCAGCAGCACCATCGCGCGCGCGCTCGAGGACGCACTGGCGGCAGAGGGCGAGCTGATCCGCAGCGAAGGCAATGCTGCCGGCGCCATGGGTCTCGCCAGCCAGGTGGTGGAAGCGGCTTACACCTATCCGCTGCTGGAACACGCGGCGCTGGAGCCGATGAACTGTACCGCACTGGTCACCGAACGGGCGGTGGAGGCCTGGGCACCGACGCAATACGGCGATGAGGCGCTGCGCATCGCTGCTTATGCCGCAGGCGTGGCCCTCAAGGACGCGCGTTTTCATCTGACGCTGGCGGGCGGCGGCTTCGGGCGGCGTCTGCACAACGATTACGTCAGCCAGGCTGTACAGGTCGCGCGCCAGCTTCCGGGCGTGCCGGTCAAGCTCATCTGGTCACGCGAGGAAACCACGCGTCGCGGCTACTACCCGCCGCCACTCGCGGCGCGCTTCCGCGCCGGTCTCGATCAGCGCGGCCGCATTCTCGCCTGGCAGAGCCATGTCGCCCAGGGCCGGGCCGTGTACCAGCCTTACGGCGTGGCGAGACTCGCCTTTCCCGTTGCCAATCTCGAGATGCGCTACAGCAGCATCGTCACGCCGCCCGGCTTCGGCTGGATGCGCGGCGTCGGGCACGCGCAGATGGCCTGGATGAATCACGCCTTTATCAGCGAACTTGCCGCCGCCGCAGGGCAGGACACGCTCAGCTTTCAGCTGGCCCAGCTCGACCCGTCCGCGGTCGATCCGTCGCGCGCCGACCACGCCGATGCGGTGCTCCGGGTGCAGCGCTTCCGCCGTCTGCTGAAGGACGTTGCCGCTGAAGCAGGCCCTCTGCCCTCCGCCGGGCGGCAGGGACGCGGCTGGGCGGTGTACGACATGAGCTATGTGCCGGGCTATCCGTGCGCGTGCATCGCCATCGCGCTTGATGTCGATCTTGGGCATCCCGACGGGCTGCGCGTCACCGGGATCGCTGCCAGCGTCGAGTGCGGCATCGCGGTCAACCCACAGCTCGTCGAGGCCCAGCTGCAGGGCGGGATCCTGTTCGGACTGTCGAACGCACTTTACGGCCGCATCACCCTGCGCGACGGCCAGGTGGAACAGTCTAATTTTCATGACTACCCCCTGCTCGGATTCCACGCAGCGCCTCCGGTCAGGGTGCGTATTCTGCCGTCCGACGAGCCTCCCACGGGCGTCGGCGAGGGAGCTGTACCGGTTGTGATCGGCGCCCTGGTCGACGCGATACACGCCGCCGGCGGACCCTGGGTCCGCAGCCTGCCGGTCATGGCGCAGGACCTTTCGACAGGCACCGGCTGAAGGAGAACGCCCGATGGTCGCCAAGCCCTCCTCCGAAAAGTTGCAGCAGGTCTTCGGCACTGTGCTCGATCTCTGCGCGCTCAGGGCGGACGAAAAAATCGCCGTGCTGAGCGAGGGTGATCTGCTCCAGGATTACTCCGAGGCGTTTCTGCAGGCAGCCGCAGCGCGCGGCGCGCAAACCGCGCGGGTCAACGTGGCCTCAAGCGCCAATGCCGGCGCCGAGGCGCGCCTCGCCAACCTCGACGGCTCAGCGCTACGGGAAGACCGCGCGGCGATGGCCACGCTGCTGGAAGCCGACCTGGTGATCGATCTCATGCTGCTGTTGTTCTCAAACGAGCAGCTGCAGATTCAGGCCGCCGGGGCACGCATGCTGATGGTCGTTGAGCCCTTCGACGTGCTGACCCGCCTGATGCCGAGCCCGGCTCTGCGCGCCCGCGTCGAAGCCGCCGAGCGCCGCCTCGCCGCGGCGCGCACGCTGCGTTTCGTGAATGACGCCGGCACAGACGTGGTCTACGAGCTCGAACAGCTGACCGGCCCGCCGCCGGCCTGCATCCTCACCGAATACGGCTACACCGACACCCCGGGACGCTGGGACCATTGGCCGAGCGGTTTCCTCGCCTCAACCGGCACGGCGACCGGGGTTGAGGGACGGGTGGTGATGGATGCCGGGGATATCGTGCTGCCGTGGAAAGAAACTCTCTCAGCGCCTATCACCTTCACTATCCGCGATGGCTATGTCACCAGCCTCGATGGCGGCACGGATGCGCAGCGCCTCAGGACGTATATCGAAAGCTTCGAGGACCCCCGCGCCTGGGCGGTTTCGCACATCGGCTGGGGACTGAACCGTGACGCGCAGTGGCTTACGGCTGTGGATGGAATCGGCATGGACAGCCGCGCCTACTACGGCAACGTTCTGTTCTCGACCGGGCCGAATACCGAGTTCGGCGGCGACAACGATACAGCCTGCCATCTCGACCTGCCGATGCGGAACTGCTCGCTGTGGCTGGACGACGAGCTCATCGTCGACCGTGGTGACATCGTCCCCGACGATATGCGACCCGCCGCCGGCGGCGGGTAACTCTTAGCGGATTCCGCCCGCTGCGTTCAGCCGAGGCGGGTCTGCAGCAGCTTCTGCGCTTTACCCATGAGCAGCGGAAAGCTCTCGCCAAACACTTCCCAGGCATCGTTCGGCCGCCGGCCGCTGCGGTGCTCTTCAAAGTAGTACGCAGTGATACAGGCCAGGCGATAACCGGCCAGCGCGCGGTACCAGCCGAGGTCATCGAGATGCCACGCGCTGCGTTCAGCGTAGCGCGCGATCAGCTGCTCAGGCTGCGGCTGCCAGCCCATGCTGCCCCGGCGCATCGGGCCCCAGCAATCGCGGTCGTAGATCATGCAGGCCCAGCCCACGTCGAGCAGACTCGGCCCGATGGATGCACCCTCCCAGTCGACCACACCGCTGAAGCGCGCGCCGTCGAACACCCAGTTGTTGGAGTAGTAGTCGCCATGCACCAGGCCACGCGGCACATCGGCAGGCATAGTGTCGTGCAGGAGATCGCGCACGGCGTAGCCCAGCCCCAGCCATACCGGGTCGGTGGCGCGACGCAGGATATTGGCCCAGTGCTCGATTTCCGCGACCGGCTCCCGCACCGCGTTCCAGCCGGCCAGAGACCCATCCACATCGATGGCATGAATGTCGACCAGCACGTCCATCGCACGTTCAAAACGATTGCCGGCATCCTCAAAGCCGCGTTCAGCTGCGGCCTGAAAAAGATCCGGCGGCGACGCGCCGGGCAGACGCGACATCATGAGATACGGCGCGCCGAACGCGCGCTCGTCGTCTGACCAGAAGCGCGCCCGCGGTGCCGGGATCCCGCTCTGCTCCAGCGCCTGCAGCAACGGTACCTGGCGCAGCACGTCAAAATTATTTTTACGCGCCACCCCGGGAGGCGGAATTTTCAGGACCAGGCGCTCGACCAGCCGGCTACCGTCGAGCACATCAAAACCGATCGTGACGCCAGAGTGTCCACCGAGCGGCGCAATCGCCAGCGCACTCGACGCAGCACCGTAGGTATCGCGGGTCCAGGCGCTGATCTGCGCTTTCAGCGCGTCCGAATGCGCCAGCGCCTGCGCTGAATTGGCGTTCATCAGTGCGTTGCTGCTGCGGGCGCGGGGTCAGCGCGAAAGGATCAGCTCACCGTCCGGACGGCGCACGTGCACATGGCGCGGCCGTTTCAGGGTCATCAGATGATCCAGCAGCGCGTCCAGGCTCATGTCGTCCTGGTAGTCATAGGTGCGCTTGACCGGGCCCGCAGCGTGCGCCGCCGCCAGATCTTCAGCGGGCACCAGATAGCGCAGGATGAGCTCCTCGTCGCTGACTTTGCGTCCGCCGTACTGCTGACGCACCTCTTCGAGATCGGGCTGCGGGCGCTCCCAGTTGAGAAAGCGCTTGCCCTGCTCGGAGGCAAAGACGCGGTCTTTGACAGCCTGGCTGATCGGTGCCGGCGGCGCCCCATAATGCTCGCCCAGATACAGCACAACCTCGTCGGGGACGGTGCTCCAGCGCTCTCCCGTCACCACGTTCAGCACCGACTGAATGCCGATCAGCTGCGAGAACGGCGTCGCCGAGATCGGGTGCCCCAACTCCTCACGCACGCGGACCGTCTCCTCCAACACCTCGTGCAGGCGATCTTCCATCCCGTACTGCGCGAGCTGGGCTTTCAGCGTGCCGGTCATGCCGCCCGGCAGGTGATGCCGGTAGGCGAACGCGCTGTATTCGTTAGGCACGCCGGTGGCCCAGCCTTCCTGCCGCGCGATGCGCGCGCAGTGGTCAGAGATCTCGGGCAGCACTGCGGTGTCGATGCCGTGGGTATGGCCCAGCCAGTGGATGTTTTCCAGCGTCTGCTCGGTCGACGGCAGCGAGGGGCCGTTAGCCAGCGAGCGCGCACAGGTGTGCAGGCACTGCGCACCGGCCTCAATCGCGATCACGTAGTTGAGCGCGCCCATGCCGGTGGTGTTGTGAAAGTGAAACTCGATGGGCTTGTCGCCAGCCGCGGTGATCAGCGCCGGCACGAGGGTACGCGCGCGCTCCGGCGACAGGATCCCCGGCGCATCTTCGACATAGATCGCGCTGATGCTCGGCCAGCTCGCCATCTCTGCCACCCGCGCCGCGAACCACTCGTCGGTGTGCACCGGCGAGATGCCGTACATGATCGCCCCCATCGCGCGCGCGCCGGTCGCGGCGATGGTCTCCGAAAGCCGGCGCATGTCGGGCATGTTGTACAGACAGTCGTAGATCCAGAAAGCGTCAATGCCGTGTCTGACCAGGGTCTGCACATAAAGATCCATGATCACGTTTGGCGTCATGCCGAAGGTGCCTATGCGGTTCTGACAGACTGGCGCGCGGAGCTCGCTGGTCGGCATCCACTGACGCCAGAGGTCCAGGCTCTCCCAGGGATCTTCCTGCGAGTAGCGCACGCTGCACTCCATCAGCGAACTGCCGGTTACCTCGATCGCGCGGAAGCCGGCGCCATCCATCTGGCGCGCCACGCGCTCGAGCATGCCGCCGCGCAGGCGCATGCCCCACAGGCTCTGCTGGCCGTCGCGAAAGGTCTGCTCGACGATATCGATGTGCGCCATGATCAGGAGGCCTGCGGTGCCGGGTAGCTGTTCTTCGGGTCCGGCTTACCCTCACGCGGCGCCTGCGAGTAGTCACCGAACAGACCATCGCGCTGCGCCACCGCTGCGGGTACGCCAGCACGCTCCGCAAGCTCGATGAAATCATCTGCCTCAGGCGTGTTGCGCATCAGGCCATCGAGCACCGAGCCGAGCAGTTGGGTGGACTTAAGACCCATGTTCTCGTACGCCTGGTTGACCACCAGCTTCATGCAGGCGAGCTGAGAAAGGGGAATGGACGCGAGCTCGTCGGCCAGTTTGTAGGCCTCACCCTCAAGCTCCGCGAACGGGACGGCCTTGTTGACCAGACCGCATTCGACAGCCTCAGTCCCGGACAGCGGGCGTCCGGTCAGCGCGAGTTCCTTGGCCTTGGCCAGGCCTAGGCGGTGCACCCACATGCCGGCGTGATGGCAGCCCCACATGCGCGAATAAGGTGTGCCGATACGGGCGTCTTCGCTCATCAGCACGATGTCCGCGCACAGCGCCATTTCGCTGCCGCCGCCGAGCGCCCAGCCGTGCACCATGGCGATAACGGGCTTGGGGCTGTGCCACAGGCTCATGAACTTCGGCACCCAGCCGGTCACCGGCGAGCAGGTCATGACGAAATCCTTGCCCGCATCCCATTTACCCTGGGTCGTCAGACCGTCATCCCACTGGTGGAACCCACCGCTGAAGTTGAAGCCTGCGCAGAAGGAGCGACCGGCACCGCGCAGCACGATGACCTTGACCGCATGGTCACGCACCGCTTCGCCGACCGCTGCCTCCAGCTCATCTGTCATCGGCGGCACGATGGTGTTGAGGTCTTCGGGGCGGTTGAGCGTGATGGTCGCAATCGCGCCGGCGGTGGAATAAACCAGGGTTTCGTAAGCCATATCGTCGTTCTCCGTCTTTCAGGGCTCGCGCACGCGCCCCAGCAGCCGCAGCAGGTCCTCGTGCATCTCGAACCACACCGTGTGGTAACTCGGCACGCGCACGCCGCTCATGAAATCAAGGTCGCCATCCAGAACGCGGTCGTAGGCTGCTTCCAGGAGCTCTCCATAAACCCCGAGACGCGTCTCAAAGCTGGCGAAGCCGGCCAGGATGGGCGCTGCGCGATCGTGCAGCGCACCAAGCTCGTCCACGATCCGCGCATCGTAATCCGCGTCGCTGTGGTCATTCGGCACCGAGCTGCCGCCGACATCCATGGTCTGCCAGCGGGTCATCAGTACCAGCAGCTGGCGGTTTACGACTTCGAAACGGTCATATGCAGCGCCAAAATCCTCAGTCGCACGATGCGCGGCATAAAGCGCGGGATACAGCCGCTCGAGAGCGTCGCGCCCCGCCGGCGTGACCACGAACCGCCCGGCTGACGCGACCGCCAGCCCCATGGCCTCAATGCGGACCATCGCAGCTGCGGCCGCCGTCCCGTCCAGTCGGAGCAGGGCTGCCACCTCCTCCAGCGTCGCCGACTTTTTCACCGCCAGGCCGTGCAGCACGAGAAAATCCGGATCGTCACTCGTCTGCGCCTGCAGTTCAGGCTGCTCGGAAGCCGCGCGGATCGCATCGATGTCGGCACGGGTGACACTCGACCCCCGGCCCTCGAGATTCCGCGAGCCGCGCTGGTCGAGCCGGTACAGCGCATCTGCCAGGGGGCTCCCGGCATTGCTACGCACCCAGGCATCATCGAGAAAACGATAAGGCGCCTGACAGACACTGGGCACAAACTCAGCCGCAGCCGCGTTGTAGTCGGCAAGACTCAGCCTGCCGCGTGTCGTGAGATAGGTGCCGCGCTTGGGTTCCAGCGACGTCGAGCCAGGGCGCAGCGGGCCGGAGCTCAGCGTGTAGTGCTCATCCTGCAGCACGCTGTAGGGCACCGGGCTCCACATGTCCCCCGGGGCATCGGCCCATTTGCTCATGCTGTAAGCGGATCCCTGCTGCGACGGCAGACTGATGTAGCCCAGGAGCTCAGCCAGAAAATCCCGCGCGTACTCGTCATTCAGCAGCGGCTTGATGCGCTGCGCGCGGGGATCGAGCGTGAACCAGTCGTCGGGCTCGTACAGTCCGGCAACGTGGAACAGATCCTTGGCCACCGCGGCGTAAATCATCGCGCCGGCATCGATCATCTGATCGCGCGTCCACCCCGCCATGCGCTTCCATAGCTCACGTGTGGCCTCACTCAGAATCGCGCCCTCATGGTCGAGGAACTCAGCCAGGGTCGCAGCGTTGTCCATGGCCACAGGGATCTCCCCGTCACTGAGGAAATCTGAGGTATACAGGCCGACCGCCACGACATTGTCGTGCTCGAAAGCGGGCGTGGCCTCGAAGCTCGCCCAGTCGTCAACGATGTTGAAGTGCGTGTCTTTGACGATGGTCGGGATGGTCAGGTTGTTGTGCGTGACGCGTCCGGCGATACCGTCCAGCCACGGCAGGTCGCACTCGCCCATGTCGACAAAGCCCCGCACCAGCATCTCTTCGTGAGGCCGGCAGCGATACGGCCCGTGATTCCAGATCCCCAGGCGCGACTCACAGTGCGACAGCAGCGCGAATTGATTGGCGGTCGACATGAATTTTTTCAACGCGGTGTGCAGCCGATCGCCCGGTCGCATAGCGATCGCGTCGGCCTCGAACACCTGCAGGCGGCGCTCCGGCAGGATCTGGGCGCGCAGATTGCTGTCGGATGGCAGCACGTGGGCGTGGTTACGGTGATAGGCAAGATTTACCCGCTCGGCGAAGTCCTCGACGAAAACCAGATCATCGAGCGCATCGGTCGGCCGCAGCAGTCCGAACTCGATCAGTGTCTGGCGTCCGGCCAGATAAAACTCCGGTACGCAGGAGAGACTGATGATGTCGCCCTTGGTCGAGGTCTCCCGCAGGCGGTCCCCGATCTCTTCCGGGCTCATGCGCGCCGCCAGACGGCGCAGCAGTTCGGGATAGCGGTAGAAGGCCTGCAGGTAGGACACCACCATGTAAGCCGGCACCGGGAAGAGCTTCGACTCCTGCACCGTGCGCGTACTGCAGTGGAAAAACCAGGTGTCCGCGTTCTTGCGTATCCAGGCGTTCAGCCGGAGCAGATCGGTGTAACCGTGACCGTGCGTAGCCCTCATGGCAGCTTCCAGACCCGCGCTCGCCCGAGGCCATCAGCGTCTTCGTAGGGTGGTTTAGCCGCAACGCTGTACTCAACCTGCACGCTATCGCCGTCGGCGATCCCCGCAACCTCGGCCGCCATCAGGCAGGGGATCTGATACTCGCGCGTCAGGATTCCGAGATGCGACCGCACCGAGCCACCGCGACAGACCACGGCGGTGAAGCCCTCCAGGATCGGTGCGGTCAGCGTTCCGCCTGAATCGTCAATGATGGCCACAGTGCCTGGCGGCACCCCGTTGGTCAGGTAGTCCATCACTTTCTCCACGCTGCTGATGAGGCGCGCGGTGCCGATGATGTCCTCCCGGCAATGAAACACGTTGTCGCCCTGTCCCGCGAGCAGGCGTCCTTCAGCATCCGCCGGCAGGTCATCCGAGAGCGCTGCAGTGGCACGCACCGCGTACTTGTGCGGCGCCTCGGCGACAGAGATCCCGGCCGACATCTCGAATCGTTCGCCTGTCGCCAGAAATTCATCCTCGAGACCCTGAAAGTCCGCGGCGGACAATTCGAGTGCGGCCTCGAAGACCATCTCTTCCCAGGTTCTGCCGCTTTCCGCCAGACGCGCCGCCGCGATCTCCCGGATGCGACGGTGATAGAACGCCACCGTGCGGAACTGCGGCGGTGCACCCCATTTATTCAGCGTCCCAGGATCTATCTCAGACATACGTCGTATTCCTTGTCCGCCCGGATTTCAGGCTACCTGGCGCGCGTTCCACTGCGGCAGGAAAGAGTCTTCGAGCCAGCGCGTATTGATGCGATCGGCACGGAAATCGCCGTGCCCGATCAGGTCGCGCAGCACGCCCGCCGTGGTCTCGATGCCCTCGATGCGCACCTGACCAAGCGCGCGATAGAGTCGATCTGCAGCCAGCTCCCGGGTCTCGCCCCAGCAGATCAGTTTGGCCACCATGGAGTCGTAGTGGGCGCCGACGACGTAACCATCGTGGCAATGTGTATCGATCCGGACCCCCTCGCCCTGCGGCATGGTCCAGTGCCGGATCGTGCCGGGTGACGGAAGAAAACCCGCCTGTGCCTGCTCAGCGTTAAGGCGACACTCTATGGCGTGTCCCCGCAGGCTGACCTGCGCCTGGTTCAGGCTCAGCGGTTTACCAGCGGCGATGCGCAGCTGCTCCCGCACGATATCCACCCCCGTGACCATCTCGGTGACCGGGTGTTCGACCTGCACCCGCGTATTGACCTCCAGGAAGCAGAAGGTCTCGCGGTCGAGATCAACCAGGAACTCCATCGTGCCCGCGCTGCGATAATTGAGGGCGCGCGCCAGCGCGACTGCCGCCCCGCAGATGGCTTCACGCAAATGCGTCGGCACGGCACGCGCGGGCGCTTCCTCGACGAGCTTCTGGTAGCGCCGCTGGCAGGAGCAGTCGCGCTCGCCAAGGTGAATCACCTCCCCGTGCGCGTCAGCCACGATCTGAACCTCGACGTGTCGTGCATTCGTGACGTAGCGCTCCAGAAACAGCGTGCCATCGCCGAATGCGGCCGCCGCCTCGGTCGAGGCGCGGAGGAAGGCATCTCTCATCTCGTCCTCAGAATGCACCTGCACCATGCCGCGCCCGCCGCCCCCCGCCGTCGCCTTGAGCAGCACGGGATAGCCGACCTGCCCGGCAATCCTGCGGGCCTCATCCACTGACTCGATAGCATCCGACCCGTCGCCTACTGGGATCCCCAGCTCGCGCGCCGCCTGGCGCGCGGCGACTTTGTCGCCACCGCGGCGGATCACATCCGCCGGCGGCCCGACGAAAACGAGCCCGTGCTGTACGCAGGCCGCGGCCAGTTCGGGTCTTTCGGAGAGAAACCCGTACCCCGGATGCACGGCGTCACAGCGCGTCGCGATAGCGGCGCCAACGATGGCTGCGACATTGAGATAGCTCTGGTTTGCCGCCGCCGGCCCGATCTCGACCACCCGTTCGGCTAATCTGGTGACCATGCTCCCCCGATCAGCCTCCGAGACCACCGCAACGCACTCAAGGCCCTCATCAAAACAGGCGCGCGCGATGCGCACCGCAATCTCGCCGCGATTGGCAATCAATACCCGACGCAGGGGCCCGCGCGTCATGCCTCGGCGCTGTCCGGATCGATGACCACAAGAGTCTGCGCGCGCGCGACCTGCTCACTGTTCGCGACGCAGATTGCGACCACTGTCCCGCTTACCCCGGCTACCACCCGGTTCATAAGCTTCATGACCTCGACGATGCACACTACCGACTCCGCCTCGACATGCTGGCCGACCTCGACGAAGGGCGGCGCGCCGGGCGCGGGAGAACGCCAGAAAATACCGGGAGACGGCGAGCACACCGGCGTGCCTGCGGGAATTTCAGCCACCTGCATCGGGGTCTGCGCTGGCGCCGGCGCGGCGGACGGGGTGTCCGGCGCTGCGACTGCTGTGGCTGCCGCCGGCCGCGCCTGCGGCGTCGCCACGGGCAATGTCCCGCCTTCATCACTGGCGCTGATATAGACCTCGACCCCATCAATCGACAGACGGATCTCGTTCCAGTCGGACTGCTCGAAGGCGTCGAGCAGACGGCGGATATCTGACGGTTCCATCGTTATTCAAACCCGTAGCGGGGATAAGGGCCATTCATGGTGTGTTCGAAATGCGCCATCCCCTCGGCGCCGTTGGCTTCCACCATGATCATTGGAAATTCAGTCGGGCCGAGACGGTGTTTTTCCGGCACATGCGGCGGGCCTCCCGCACCGGGGCCCGGTTCAGCGGGATAGCTGTCGTGCTCCACCACCTCCGGTCCACGATACACGCCCGCGGACAGTCCGTCGGACCAGCCCCGGTAGTAACCACCACCCTGAACATCGGCCGGCGTGCCCTGAAGCTCCAGGGTATAGCGCCGGGTAACGCCGTCCTCACCGTCGAGCTCAATTCGCCCGCCACGCGGCCAGCGCGAGCCTGCGATGTAGTCCAGCTCGTGGCGCACAGCTGTCAGCCTGACCGAACGCCCGTCGATGTAGTCGAGCCTTCCTTCGAAATCGATTGTGCGACCGTCCGGGGTTTCATGGGTGTTGTAGAACCCACAGTGATCCGCCACCTGAAACGGCACCCACATGCGCAGGGCACGCCGCTCCGGCTCTTCGTCCTGCCGGTCGATGCCCTTGATCCCGGTCGGCACCGCCATCGATGAGCGCACGCCCCAGGAGTGGTCCCGCATTGCGTGCCAACCGTCGATGGCAAAGGATTCGCCATGCACCCGGGCTTCCCCGGTAGCCCGGCAGATCTGGGTGTAGCGGATGAGGTCATTGACCACTGCACCGAATTTGAAATGCTGATAGCGATCTTCGATCACCGGCGGCGCCTGCGCTTCCAGGATCACGTTAAATTCGACCGCGGCCGGGTTGTCCCCGGCGATGAGCCGCAGGCGCTTCATTGGCTCGACGATTTCATAGCGGATCGGACCGACGTCGAGCTCGCCATAGCGCGGGTGCAGTGCACGTGAGGCGCGCAGCGAGGTCTGCCGGTGGGCGTGTGCGACCGTGGCCCAGCCGTCAATGACGTTGACATTCGGATGCAGCCGGAGGCCAGTGCAGAAATACCACTCCGGCGCGTAGAACGCGCAGAAATAGCCGTCGTTGTAGTGCGCGTCCGTGGTGGCTGCAGTCGCGAAAGGGGTCGGGGACTGATGGAAGGGAAAATCGTCGAAAGGACTCAAACGCATGTTCGCGCTCCGCTGGCTTCAGGCGCTGGCCTGAACGCCGCTGTCGTTACGCTTGAGCACGAGATCGCCCGTCGCACCTGAAACGATCACCTGGCGGGGACGCTTCAGGGGCAGCAGGTGATTCAGCAGATCGTTCATACCCATGCGATCGTGGAAATCATAGGTCCGCTTGACCGGTCCGGCAGCACGGGTGGCCGCCAGATCTTCGGCCGGCGCCAGATAGCGCAACAGCAGTTCTTCATCACTCAGATGCCTGCCGCCATACTGCTCACGAACCTCCTTGAGGCTGGGCTGAGGACGGGTCCAGTCCGCAAAGCGTTTGCCGTGCGCAGAGTTCAGTACCTTGTCCCGCACCGTCTCGCTGATCGGCGCCGGCGGCGTCCCGTAGTGACCGGCAAGATAAAGCACGCTCTCGTCCGGCACGGTACCCCAGCGCTCGCCCGTGACAACGTTCAGCACCGACTGAATGCCGATGATCTGCGAGAACGGTGTCGCGGAGATGGGGTGCCCCATCTCTTCTCGCACCCGCACTGTCTCCTCCAGCACCTCGGGCAGCTTGTCCTGCATGCCGTACTGCGCGAGCTGCGCCTTCAGCGTGCCGGTCATGCCCCCCGGCAGGTGATGGCGATAGGCAAACGCGCTGTACTCATTGGGCGTCCCGGTCAGCCATTGCTCCTGAGCGGCAATGCGTTCGCAGTGCTCCGCAATCGCCGGCAGTACAGCGGTGTCAATGCGGTGCGTGTGGCCGAGCCAGTGGATGTTTTCGAGCGTCTGCTCCGTGGACGGCAGGGACGGCCCGTTGGCCAGGGGCCGCGAGCAGGTGTGCAGGATCGTCGCCCCGGCCTCGAGCGCGATCACGTAGTTCAGCGCACCCATGCCGGTCGTGTTGTGAAAGTGAAACTCGATCGGCAGATCGCCTGCTGCATCAAGCAGGGCTGGCACCAGGCTACGCGCGCGATCCGGCGTCAGGATCCCGGGAGCATCCTCGATATAGAACCCGGACACACACCCCCAGGCAGCCATTTCGCGCACACGGGCTGCGAACCACTCGTCGGTATGCACCGGTGAGATGCCGTACATGATCGCGCCCAGCGCCTGTGCGCCGGTGTCGTGTATGACCTGACACAGGCGCTGCATCTGGTCGAGGTTATAGAGACAGTCATAGACCCAGAAGCTGTTCAGGCCATGGCGCACCAGAGTCTGCACCCACAGATCGAGCAGCACATTCGGCGTCATCCCGAAGGTGCCAATGCGATTGCTGCCGACGCCGCAGCGGAACGGGACGTCCGGCATCCACTGACGCCACAGGTCCAGACCTTCCCAGGGGTCTTCCTTGGAGTAGCGCACAGTGCACTCGAACATTGAGCTGCCGGTGATGTCGACCGCACGATAGCCGGCGCGATTCACCAGCGGCGCCACTGCTTCGAGCATGCCGGTGCGGATCCGCATACCCCAAAGGCTCTGCTGGCCGTCGCGAAAAGTCTGGTCGACGATCTCGATCTGTGCCATCGCGATGCTCCTGTGCTGAATCACCGCCCGCCTCGGCGGGACCAGCAGGGTTTTTCAGTCGGGACGGTCGCCGGACTCAGCGGGTTCCGCCGCGCCGCGTGCGTTCCGGCTGACGCGGGGGCTCGGGACGCGCGCCCTTGGCGAAGCGATCCATACCGGCCATGGCCTGCGGCGCGACAGAGGGTGCATGACACAGCTCGACTTCCAGCTCGAGTCCGGCTTCGAGCGACATTCCAACCGTCGCCAACGCCGCCTTACGGTCGGCCCGGATCCCGTCCTGCGGATACCCGGCGATGTGCTGCGCCAACGCCAGGGCGCGGTCTACCGCGGTGCCCGCATCCACCACTTCCTGTGCCAGCCCCATGGCCAGCGCGCGATCGGCTTCGATCTCCATGCCGGTCTCGATCATGTACAGCGCATTGCCGTAACCAAGCAGGCGCGGCAGGCGCTGAGTGCCGCCGTCGGCAAGCGGTAAACCCCAGCGCTTGTTCAACAGGCCCATACGCGCGTTCTCGTCCACGATGCGGATGTCGCACCACACGGCTAGCTCCACACCACCAGCCCAGCAGTTGCCGTTGATAGCCGCGATCGTGGGTTTGCCCGGGTCGAGCTTGCAGAAACCCATAGGCCCGGCGTCCTGCGTGTGCCGATGCTCGAACAGCTCTCGCATCCCTTTCAGATTAGCTCCGGCGCAAAAAGTGACACCGCCGGCACCGGCGATTACCAGCACCGACTGCGCGACATCATTGCCGAAATCGGTAATGGCGTCGGCCAGCAGGCAGGCCAGTTCGTCGTCAACATTGTTGTGAACTTCGGGCCGGTTCAGAGTCAGCAGGGTCACAGCGCCCTGCTTTTCGATCAACAGCTTGGACATGATGAGGTTCCTTGACGCAGGCGGCACGCGCCTGCCGGGGCGGACGTCAGACGGACCCGACGTCCACGGCGACTGCTCCCCGGAACGGCGGACCGCGATGCTAGCGAGGGTCTGAAAAACACGACAAGCCCGGTTTCTGTCAACGTCTGTTCTTTATGTGACAAGCCAGACAGCGCCGCCGGCACCCGATCCTGAGACGGCCCTGGGCGCATGGTCCGGCCACTCCACCCGGGTAAACGAGCGCGGTCTGATTGCCACCCTCCTCCCCCGCGATGCGCTAATCTCGCGGGCCTGAACAGACCCCCGACGCGCCGGATAAGCCGCAGCGTCAGCCAACGGAGAATCACATCCATGTCTACCGTATTGATCACCGGCGCCAATCGCGGCATCGGGCTGGAACTTGTCAAAGCTTACGCTGCGCGCGGCGATGAAGTGCTCGCCTGCTGCCGTAGCCCTGACGCCGCCACCGAACTGGCAGCGGTCGCAGGCGCCGTGACCTTGCTCGAAGTGCAGGTCAGCGAACAGGCCTCCGTTGCCAGGCTGGCCGAAACGCTTGCCGGACGCGCAGTTGATACCTTAATTAATAACGCCGGCACCCTCGGTCCAGCCTACGAGGATCAATCGCTGCTGAAAATGGATTTCGATGGCTGGAACGAAGCTTTTGCCGTCAATACCCTGGCCCCGGTCCGCGTCATGCAGGCGCTGCTGCCTAACCTGCGCGCCAGCAGCAACCCCAGGCTGGTCAACATCACATCCCAGATGGGCGCTATCTCCCTGGACATGACCGTCGCCTACGCCTACTGCTGTACGAAAGCCGCTCTCAACAAGTTCATGAAGCTTGCTGCCGTCGAACTCGGCGCCGAGGGCATCAATGTATGCCTGATCCATCCGGGCTGGGTGCGCACCGACATGGGCGGACCGGGCGCAGATATTTCGCCGGAAGAAAGCGCAGCCGGGATCGTGCGGACGGTCGAAAAACTCAACGCTGAGACCAACGGCAGCTTCTGGAAATGGAATGGTGAGACCCACGACTGGTGACGGTCGCGCTCAGCCCGGCTGCGCACGGGCAGCCTTTTACAGCGCCGAGACGATCTCAGCCAGGACGTCGCGGTCCTCCCCGGACACTACCGGGATGCTGACCTCCACCCGGTCGATCAGGTCGCCGTAGCGTTCGCGCAGACTGGCCGCCAGCTCTTCATAGCGGGCAACGACGACCCATTCGTGCAGCACCTCGTCGTCAACCAGCGCTGCCATCTCAGACCAGCGCTGAGCTTTGGACAGACGACTCATTTCAGCCGCCAGGTCGCCCAGTCCGACCCGCTCGAAAGGCGCGCGATAAGCTGGCGTGCTGACATAAAAAGCGAGGCGTTGGCGGGCGAATTCAACCCGGGAAGCCAGAGTCGCCTCGTCTGCAGCGGTTGCAATGAGGGGTTTCAGACAGACCTCAAAAATTTGCCTGTCGGCGCGCTTTGCCGCGATCGCCGGATGAACAACATCACGGATGTAACGCGCTGAGCACACCGGATGCAGCCGCACACCGTCTGCCACCTCCGCCGCGACCCCGCACATGTACGGATTAACAGCCGCCATCAGGATCGGGATCTGCGGACACTCGATAGGTGCGGGCGTAAACAGCGGTACGGAAAGGTTGAGTTTGAAGTAGCGGCTCTCAAACTCGAGCTTTTTCCCGGCCTGCCAGCTCTGCCAGATGGCGCGCACCGCATTAATGTAGTCACGCATCCACGGGCCCGGCGGATGCCATTCCATACCGAAACGACGCTGCACGTGTCCACGCACCTGGGTGCCAAGACCAAGCTCAAAACGACCGTGTGAGATCTTCTGCAGGGTCCAGGCGGACATCGCCGTCACGTAAGGACTCCGCGCGAATGCGATCGCAACGGACGTCCCCAGGTGGACCCGGCGGCTATGGCATGCCGCCAGCGCCAGCACCGGAAAAGGGTCGTCCTTGGTCTCCTCCATGAGCAGCCCGTGGTAGCCGAGGTCGTCAACCAGCGTCGCATCAGCGGGCACCTGATCGAGGTTCAGTGGCGCTTCGGGGACAGCCAGCCCCGGATCCAGCTTGCCGAGAGGTAACAGAGTTTCTGCTTTCATCTTGTCGGTATCTCGCGCGTCGAGAGGTAGTGGCCCATCACGAGCGCGAGATGCTCGCTAGAGACGGATACGGACGCCTACCCAGCCTGCCACAGGCGCGCCGGCACCGAGGAAAATCGGGCTTGTGTTGGCCAGCCCGGGGATCACCTCTGAGGGATCTTCCCCAATCAGTCCAAAGCTCTCGTAATCCTTGTCGAACAGATTGGTCACCTTGGCGAAAACTTCCAGGCGATCGTTGTGCCGGTAAGCGCCGCGCAGATTGACTACGGCGTAGCCGGGAATTTCGTCGAGCTGGTTCGACTCATCGCCACGCAGGTACTGGCCCGAGTTGTAAAGCAGCTCGACCCCGAATCGGAATTTTTCCGTAAGAGCGTAGTCCGTGTTCACTTTGAGCTGATGATCAGACACACCGGGTATGCGGTCGCCAGCTTCCACCGCCAGCTCACCCTCTGCGTCGGCGAACGGATGGTTCGGACTGAGGACCTTGAAGTCGTCTTCGAAAGTGGCGCGGATATAGCTGTAGGCGAGCGACCAGTCCAACGCGCCGAATTCTCCGGCAAACGCGGATTCAAAGCCCTCGCGCCGGGTCTCATCAACATTGGCGAACAGTCCCGTGCCGCGCCCGGTGGTCTGAAAAATGATGTCGTCCTTATTGTTGGTCCTGAAATAACCCAGGCGATGAGAGATGCCGCTCCACTCGCCGCGGATCCCGAGCTCGAAGCTTTTGGCGATCACATCATCGAGCGGCGGGTCTGCCAGAAACGCATTGGGCAGGCGGCACTCGAGATCGATATCGTTGGGGTCCTCGCCCTCGGCAATTGCGTTCGCTCTGGCCTGTGAGAACACGCCCTCGTTGCACGCGAGCTCTATCGGTGTCGGCGCGCGCGACGACTCGCTGTAGCTGCCATAGGCGTTCAGGCCCTCGGCGACGTCAAAGGTCAGACCGGCGGTGGGATTTAACCTCGAAAAATGGTGGTCGCCGTTCAGCTCCGGCCGTTCCCCGGAGCGGTCGCGAAGCTTGACCCGGGTATCGTTCAAACGGCCGCCTACCGTAATCGTCAGTCGCTCGGTCAAATCAAAGGCATCGAGCACATAAGCGCTCCAGGAGCGGGTTGAAGTCGAGACATCGGTTGCTTCTTCGTCGACAAAGGTGCCGACGCCGAGCCCGAAGGTACTGCGCGTCGCCGGGTCCAGGAGCGCGAGCTCGGTCAGCGATTCAAAATCGGCCTCGCCTTTGAAATAGCTGCCGCCGAGGACGAAATGGTTCCCCCGCCCCAGGATGCGCCCCTGGTAGGTCAGGTGCAGGTCGAATCCGTGCGCGTCCTGATCCCGTTTGGAGGTGTTATTGATCGCCTCATCACTCAAGACGCCGGTACCGCTGAGCTCATCCGCGCTCAGCTCATCCAGTGAAAAGAGGTCTTCCCCGGCGAGGGCATTCAGCGCGGCTTCGAGCTGGTCAACATCCGCCACGCCGAGACTGTTCTGCTCGCAGACATCATCTTCATCCAGTCCGAGCTCTTCGAGATCATCCTCTTCCAGTCCCTCCAGCAAAGCTTCACCGCTGCTGAGATCGCAGATCGAGAATTCAGAGCTGTCGCCGTTGAAGGATTCCGTGTCGGTAGCCCGGTAGAAGCCATTCAGGTCAACGCTGAGTTCGTCGCTGAAGCTGAATTCGCCCGCCACCGTGCCCATGTAGAGCTCGTTCTCGGTGATATCGGGGACCGTGAACACGCCGTCCCGGTCCACCTCAAGCAGGCCGGCCGGCGCCGGTCCGTTGCCGCGCAGCTCAGAGTTACCGTACTGAAAAGTGGCGTCCAGAAGAGCGCGCTCCCCCCGGAAGCTGGAGCTGGCGAAGACGTTCAGCGCATCGGAATCGGACGATGCGCGCCAGCCGTCCTCTTCGAAATAGCTCACATTGACGTAGTAACCGAGCGAACCGTTGTTACCACCGCTTTCCGCGCTCGTCGTCACGCGTTCCCACGCACCGCCGGATGCTTCGACCTGATGGCCTTCGAAGTTGAAGCCGTTTTTCATGTCGATGACCAGAGCGCCGCCCAGGGTGTTCAGACCGAACAGCGGATTGCTGCCCCCGACCAGATTCAGGCTGTTGATAGCGGACTCCGGCAGCAGATCCCAGTTCACCGCATCGCCCAGCGGCTCGTTAACCCGGGCACCGGACTGGTAGACCGCAATACCCTGCGCCAGGCCGAGCAGCGGTGAGACGGCGTAGCCGCGATACTGCACATCCGGCTGCAGCGGGTTGTTCTGTGCCGAGTTAATGCTGACGCTGCCCAGCTGCGCGTTCAGGAAGTCAGTCAGGTCGAGGGCGTTTGAACGCTCGAGGGCGTCCGCGTCAGCCGATTGCACGCTGTAGGGCAGTTTGTCCGCCACCATTCCAGGACCGCCTCCAGGGGTCGGCGCGACAATCAGAATCTCCTCATCAAAACCCGCACCCTCAGCGCACAGACCTGACTGCGCAAGGCCAGCAAAAAGTAAAGCGAAAATGCCCCGGATGCGGCGGGTGGCAGAGGGCGTTAATAAAACGGTCATCAGAGCGGGGCAGACTTTGAACTCACTGCGGGCATGCTAGCAGACCGCCAGAAAGCCGCTCGGGCGCGATTCGCGCTGCTGCCATTCACCCCGAGAGTCTGTAACATCACGACCGCGGGAGACTCCACCTCCACGGACCGATGCACTCGTGACCACCGTTTCGAGTAGTTCCAGCTCTATGGAAAAGGGCTGCAGAAATAAAAACAGGATAGATTTGCCCAATGGACGTTGCTCCCTTCAAAAGTAGTGAAGAGAACCTGTTCTCGCTTCTTCTTGGCGGGGACATCCTCATGCTTCTACTCGTGGTGACCGGCCTCGGTGAGGCGGTCTCCCACTCTGAATCCGGCCTGTGGATGCCAGCGCTGCTGTTTGTCTGCGTGACGGTGCTCACGTCCTCAATTCTGGATCTCTACACGCCGATCGCACCTGACAAAACAAAATCGCCGCTGGGTCAGGCGCTGCTTGCGATCAGTATTCCCGTGGTCGTCACGATGCTGCTATTCAGTCAGCAGCCCTCTGATTACCTGTTCTGGGGCCTTGTGGGGTGTGCCTTTCTCGTGCTTCAACGTGGCTGGCGTGCTGCGGTCAACGCCCTTCTGAACCGACAGGTATTTCTGAAGCACGTTCTGGTGATCGGCACCTCGGACCGAGCGCTGGAAGCGCGCAGACTGGTCGAGCTGTCCCGCACCCATGATTTCTCCGGTTTCGTCCAATCGACTTACGACCTGCGCAGCGATGAACTGAACGAGGAAGATATCGTCTGCGACATCGACGAGATAGCGGAATACGTTTCGAGTCATCCAGTCGACATCATCGTTAACGCGCTAAAGGAACGCCGCGGAAACCTGCCGACGGCGCAGCTGTTGCGCTGCAAATTACTGGGCGCAGCGACCGTCGATTTCCCCACGTTCTATGAACACATGGCGGGCAAGCTGCCGGTCGAAGACATGAATCCGAGCTGGCTGGTTTTCAACAGCGGTTTTCACGTCCCGCGATTGAGCCGCCTGGTCAAGCGCTGGTGGGACATTCTGCTGGCGGCGATAGGTCTCGCCATCAGCCTGCCGCTGCTGCCGCTGATTGCTGTGGCCGTGAAGCTGACCTCGCCCGGTCCGGTTCTCTACCAGCAGACCCGTATCGGCGAAGGCGGCAAGACATTCACAATCCTTAAATTCCGCAGCATGCGCTCAGACGCTGAAGCGAGTACCGGTGCCGTCATGTCCAAGCCGGGCGACCCGCGCATTACGCCCTTCGGCCAATTCCTGCGCCGATCCCGTCTGGATGAGCTGCCGCAGCTGTTTAATATTCTACGTGGCGACATGAGCTTTATCGGACCGCGACCGGAGCGCCCGGAATTTGTGGAGGAAATCGTTAAATCGACGCCGTACTACGTTGAACGGCACTTCATCAAGCCCGGGCTGACCGGCTGGGCGCAAATCAAGTATCCCTACGGCGACTCTCTCGGAGACACCGTGGAAAAGCTTCGCTATGACCTTTACTACATCAATAATTTTAATTTTCTGCTTGACGTATTTATCCTTCTGGAGACGGTAAAAGTCGTGCTGAAACAGAAATACGGGCGCTGAAACGTGGTTGAAATCACTCCGGATCTCGGCAAGCGGCTTTTCATTGAACTGGGCAGTGACCTCATCGTTGAAGTCGACGCCGACGGCACTCGGATTCCCTGCACCTTTCTCGGCATGCGGGTGGGGGCATACCTCATCGCTCGGCCAGGCGCGGAAGGCCTTTTATTGGAGCACATTCGCGACAAGCAGCTGACCCTGAAGTACTACCAGAATGGAGAGGTACTCGGCTTCACCTGCCGCCTCGTCGGCCACGTGGAAACGCCCGAACCCTTGTGTTTCTTCGAATACCCCCGAGCCATCACCAACTTCAATATCCGTCGGCAACATCGCTACGACTGCTTCGTGCCGGGCTCCTTGAGCATCGCGCACGCGGTGGTCGGATGCGCCATTGTCAACATCAGCCGGGACGGATGCATGTGCCGGGTGAGCGACTTCCGGCTGAGCGATACGAGCGATCCCGGGCCGGTAACGCTGAGCCTCGAGGACGAGCAGACCGGCGCGGTCGTGGAGGTTTCCGGCCTTATTCGCAGCTGGAAACAATCGGAACAGTCGGCCGACCTGGGGATCCAGTTCACCGGACGTAATCTGGCTTTCGACGTGGCCCTGCACGCCATGGTGCCGCGTCTGAGCGAGCATAAAGATGGCGGAGAATCGGAATCCGCCAGCTAAGGCGTGCTCGAAACCACTGGCGTCTGCCGAAACACACGCCTATACTCGCGCGTCCCGGCGTCGATCGGCGCCTGCTTGAGAGCCATACCCTGCACCGGTGCCCCCGAATTTACGTTCATCAAGCCTTGAGGTAATCCAACCTCAAGCGCGTGGTCCGAAAAATCCGGACGCGCTGCAAGCAGAGATAACTCAGGAATCAACCACCCCGTCACGAACCGCTCGTCCCGGATCTGCCCTGGTATACAGGCGTCGGGCGATGGAATCGCGGCGGGATGGACATCGCTATCACGTTCAGTGTGTTGGAGCGCAGATAGTGCAACGGCGACAGCACACAGATTGAGGATAGCAATATGATGAATCTCTACGTAGGCAACCTGCCTTACAGCGCCACCGAAGACGACCTGCGCAATGCGTTTGCGGCTTTCGGCGAGGTTTCCAGGGTCAGCGTTGTCATGGACAAATTTTCGGGCCGTTCGAAGGGTTTCGCGTTTGTCGAAATGCCTGACTCGTCAGCTGCGGACGCGGCCATCAAGGCTCTGAACGAGTCCAACATGGGTGGACGTAACATTAAGGTCAATGAGGCCCGGCCGCGCACGGAGCGCCCGCCGCGCGGTCCTCGCTACTGAGCCCACCCGCTCGGTTCGTTGCCAGTGAGGACGGGCTCAGCGCCCGCCTTCACTGCGCAACCCAGCCGCCATCGACCGGCAGCGCCACGCCGGTCACATAGCTCGACCGGTCGGAAAGCAGCCACGTCACCGCGTCCGCTATTTCAGTCGGGCCGGCCACACGCCTCATCGGCACCGTACCGATCAGCTGATCACGGATTTTTACACTCGCATCAGTGACCCGGTTCAGCATCGGGGTATCGATGAAACCCGGGCAGACCGCGTTCACACGCACCTTCCTGGACGCGTACTCCAGGGCTACGGTCTTGGTCAGCCCGACCACACCGTGCTTGGCTGAGTTGTAACCCGCTGCTCCGGGGATCCCGATCAGGCCGGCCGCAGACGCTGTGCTGACAATGCTGCCACCCCCGCCCTGTTTGACCATCTGCGCAATCTCACACTTCATGCAAATGAAAACGCCGGTCAGGTTGACCCGCATGACCCGTTCCCAGTCCTCCACCGACAGATCCAGAATTTTCGCCGTTGGACCCTCAATCCCCGCATTGTTGAATGCACCGTCAAGGCTGCCGTAGCGCTGCACAACGCCGTCTATCAGGGCGCTCATACCAGCGAAATCGGCGACGTCGGCATGGTGGTACTCGGCTTGACCCCCTGCCTGGACAATGGTCTCGACTGTCTCCTGCCCGGCGACATCCTGCAGGTCGGCCACGACAACCCTGGCACCCTCAGCGGCTAACGTCGTCGCCGTCGCACGACCAATGCCGGTGCTGCCACCGGTTACCAGAATCGTTTTCTCATGCAGCAAAGCCATGTGCTGTTCCTCCCGTCGTACTGTGCATCGGGACCGCCCATCGGTCCGCACGCTGATGCGAGTGGTCTATCCTACGCAGAGCGGGGAAAAACCGTCGAGTCAGCGACAACCCAGCTCAATAACCGATCCACGCAGGAGACCTTCTATGACGCCGGAAGACATCGTCCAGACACTGTGGGATCGGGAAATGATCCGCGAGCTGACCTATGCCTATGGACTGGCGATCGAAGCGCAGGATGAAGAGCGCATGGCCGCCTTGTTTCTTCCCGATGGCTCAGTCGACTTCAGTTCGCTCGGACGCGGGGTGATCCAGGGCCACGAGGCGCTCAAGAGTTTTTATCGAGAAACCTGGCCGCTGCGGGTGCGACCGTTCTTTACCAATCACGTGATTCAGGTGGATGGCGATCGCGCATCGGGAATTTGCTCACTGGAGAACCGGGCTACCCGGGACGGAATCAGCCTGATCGGGGCGGGGCGCCTGCATGACACCTATGCGCGGATCGACGGGGAGTGGAAATTCGCAACCCGTCGGGTCGAAATGTTCTACTTCGTGCCCCTGACCGAGGGCTGGGCCGGCCAGGACGGTCCCGGCCGGCTCTGAGCGCGCCGCCGCATGACTGACTTGTCTGCGCTACTCCACAAAGGCGCTTAGTCGTGGCGTTACCCGCAGGTGCTGCGGGATGTGGTCTCGACCGAGCCGTCGGTCGAGCTCCTCATGCCAGTGATAGATGCGCCGCTCCTGGTAGGAAAGGGCTACACCTGTAAACCCCGGCGACTCGATAGTTGCCTGCATTGGTTCAGCCAGCTGGATGTCTTCGTCGAGAATGCGCTGAAAATTCGCGATTCGCGTCGGCCACAGCTCAGCGTGGGCACCGCCGTCCCCATCGGGCGCAAACCACATGACGTCCAGCACGCTGCGCTTCCGCCCTACCGGCCAGATCGCGACGCAGGGGACCGCCGTCGCAGCGATCGGCACAATAAGATTCGGGAACACGCAGTAGCTTGGGTTGTGCTCGCGCTCAATCGCGGTTGCGCCATGCAACTCCACTGCTCCCACGGCGCCGGGGTCAACCCAGTCAGCTCGACGATGCGGCGACAGCATGACCGAGTGTCCGTTTCGCCACAGGTGAATGCTCGTGCCCTGGTTATCAAAGATGCGGTGGGTGGTGCGCGGATGCAGGAGGTTGAAGTGGTAGGCCTCCAGGAAGTTGTCGACGAGAACTTTGTAGTGGCAGTTGATCTCCTTCGAATACCGCTCGACCAGACGCAGGCTCGCCAGCGAGAGATGTGCCCAGAAGCGCACCACCGGCTGCAGAAATCGCTCAAGCGGCTCCGCTTCTGGGTCCTCATTAATAAACAGCCAGTTAGCGAAGCGCTCGCAGCGGACCGGCGTCAGGCCGCGGCAGGACGCGTCAAACCCATGCCAGTCGCGCGGCTCGGTCACGCTCCGCAGGGCACCGGCGCGGTCGTAGCTCCATCCGTGATAGCCGCACACGAGGCGCGCTCCCGCGGTGCCTCGCGGATCACGCAGCACCGGTGCGCCTCGATGCCGGCAGGTGTTGTAGAACGCCCGAATTTCATCGTCATCACCACGGACGACGACGATGGGCGCCCGTCCGTGTTGCCATAGAAAGTAGCTGCCTGAAACCGGCAGTTCGTCTACGTGCCCGGCATAGAGCCAGGTCTGCCCCCACAAGCGTTGACGCTCCAGAGCGAAAAACGCCGGGTCGGTATAGCGCCCCGCCGGCAAGTCACTCAGGGTAGGAAAACCTGGCGGCGGCGCGGTCCGCTTACGCTCGGCCGCAACCCGCTGCATCCAGTTCTCAACCGTGGCGCGGTCCAGGCCCGGGCTCATGTCCCAAGCCTCATGCAGCGACGGGTTCCAGCAGAGCGGACGCTGGCGCGGGCGAGAGTGGCGCGAAATCACGTGCCGCGAAATGCTCAGCCCGCGTGGGACGCGCGATGGCATTGTCCACCCGGTTATAGCTCAGGTAGACCAGATGCCGGGGAAAAGGCGACAGGTTCGGCCCCGAAGCGTGCGCGATACAGCTGTCAAAAATCGTCACTGAACCCGGCGGTCCCTTGGGCGCCACAAGCCCTCCGCGTGCTGCCAACTGCGACACGGTCATGTCGGACAGGCTGGGGATCGGCGTCGTGCCCGGTACTTCCAGCACCTCGTAGTCGATCAGCCCGTCACGGTGCGATCCGGGTATGTAGACAATAGGGCCGTTGAACTCGTTGATCTCATTCAGATAAATGCCAATGCTCACCGCACGCGGCTGAGGCATGCCGTCATGAAGCTTCCACGGTGCATAGTCCTGATGCCAGGGCAGGCTCAGACGTCCGAAGGGCTGCTTGAGAATGATCTTGTACTGGTGGCAGTAAAGTGGCCCCCCAAGCAGCTGTTCGGCAAGCGTCAGCAGACGCTCATCGCTCAACAGACGCGCGAACAGCTCACTATGGCGCTGCATCGCGGTGGTGCCGAGAAACTCTCCGCTGTCCGCGCGCAGATGGGTATCCAGAACCTGCCGGAACAGGAGCTCCTGTTCGACGTACAGGGCGGCGACCTCCGCCGCGGAAAACAGCTCAGGCAGGAAAACCAGGCCATCGGACCGATAGCAGTCGAGCTGCGACCGCGTCAGCCGCACGGACACAGCTCAACAGATTGCCAGCACAATATTTTTGAGTTCAGGGGGTGATGCGCGACACCAGAACACGCGCGCCCTGCGGCCCGTACTGCTCGCAATGCGGGATCCCGCTATCCAGCGAAAACTCGTCACCCGCACAGCAGGTAGTCGTACCGTCGTCGGTGATGACGCTGATCTGACCGTCAAGCACCAACGCTTTGACCGAGAAATCGTGGGTATGGCGCTCATTGAAAAGGTTGGCTTCGCGCTCGATCAGCTCGGGTTCCGGATACCCGCCGGCGGCTAGCGAAGCTCTGAAGCTGTCTTCGTTCATGGTCGTGACCTTGTACAGGGGGGCGGCAAAACTATACAACAGGGCGGGCGGAAAACACGTAGCCAGGACGCGGGCACCAAGGGAGGGCAGAGACATGAAAAACAGCGAGGCCGACCAACATCATCAGGTGATTGTGATCGGCGCCGGGCCAGGCGGGATCTGTACCGCAGTAAAACTGCGTGAAGCGGGTATCGAGGATTTCATCCTGCTGGAGAAAGCGGATGGCGTCGGTGGCACCTGGTGGCACAACCGCTATCCCGGCGCAGAGTGCGACGTTAAATCGCATCTCTACTCCTTCTCTTTCGAGATCAAACGCGACTGGTCGCGGCCCTTCGCCGGTCAGGCGGAAATCCTCGAATACATGCAGCACTGCGCGAAGAAATATGACGTACTGCGGCACTGTCGGTTTGGTCAGCAGGTCAAAGCTGCGCGCTGGAACGAAGAAGGCGCCCGCTGGGAAGTGGAGACTGCCGATGCCCGGCGCTTTACCTGCAGCTTCCTGGTCAGCGCCATGGGCATGTTCAACGAACTACAGTGGCCTGACTTTCCCGGGGTTGATGTCTTCAAGGGGACGCTGTTCCACTCCGCACGCTGGGACCACGCGGCGGATATTCGTGGCAAACGGATAGCGGTGATCGGCTCCGCCGCCAGCGCTGTCCAGTTCGTGCCTGAAATAGCGCCGCACGCAGCCCGCCTGCACCTGTTCCAGCGCACCGCCAATTGGGTCGCACCGAAGGAAGACACGCCGTATACGGCCGAAGAGCTGGATCACTACCGGTCCGACCCCGACGCCATTCACGCGTCGCGTCGGCAGATTTACGAAGAGCTGAATGGCTTCATTCTGTTCAACAACCCGGAAATTCAGGCCGAAAACGAAGCTGCCGGCCTCGCCAATATCGACGTCGTCGCGGATCCCGAGCTGCGACGAAAACTCAGGCCGAACCACCCCTTCGGCTGCAAGCGCCCGCTGTTTTCCAATCGTTACTATCCGGTTTTCAATCTGCCCCAGGTAGAACTGGTCACTGATCCCATCGAACGCATCACTGAAACCGGTGTGATGACCCGAGACGGCGTCGAGCGTGAAGTGGATGTCGTGGTCATCGCCACCGGCTTTCAGGTCGGGCGCTATCTGTCCGCTATCGAGGTTACCGGGCGCGGGGGACAGGGCATTGAAGACGCCTGGAGCGACGGAGCACAGGCCTACCTAGGCATCACCACCCACGGCTTTCCCAATCTGTTCATGCTCTACGGTCCTAACACCAACAACGGGTCGATCCTGTTCATGCTGGAACGTCAGGTCGAATATCTGGTGCGCAAGATCCGGCACGTTCAGGCGGCCCGGATTGACTGGATCGACGTCCGTGCGGACATTGAGTCCGATTACAACGCCGACATGCAGCGCGACATCCGCAAAGTCGAAGTGTGGAAAGCCAACTGCGGCCATTATTACAACGCAGCATCCGGGCGCATGGTTACGCAGTGGCCGCACGATCTGAACGAATACACCGCCCGCACCGGCGCCAGCGACGAAGCCGCTTACGAAAGCGCGGTTGCCGGCTGACCGCAGACACCCCGGGGAAGGAAGGAAGCTCACATGAAAATCAAAGCCGCAGTCCATCGCGCGATTGGCGAACCACTGACCATCGAAGACGTAGACCTCGCCGATCCGGGTCCCGACGAGGTGCTGGTCAAGACGGTCGCCTGTGGTGTCTGCCACAGCGATCTGCATGCCCTGAACGGCAGCATCATGATCTCACCCTGCCCGCAAATCCTCGGCCATGAGCCGGCGGGCCGGGTGCTGGCGGTCGGGGAACGCGTGCGCAATGTCGCGCCGGGCGACCACGTCATCGCCTGCACGTCGATTTTCTGCGGCGCCTGCGCGCAGTGCGTGCAGGGCCGTCCGCACCTGTGTGTTGACCGGGGAGCATGCCAGCGCGGCCCCGACGAAGCGCCCCGGATCAGCAGCAACGGTGAATCGATTTTCCAGTACGCGGACCTCGCCGCTTTCGCCGAGGGTATGCTGCTCCACCACCGTGCGGTGGTGAAAATTGACCCCGCCATTCCTCTCGATCGCGCGGCCCTGGTCGGCTGCGCGGTAACCACGGGCGTCGGCGCGGCCCTCAATACCGCACAGGTCACCCCAGGATCCTCGGTCGTCGTTTTCGGCGCCGGCGGTGTCGGCATCTCCATCATCCAGGGCGCCAGGATCGCCGGCGCCCGCCAGATCATCGCTGTCGACCTGAACGATCAGCGCCTTGCAGCGGCGCTCGAATTCGGCGCAACCGACACCCTCAACGCGGGTCAGGACAACGTGGTGCGCACCATTAAAAAGATGACAGGCGGCGGCGCTGAGTTTGCGTTCGAGGCCGTTGGTCTGCCGCAGTTGCTCGAGCAGGCCTTCTACTGCCTCGCGCCACACGGCACTGCAGTCCTCGTGGGAGCCGTGGCGCACGGCGGACAGGTGTCGGTGAACGCCGGGCATTTCTACCAGGAGAAACGCATCATCGGCTGCATGATGGGCTCGAACCGCTTCACCCTGGATGCACCGCGCTATCTGGAGCTCTACCGCCAGGGAAGACTGGATCTCGACCGCATGGTGACTCGCCAGGCCCCGCTCGAGGACGTGAACAAGGCTTTCCGCGCCATGGAAGCCGGTGAAGTCACCCGCACCGTACTGGTGTTCGAGTAAGCACAGCCTGCTGACCCGTTACCAGCTGCCGCGGTTCCAGAACCACGGCAGCCTACCCGTTCGCTTTTCTCTATCCGGAGCTTTCCCGCCATGTACAAAAAAGCCAACCCGGTCACACGTCTGTGCACCAGCGATGTCGACAACATCTGGATCCGCGGCCGCAATCTGTGTGACGAGCTGATCGGACACCTGTCGTTCACCGACTACATCATGTTTCACTTTTTCGGACAGGAGCCAACGCCCCTGCAACGCACCGTGGTCGACGCCGTGCTGGTCTGCATCATGGAACACGGCATGACGCCCTCGGCCGTCGCCAGCCGCGTGACCTATCTCGGCGCACCGGAATCGCTGCAGGGTGCGGTCGCCGCAGGTCTGCTGGGCGCTGGCTCGCGCTTTGTCGGCACCGCCGATGAGGCGGCCGTGCTGCTCAAAACCATCGCCGACACGCCTGAGGACGAGCGCGCGGAGGTCGCACGACAGATTGCCGAGGAGCATGTCTCGGCCAGGAAGTTTCTGCCCGGCTACGGTCACCCGATCCATACCAATGGCGATCCCCGGGTTAAGCGCCTCGATGAGGTTGCGCGCGCAGCTGGCGCCGACGGCCGCTATCTCGACGCGATGTTTCTGCTTGGCGAGGCCATCAAAACCGCAAGTGGCAAAAACATTGTCATCAACGCAAATGCCGCTATCGGCGCCGTGCTGCTCGAGGCCGACATCCCGCCCACAATCGCGCGGGGCTTCAACCTGATTGCCCGCTGCGCCGGCCTGGTCGGACACCTGCTTGAAGAACAGACCGAGCCGGCCGGGTATTCGATCTGGCATGCGGCCGAGGCCGCGATTCCGTACGAGGCGCCATGATCAACCGGCCGACACCGTCGAAGCATTTGCGCCGATCGCTTAGAATTTAACCTACGCGCCCATAGCTCAGCTGGATAGAGTACCTGGCTTCGAACCAGGTGGTCGGAGGTTCGAATCCTTCTGGGCGCGCCATTTCTGACCGGCGCCATGCCTCAAAAAGGGGGAAAGACGATGTCCGGCACACAACCCATAACCGGGCACGCCGCCCAGCCTGATGCCGCACGGGCTTATGTCCCGCCACTGGAGCTGACACAGGGCCAGCCACCGCCCATCGCCGCGAACGGTGGCCTGTCTTACATGGCGTTCGACCAGAACGGTGATGCCGGCACGCAGGCGGCGCTCACCGCAGCGTTGGACCAGATCGCACGCGGCGATGGACAGCCCATCATCGACCAGATCGAACACGCACCACCGGGCCCGGTCGTCACGCCCTGGGGTGCTGGATTCAGAACCCATGCCGAGTGCGTAGCGCATATCCGCGCGCAGAGCAGGTCACTGCCCCCAGGCGCCGTTGAGCTGCCGCTGCGTTACACCGTTGACGAAAGGCCGAACTACACCGTGGTCACCTCGAATGCGCTGTGGCAGGACGCCGCACGTGCCGCTGACGCAGCCGCGCTGCGCCAGGAGGACAGCGATATCGAACGCCGGCGTCTCTACTTTCCGCAGGTGCTGCGCGATGCGCGGCGCATCGAGGAGTACTACCCCGGCCTGTCGCCCTACAGCGCGGCCTGCATGGACCGGCTCGGTGTAGCGCTCGCGCACTGCGACTCGGCCTGCACTGATTTCTACAATGCCGCTGAAGTCGAGCGGGTGTTTTACCCGGAGATGGAGAAACTGCTGCTTGAGTTTTACCCCGACGCCGTGGATGCGCTGGTCTACAACCACGACGTTTTTGACAAGAGCTACAACGGCCGTGTGCGCGAGGACCAGGCAAACAAAGACCCGGGCGTGAATACCTTCTACGCCAATATCGTGCACAACGATCTGAACGACAACAGCGGGCGGGTGCGATGTCGGGAGCTTCTGACCCGCAACCTGCGCAACTTCGGCCGCACGCAGAATTACAGCGAAGCTGAAGCCGATGCAAAAATGTCGCGACGTTTCCTCTCCATCAATCTGGCCAAGCCCATGGAGACGGTGGAGCAATACCCCTTTGTACTCTGTGCGTGGCCGTCATTCGCAAGTCAGCCCTACATCACCGCCTACCGCATTTACGACGATCGCGTCGGCGAGACAACGCGCTTTACCTACAGCCCGGATCACGAGTGGTACTGGATCCCGCAGCAGCAACCGAACGAAGTTTCGATGCTCAAGTGCTACGACTCGGTTACTGACGGGTCCGTGTCGCGCTGGTCGTTCCACTCGGCGTGCGTAGATCCCACCGCACCCGAGAACGCGCGCTGTCGTCGTAACGTCGTCGTTCGCGCCTTCGTGTTTTTCTGAGCCACGATGTGTCCTGATCCCCACTGCAATGGGGTCGCCAGAAAACCCGCCTTTCGAGCGCGATGCAGCGCAGTGCCAGCTAAGTTTCGGCCTCTCGTCGGGCTTCCTGAATGGGTCGGCTGTTCAGCAGCAACGCAACTGTCATCCGCCAGGATAGCGCTGGCTGAAACTCGTCGCACCCGATGAAGACGCCCGCCAAAGAACGCTCGCCACGATCGCGATAGCGCCCACAGCTCCGCACCGCGCCCTTTGCAGGTAAGTCATGCGCCCGACTATCAATGCCGCTTTCCCTTTACCGAAGAGACACGGACTGATTCAAAAAACACGGGAGACCCGCATGAGACCCGCCAGGTACCGTGCTGCAATGGCCCAGTGGCTGCTGCTGGCTCTCCTGCCGTGGGCCGCTGCGGCCGCCGATCTCCCGGGTTCTGCCAGCGCAGGCCAGATCGAGAGACGCTTCGAGCGGACACCGGAGGCGCGGTCCAGCTCCCGACCGTTCGGGATCCCGTCGACGAGCGTTAACGCGGCGCCCGCCGGTTCCGAAGACATCCGCTTCACCCTGTCCCGGGTCGACTACGACGGCGCCACCGCCTTTTCCAGCGCCGATCTGGCGGCACTGCACGCCGATCTGCTCGGCAAGGAAATCGCTTTGACCCAGGTTTATGCGCTCGCTGATGCCGTTACACGTCTCTACACCGGAGCCGGCTATCTGCTCAGCCGCGCGGTGGTGCCCGACCAGGTCATCGAAAACGGGCAGGTCCGACTGCAGGTCGTTGAAGGTTACGTCGACTCCGTAAACGTTGATGGGCTGGAAGGCATACGACCCGGCATATTCGAACATCACATTGGAAAGTACCCCGAACCCAAGGTCTATGAACTGGGCATAAGACCGGGTTTGTTCGAGAACTACATTGCGCGGATCAAGGCCAGTCGGCCGCTTCATCGCGCCGTTCTGGAACGCTACCTGCTGCTGATCAACGATATCCCCGGGATGCACTTCAAAGCGGTCCTCGGCCCTTCCGACAAAGGCATCGGTGCAACGATTCTGACCCTCACCGCAGCCCGCGAGCGATGGTCGGGAGCGCTCAGCTTCGACAACCGTGGTGCGAAAACGAGCGGCCCGTGGCAGGGAATGATCGAACTGACCGGAAACAACTTGTTAAACCTGCTCGACAGCACCACCTTGCGCTATGCGACCGTTCCGGATGATCCGCAGGAACTGCACTACTGGGCGGTCAGCCATCAGCAGCTGCTCTCACACGAGGGGCTGCGCCTGAACCTGGAATTCAACGGCGCCTACAGCGAACCGGGCTCTGAGCTGTTCGAGCAGCTGGAAGCCAAGACCAGCGCCCTTAGTAGTGGGTTCAATCTGAGCTATCCGTTTATCCGCTCCCGCACCCGCAACCTGACCCTCAGCGCCGGAGCCGCGCTGAGGGACTCCAAGGTCAAGCTGCTCGGCAGCACTGCGTCAGAGGACGATCTGACGGTCCTCTCGGTCGGCGCGAGCTTTGACCAGGCAGACGCCCTGGCCGGCGGCGGGGTGACCCTGCTGTCCGCCACGCTGAGTCAGGGACTGGACGTTCTGGGCGCGGACGTCACCAGTCGCGCCGAGGCAGACCCGGATTTCACCGTCGTGTCCCTGTATGCCTGGCGTTCTCAAAGCGTGACGGACAGGCTGCGTGCAGAGCTGCGCCTCGAGGGTCAGCTGACGGGCCAGAGCCTGCCCTCTATCGAACAAGCGGGCCTTGGCGGCGAATTCAGCGTGCGCGGCTTTGAGCCCTCCGAATGGACGGGGGACCGGCTTTTCAACGCGTCGTTTGAACTCGTTTACAACCCCGACGTTCCCTTGATCCCGACTGCGGAGCTCTACGGCTTTTACGACTACGGGAAAATCTGGCGGGAGGATGCACAGATCGGGGAGGACAGCTCAGATTCAGCGGATTCCGCCGGGCTTGGCACGCGGTTACAACTGACCCACGGGCTCGGAGTGAACCTGGAAGTGGCGCGCGCCCTGAGTGACGACAGCGAGGGTGATTCTCCAGGCTGGGAGCTCTACGTCCGCTTCCGCGGAGAGTTCTGACCGCACGCCACTCGCGCTACCGGCACGTCCACTGGAGGCGCACTACCAGAGGAGCAAGCAGAGGGTAAACGGAAACGGCGCAGGAAACCCTGATGTGGCAGGGCGAAGGCTTGCGGTCTAGGCTTTCGATCTGGAGACACGCAGCCTGGAGCGCTTGCGCGACGTTGCGGTGACCTATAAGCAAAGCCGCATCGACGAGCGAGGGCTGCGATAGCGCGCGCCGCAAGACGGGACCAGCTCCGGGCGTGTACGGCCCGAGGAGTCAACACAATGAGCATCAGTTTTAGAAGGTTTGAACGAGCGCCGGCGACACCCGCTGACAGGAGACATCCCCCGCGGGATCAAACGGCATTAACTCGGGGCCCCGGCGAAGCATCATTTGTTATTTCAGGCCTCTTCATATTGCTGTTGCTGTTGCCGTTGCCGTCGTTAGCCAATCCGGAGGGCGGCCGGGTCGCAGGGGGTAACGCCAGCATCTCCAGCCAGGCGCAGACGCTGACGGTCAACCAGCATACCGACAAAGCCGTTATCAACTGGCAGAACTTTTCCATCGGCGCCGACGAGACCACGCGCTTCGTCCAGCCCTCAAAAAGTGCCGTCGCGCTCAACCGGGTGGTCACAACTCAGCCCAGCGCAATCTTTGGCGCACTGGAAGCCAACGGCCATCTCTTTGTCGTGAATCCCAACGGCGTGGTCTTCGGACAGGGGTCCCGGATCGATGTGAACGGGCTGGTCGTGAGCACGCACGATATCTCCGACACCAACTTCATGCGCGGGGATTTCCGTTTCGATATACCCGGACGAGCAGACGCCGAAATCTTCAATCAGGGCGAGATCAGCGTTGGGGATGCCAGCCTCGCCGCTTTTGTCGCCCCCACAGTCCGCAACGACGGCATCATTCAGGCCCGACTAGGGAAGGTCGTGCTGGCCGCGGGCACGGGCTTCGCCCTCGATCTGTACGGCGACGGGCTACTGGAGCTACAGGTCGAGGAGGAACACGTCGACGAAATGCTGCGGGTAGAACACACCGGCCTCATCGAAGCCGAGAGCGTTCTGCTCACCGCCGGAACCGCGCGCAGGGTGGTCGACAGCGTGATTAACCTCAGCGGCAGCGTGCAGACTCGGACCGCACGGCAGGAGGGAGGCCGCATCGTTATCGGCGGCAGCACCGGAGTCAGTACGGATATCAACATCAGCGGAACGCTGGACGCGGCGGGCTCGGACGGCACCAACACCGCCGCTGGCGGCGAAATCCTGGTCGCTGGCGGCGGCAAGGTGAACCTGCATGATGCCCGTCTCGATGTATCCGGCACCGGAAGCGGCGGCAGTATCTCCGTCGCCGGCGCAACAGCGGCCGGCGGCTCGACCGTCTTACTCAGCGGACAAAGTCAGCTTCTGGCAGACGGCGCAGCCGGCACCGGCGGGCAGGTGACGGTCACTGGCTACCACACCGGTCTAACCGATACGACCCGGATCAACGCCACCGGCGCGAGCGGCGGCGGTCTCGCTCAGATTGGCGGCAGCTGGCAGGGTAGCAATCCAGAGGTTCCCGCGGCGACCGCGGTCTATGTCGGCCCGGATGTGGTCGTGGATGCATCCGCAGGCGCGCGCGGAGACGGCGGCACAATCGCAGTCTGGTCTGACGTCACCGACCAGAACTCATCCACCCGCGCGTATGGCGCACTTTTCGCCCGGGGCGGAGAGTTTGGCGGCAACGGCGGCGCAGTGGAAACCTCGGGCAGTTGGCTCGATGCGGCCGGGATCACCGTCGACGCGGCGGCGCCGGCTGGTGAGAGCGGACTCTGGCTGCTCGATCCGCTGGACCTCTATGTGACCACTGCACCCACGACCGCCCCGACGTCTATACCTGCGCCCGGAGATACCCTGTTCACGCCGGTCGCGGGCCAGAACAACGTCCTGAACACGGATATCGAGAACCAACTGGATGCAGGCACGAACGTCGTGCTGCAGACGATCGGCTCAGCCGGTGCCGAGAGCGGCAGCATTTACGTCAATGCAGACATTACCAAGAGCGGTGGAGCCCCGGCCTCCCTGGTTCTGGAAGCGGCAGGAAGCATCATTGTTGACGACAACGTTTCCGTTTGGTCTATCAACAACTCGCTTGACCTGCTGCTGCTTGCCGGCGGCGATATTGCGCTCAAAAACGGCTCGAGCATTAACAGCAACGGCGGCATCGTCAGTCTGGACGGGCAAGGCATAACCCTCGACGGAACAATCGCTGGCGGCCAGGTAAGCCTCAGCGCAGCGATAGGAAATACGATCAGCGGCAGCGGAGGTATCGCGGCAAACGAACTGCTGGTTCTTGGGCCGTCATCCATCGAACTGAACACAACAGCTGCCAACAATGTCGACATCCTGACAGCGGCTGGCGTGAACAGCGTGAGCTTCAGCAACGGCACCGCGTTGACTATCTCCGCCATCAGTGCGGCGGGCACAATCCAGGTATCCACCAATTCGGGTAATTTGATTGTTTCCGGAGACGTGATCACGACTGACGCGTCTGTTGGAGCCATCTCGCTCATCGCGGGGCAAGGCAGGCTTGCCGGAGATGCAGCCGGCGGCGACATCATCATCTCCGGGACGCCGACCCTCACGACCGGCGCCGGCGGCAGCATCCTGCTTTACACCGGCAGCATCAATGACAGCACAGGCCTCACCGAGCTGGTGGGCAGCGGTAGTCAGCGGTTCCGCTACAACGCCGACGAGAATACGAATTTTTCGGCCAGCGGCTGGCTCGATGTCGCAGCACCCGGGCTCTACGGCATCTATCGTGAGCAACCGCAAGCGTCGATTACGCAAATCAACAGCCAGAGCATGACCTACGGTGATGCCATCCCGGTTCTGTCGGGGACGGCGGCCGGTCTGGTCAACGGCGACCTGCCCAATTACGCCGTTGGCGCGCCCGTATTTTCGGGTTCCGGCAACCTTGCGGTAATCGGCAGCCCCTACAGCGTCGGTGAGACTGCCCTGGCAGCGCTGGGTTACAGCGTTTTTACCAGCGCCCCTGGTGGACTGACGGTCAACCCGCTCACCCTGACCCTGACCGGTTTCGCGGTCCAGCCGGTCAAACCCTACGACGGCACGACAACCGCGGCGATCACCAATGTCGGCCGTTTCGCCGACCTCATAGCAGGCGATTCGGTCAGCTCCGGCAATGCGGGGGCGACCTATGACACGCCTGAAGTCGGCGGAAACAAGCTGGTCACCCTGAACGAACTGTCCCTCAGCGGGGAAGATGCTTCGAATTACGTCGTCGCCGGCCCCGCCACCACGACTGCGGCGATATCGGCGATCAATTCCGGGCCATTGGTCGTCGACATAGTCACCGGAGAGGACAACGCGGCGGAGCCTGAAGACTCGTCGGATGCAGACGTGGACGACGGTCCGCTGACGCCGGAGAAAGTGGCGCGCATGACACCGGAGCAGATCCGGCGGATCAAACCCAATCAGATCCACAACATGGACGCCGCAACCGCACGCGCGTTCAAACCCTTCCAACTGAAGGCCTTCACGACCGGTCAGGCCGACGCCCTCAAACCCGACCACTTTCAGCAGTTCAGCGGGGACCAATACAGGGGCTTCGCTGACGGATTCGTGGAGCTGAAGGACGAGCAGGTGGCAAGTCTGATGCCGCCGGAAGCCAAAGGTGCGCTAGTGCGACTCGCGGTGTACTCGCGTAACGAACTTGATCCCGCCGAAATTGCCCGCGACGAGGACGCCCGCGAGCTGGCCTGGCGCATGGGCGAATTCACTCGCCAGCTGCAGCGGTCGGAAGAACTGAATGCTCAGGCGGCGCTGCTTCCCTGGAATCCTACGCTTGCGGCAATGAGATACGGTCGCTGGCCGCTGCTCCCCGGCATGCAGTTCGGCGCCATGCGGGTCGGGCTATTTGATTTCGGCGAAGAACCCCTGGTCGAACTGGCGGCGAGTGTCGGAGAGTTTTTTGCCGAAACCAAGGGCGAGAAGATTTTCAATGGTGCGATGACCTTTTTCGCCGGCAACCGCGCACTGGCCAGTAAGGCCGCCCGCACAATGCTGACCGTGGCGCCGGTGATCGGCAATGTGCTGGCGCTCTACACAGTCATCTCGGGGAAGAGTCCGTTCACCGGGGAAGATGTCAGCGAGCTCGAGCGGTCACTGTGCGTGCTTGGGACGCTGCCCGGCGCAGGGGCCTTGCTGAAAATCGCAGGAAAAGAAAGCGCCGCAGTGGTGCGCAACCTCATTACCCAAGGCCAGAAGCTGCATCTGGAAAAGGTTGAGGACGTCGGCGAGACGACCAATCACATCATGGAGATCCTGGACACCACGGCTGCGCAAAGCGCCATCGCAGCCGGGGGCCGTCAGATCGAACAGCTGGCAGAAGCGCTGCTGCGTCCCTTCCTCAAAGCGGCTGCCTGATAGCCTGCGCCGCCACGATGCCGCGCGCCACATAATCGCCCCAGGCGGCAATCGTCATTGACGGTGGGCCACTTACCGGCCGGGGAAAGGCGGCGGCGTCAGCGACGTAAATGCCCGGGTTGCCGAACACCTCGCCCTGGCTGTCGACCACGCCGCTCTCGGAGTCGGCACCAATGCACGCTCCGCCGGTTGGATGCACGGTGATCGGTGTTTCGAAGTGATAAATCCGTCGCCCGCTCTTCTCGCCGATCCAGCGGAAGGCCTGCTTGATGCGCTGAAAGATCTCGCTGCGTTCAGGGCGGTAGTTGATCCGCAGTCGACCGCCACGATAACTCACCCGCCCGTCCTGCGCATCAGCCCCCATGCCGGCGACGAAACTGCCCCGCTGCAGCATGCGCGAAACCCAGCGCCCCAGCGGCAGCTGCCGCGGCGACGGCAGCGTGCCCTCGGCGATCATGGGCCACGGCCGGCCCGCGCCGAGCGCCTCAGGATCGCGCGACCGAACCAGACCGTGCACCGGCATCGCCTGACTCAGATCGCGCTCGTCATCGTCGAGCTTCCAGTAACCGAAGAAGTCGCCGTTACCGCCGAAGCGCTCACCGAGGCCGCGCATGGGCGCCAGATCGTGGCGCGCCTGAGCATGGAGCAGCAGTCGCAGAGTATTCAAAGTTCCCGCCGCCACCACCACGCGCTGCGCGCGACGTGTTTCGCGCCGACCGCTGTGATGGTTAATTAAATCCACGGCGTACCCCTGCTCTGCACGTCGGACCGTATGCACCTCGCACAGGTCGAGCACCTTGAGCCCCTGGCGCATGGCGGCAGCAAGGAAGGCAAAATCGACTGACGTCTTGCCTCCGCCTTCAGAACCCAGATTGCCGTCTTCGCCGGGACGCGCTTCCCAGCGTTCGATACCGTCTGCTGTTGTAGTCCTGCGCGGCGCGCCGGGAATCTCGGCGAACGCAAGTCCCATGCTGAGTTCGTGGTCAGCGTCCTTCACATCGAATGCCGCGTTCGCGCCAAAACGCTCCGCCAGCCCATGCGGCAGACAGTCATCGGCCATCGGCGTGCGTGGCGCCATGCGTTCAAACACGCGCTCGTAGCTCGGCTCCATCCGTTCGGCACTGAGCTCCGGCGTGATGCTGCTCCAGTACTCTGGGTCGGGCGGCCGTACGTTCAGGCCGGAATACACGTGGCTGCCGCCGCCCACGCCGGACGAGCACACCACGTGCAGACCGCCACCAAGATGAATATCGAACAGTCCCTTCCGGTTAAGGGTCACGCTGCCACCCGGGATCCAGCTGTTGCGCAACGTCCGCACCAGAGAAAGCAGCGCGCGCCGGCCGCGTGGGAAAGGCGCTCGGGCGCTGATCCCCATCGAGCGCACCGGAACGGTATCGCGCCACGGCCCGCGTTCGATCAACAGCACCTTCAAACCAGCCTCGATCAGGCGCGTGGCACAGGCGCTGCCGCCGAAACCGCTGCCAATTACGATGACATCACTCGGCTCGGGGATTGTGTCGCTTGCTGACATGGGCGGCCTCCTCAACGTGAACACACTCGCAAGCCGGCTCCGAGGACAACCGCCGACTCCCCGCGCTTTGTCACAGCGAACTTTCGATTACCCCGAAAAATGCGGCCGCGCCAGCCTCGCCCCGATGCGGCACCCGCTCCCGGGCATCGCGATCACGCCGCCTCGGCTGCTCGACGGCCGCGGGCTTTGGCGGTCTCCCGCGCCTTTTTGCGGCGCTCCATTTTCCGCCGCTCAAGCTCCATCGCTGCGTCTTCCTCAAGAAGATGCCCTTTGAGCGCTTTGTAGACCAGGTATTCCACCAGCGCCGGCCGCTTGACCTTTCCGGCTTTGAATCCGCTGTGCAAAGCGCGGACCTTGCTCAATATGCGCCGGTGCACACGCTCATGGGCCTGAGCGTAACGGGAGCCGCGCTGCTCAAGCTCGAACTCCTCGTGCTTGAAATGCCGCGCCAGCAGCGTGACCAGCTCATCGATGCGTTCGTCGACCAACCTGCCCTTGTTCTGCACAAAGGACTGAAGGATCTGCTGGCTCAGGTTGAACAGCTCAATGTGTTCCTGATCCAGATCGGTGTGTTCGACGTTGTAGTCATCCAGCCAGCTCATGCCGACCAGCACCGCGTCAGGGCTACGTCTTTTCCGTTGCCCACTGCCACGTCCCAAGGTCCGCATGTACGTTGTCTGCGCGGCGGCCACGAGCAGCAGACCCCCACTTACCCGGCCTCCCCAGTTGGGTAATACAACGAGAGTAGCGAAGCCGCCCGAGGCGTAAACTATCGGGAGCAGTTTGTAGAGCCAGAAAGGCGGGTTTCTCAGCCATTCGCGAAGTTCTAGCAGCCTCATAGGTATCGTGTTAGTTTCAGGGACGGCGATTATTAAGAAAAACACAGCCAATCGGAATCACATCATCTGGTCCGGATGCCTTTATATCGATGCGAGACAGCTACTGGGCTCTGTCCTGCGTCAGAGCAACAATCCCTAGGGCCGAATAGAATCGGCGCCACCGCTCGGACGCTCTAGTGCCTGCGCTCTACTCCTACACCCCCAGCCACAAATTCCTTGCTTCCGTATGGAGCGGAACGGTCGATTCAGCAATGGGGGCCGCTGCCGTAAGGAATGCTTGGACACGGTTGGTGCCAGCAGACCACGAGTTTGTCTGTGCAGTGACCGACCTGACTACGGCCTCTTTTGTCTCTGCACAGATAGCTGTCGATATGTATCAGGTACATGTTGACCTAGACCTATTGCGAAGACAGAAAATGAGCGTGCTACTTGTCACCGGGGAGCATAATCTGAGCAAGGCACATGCTTTCCGGGAGCTTTTCAAGAATCATCCGGAGGCACCATTCAGAGTCAGCATGCTCACAAGCGCGGCTTCCGCAAGCACGATATCGGGCGTGCCGGAGCCGCTTATTGTGGAGAACCTGGCACGGCTTCGAGCCGCGATCATCGACTAGCTATACCCTGTTGGCTGGCACGCTCTGTCGCAGGCCCCTCTGTTTCCTTCCAATTGGTCCCGGCAACGCTTTCGAGTGCGGCAGAGTGGCGCAATCTCGCGCCCTCTGCTTCGACCAGCCGGTCGCTATACTTCCGCACCATGAGTCGTTCAATCGCCCGTGTTGTCGCCGGCACCGTCCGTGCCATGGTGGCACCGCTCGGCGCGCGCCAGAAAACGCGCGTACTCGCCCGTGTGATCGAAATCCTGCAGCGCTCCGATCTGGCCGTTGTTGCAACCCGCCGCGGCGACCTGCACTTCAGACGGCTGCGTGGCTCGTTCCTGGCCAGTGCGGTGGCGAGCTTTCACACCGATGAGCCAGAAACCTTGAGATGGATCGATGCTTTCGCGCCCGGCGACACGCTGTGGGATGTCGGCGCCAACGTCGGGCTGTACGCGCTGTACGCGGCTCTGGACCCCGCGATCCGCGTCATGGCCTTCGAGCCCTCCGGGTTCAACTTCGGGCCGCTGGTTGACCACATCGCACTCAACGGCATGGGCGAACGCGTGACCCCCCTGTGTGTTGCTCTCGGTCTCAGCAGCGGCCTGTCGGCCCTGCATATGCGCCATACGGATGCCGGTCACGGCAGCAACGCACTCGGTGTCGCCGCGAACAACTTCCGGCAGTTCGAGCCGCTGTTCACGCAGGGCATACCTGCGTTTTCGATCGACAGCTTCCGCGCGTTCTTCGACCTGCCCGCCCCGGATCATTTGAAAATCGACGTCGATGGGATTGAGCTCGATATTCTGAAGGGAGCGCCCGATACCCTGCCTGAGGTGCGCTCGGTCATGATGGAGGTCGAGGGAGACCGTGGCCTTGCGCATGCAGAGGAAATGACACGCCTGCTAGCAGCTGCCGGTCTCGTCGAACAGACCCATGTGCGCAGCGAGGGTTCGCGTCGCAACCGTCTCTACACCAGGCCGGCGTAAGACCCTCTGGCGCGGCGGCGCTCAGCGCTGCGGCATATCCGCTTCGCTCAACACCCGGGCCCGGACCCGGGGCCTGGGACCGGCTGCGCGCAATCGGGCCACCAAATCGGTTTCACGCGAAAAGTCCCAGCTGACGTTCCAGATGGGATCGTTCAGCGGACGCTCCAGCCGGTCCAAGCCCTGCTCCAGAAACCATGCATAGGTCTGTCTATGCCCGGCGTCGAAATCGAACTCAGGCTCAAAACCGAGCACACGCCGGGCCTTATCGATGCTGAGCACCGCGTGAAGCGCTTTCTGAAAGCGATGGTTGAACGGTAATGGCCCTTTCCATTCAGCCAGGACATCGTCCGGCACCTCGAGGATCTCGGCCTCCCGCCCCATGATGTCGGCGATCGCAGTGACGTAGTGCCGCGCGGTTACCGCTTCGTGCGTGAGATTGAAGACCTCACCTACAGCCGCCGGTGTCGTCGCAGCAAGCAGCAGGGCGCGCGCGAGATCGGCGACGTGACCATAGGGAAAACAGGCCAGACCCGCGTGCGGCACCAGGGCCGGCCGGCCCTGCCCCAGGCGCAGGAACATGGCGATTTCGCCGTCCGGAATATTGTCGTGCGGTCCGTACACGGCTGCCGGTCGCAGCACTGAATAGGCGAAACCGCTTGTCGCACGCCGCTCAGCGAGCAGTCGCTCCACCGCAGCTTTGTGGCCGCCATAGCTGGTGGCGGATGCGCGGGTTATCGGCCGCGTCTCCGTCCAGGGGAAAGCGCCGTTGCCAAGCTGGTAGGCCCCTATGGAACTCACGAACACATAAATCCCGCAGCAGCCGTCGAGCGCGTCGACGAGATCGGCAATGCTTTCAAGACTGGCGACCATGACTGACGCGCTGACATCGAACACCATGTCCCAGCTGCGCCCCTGGAGGACGCTCCGCACTGAGGCAGGCTCTTTCCGATCCGCGACGAGCGCCTCGACCCCTGGCGGCGCAGCGCTGCCGCCGCGATTCAGCAGGCTGACCTCGTGCCCTGCGGCCAGAAGATGAGACACCAGCTGTCGTCCGATGAAAGCGGTGCCGCCGAGAACAAGGCTGCGCGGCGCGGTCACGGCGCTGACCCTCGGCACCAGTGCGTGACCTGCTCATCGCGTGTCCCGCATGAAGAAAACGATTCTTTAATCATCTGCCACCTCTCAAGCATCGAACCTTTGTTCATGACGGCCGCCTGGCAGCCAGCAAGAGCAACTCAGTCATGCGCGCGCAGAAAGTCGGCCACACAAGCTCTGTAGGCCTCGGACTCCTCGATGTGCGCCACATGCGCAGAGGCCTCGAAAATACGCAGCGCCGCACCTGGAATATGGCTGCGCAACGTCTCTGCGCAGTCCGGAGTCAGTTCGTCATAACGTCCGCAGGTAATGAGCACCGGCACATCAATCTGCGCGAGATCGGCGGTCCGATCCCAGTAGCGCAGGTTACCGGTCGTGGTGAATTCATTGGGTCCGTTGATGGCACCGTAGACCGGAGTGTGGTGCAGGTTCTCGACCGAGCGCAGCATGCAGTCGGGCCATTCAGCGAGCCGGCAAAGGTGGCGCTGATAGAAACTTTCCTCTGCGGCCAGGTAGTCGGGATGGTCGTATTGCCCGCGTGCCCCCAGGGTTTCCAGCGCCACCCGGTGCTCCTCCGGCAGCGCTGCGATGAGGGCCTCGCAGGCGCGGGAAAATTCCGGAATGGAGGATGAGGTCGATGCAAGCACCGCGCTGGCGATACCGGGCGGCTGTCGCAACAGGTACTCGATACCGAGCCAGCCGCCCCAGGACTGCCCCAGGAGATGACAGCGCGTCAGGCCCAGAGCCGCCCTGACCTCATCGATCTCGTCGGCAAAGCGCTCGATCGTCCACAGCGCCGGATTGTCCGGAATATCCGACCTGCCGCAGCCGAGCTGGTCGTAGAACACGACCGGCCGTTCATCAGCCAGTGCCGCCAGCGGCTCAAGGTAGTCGTGTCCTGCGCCTGGTCCTCCGTGCAGCAACAGCAGCGGAGTGCGCGGCCCTGCACCGATAACTCTCGTCCACACCCGATGGCCGTTCCGCAGTCTGATAAATGTTTCGGTAGCGTTCGACACCTTGTCTCCTCCGCACATGAGTCAGCAGCGCGCCACGGATGCAGTCATCCTGATCACACCCCCAGCGGCGCACCATCGCCCGCAATGGTGGTCCGATGCAGCACGCGTCGCTCGGCCGGATCCCAGGGTGTCACTCGATGCACCGTACAGCGGTTGTCCCAGATCACCACATCACCAGACCGCCAGCGATGGCTGAAGCAGAACTGCGGCTGCTCAGCGAAAGCCGCCAGCTCGCGGAAAAGGGCGGCCGCGGCAGCGGAGGACATGCCTTCGACCGCATCGTTATAAATCAGAGAAATATACAAAGACACGCGTCCGGTGACGGGATGCCGCCGCACCATCGGCTGCCATACCGGCGGCATGGCGGCGCGCTCCTCTGCGCGCAGTGGCGGCAGTGCACGCAGCTGCCGCAGAAAACCGAAGTCATGCCGCGCACGGCGCCCCAGGACCTGATCCTTCAGCGCCTGCGGCAGCGCGTCCCACACCGCCACCATGTTCAGAAACTGGGTCTCGCCGCCCGCCTGCACGATTTCCACCGCGCGCAGGATCGTGCCCATCGACGGATTGCTGCGGTACGAACTGTCGGTGTGCCAGGTCTGCGCCGAGCCGAGCTGCCGTACCGGTTCCGCGGTCGGCGGCAGGAGCTGCCCCGCCTCATCGGTATTGGCAACACGGAAGATCTCGGGCACGCGGCTGGATTTGATGATGGCCTGCTGATGGATTTCTGGCTCGCCGAAAAGCCGGGTAAACGCGACCTGCTCGGCATCGCTCAGCGCCTGGCCAGGGAACACCAGAACCTGGTGCTGCATCCAGGCCGCGTGGACTGCGGCGAACTCTGCTGAACTCAGGGTGCGCAGATCGAGGCCACGCACTTCCGCGCCCAGCGCCGGGCCAAGTCTGACCACGTCGAGTAGTGGTGCGTGTGCCATCGGCAGCTCCCTGCGGCAGTGACCGCTGGTTGCAGTATGCGTTTCAAACAGACCACGACCAAGCAGTTCTGCCTGCTGCGCTCAGCGGGCCTTGCGCGTCGTCGGACCGTAGAATGCCAACTCGGTTCGGCCCCGAAATCAATCAGGAGACACTATGCAGACCGTCAAAATCCGCCAGATGGTGCACGCGAACATCTGCGTGCGGGATATGGAGAAGACCGTGCCCTTTTACGAAATGCTCGGCTTTGAGAAATTCGCCGATCAGATCTTTGAACCTGGCGCAGGCGTCTGGCGGGGGCTGGGGCTAGATAACGATCGTCGTTTTCGGGCGGTCTTCATGAAGATCCCCGGCGACCATCCGGTGCCCTTCCTGGACATTATCCAGTTCCTCGACCGGCCAACAGCCGGTGAGGCCTACCCGACGCTTGACCATGTCGGCATCGCCCGGCTGTGCTTCGAAGTCGAAGACATCGAAGCGGTGGCCACGCTGCTTGCGGCGCAGGGGGTGGAGTTCGTCGGCCCGGTGGCGCCGTATGAAACCGCGCCCGGCGTAGCGCCCTCAGGCGTGGAGGCGAAATTCCTTTGCGTTCGGGACCCGGATGGGACCGTGATTGAATACGCGCAGTTCGCCCAGGACGCACTGGACGTGATCCGGGCCTGAGCCGACGCCTGCCAGCCCGTCAAAGAGAGACCCTTGATGAGTAGTTCGCCGCCGCCGTTCAAACTTCTGGTGCTCGATGTTGACGGCACCCTGACCGACGGCGGCATGTACGTGCTCGAAAGCGGGGAGCAGTTCAAGCGCTTCAACGCCAAAGACGGCCTCGGGATCTCCCAGGCCATCCGTCGGGGACTGACCGTCGGGATCATCAGCCACAGCAGCACCAGCGGCGCGATCCGGCAGCGGGTATCGACCCTCGGGATCCAGCGCTTATACGTGGGCAAGCAGTCAAAACTGGAGGTTCTGCAAGGGTGGTGCGCCGATCTCGGTATCGGTCTGGACGAGGTCGCCTTCATCGGCGATGACCTCAACGACCTGGAAATCGCGCAGGCCGTCGGCCTGAGCGCCTGTCCGGCTGATGCTGTGGAAGCCATGCGAGAGAACTGCCACATCGTCCTCGAAAAGGATGGCGGACATGGCTGCGTGCGGGAGTTCATCGATCGCTTCTATGCCGAGAACCCTGCCACTATCGGCTGAGACCAGCCCGGGCGGAGAGGGTAAACGCCGACACCCGCGCCGGCTTGACCCTTCAAGGCGCCGCTCGGGGCACCGAATAGATCTCAATCGCGCTGTCGTGGAATAAACGATCGCGCTCTGCCTGCGAGTATGGCTCGGCAATGCGCTTGAAGGCATTCCACAGCGTGCGATAGCTGACCGAACGCCCGTCGGGCGGGAAGTTGGATTCGAACATCGCACGCTCCGGCCCGAAGGTATCGATACACCAGCGAATATGGTCACCCCACTCAGCCGCAATCTCGACCGAGCCCGGCGGCTGCTCGCGCCGGTGCCAGCCGTTCCCATAGAGCGTCATCCCGATCCCACCGAGCTTGAGCCGCACATTCGGCAGCCCGGCCAGCTCGGTGAGCTGCTCACGACAATAAGCCAGGATTGCCTCGCGCTGACCCGCGTAAGGGCCAATGCCGACCGGGGCCCCGAGGTGGTCGAGCACGATCACGGTCTCGGGTACAGCACGGGCCAGCGCGATGAGTTCCGGAATCTGGGGGTGGTAAAGCCACGCGTCGTAAGTCAGCCCCATCGCGCCCAGGGTGCGCACACCATCGATGAAATCCGCGTCAGCCATCAGCCCTGCAGGCGGCCCGGCCTGGTGCGCCACAATGGCGGGACTCGGGTCGTGTGCGGTGGCGTGACGCACACCGCGAAACCGTCCTTCACTTAACGCGACCTGGGCTTCCAGCACTGCACGCACCCGGCTGCCCAGACACAGGTCAGCATGCCCCACGATCCCGGTGATGACAGGCCGCCCCAGCGCCCGCGCAAGCGTCTCATCCTCGGCCAGCACAAACTCGGTCTCGCCGAGAGGCCGCAGCTCCTCCGGTCCGTCGGTGCGATAGCCCTCGATACATTCTGCGTAAATCGTCTGGCGCACATTGTGGCCATCAGCGATATCGGCCAGAAATTCAGCCGCCAGATAGCGCTCCTGCTCGTGGTGCCACAGGTGGTGGTGGGCGTCGCAGATCCGCTGCTCCGGCCACAGGACTTCTTCCACGACCTGCCGCCGCCAGGCGGCACGTTGCTCACCCCGGGTGAGTTCAACCTCGCTCATAAACCTGATCCTCCGATGATGCTGGCCGGCAGCGCATTACCGCCCGGCTCGAAATCAGCGCGCCGGTCCTCTCCAGCAGCACCCGCCCTCAGGCCGCCGAGCCACGCAGGAGCCGTCCCGGCATAGCGCCGGTGTGGGCGCCGTGCTCAAACGTCACCTCGCCAGCGCACACGGTAGCGCGGTAACCGCTCGCTTTCTGAATGATGCGGCGTCCGCCTGCCGGCAGGTCATTCACCATCTCCGGCGCGCCGAGCGCCAGCGTATCGAAATCGATGATATTCAGATCTGCCCGATAGCCCGGCGCCAGCAGGCCACGGTCCGACAGTCCGTATGCGAGCGCCGTATCGCGGGTCATCTTGTGCACGCAATACTCCAGCGGGAGTCGTGGCCCCTTCTGCCGATCGCGGGCGTAGTAGGCCAGCACGTAGGTCGACAGGCCCGCATCGCACAAAGTCGCGCAATGCGCGCCGCCATCTGACAGGCCCACCACGGAGCGCGCATGCTCAATACCGGTGCGCTGCGGCTCCAGCGACTCCGGGTAGTTGCCAATCAGATAGAGGATCGGGCGACCCTCGGCCATCACGTCCATCAGAGCTTCGCGTACGTGGAGCCCGCGCGCCGCCGCAATTCCGGCGAGGGAATCTGCGTAACCCGGCTCGTAGCTGAGGTCCGCAGGCAGTACGTACATCCGATCCCAGGTTGAGATCATGCGCGCCGTGTCTTCGAAACGGGGCACCTTCGGTGTGTCAGCCAGCACCTGCGCGCGGAAAACAGGATCGCGCAGGCGTTCCCGCTGGGCTGCAACCGGCAGATCGCGGATGGTCTTGTAGGACGGGAACTGACGCATCGGATTCACCGTGCTCTCCAGCGTCATGAGCACCGACGCGGGTCTCGCGCCGACCTGTGGACGCACCTCGAGGCCGGCCGCGGCACAGCGCTCGGCGAGCTCCCAGATCTCCCCGCCCATGTTGGAAGTCACCAGGATGAGCAGAGGGCGGCCCGAGCGCCGGGCAAGCTCTTCAATCCAGCTTTGCTCTGTCGCCTCGTGCAGACGGTCTGTAATGATCTCGATACTGCCATGCCCGAGTTCACCCGTTACCGCGCCTATCTCCAGCAACTCTTCGGCCGAGGCAAAGGTGCCGGGCACGAACTCATTGTGTTTGTCGAGGTGACCGTAAAAACGGGAAGTCGAGAAACCGAGCGCCCCGGCTTTCAGCGCCTCGCGGGTCAGCCGCGCCATCGCACTGATTTCCTCACGCGTGGCATCGTTCTCGTAGGAGCGCTCCCCCATCACGTAGTGACGCAGCGCGACATGGGGCACTTGGGTGCCGATATCCATGACATAGGGTTTATCTATTGCGTCCAGATATTCTGCAAAGGTCTCCCAACCGAACGGCATGCCAGCGGACAGCACCGGTCCCGGAATATCTTCCACACTTTCCATGACCTCGATCAGCGCCTGCTCGCGACCGCGATGTACAGGCGCGAAACCCATGCCGCAGTTGCCCATCACTACCGTGGTGACGCCGTGCCAGCAGCTTGGCGTCAGCAGCGGGTCCCAGCACACCTGGCCGTCGTAGTGGGTGTGAATATCAACAAAGCCCGGGGTGAGCAGGTGGCCCTCAGCGTCGAGCTCGCGCCGCGCCGGGCCGTCGATCTGCGATGCCACGGCGGTGATGCGCGTGCCATTAACGGCTACCTCGCCCGCAAAAGCGGGCGCGCCGCTGCCGTCAACAATGCGCGCATTACGAATAATCAGGTCATGCATAACTCACTCCTGCGCGGCTCGATGAGGTCCGCGATCTATCCCCGGCAGGCCCGCTGCTGCGGTAACGACGCCGCATCCGATGCCCGGGCCTCAGTGTAGTCACAAATCCGCCTCTCCGGCTTGAACCCGGGAAGCATTCACAACACCATACGGCGCCAGGGTAGCTACCCAGCAGACCCGCAAACAGGAGAAACCTCATGCTGCAGCCCGCTGCTCTCCCTTCCGGTCGCCCTGCCCGCCGCATTCTGACAGCCCTGCTGATGCTGGCCATGTGCGGCCCGACCGGTGCACACGAAAAAGCGCCGGCGGCGGCAGGCCCGGCCGCGCTACAGGACGTTCCCCTGGGCGCACTCGACATGCATGAGCCGATGATGCGCGCCCGCATCATGACGATTCCCGCGGGCTTCCGCTCACCTCCGCACACCCATGACGGGCCCGGGATCCGCTACGTCCTCGAAGGACAAATCACCATCTACTGGAAAGACGGCAGCAAGCGCTCGTATGGCCCGGGCGACACCTACTTCGAAGGACCGGGAGAGAATCATCCGCCGAACGAAATGTCAGCCGCGAACGAAGGCGATGTGCCGGTCAAGATCTACGTCGTCGATCTTCACCCCGGCAACTGAACCCGCGCGCGAGGTGATGCCATGCCGCCGGGGCCGCTGCGGCTAACGCGCGTGGATAAACCGGATCTTGTCGTTCTGCGGCAGACGGTAGAAACGGCGCAGCTCCTGCACGAATAAAGGCTCGAGGTGCTGCGCCGGAAAACGCCGCACCAGTCCCTGACAGTACTTGCCCGCCAGATGATTGGCTTCGGCGTAGCGCGTCCGGCTGGATGCATCCAGCTCGAGGTTAAAGCCGACCTCACTGAACAAGCGCTCGTGAAGCCGCCCCGCATCCACCGGGTTGCCCGTGCGCGCGAGCCCGATGCTCAGGCTGACGTACTTGTCGACTTCGGCCTGCAGCTCGAGTTCGAGCAAGCTCACCGGCCGCGCGTATCGTGCGTTCCAGACCACGTAATTGAAATGACTCACGCCTTCCAGCGCGACCAGGAACGCATTCAGATTGTGCGCACCCAGCGCCGCGTACGGGTCCTGCAGGTCCAGCTGCGCGAGCACGGCGGCGTCCACGAACAGGGTAATGTCGAGGGTCTCATCAGTCTGCCGCAGTAACAGTCGTTCAGCATTGTCAGCGCTTGCGGAGTCGTGGAGGCGGCGCGCGAGGTCCGGGTCAGTCACCAGGAAGTCCAGCACGCTATGTTCCAACGGGGTCTCGTAGAGCGCTGCGAGATCGCGTTGGATGGTGGCCAGGGACATGGTGCCGTACGCTCAGTGCGAGGTGCTGAGGGCTCGACCAGAGATCGGCACGATGCCGGCGCGGATCAGCCTGCGGCGCGCGCGCTCGCTGCGGCTGCTGAGCCATGCGTCGTAGTGCCGCAGCAGATCGCTGTTGGACTGCAATCCGCTGTTCTCCGCAATTTCTGCGAGCAGATCCACAACCTGACAGAACTTCTGCTCAAGCTCCTCAAAGGCGGAAAATCCGGCACTGGCCTCAGCCGACGGACGCATGGCGCCGTGCAGGTAGCCATACGCTGCGCCGCCCATGTCAACGTAGTAATCAACGTCGACGAGCTTGCGCTGGAGGCTCTCGGCAAACAGCCCGGCAATGAACAGCGCGAGGTCACCGAGGCGCTGCAGGATCAGACAGCGTTGATGCAGCTGTCCGGCCCGCAGCGCCTCCGCATAGAGGTCGGCCAAGGCCCGATGATGACGCCCCGCGTCACTGACCGCCCGCAGCGCGCGCACGTGGCTGTATTGGGTAAGCAGATTGGTCACATAGCGGGACGTTGCGGGGTTCAGGTGAACGCCCTGATGGTCGGCTGCCGCGGCGAGCGCTGCAGCGAAGTAATCGCTGACCGATGCCGAAGTCGCGATCTGATCCGAATCGATGGTAGTCATGAACAACTCCTTCTCGATGGAATCGCTGCGCGCGCCACAATCCGGCAGGCGCCTGTGCGCAGTCGCTCACCGTGTAGCACGGCCTTCGACAGGGGATCAAACACCGTGACTAAGCACCTGAAAACCTGAACTTACGCAGCAGTCCTCAGGAGTGCTGACAAGGCTTTCTCGTGGTTTTCGTCCCCGCACAGCCCCGGGGACATACACATCAAGACTCTCGCATTGCCGTGATACCGTTGCTGCGCGCTCTCAATCTCAGAGCCTACTCAGCCCGATGCGCCAGCTGCGATCTGTCTCAGGACGCAAAGCACTAGAATTCGTCGACCCAGCAGGAAGCCACGCCATGTCCGACCAGCACACCGCCGCCACGCCACTGAACCGTGGCGATATTTTCGATATCGCAATCCGCCTTGCCGCAGTCGTTTTTCTGGTCGTGATGAGTATCCGCGTCTTTCATCCGTTCCTGGCGCTGATGCTTTGGGCGCTCATCCTGGCGGTAGCGCTGCACCCGTTGCACCAGAAGCTGGCGGCCCGATTAGCAGGACGGCCGGGTCGTGCGGCAACGGTGCTGATCCTGATCGGCCTGCTCACCATCGGCATTCCGGCCAGCATCATCGCGAGCGTATTCGCGTCCAACATTCACCAGGCCCACGACGCACTGGTCCACGGCGAGCTGGATATCAAACCGCCACCACCCGGCGTCGCAACCTGGCCGGTGATCGGCAAAACGGTGTCATCCGTGTGGCAGCAGGCGTCCGATGATCTGCCCGCGCTGGTGAGCAAAGCAGAACCGCAGCTGAAATCCCTCTCCCGTGACGCGCTGCAGTTTGTGGCCAGCAGCGCCGGTGGGATCCTCAAGTTCATCGGCTCCCTGATTGTTGCCGGGATCATGCTGGCGTACTCCGAGAGCGGCGCGGCAGCCTTGCGGCGCATTGCGGCCCGGTTTGCAGGACCAGAGAGAGGGCCCGCCGTGTTCGCGTTGTGTCAAGGCACCATCAACTCTGTCGCGCTGGGCGTCATCGGTGTAGCGTTCATACAGTCGCTGCTGCTTGGCGGCGGCTTTGTAGCAGCCGGGGTGCCCGCCGCCGGCCTGCTTGCCTTCCTCGCGCTCCTCGGTGGTATTGCCCAGCTGCCGGCCCTGATCATCACCCTGCCCGTGATCGGTTACATCTGGTGGAGCGGCGGCTCGGCCACCATGAACGTGCTGCTGACCATTTATCTGATCCTGGCTGGGCTGGCCGATAACGTTCTGAAACCGCTGCTGCTCGGTCGCGGTGTCGATGCGCCCATGCCCGTGGTTCTGCTGGGCGCGCTGGGCGGCGTGGTGGCCAACGGCATCCTCGGCATGTTCATCGGCGCGGTCGTGCTTGCGGTCGGCTATCAGCTGTTCATGGACTGGGTCGATCAGGCTCAGCCGGCGGCAGCGAACACGACAGAGAAAGATTGACGTTCCCTCTTGGAAACAACGCTTGTGCCGGTTTTTCTTCGCTCCCTGGCACGCAGCGCTGCCTGTGTGCTCGGACTGGCTCTCAGTGCCTGCACCACGCTCGGGCCCGATTACAGTGAGCCGCAGGTCAGCTGGTTAGGGGCCTGGGAGCAGAGCCAGCTCCACGGCCTGAGAGAAGGCACGGGTGCCGGCGGCGAGACAGACCTCGAATTCTGGTGGAAACGTTTCGCTGACCCTGGCCTGAATGCATTGCTCAGCGGCGCGCGCGAGGCCAATCCATCGCTGCGCATCGCAGGACTGCGCATCCTGGAAAGCCGCGCCCGGCTCGGGATCGCAACCAGCGGCCGCTATCCGCAGGTACAGCAGGCAACCAGCGCCGTGGCTCTGGTCAACTCTCATCGCTTTGGCGGCGCGCTGCCGAACGACTCCCAGAATCTGGCGCAATTCGACGTCGGCTTCGGTCTCGCATGGGAACTGGATTTCTGGGGCCGTTTCCAGCGCGGCATTGAATCGGCCGACGCGGCTTTTTTCGCGTCCGTTGCCGCGCAGCAGGATCTTCAGGTACTGCTGACCGCTCAGGTAACCGACCTCTACTTCGCCTACCGCACCGTCGAACGACGCCTCGAGGTGACCCGCGACAACATCAACCTGCGCGAGCGCAGCTACGAGATCACTCGGCACAAGTTTGAAAGCGGCGACACCTCCGAACTCGACGTCCAGCAGGCCCGCACGCAGCTGCTGGTCACACAGTCGACCGTCCCGGAACTGGAATCCAACCTGGTGCAGATCCGCAACGCGCTGTGTGCCGTCCTCGGTCGTCCGCCGGGAGCCTTGCCCGAGCTCGACACCGGGAGCGACAGCTGGGATGCCGTAGGCGGCGTCGAACTGGCGGCCCTGCCGGCCGCCCTGATGATGCGACGCCCCGATGTGCGCGCGGCAGCCTGGCAGGTCGCCGCACAGTCTGCCCAGATCGGGATCGCCGAAGCCGAGTTCTACCCGGCGGTCTCGCTGCTCGGCAACCTGGCCTGGTCCGGGAACAGCCTGGACGCCACGCCCTACTCGGCTGCCATCGGTGTCGGCCCGTCGGTGCGCTGGAATCTTTTTGACCATGGGCGCATCCGCAACAATGTGCGGCTGCAGGACGCCCTGCTGCAGCAGCTCATCGAGGGCTATCAGCTGACTGTTCTCGAGGCTGCGCGGGAGATCGACGACGCTGCCGTTCAGATCATCAAGACCGCCGAGCGCGACCGCTTGATCAAAGAGTCGGTGGCCGCCGCCTCCCGTGCTCTCGAGCTGGCCAACACGCGATACCGGGAAGGGCTGACCAATTTTCAGCGGGTGCTCGACTCACAGCGAGCGCTCTACAGCCAGCAGGAACAGCGGATCGTGAATTTCGGCAATCACATCAGCGCCATCATCAGCCTCTACAAGGGACTGGGTGGCGGCTGGTCCGAGGCAACTATCGAAACCCTGCTTCCGGCTGAGACCCGGGACAGTATGCGGACGCGAACCGACTGGGGGGACCTGCTTGATACGCCCCCCGCGGGAAGCGCCTCTGACTTACCGTGAGGACGGCACCGAAAACCATGAGCGGCACCGAAAACGATCAGGAAAATCCAGCGCCGGCAACGGCCGCGGCCGCCGCACAGGCATCAGCGCCAGGCGCCGGGAGCGCAGCAGGCGAGGAAACATCGGCGATACCGGCTGACGCAGATAGCCCTGCGGCGGCACCGCCTTCGCCGAGCAGCGAAGGAGGACGCGGCGGACGCCTGGGTACCGTGCTCGTCCTGCTCGTAATCCTACTCAGCCTCAGCTGGTATCTGATTGCCGATCGCTACGCGCCGTACACCCAACAGGCGCGCGTCCAGGGTTATATCGTCGGCATAGCGCCGAAAGTGACCGGGCTGGTGACCAAGGTGCATGTGACGAACAACGCGTTCATCGAGCTGAACCAGCCGCTTTTTGAGATCGACAGCTCGGACTACGAAATCGCACTCAAGCGGGCGGAGTCGGACCTCGAGAAGACGCGTAACCAGGTGGGTGCCGGCACCGCCGGCGTCGATTCCGCTCGCGCGCAGCTGGAGGTCGCCCGTGCAGCGCAAACCGAAGCGCAACAGGACGCCGACCGTCAGGAGCGCCTGTACAAGGAAGACCCTGGCGCGATTTCGGTGCGCCGGCTGGAAGTCGCCCGCGCACGGCTGGCTGAAGCGCAGGCGCGGGTCAAAGCAGCGCAGGCCGAGGTCACCCGCGCCCGTGAGCAGCGTGGACGCAATGACGAGGACAACGCCCAGCTGCAGTCGGCTTTAAGCGCCGTCGAGAAAGCGCGACTGGATCTTGAGAACACGGTGGTGCGGGCGCCTACAGGCGGCATCATCACCGACCTGCGGACCGACGTCGGCCAGTTCGCCGGTACCGGCAGCCCGGTGATGACCCTGATTGCGATCCACGATGTATGGATCAACGCCGAGTTCACCGAAAACAACCTCGGGCATATCGGTCCCGGCAGCAGCGCGGAGATCGTGTTCGATTCGCTGCCCGGACAGGTCTTCCCCGGGCGGGTCCGCAGCGTAGGGCCGGGCGTCAGCGCCGGGCAACAGCCACCCCCGGGGTCTCTGCCAACCATCAAGAATGACCGTGACTGGCTGCGTCCCTCGCAGCGTTTTCCGGTGGTTATCGAATTCGATCCCAATCTACATGACACGCTCAGGGGACAGCTGCGCGCCGGTGGCCAGGCCGATGTCATCGTCTATACCGACATGTATCCGCTGGTGCGCAAACTCGGCGAGCTCTACATCCGCGCGATGAGCTGGCTCTCCTACGCTTACTGAAGCGCCCGCGCAGAAGAGATCACCGGCGTGACCCTGACCGCGCGGCGCATGTACAGGCTGAGTGGCTGCATGGCGGTGGCGCTCGCCACCGCCTATGGATTCGCCGTACCGCTGCCCTATCTGGCGCCGATTCTGGCGCTGCATCTGACCGCAACCCGCAACAGCCCCATCGGCCCGGGAGCGCTTGTCGGGCTCGTCATTGTGCTCAATATCGTGCTCGGCTGCGGTCTCGTGCTTACCCCCATCCTGCAGCGTTTCCCCGTCACGGGACTCGTGCTTGTCGCGATCGGACTGCTGATCGCCTTTCACCTGATAATCGTGCGCGATAAAGAAGGGCCCGGGATGGTGCTGGTGGTCGGGCTGACGCTGATCACCCTGGTTGGACAGGTGAGCTATGCAGCGGCCAGCGAGGTGGTGTCCGCGCTGGTGCTGGGGGCCAGTATCGCGGTCATCAGTCAGTGGGTGATGTACGCCGTTTTTCCCGATCCCCCCGGATGCGTCATCCCCCCCCCGCCGCCGAAACCCGCGCCAAAACCGCACGCAGTCATACGTGCGGTTGTCGTCGTCTTCCCGATGTATCTTCTCGCGCTGACTAATCCGCTCCTGTACATGCCGACCATTCTCAAGACGGTGGCCATGGCGCAGGAAAGCAGCACGCTTGACCTGCGCAGCGCGGGGCAGGAGCTTTTTCTTTCGACGCTGTACGCGGGTATGTTGGCCATCCTGTTCTGGTTCCTGCTCGGGCTGCACCCGTCACTGTGGATGTTTTTCTGGCTGATGGTGGCGTTTGGATTGTTTTTCGCCGCGCGGATCTACCGGGCGCCCATGGATCCTCACACCATCGAGTTCTGGGTCGGAGTCGCAACCAAGACCCTGGTGCTGCTGGGCCCGTCGGTCTCCGACAGTGAGACCGGCAGCGATGTTTATGCCGCATTCGCGATGCGCATGAGCCTGTTCATGGGCGCGACTGCCTATGTGTGCTTCGCCTTCGCCCTGTTCGAGCTGCGCAGACCGCGGCGGGTCCGGCCGCCGCTGCTGGAGGGAACGTGATGCTGACCAACATGCTCGTCGGCCTGGGCACGATGGTGATTTGTCTGCTGCTGCAGATGTTCCTGCTCATCGTGACCTTGCGTTACTACCGCGAACACCGTGCCATCATCTCGCGCGAGGCGCTGTGGCCACGCCTGGCGCTGCTGAGCGCAATCATGCTGCTGCTGGTGACCGGTAACATTGCGCAGATAGCCACCTGGGCCCTGCTTTTTCATTGGCTGGGGGAATTCAACGCTTTCAACGCCGCCTTCTATCACTCAGCCGTCAATTTCGCGACCCTGGGCTACGGCGACATCGTGATGTCGGATCGGCACAGACTGCTCGGTCCGCTCGAAGCGCTGAACGGGGTCCTGATGATCGGCGTGTCGACGGCAGCTTTGATGAGCGTGTTCCAGGACGCTATCCGCAAAGCGCCAGCACAGCACCGCCAGGACTTACCCTGAACCGAACGCATACGAACTCAATCTGACGCAGCCGCGGCATGCGTCGTCGCGTCGTCCAAAGCTTGAAAAGGAGCAGCCCAGTGAGCGAAGACTTCAAACACATCGCCTCCGCGCAGGTCATGTCGAACCCGCAGAGGCTGTTCGTACGCTATTTCACGGCGATTCTCGTCGACCTCACGGTACTCAACCTGTTCGCCGAGTACTGGTCACATGTGATCATCAGCTCTTTCACCATTTCCCTGTTTGCAGCCACTTTGCTGCAGGCGCTGCTGCAGCTCACCCTGAAGCTCGAGCATCGCGTGGCGGAGTACTTCAACAGCAAGCCAGGAAAAGCCGCGCGCTTCATGCGGTTCTTCTCCGCGTGGCTGATCCTGTTTCTCTCGAAGTTTGTCATCCTTGGCGCCGTCGACTTCTGCTTCGGGCACAGCATCCAGTTCGAAGGTCCACTCCATGGGGTCGTTGCGTTCATCGTCGTTGTGTTCGCCATGCTCGGCGCGGAAGAAGTGATCATGCGCATCTATCGCCGCCTCGCCTGAGCGACGCGCTCTGCCGCGGGTGCGGCAGGGTCTCTGCGGGAATGCGTGTGGGTCGGGGATCTAAGGTACGCTACGCGCCCTTCAGACTGCCCGGACCCTGTAGATCTCATGCACAAGCTTGTACCGCTGCTCCTGTTACTGCTGAGCACAAGCGCCCCCGGCGCAACCAACGACGACCCCGCGGCCCGCTGGAGCTATCCGCAGACGCGCCAGTCAGAGGGCTACGAGGTCACGCTGCACTCCCCGCAGATCCGCAACTGGCCTGACTACGAGCGTTTCGAGGCCTGGATGGTGCTGGAGGTCAAACATCCCGACGGCGAGCAGGCCAGCATCGGTTCGATCGTGGTCGAAGGCGGCACGACACTGGACCTCGAAAAACGCCTCGTGCACGTCTGGCACGCGCGCGTCAAAGAACTCCACTTCAGTGATCCCCTGAGTGACGCCACGGAGAGCGCGGTCCGGCACCTGATCGCCGGGAAGCCCGTGGACGTGCCGCTCGATCTGTTTCTAGCGCACGTAGCAGACGCTGTCCTCAGCGAGGCGCCACCAGCCGGCTTCAACCTTGAGCCGCCGCCGATTTATGTACGGACACAACCAGCCATCGTCGTCATAGTCGTCGGTGACGCAGTGTTCGACAGCGAAATTGCCGGCGGACTCAAACGGGTGGTCAATGCTAACTGGCCTATCTTCAAGGACAGCTCCGATCAGCACCTCTACCTGCTGGCGGACAAGACCTGGCTTCGTGCACCAACTCTCGATGCACCATGGGAAGCCGTCGCCACTCTGCCTCCCGCATTCAGCCAGCTGCCTGATGATGAGGCGCTCAAGGACATCAAAGCCGCTGTTCCGCCAAGCGCTCCGGACGATAACGTCCCCGAAGTCATTTTCAGCGCCGTACCGGCCGAACTGATTGTCATCGACGGCCATGCTGATCTTGAGCCTATCCCCGGAGCAGCAGGACTCAGCTACGTCGCGAACACTGAAAGCCCGTTATTCAAACTCGACGAACACTGGTACTTCCTGGCCTCGGGGCGCTGGTTTGCCGCGAAGAATATCGGGCGCGGCGACTGGCGCTGGATCGAAACGCTTCCGGAAGCTTTCAGCCAGATCCCGACCGACCATCCGATGAGCGCAGTGCGCGCCTCGGTGGCAGGCACCCCGGAGGCGCGGATGGCGACGCTGGAAGCCTCGCTGCCTACCCGGAAAGACGTCGCCAACGGCGCGGCACCGGACGTCGAGGTCACCTACACCGGCGAGCCTGAATTCATGGCCATCACCAACACGTCCGTCAGGCGTGCGGCCAACACCGCCCAGGACATCTTCGAGTACGAGGGCTTGTATTACCTCTGTTTCCAGGGCGCCTGGTATGCATCCGAAAGCGCTACCGGACCGTGGGCCGTAACCGCCAACGTGCCGGATGCGATCTACCGCATCCCCCCGGACTCTCCCGGATATCACGTGACCTACGTGACGGTTAATGACCGCGACGACAGCGATGGTCAGATCACCTTTAATTTCGCGCCGGCTTACACCTACGGGATGTATGTCGGTTACGGCGTGCCCTGGTACGGCACAGGCTGGTACTACCCTCCCTATCTCTGGGGTGGTTACTACTACCCCTACTACGTCGCCTACGGTCATGGGTCCTGGTACAACCCGAGCACTGGCGGTTTTGGCACGCGATCGGTCTATTACGGTCCTTATGGCGGCTATACCCAGACGGCTGGCTACAACGCCAGAACAGGGCGTTACGGCTACGTCGAAACGGCCTGGGACCACGACGAGTGGTACAGCGCGGGTCAGACCTACAACCCGCGCACCGGGATCCATTCTGAGACGACGCGTCATTACGACCGCGACGATAAGCAGCTGCACACGGAGCGGACCCGATCCCGAGGAGATCACTCCATCAGCACGGAACGGGACGTCGACTTCAACAACCGCACCTCAACCACCCGGCACGAGACCGCACGCGGCGGTGAGGCAACGGTCAACCGTTCCCGCAGCGACGGACAGGTCAGCACCAGCGGGGAATTCACCACCGCCGGCGGTCGTTCCGGCACGATTGACGGCAGCCACAGCCGCGACGGCGGCACCACGACGATCACCGGCGAAGGCGGTGGCGAGCTGACCCTCAACCGTGATGCGAATGCTGACGGACGCAAGTGGGACGCCTCCTACACGCCGGGAGAAAACTCCCCGCATCCGCGACAGAATCACGACAACCTCTATGCAACGGCCACAGGTCAGGTGATGCGCCTGAGCGATCGCGATTGGGAACGCTACTCGGACGGCCGCTGGCAGTCCGTGAATAACCGCGACCGCGATCTCGGTGGACGCGGTCTGGATAGCGACAGCTGGTCGACGCTGCGACGCGATGCCGACGCCCGGCAAAACGCCCAGCGCAGATTCCAGTCCCGCGATGCCTGGAGTCGCGGCGGCTTTGATCGCGGCGGACGTGGATTCAGCCGCGGCGGACGCGGTTTTGGCGGCGGGTTCCGCGGTCGCCGCTGAAAGCAGCGCGCCAACCGAAACGTCTCCTGGCTGAAGCCTGAGCGCTGCGCTTATTTGACCCGTCTGGATACGCTCATTAAAGTCCGTCCCGCCTGACCCCTGAAAACCTGTCATCTGAAAAGGAAAATCAGCCATGCAAACATCAATTACCCCGCCCGCACTCGCGCGAGTGCTGATCGCCTGCTTCCTTATATTGACCAGCGGTCTCGTCTGCGCGGAAGGGCGCCCCGGTCTGGACGCTGACGTACACGAGGCCATCAAGGTTCTGAAGGAAAACAATCCGACGGCTGCGGCTCTGGCCAAAAGCGCACGCGGCGCCCTCGTGTTCCCCAATGTGACCAAGGCGGGCTTCATGGTTGGCGCGCTCTACGGCAACGGCGCCCTGGTCAAAGCTAAGCAGGAAGGCGGCTATTACATCGACGAGTACTACAACATGTCGGCGGCATCCTACGGTTTTCAGGCCGGGATTCAGTCGTTCGGCTATGTGCTGGTGCTGATGACCGACGCGGCTGTCGAGAACGTGGAGACCAGCATGGGCTGGGATCTGGGCGTTGGACCCAGCATCGTAGTGGTCGACGCTGGCGTAGCGAAGACGCTCACCGTTGATACCGCCAAAGCAGATGTTTACGCGTTCACCTTCGGACAGAAAGGACTGATGGCCGGTCTTGGTCTGCAGGGCTCGAAAATTACCCGCCTCAGCAAGTAACCCCATCCCGTCACCGATGGCATCCAGCCATCGGTGACCCGCGCTTAAGGAACCGCAGGTAATGAAACGGCCTGAACTGCTGCTGGTGCTGGCTCTCTGGATCCCCGTTATGGTGCAGGCCGCTGAGCACGCCGCCGGGGGTTCCGCAAAAGACTACAGCTACCTTACGGAAGACCCTGCAGCTGCCGGCACCCGTTCCGACCGGTGCGCCAAACTGGCGCGCGAGGTCGAGGCGCTACGCGGCAAACCCCAGCGCCGCTATACGGCCGAGCAACGCTACGAGCTCGAGTGCACGCGCTGACTTAATCCGCACCGAGCAGTTGCCCGCGACCAGGGAAGGCCCAGCATGAACGCCTCAGATGAATTCGCGCGTCTGCGTCAGCAGGTCTCCGCGTCCATTGTCGGTCAGACGCATATTGTCGAGCGCTTGCTCATCGGTCTGCTGATCAACGGCAACCTGTTGGTCGAGGGGTTGCCGGGTCTGGCCAAGACGCGCGCTGTCAAAGCGCTCGCCCGCAATCTTGATGCGGATTTTTCCCGCATTCAGTTCACGCCGGATCTCCTGCCAACTGACGTCACCGGTACTGAAGTACTGCACGACAGCGGTTCAACAAGGAACTTCCGCTTTGAGCCCGGTCCGATATTCGCCAATCTGGTGCTGGCGGATGAAATCAACCGCGCCCCAGCGAAGGTTCAGGCGGCGCTGCTCGAAGCGATGGAAGAGCGCCAGGTCACTGTCGCCGGAACCACTCACGCTCTGCCGCCCTTGTTCATGGTGATGGCGACCCAGAATCCCATCGAACAGGAAGGCACTTATCCGCTGCCAGAAGCGCAGATGGATCGCTTCGCCATGCATGTCATGGTCGACTACCCGGAAGCTGAAGCCGAAATAGAGATCGTGCGCCTCGTCCGCGAGGAAGAGCGCAACGGCGATGCAGCCAACAGCCAGCGCACTGCCGCCAGCCAGGTGGCCCAGGATGTCGTTTTCGCTGCCCGCAAAGCGGTACGCGACGTCGAGGTCAGTCCAGCCGTCGAGCGCTACGCCGTAGACATCATCTTCGCGACCCGATTCGGCGCGCGTCTGCACGACGACCTCGGGCGCTGGATCCAGGTCGGCGCCAGCCCCCGGGGCAGCCTGGCGCTCGATCGCGCCAGCCGCGCCCATGCCTGGCTGCAGGGAAGGCATCATGTCATTCCCGATGATATCCGTGCCGTTGCGCATGACTGCCTGCGTCATCGCCTGCAGCTGAGCTACGAAGCCAGCGCCGACGGCGTCTCCGCCGACGAAGTGCTGGACCTCCTCCTGACGCACGTCGCAATCGGCTGACAGAGACAGACGCAGCCGGGCCGTGCGCTATCCCCGCTTCAAACGCCGGGAAGAAACCTCAGATCAGAATCTGCGAGGCGCCGCCATCAGCCTCGATGAACTCATGCGGCTGCAGTTTCTGGCGTCCGGATTCAGTTTCCTGCCGCGACAACCGGTGCACAGCGTTCTGAACGGCCGCCACGCCTCGCGCCTGCGCGGCCGCGGCATTAACTTCGAAGAGCTCCGCGGTTATCTCCCGGGTGACGACATACGCGGGATCGACTGGAAAATCACCGCCCGCGCCGGAAAGCCCCACGTGCGCATCTTCAACGAAGAGCGGGACCGCCCGGTCTGGCTGCTGGTGGACCAGCGCGCCTCGATGTTTTTCGGCAGCCATAGCAACATGAAATCCGTTACCGCGGCCGAGGCGGCGGCGCTCGCTGCCTGGCGCGCACTGGCCGGCGGAGACAGGGTCGGTGCGCTCGTGTTCAACGACGAGCAGCTGGTCGAATTTCCACCGCAACGTAGTCGGGCGCAGGTCGCGCGGATCCTTGCTGCCGTCTCGAACATGACCCATGCCCTGGTCAAGGCGGGACCCAGAGCTGCAGACAGCAGCATGATCAACCGGGCGCTGGAGCACCTGGGACGCCGCCTCAAGCACGATGCCCTGGTGTGCCTGATCGGCGATGGCCTCGGTCTCGACGAATCGAGCCGCCGACTGGTAACCGGAATAAGCGCGCACAACGATGTGCTTGGTGTTTTCATTTTCGACCCCCTCGAACAGGAATTACCTGAGGGCGGACGCCTGTCATTTGCCGACGTTCGTGGGCAGCTGGAGATGGATCTCGCCCGCAGTCGGGAGCGCGAGGCATTCAAGACTGACTTCGAGCAACGCGCCAGCTGGCTGCAGGGACTTGCGCAGCAGCATGCCATTCCCATCCTCACGTTGAATACGACCGAGCCGGTTGCTGCGCAGGTTCGCGCGCAGCTCGGCGGCACACGGCGCGCCCGCCGCTGAACCGGACATGGCGGACCAGAACTCACTTGCTCTCCTGCATCCGCTGGTAACCGCAGACCCGGTGCCCTGGTTTCCGCCGGCACCCGGCTGGTACTGGCTGGGATCCCTGCTGGGCACGCTGGCGCTTTACCTTGCAATCAAACGGCTTCGCCAGTTCCGACGTGATGCTTACCGACGGGCGGCCCTCATGGAACTCAGCCGGCTAGCACAGTCCACAGAGCTGCAGGCTCTGCAAGCCCTGCTCCGACGCACTGCCATCATCGCTTACTCCCGATCTGAGGTTGCCAGTCTGACGGGGTCAGCCTGGTGGCGCTTCCTCGATGCGGCCAGCCCTGAGACGTTTTTCATCGCTGGCGGCGGCGAACTGCTCGACCGGGCTACCTATCAGCCATCGGTCAAGCTCAGCTCGGATGAACAAGGCGCCCTGCTGTCAGCCTGCAGCCACTGGATCCGGCATCATGTCGCACCACAGGAGAGCCGGCCATGCTGAGCCTGGCCTATCCCTGGCTGGGCCTGTTGCTGCCCCTGCCCTGGCTCGTCCGCCGACTGCTCCCGCCGGTACAGCAAAGTCGCCCCGCTTTACAGGTACCCTTTCTAGACCGACTTATCCGCATCTCCGGGCAGACCGTGCGCCGGGGCAGCAGCGTCCCCCGTCAGCCACTTCTATTGCTGACACTGTTGAGCCTCGCCTGGTGCCTCACCGTTCTCGCCCTCATCCGCCCGCAATGGCTCGAACCGCCGCTTGAGCGCGTGGAGCCTTCCCGCGCTCTGCTGCTTGCCGTCGACCTTTCCGGATCCATGGAGACCGCAGACTTCCCGCGCTCGGACGGTGCGCTCGCGCGACGCATAGATGGCGTTAAAGACACGCTGTCGGCATTCATCGAGCACCGCGAAGGCGACCGCATTGGCCTGCTTGTGTTCGGGACGCGCGCCTATGTACAGGTGCCTTTTACCGATGATCTCGATGTCGTTCAGGCACTGCTGGCCGAGATTGAACCGCGCACCGCAGGTCCCAGAACCGCGTTGGGCGACGCCATCGGCCTCGGTGTACAGCTGTTCAAACGCAGCGACCTCGAAGAGCAGGTCATGATCATCCTCACCGATGGGAACGACACGGGTTCGCAGGTTCCTCCGGAACGCGCTGCCGGGATAGCGGCGGAGCACGGCATCGTAGTGCACGCGATCGGCGTCGGTGCAGCCCAGGCCGGCAGTGATGAGGGACTCGACGAAACTCTGCTGCGTCAAATCACCGGCATGACTGGCGGCAACTACTTCTCTGCGGCAGACGTGGTTTCGCTGGTCGGTGTCACCGAGGCGATCGATGCCATCACCCCGGATGAAGTCCGCCGGATCTCCTACCGACCGCGGCGCGAGCTGTTTCAGATCCCTCTGGGCGCGGCCCTGGCTCTGGCCTTCCTCGCTGTGCTTTTCGACACGCCGCGACGCGCTGCCCGCGACAACCCGGCCGCTCCCCGATCCCAAGGTCAGACATGAGCAGCCTCGAAGCGTTCCATTTTCTGCGGCCGGCGTGGCTGCTGGCCCTCCTGCCAATCGGGTTGATGACGCTCTATCTGATGCGTGCGCGGCAGGATGCGCACGGCTGGAAACGGCTGGTCGCGCCGCACCTGCTGAGTCATCTGCTGGTCCAGACTGACGTGACTGCGCACAGGGCGCGGCCAGGCCTGTGGTTCGGCATCACCGGCGCGCTGGCCTGCTTCGCGCTTGCGGGACCAGTCTGGGAAACTCAACCAACCCCATTCGCGAGGGAAGATGCGGGTCTGGTGGTGGTGCTCGCCCTGACCCCCAGCATGCTTGCGCAGGACCTGGAGCCTAGCCGTCTCGCACGCGCGACCCAGAAAATCCAGAGTCTACTCGCTGCCCATCCGACACGCCCGACTGCGCTGCTGGTCTATGCCGGGAGTGCGCATCGGGTCATGCCACTGACCCGGGATACGACGGTAGTCAGTGAGCTGCTCGGGACCCTGCGGCCGGACCTGATGCCGGTGCAGGACGGCAATGCGTCGCTCGCCGCACTCGATCTGGCGCTCGACCAGCTCGAGCAGCACACCGCCGCCGGATCCATACTCCTCGTAGCCGATGCCCTGGCGTCGCCGTCCGCAGAGGCTGCGTCGCGGCTGACCGCGCGTGCGCGCCGGCTCGGGACGGAGCTCCACATCCTCGCAACCGCCGCCCCACCGGGCGGGTCTCCAATGTCCGCCGGCCCTGCCGCCCCCGCTTTGGATCGTGACGCGTTCCAGGCGGCGGCCAGCGCACTCGATGCGGACCTGACTGAAATCACTATTGACGGACGCGACCTCGAACATCTTGAGCGCGGACTGCGGCGCTCACTGACAGCGGTCAGGAGCGACGACACCCGCTGGATCGATCGCGGTTACGCCGTGACCTGGCTCGTCGCGCTATGCCTGCTGCCGTGTTTCCGACGCGGATGGCGAATAGCCGCATGAGCATTCCGCGCATCAGTCCGGAGCGGATCGCGCTTCTCATGGCCCTGGGTGTTGCGCTAGCCGGGACTCTTGCCGCCACTCGTAGCGGCTTTGCCGATTTTTTCTTTTCTCGGGACCAACAGGGTGAATGGCTCGAGCGACACGGCAACCCCGGCGATGCAGCGAAACGCTACGCCGATCCATTCCGCGCCGGCGTGGCGGCCTACCGCGCGGGTGATTTCAAACTCGCCGCGACGGCTTTTATGCGCGCGTCCGGCGGACCGGCGCACTTCAACCGCGCAAACGCCATGGTCATGCTGGGCGACTATCAGCGCGCGGTCGCGGCCTACGAAATGGCTCTTGATGTGCGTCCGGACTGGCGCGCAGCGCAGGAGAATCTGGCGCTCGCCCGACGCCGGCTGGCGCTCAGGCACCCCGATGCCGATCCCGCTGAGCAGGGCAATCAACTGGAGCCGGACGAGATTGTTTTCGAGCAGGTAAAGCTGCAGAACGGTACCCCGACCGCTGAAGAGGCAGCCACCAGCGCAGCCGAGCTCGAAGCGCTATGGTTACGCCGCTTGGATCCCAACCCCGCAGCCTACCTGCGCGCGCGCTTCGCTTATGACATCGCCAGGCGCGCGAACCAGGAGGCACCCTGATGCGACAGAAGCTCGCCGGAATACTGGCCTGGTGGCTGACGCTGACCTTTTTTTCTGCTCATAGCCACGCCGAGCTTGGAGCGCGTCTCGAGGCCACGTTCGCCGAGCCGGGGCCGTTCTGGACCGGACAGCGGATCATCGTGAACCTCGATTTACTTTCCGACGGTTTCCAATTCTCCGATCAGCGCTTCGAGATCCCCGCACTCAGACACGGTCTCGCCCTGCCCCCCCAAAGCGCCACCCTGAACTTCACCCGCCGGATTGATGGCGCGACCTGGCAAGGACTGCGCTATGAACTATCTGTATTTGCCCTGCAGCCTGGTGCACTCGAACTGCCGTCGTTTCCCGTGCGGTTCAAAGTAGCGGCAGGTTATGGCACTCAACCTCAGGCGTTCAGCTTCGCAACCCCCGAGCTGAGTGCCCTGATCAACCAACCTCCCGGTATGCCCGCCGGGACGCCGGTGATCACCTCTACCCGGTTCGAACTCAAAATCGACCGGGAGCCGGACCAGACCCGTTTTACGGTGGGTAATGCGCTGACGCTGCACCTCACGCGGCGCGCGGTCGGCGTGCCGGGCGCAGCTTTTCCGGCCATACCCATGGAGAGTACCGAAGGAATATCCATACACATCGCTGCACCCGAGATCCGAGACCGTACCGACCGGGGTGCGCTCGACGGTTTCCGTCTCGACCGAATCACACTACAGCTTGAGCGCCCGGGTCGCTTCACCCTGCCCGGCTACACAGCGCATTGGTTTGACCCGGTTGCGCAGGTGTTGCACACGGAAAGGCAGTCGGATTTCAGCTTTGAAGTAAGTCCCGGACCGGATGCTGTGGGCAGCGCCCCCGTCCCACCGCTCACCAGACGCGTGAACCAGCCGTTCGTGACCATCCTGTTGCTGAGCGGAATCGCGGCCCTCGGCTGGCGGCTGCTCGGCCCCGGAGTTCGACGAGCCTGGCGCGACCGACAGGCGCGTCGGGCCGCCAGTGAAGCCGGGCGTTACCGGGCCGTGCTGGCTGCCTGTCAGCGGAACGATGCCCGCGGCGCTGACCTGAGCCTCCTGCGCTGGATCCGGATTGCGGAGCCGGCATATCCCTGCGCCAGCGATTACGCTGCGCGCCACAGTGTGCGACTCGCGGAGGCTGTCGCCACGCTGCAAAGCGCCTTGCGCTCTCCCGGCACACCCTGGCAAGGCAGCGAACTCAGCACAGCCCTGGGCGCGCTCAGGCGCCGGCGGCAGAGCAGGCAGGAAAGCCCGGCGCTTCCGGCACTCAATCCACACTGAATGCGCGGCAGCCAGGGAATGAAACCATGGCCGCTGTGCTAGCCTTGCGGCCTCAGCCCGCAGCAGGCTGCTTCTACCCGTCAGCGAAAAGGAAATTTGACATGAACCGAACAGCGCTATTGTCAGCCGGCCTCAGTATCCTGCTGGCGCTCCCCGCCACCGCTGCAGATTTCGAGACCGCGCCCACGCTGCAGGCGAGTGACGTCCTGGCCGCGGAGCTGCTCAGCAGCGACAACCATCAGGTTGAGCCGGCGGTCACCTCGGACGGCCTGCTGAACCACTACACCATCCATTCCAGCTACGGGGATTTGACGGCCGTCTCGACGGCGACCGCCATCGAGCGCATCCATGAGTACGGGGCCATCGCCAAGCTGGAAGCCATGAAAAATTCGAAGGTATTCACCTCTGCGGTGAAATCAGGCGCGCTGAAAGTCGTCGATGGCGCCAAGAATCTCGTGACCAGTCCGATCAGAACCGTCAGCGGCACGGTGTCCGGCGTCGCCAAAATGTTTCAGAGAGTTGGCAACTCCGCATTTTCCCGCACGCCGGCCGATAGCGAGGATGGTCGCCTGAAAGCTGTCTTCGGCTACACCGCCGTCAAACGCGAGTATGCAGCCAAACTCGGCGTCGACCCTTACTCGGATAATCCCATCCTGCAGCAGCATCTGGATGATGTGGCCTGGACAGCATTTGCCGGCGGCATCGCGACCACCGTAGCTTTTTCCGCGGTTCCCGGCGCGGCAGGTGCGGTAACAACCACCACCCGCACAACCTCGACCGCCCTCAAAGCTGACCTGCGACTCGCGCCACTGGATCTGGAAAAACGCAACCGCGACATTCTCAGCGGCATGGATATTAACGAGGAGATCCGTGAAACCTTTCTCAAGAGCGAGGCCTACACACCGGCGCTCAAGACCTATATCACCAATTCGCTCTCAAGCCTTGGCTCGGTCGCGGGACGCCAGGACGCTCTGATGACCGCCCTGCTGACCGACGCGCACGATGTCGCTGACTACCGCCAGCGACAGCTTGCGCTCTACGCCGACTACCATGTCAGACAGGCGCCGCTGAGCCGCTTCGTCCGGGCGCGCGGCGGCTCTGCGCTGCTGGCCGAAAGCAGCGCGGGCGAAATTATCCTCGCCGCGCCTATGGACTATGTCTCCTGGACGTCAGATATCGGCCGCGCGTTCCTTGCTGAGCAGTTCAACCCGATGTTCTCAGAGCGGAAGAAAGTGCTCTGGATAACGGGCTCAGCAAGCCCGCTGGCACGCCAGGAGCTCTCGGCGCTGGGTTGGAAAGTCGTCGAAAACGCAGGCGCTGCGGCGGATAAGGCCACACCCTGAGCAACTCCGGCGCGAAGTACTGCGGTCGGGCACGCTGCCCCGGCCGCGGCCGCTACCAGGCGTAGCCAATCTTGACGCGAAAAGTCGTGTCGAGCTTCTCCGCATCCAATGCCGGCTTGCCATCGTAATCGAGCTCCATCTCGGTACTGCCTACAAACCCCATCAGCAGCGGCAGACGGAATCCAGTGAAGGATTGCCAGATCAGCTTGGCAGCGTCCTTGCTTGCCACAAACCCGAGCTGGTTGTGATAGAACTGGAGCCGCTCACCCAGCAAAAATTGGTCAAAACGAACGCGCCATCCCGGTCCCCAGCCATCGCGTGAGGGCAGATCCTGATAACTCTCGTCGATTCGCAGCGCAGCCAGTTCAACCAGCAGATTACGCTCCACCGTCTCATAGAACTGGTATCCCAGCAGCGGTCCGGTCGCCACGCGCAGGTCCAGCCTCGCCGATTTCTCCTGCTTGAATTCGGCGACCACGCCGGCGTAGAGCCGGGTGGTAAAGAAGTGGTCGTATTGCGCGTTGACCGACCAGTCCTGCTTGACCCTCAGACCCCGATTGGTATCGAACTCGCCCTCTCCCTCGGAGCGGTAGCGATCGTGCGGACGGCGGTAGAGCAGCAGGTAGTCGAGGTCCAGCTCGGTCTTTTCAGCGTTGCCTTCGCTCTGCTCAAACGCCAGATTCACGCGCCCGGTGAAAGCGCTGCGATCGGCGGAGTCACGAGTACCCTGGGCAGGAGTCGAGATACTGTCGAGATCGACCGTGAGTGACTCGCCACTTTCCTGTAAGGCAAGACGGGCCTGGCCCTGCAGGATTTCAACGTCCGAGACCTGAACGATCCGCTTGGCGTCCACGAGCAGCTTGCGCGGCGGCTCAAAGCGGATCGAGCGGATACTGTCGACATTCAAGCGCAGCACGCCTGCATAGCTTGTTTCGAGCTGGAGAATGTGTTCCGACTGCTGGACGATGGTCCCGCTCAGGCGGTCACCATTTTTAAGGTCAAGTTGGTCGGCACAGACCGCCGGGATTAATGCAGCACCGCTCACGGCCAGAGCAAGGCGGGTAAGTAGGCGCATTGGAACTCTCAGCCTCTCCCTGACTGCAGGTCGCCGAAGACCGGGCGAAACCCCGCGGTTCCGCGCGGTTCCGACGACCAGGTAACCCGTTACGGGCTACCACATATACGCAACGCCGGCGCCTGCGATGAACTGGTTCTTCGAACCCTGATCGGTGACCGGACTATCGGCAGCGTCGCCCAGCAGACGGCGGTACTGCAGCCCGGCTGTGGCCGCCCAGCTGTGACTCAGGTACACCACCGCGCCGAAATTCATCCGCACGTCGGTCGCCCCACCATCGGCATCGTAGCGACGCAGGCCGGAGCGCACCGCATCCCGCGCATCGACGCCGAAGTAGGTGTCAGTGAAATCATCATCCGCGAACATCATGCCCACACCGAGGTTCAGATCGACCATCTTGGCGACGGGTTGCCACATACGCGCTGAGATCCGCCCGATCATGCCTTCGTGACCGTCACCCAGATCGGCCTGGAAAGCGCCGCCAACGACAAAGCGCTGACGCGGCTTTTCCGGATTAGAGTAGAACCATTCGGCAAATGCGCCACCTTCGACGGTGTCCTTGATGTTGCGCATACGCGAAACGGCGCTGTCCTCAACGTCGCTGTCGCGGCCAAAGCGATAGTTCAGCAGCGGCCCGAAGCGCCAGTGATCAGCATTGAGCAGGTTGAACGACAGTTCCGGCCCCAGCAGCTGCAGATATTGCTTACGCCCAGTCAGCTGGTAGCGCAGAAACGGAGCGACACCAAACTGGTAGTCGCTCGAGCCCATGAAATCCGGCACCACACCGACCGCGGCACCAACGATCCGCGGCACTTCAGTTTCCGTGCTGAACATGAAGTCCTGAGCACTCGCCTGCGTGCCGCACAGCAGCACCAGTAAGGCCGCAAGACTGCGCCAGGCTGGGGATACCCGTTGGAACATTTGAGTTCTGTCAGCCAATTCCTTTGACCTGCACATACTGTCGTCTCTCCCGTTAAACCATGAAAATAAAGGGGTCGCTATTAGACGGGCGCCTTCCGGCTAAAGCAACTAAATCTCGCCGCTACCGAGCGGACACTTCCGTCTTTTAAGCGTTACTGGCCACCACCATCCAGCGCCTGCTCCAGCGCACGGACCTGCGCGTCGTCAGGACGTAGGCGCAGAAGCCGCTTCAGCACCCCGCGCGCAGCCTCTGCGTTGCCCGCCTCGAGATAGAGAGACGCCAATCCGATCAGCAGATCGCGGTCATTCGCGTGCAGAACCAGCGCATTGCGGAAGACCTCGACGGCATCCGCAGCGCGACCGTAAGAATTGAGTGCGATCCCCAGCACATAGGCATAACGAGGCTCCTCCGGCCGCAGCATCATGGCACGTTCCAGGGACTGCACCGCACCGGCCTGGTCGCCCGACCGGACGGACTGCAAACCAATCGCATGCTGTAACTCGGCGTTGTCCGGAAAACGGTTGACCCCGTCGCGCAGCAGCTCACCCGCCTCCTCATCACGGCCCTGTCGGCGCAGCAGCTCGGCGAGGTTAACTGCTGCCGGCACGCTGTCCCCGGAAAGCGCCAGAGCTTCGCGATAGGCGCGCTCAGCCGCCGCGGAATCGCCTCGCTCGGCGAAGAAATTACCCAGATTGAACTGCCCCAGGTAGTGGTCCGCGCGGTAGCGTTCGCTCGCGACGAATTCCTGCAGATGCGCCTCCAGTTCCGCTTGTCGGTCAGGTGCAAGCGTGCCGGCCGGTAACCCGGCCAGCTGCCGCGCCGCGGTGACGCGGACCGCACGCACCTCATCGTAAGTCTGCGGCAAGGCTAACTGCGCCCGCACCGCTCCAGGGATCCCCTTGGCATCTCCCAGGGCCTGCAGGGCGCCCAGCCTTATCAGGGGATCCTGCTCAGCGAGGGCCCGGCTGGTCGCCTCCAGGGCATATTGCCCGGGAAAGTACGGGCCAAGCAGACGGGCGGCGCTGGCCCGCACGATCCCGGGCTGCGTGTGATCGGCTGCCAGCGCGGCCAGCGCCTGCTCGCCGCCTGGCTCCGCGAGGAATCCGCGCGCCAGGATCTCACCGTAATGCGGCGGCGGTGCGGCGCCACCTCGCCAGCGGCCGATGGCGGCCGCCGCCCAGGCCGCTCCCTGATCCGCATGGCAACCGCTGCAGACATCGGGCACACCCAGCATCTGCGACAAATCCGGGCGCGGTACGCGCATGCTGTGATCCCGCCGCGCATCGACCTGCATATAGTTCCTGGAAGGCATGTGGCAAGCGACACAGGCGGCAGCGGCAGAACCCGGAGCGTGGTGGTGATGCGCGGGAACGTCATAGGCCTCAGCCGCGTGGCAGCCTGCGCACAGCGTGTTGCCCTCCGCGCGTAGTCTGCCGCTGTGCGCATCATGGCAGTCACTACAGGTCACACCGGCCTGGTACATACGGCTCTGCAAAAAAGAGCCCCAGACATAGACCTCGTCGTCGATCTGCCCGTCGCTGTGATAGAGCCCGGGCTCGAGCAGCGCCGGGATGTAATCATCGAGCAGCTCCTGACCACGGAATACTGCTTCGTTGATTTGCGTGCGGCGCGAATGACAGCGCGCACAGGCGTTGATCTCGGCATGGCTGCTGCGTGCGACGCTGCGGTGCGCGATCCGGTCACCCGGTTCACGTATCCAGCGACCACCGTCGAAGTCCGCCAGGCGATGAGTCAGCCCCAGCTTCTCGGCGCCTTTCGCCGTTGGCCGGGGCGCATCCTTCTGCTCAGCCCAGGCCACATGCGCAGCACCCGGACCATGGCAGGCCTCACACCCCACATCGAGCTCCGCCCAGACGCTGGCATACCGCCGCGCGCCCTCGTCATAGCTTTTTCGGAACGCTGTTGAATGACAGTCCGCGCACATGTAATTCCAGGTCTGGCCACGATGAGTCCAGTGGCGTTCATCGCTCGGGGAGATAAATTCATCGCCGTAAACGGCCATCCAGCGTTGCCCGCCGCCCCCTTTCGGGCGACTGTCCCACGCCCAGCCGAAGGTCTGCAGGGCGCCATCGCCAACGTCGACCAGATATTGCTGCAGCGGTGTCACACCGAAGGTAAAGGGCACCTCGAACTCCGCCAGCCTGCCCTCTGCATCTTTTGTTTCGATGAAAAACCCACCCTCGCGGCGGAAAAAGCGAGTTGCGGCATCGCCCTGCCGAACAGTTACATTGTTGAAATCCCCGAGCACGGTGCTGTCCGTGGCGTTCTGCATGGCCAGGTCATGGTGCGAACCCCGCCAAGCGGCGAGTGCATCAGCATGGCAGCCGCCGCACTGTGTGCTGCCGACAAACCCGAGGGTATCCGCGGCCGGCACACGGCCGGCGCCGAACAGCAACGCGACAAAGGTCAAGACCGCAGCGCCGGGACAGGCTTTCAGCAGGCGACAAAAAAGGCTCTCCTTCAACGGGAGTCGACGGTAAACCGGCTCGGACCGGCGTATAGCGGGATGCGCAAACACCTACTGACAATACAAATCCGGCTACGCCTGCGCAAACGACAACGGTCGTTCTTGAGCGGTCTTACTCACAGGCTGACCGGGTGTGCGCATCGCCACGCTCGGCGCTTTCGGATGCGGTCACAGGTCCTCACATTATTGACATACAATTCGCGCCCTCATTAGGAGAAAAGGACTAGTCCTATGCGATATCGCCCGCATCTTGCACGTTTGATGACCACCCTCCTGGCGGCCGTTTCCGCCACCGCTTCTGCTGGCGGTCTGTACATCTACGACGTCAACCCTGCCGACACGGTCACCCCGCGCGCTGCCTGGCTCAACCCGGCGGCAATGACGGCCCAACCGAAGCCGAGCTTCCAGGCGATGGCCGGCGTCGTTGTTCCGATCATGAAGTTCGATCCGGACACATCAACCGAGGCCGGGTCTGACGGCGGCAATGCCGGGCAGACAACCGTTCTGCCTGACCTCGCCTACGTGCGTCCTCTGGGCGGCAACTGGTGGGCGGGTTTCTCCGCGGTCGGCCTGTTCGGCGGCGGGCTTGATTACGGCGACAACTTCGTTGGCCGCTATGCCGTGACGGAAGTTGAGCTGCAGGGCGTGGGACTGGTGCCCTCACTTGCGTACAAGGTTAACGATCGATTCTCCATAGGCGCAGGCGTCTCAATAACCCGCAGTAAGCTCGATCAGAAAATCGCCTTCAACAACCTGGGCGCCCTCCCGGACGGACGCGTCCACTTCGACAATCTCGACGACTGGGGCGCGCAGCCGTTCGCTGGCATTACGTTCAAAGCCAGCGAGCAGCTGCTGTTCGGGCTGGTTTATCGCGCTGAAATGGATCTCGACCTCGACGGCAAAGCGAAGTTTTCAGGTATCGCACCGGTTATCAGCCCCGTCTCGGAGTTCAGCCGCGACATCACCGTCGAATGGACCAACGCGCAGACTATCGAAGCCGGGATCCAGTACCACATCGACCAGCGAAACGTGCTGCATCTGACCGGCTCCTGGGAAGACTGGTCCGTGTTCAAGGACAACATTCTGACCCTGGACACCAATATCGCCACCAACCCGGCCGCGCTGCAGCGCAACTGGAAAGACACCTGGTCGGTAGGCGGGCAGTTCGTGCACATAGGCGACCACGGTTCTTACAGCTTCGGCATCAACTACAACAGCTCTCCGGTCAGCGACCGCAACCGCACGTTTGATCTGCCTTACGACAAGAGTCTTAAGCTCAAACTGGGCTACATCTTTGCCCCGCACGGCAAATGGACTGGCGCGCTGGGCACCACGGTCATCCTCGGCGGCGACGCGGAAGTCGACCAGACCGTGCTCGCCGGCACCCTGCGCGAAAGCCGGGTGACGGGCGAGTTTGATACCAACGTGATTGTCGTCGTCGGCGGCACGCTGCACTACGCTTTCGATTAACGCCCGCCCCTCGTCGGCACTCGCGCTTGCGTATGCCGACGGTCAACTCGCGTCTGTTTTCATTACTCATCGTTAAGGAGGAACCCGAACATGAGAATCCACGGCAGGAAAGCCGTTGCTGGAACGGCTCTCGCACTGAGCCTGACAGCAATATCGGCCCAGGCGGCCTCTGAAAAGCCCAACGTGCTCGTCATCTGGGGCGACGACATCGGCCAGTTCAATGTGAGCGCCTACAACCACGGCATGATGGGCTACAAGACACCCAACATCGACAGCATTGCTGCTGACGGCGCCATGTTCACCGACTGGTACGGCCAACAGAGCTGCACGGCTGGCCGCGCTGCGTTTGTCACCGGGCAGTCACCGATCCGCACTGGCCTGACTAAAGTCGGACTTCCGGGCTCACCGGAAGGCATGAAAAAAGAAGACCCGACGGTCGCGACCCTGCTGCGTGCAAAGGGCTACATGACCGGGCAGTTCGGTAAGAACCACCTCGGCGACCGCGATGAAATGCTGCCGACCAACCATGGGTTCGATGAATTTTTCGGCAATCTCTACCACCTGAACGCGGAAGAGGAGCCGGAGCATCCCGACTACCCGAAAAACCCGGAATTCAAGAAGCGCTTCGGTCCCCGTGGCGTCATTCACAGCTACGCGGACGGCCGCATTGAGGACACCGGTCCGCTGACCAAGAAACGCATGGAAACGGTAGACGATGAGGTCACCGCCGCCGCGCTCGACTTCATGGACCGGGCCCACAAAGCGGGTAAGCCGTTCTTTGTATGGTGGAACTCCACCAAGATGCACATCTTCACCCACCTTAAAGAGGCCGATCAGGGCAAGACCCCGTACGGTATCTACGCTGACGGCATGGTGGCGCACGATGCCCATGTCGGGCAGCTGCTGACAAAACTCGACGACCTCGGGATCGCAGACAACACCATCGTCATGTATTCCACGGACAACGGCTCAGAGTCGTTCTCGTGGCCGGATGGCGGCACCACCATGTTCCGCGGCGAGAAGAATACGCAGTGGGAAGGCGGCTATCGGGTTCCGACGCTGATCAAATGGCCCGGCGTTATCAAGCCCGGCACCGTCGTCAATGACGTCGCATCACATGAGGATATGTTGCCCACGCTGCTCGCCGCCGCCGGAGACACGACGGTGAAGCAGGACATGCTCAAGGGTCGCCAGGTTGGCGATCGCAAATATAAGGTGCACATCGATGGCTACAACCTGATGCCTGCGCTGAAGGGCGAGGGCGAGTGGCCGCGCAAAGAGTTTATCTATTGGACCGATGACGGCAGCGTTGCCGCGCTGCGTTACGGCCCGTGGAAAGCAACCTTTCTGCGCCAGGACGCGCACGGTCTCCACGTGTGGATCGAGCCGTTCACCAAACTGCGCGCACCGCTGCTGACCAATCTGCGCATGGATCCGTTCGAGCTCGCACCCGATATCGGCATGGACTACGACCGCTGGTTTGCCGAGCACATGTTCATGTTCGCGCCCGCCGCGGCCTATGTCGGGCAATGGCTGCAGAGCTTCCGCGAATTTCCGCCACGGCAGAAACCCGGCAGCTTCAACCTTGACCAGGTGATGGAGCAGATCTCCAAAGGCGCCACCAAGAACTGAGGTTCAGCTTCCTGATCATGCTTTGATCCCCGCCGTCTCCGCCCGGAGGCGGCCGGGGCTTTTCCGGGACCACTCCCGCCTCGCACGCCGACCCGCTCTACCGAATTCGATCCGACTCCCGTCGAGAAGCGATCAAAAAGCGCGTCCAAGCGCCAGCCCGAACACGAGCGCATCCTTGTGCTTATCGTGAATGTCGTAATGGATCTGCGGCGCAACGGTGTAAGCACCGAAGGCTGTCTCGTAGAGTCCGCCGACCCGTCCGATCGCCACATCATCCTCTGACGAGAACTCAACGCCGGTCCCGACCTGAAGGGCGAAGCCCTGAACGATGTGGACGTCAACCACGGCCAGCACGCTGGTTGCGTCGAGAGCACCAAACGCATGCTCGGTAACCGCTCCCACCCCCAGCAGCCGGCTGACGCGATACTCATAGTCGAGCCCCAGCGTAAAAGCGGTATCGATCTCTTCTTCATCGATCTCCGTACCACCGAAGAAGACCGACAGGTGATGCGGCCCATGGGCCTGATAGTGCAGGCGATGGTCGTCCGCCTCTCCGGCTGCCTGGCCGGCGCAGCCCCATAGCAGCCCCACCACAAGCGCTGTCGCTTGCCATCCGATTTCCTTCATCTTCTGGTTCTTCCTTGTAGTCAGCGCCACAGCGCGGGGCGGCGAGCATAAACGACCTTGTAAACTTTTCGTCGCCTTGCGGATAAGCGCCACGGGCGCCTGGGACTGGTTTGGGCATGCCTCTTGGAGAGCAATTCATGATGACCGAGTTGGTGAGATTTGCGGTTAGGTCGCGCCCTGAGCCTGCGAAGAGCGTTTCGGGCACTACGCTTACTCCAGATTTTCAGCGCCCAGAACAGTCACCTTTATGCTCGGCCAGAGTTGAGATCTGAAGTGAAAAGAAGGAATTGAATGTTTCGGTCTGAACTTTTTTTCCGTGCGAACCGAAGCCCGCACGAAGCTCGAACTGACAAGCTGATTCCGCTGAGCATGCTGCTCGGCGCTGTCACGCACTTCCCTCTTGCGATTTATTTCCTGCAGCTCGACCTGGCGTTGCCAGCTGTCTACCACACGCTGAGCACACTGTTATCGGTCGCATGTTTTTTCCGGCCAGAAACGGTCACGGTCAGCTTGCGGTACTGGTGGGTAACGCCGAGATTGTCGTTTTCATAACCTCTCACCTCATCTGGCTCGGCCCTGAAAGTGGCGTCTATCTGTGGCTCGCCGCCAACGTGATCCTGACTCTTTTTCTTTGCCCGAACTGGCGCTGGTTATTGCGTTTCTCGTTTCTGGCTGCAGTCGCCGCTGCCCTTCTGGCCGCGACGTTTCTCGCGCTTGAGCACCCGGCTCTGCGGCTGGTGGGCAGTGAATCTCAGCACGTCCTGCTGTTGTTTGACGCCATTGCCAGTGGATTGACGATTTTTGCGTTTTTTACTCTGCTCTCCTGGCTTCTGGAAGAAGGTGGGATAGCCATCTATGGCAAGAGCCGCGACCCGGAAGGGTTGCTGCAGGTCCTGAGCCATGACCTTAAAAAACCTTATCGGCGGGATATCCGGACTGAGCGCTCTGATGACCGCCGGGAAAGCACCCGAAGCCGCCACAAGCCTGGTAAGCAGGAACGCTGACCAGGCGCTCTCGTTGATTGATGTCATCCGCAGACTGTTCGCCTTGGAGACCGGAAAACTCGACTTGTCACCCTGCCATCTGAAAAGCTGCGCCAGCACCAGTCAGTCCATCCTGAGCCCGGCATTCGAGGCAAAAAATATCGCGCTGCTGGTAGATGTGCCTGAAGAAATTCTGGTCGAAGCAGAGCAAACCTCCCTGATCAACTGCCTGTTGAACAATCTGCTCACCAACGCACTGAAGTTCTCATCGCCCGGGAGCCGGATCTGGGTACAGGGCACTCGACATGGTGAGACCGTGTCAGTCCGCATCAAGGACGAGGGGCTTGGCATCCCCCCCGACTTGCTCGAAAAACCGTTCGATCCAAGCGCTAAAACAAGCCGTCGAGGCACCCAGGGAGAGGAGGGAACCGGCTTCGGCATGAACCTGGTGAGACGGTTCATGCTGGCCTATGGCGGGAAGACCACAGTCGACTCGCAGTCGGATCCTCAACCGTCATCACCGACCGGAACCACTGTCACCCTGCACTTCAAAGCCCGGGAGCGCCACGACGCACCGCGCTGAGGCCGAGCAAAGCGGCTCGGCCAAATCAATCCGTGCACCGGTAATCACGCAGGATCTCGGGCCGGAAGTCCATCCCGTGCCCGGGACGTTCCGGCGGCCGGAGATAGCCGCTCTCTGCTGTCAGGGGCGCAACCCATAGATGGTCGAACCACCCCATGTACTCGAGGCAGGCGGGATTAGGGATCGAAGCCAGCAGGTGAACGGACAACTCAGGGAACAGGTGCGGGGCGATGCGCAGCCCGGCTGCCGCCGCGTGACCGGCAATGACCCGGAGCTCAGTGTAGCCCCCACGCATGATGTCCGGCTGCAGGATGGGCACCTTACCGGTGGCAAAAAACGGTTTGAAATCGTGGTGCGTGAAATGGTTCTCGCCACCTGCTAGCGGGGTCGCAAGGGCATCGGCCACACGGTGATAACCGTCGAAATCGTCCGCCACCACCGGTTCCTCCAACCAGGCCAGCCGGAAGTCATCGAGGCGGCGTCCGACTGTGATGGCCTCTGCGGCTGACCAGCCCTGATTGACGTCCACCATGATCTCGACCCTGTCACCCAGCGCCATGCGCATATCGCGCACGTTGGCGACGTCTTCATCGTGGGTGAACGTGTGCGCGACCTGCATCTTGATCGCAGAAAAACCTTCGCTGACAAAGCGCGTCGCACGCTCGATCATGCCGTCGTGACCCAGGCCGCGAAAGCAGCCGGAACCATAGACCGGCACCGGGTCGGGTTTCCCCCCCCAAAGCCGCCAAAGCGGCTGACCGCGCTCGCGCCCGACGAGATCCCAGAGCGCAATATCCAGCGCGGACATGGCCATGACGGTGATGCCCATGCGCCCCTGGATGTAGGTTGCACGCCACATCTTCTGCCACAGCATCTCGACTTCGCGCGGGTCTTCACCCAGCAGCAACGGCTCCAGCATCTCCTGGATGCACATCTGCAGCGTGCGCATACCGCCGGCGAGCGGATGCAGATGGCCGGTGCCGACGATGCCGTTGTCGGCTTCCACCTCAACGATCAGCAGGTCAATAAGGGGGAGATCAAGAAAGCCCGTTTTCGGCGGCTCGACAAAGGGCACGTTCAGGCGATGCGTCCGGATCTCCCTGATGCGCATCTGTCAGTCCTCTTCGCCCGCCAGAAAAGCGTCCTTTACCGTGACGTAATGACGTGCTGAGTAGCGCAGGCGCTCGATCTGCTCCGGCTTCAGCTCGCGCTTCTGCTCTGCCGGGTTGCCCGCCCACAGGGTGCCGCGCGGGAGATGCTTGCCCGGCGGCACCAGCGCACCTGCCGCGATCACCACCTCGTCTTCCACCACGGCACCGTCCAGGACGGTTGCGTTCATGCCGATCAGGCAGGCGTCGCCGACAGTGCAGGCATGCAGCACTGCGCTGTGGCCGATGGTGACATCGTCACCGATGATGAGCCGTCGCCCGCCCGGAGAGTACGGGCCATCGTGCGCGACATGGAGCACCACGCCATCCTGTACGCTGGTGCGCGCGCCGATCCGGATCTGCTGCACGTCGCCTCGGATCACTGCGCAGGGCCACACCGAGCTGTCATCGCCAATCTCGACATCGCCGATGACCACAGCGGCATCATCGACATATACCCGCTGGCCGAGCTGCGGCCTGCGGCCGCGATAGGAGCGTAGCGCCATGTGTGTTCTGTCCTGTCAGGGGGCGGCGATCTTATCAAGCACCCTCCCCAGGCCTGACCCATCTGGGCGGAAATCCGCGTATTAAGATGCTCGAACGGCATCTCTTCTCGAAGGACACAGGCACTATGAGCAAACTCCGCTTCGGCGTCGCTTTTGACTTCCGCAACCCCCCCGACAGCGGGCTGAGCCTGCCTGAGCTCTACGCAAGCTGCCTGGAGCAGATCCGCGCGGTGGACAGCCAGGGTTACGATTCCGTGTGGGTGACTGAGCATCACTTTGTCGAAGACGGCTACATCCCCTCTTTTGTCGCCATTGCCGGCGCGGTCGCGGCGGCAACCCAGCGGGTGCAGATCTCTTCGAACGTGCTGCTGATGCCCTTTCATCACCCGGTGCGCCTCGCCGAGGACCTCGCCGTCCTCGACAACCTCAGCGCTGGACGCATGATGCTCGGGGTCGGCCTTGGATATGCACATCACGAGTTCAGGGCTTTCGGCGTCAACCGGCGGCACCGCGTATCGCTGACGGAGGAAGGCATCGAGATCCTGCAGCGTGCGTGGCGCGAGGACCGCTTCAGTTTTCACGGCAAGCGCTTCCAGTTCGACGATGTTGCTCTGCGCCCGCGACCGGTGCAGCCGGGCGGCCCGCCGCTGTGGGTGGCGGCCATGAGCGAAGCCGGGGCGCGCCGCGCGGCACGCCTCGGTGCCCATCTGCTCCCTCAGGGACGGCGTTCCGTGGTGCTCGACCCCTGGCTGGAGGAGCTCGCTGCGCGCGGCGGACGACCTGAAGACTATCGCGTCGGGATCCTGCGTCCGTTCGTCGTCACCGACGACCGTGAGCGGGTCGCGCGCCAGGTCCTCGCTGGAGAGCGCTATCGCATGAAGCTGTATGAGAAATGGCTGAGCGAAGCCGGCGACCAGGAGGTCCTGCACAGTGCACCCAGCCCCGACGCCATCCCGCAGAATCTGATCATCGGCACCGCGGAGCAGGTCGGTGACGAAATCGAAGCCTTCACGAGCCGCTTCGGCATCACCGATCTGATCACCTGGGGCGCCTCTCCAGGCGTGCCGCCAGAGATCTTCCGAGAGAGTCTCGAACGCTTCGCCGCTGAGGTCATGCCGCGGTTCCGCTAACCTGTCTCACCACGTCCCGGTGGTGAATCCCCAGATGGCAAGGATCAGCTTAACCATCAAAGCGGCAAGCACATTGCTGCGCGCCAGGCGCAGGTATTTCCTACTGCTGAGGTTTCGCTGAACGTTCACTGCGACCCAGCTTAACGTGCCCGCCCGACGGAGGAACGCGCCCTGAGCTCAGGCTATCAGGCTGCTCAGGTACGTCGAACCGACATTGGTGCAGTCAAAGGCATGCAGACCGAACTCCTGCGACAGCGTCTCGAAAGCCGCGACGCCACGCACCGAATTACCCCAGCGATCCAGGCGCGGCGAGAAACTGGCAATGCCGAGCTGTCGATTGACCACGCCCAGAATACCGCCGCCCACGCCGCTCTTTGCCGGTATGCCGACATCGAAGGCCCAGGTGCCCGCGTGGTCGTACATCCCACAGGTGAACATCACCGAGAGCATGCCGCGTATCGCTACCACGTCGAAGGCGCTCTGCCCCGTGGCAGGGTTCTGCCCCATGTTCGCGGCCGTCGCGCCCATCAGAGCCAGGTCGATCGCCGTCACCTCGATTGCGCACTGTCGGAAGTAAAGATCCAGCACCGCATCAGGGTCGCCGGGCAGATGACCGTTGGCTTTGAGCAGGTGCGCGATAGCCCGATTCCGCTCGCCGGTGCGGGATTCGGACTGATAGACCGCCTCGTTGACCGGCAGCGAACGTCCCGCAGCGGCGGAAAACCGCGCGAGCAGCGTCGGGAAGGCCTCATCGCCGAAGTGATCAAGCAGGATGGCGCTGGTCGCAATCGCGCCCGCATTGACCATGGGGTTAAAGGGTCGGTTTTCAACGTCGAACACGATGGCATTGAACGGGTCAGCGCTGGGCTCGAGGCCGACGTGCGGCGCGATGTTGTGCAGGCCCACAGCCTCCGTAGCCAGCGCAAAGGCGAAGGCCTTGGACACCGACTGGATGGTGAAAGGCACTTCGACATCGCCATGGGTCCGCAGGCGCCCATCGATAGTCGCAATAGCCAGTCCAAAATGATCGGGATCAGCACGCGTCAGCTCCGGAATGTAGGAGGCGACCTCGCCGTCGTTATTGCCGTGGTGGGCTGCCCAGATCTGGGCAAGCGCCTGAGTGAAAGAATCCTGACATGTTGCCGACACTTTCCTCTCCTTGAACACGTGGCGAAGAGATGGACAACCCTCTCAGAGCACTGTGATGGATGCTGACAACACCTGCCCGGCATCGAAGGGAAACAAGGTGGCCCGGGACAGGACTTAAGCAATAACAGCGCCAATCTGAGGCCGCGATCTTCCGCGGCATCCGGCGCATGCAGGGCAGCAGAGTGCCGTTGCGACGCCTCATATCAGTGCAGCGACGCCCTGAAAAAGTGCAAGTCGGTCGCCAGTGCCGCAAGCAGGCGCCCGACGAGAACCCAGGGACCGCTTTCCTGATTCGAGCAGAGACTTCTATGATGCGCTCCTTGGATAACCCGCCCGCGATGGCGGCGACGATCCCTTAAACCGAGGACTCCGCTATGAAGATCCCCACACTTGAAGAGTACGCGCAGAAATACGAGCACATCGATTTCCGGCGGGAAGACGGCATTCTCCAGATCACCATGCATTCAGGCGGCAGTGATCTGGTGTGGGGGTTCGCCCCGCACCAGGAACTCGGGTATTGCTTTGCCGATATCGCCGCCGATCCGGAAAACAAGGTAATTATCTTCACCGGTTCCGGCACCACCTTCATTCACGAGGAAGACCTGGGCGGCGGAGGGGTCGACGCCAACGCCTGGGCCTCGCATGTGCTGCCCGACGCCAAGCGCCTGCTGATGAACCTGCTCGAGATCCAGGCGCCGATGATCGCTGCGGTGAACGGCCCGGCGACGGTGCATGCCGAACTCGCGCTGCTTTGCGACATCGTCCTCGCGGCGGACCACGCGACCTTTCAGGATGCGCCGCACTATCCGTCCGGCCTGGTCCCCGGAGACGGCGTCCACATCGTGTGGCCGATGCTGCTCGGACTTAACCGGGGGCGTTACTTCCTCATGACCGGACAGGAGCTTTCTGCCGCCGAGGCATTGGACCTCGGTGTCGTCAACGAGGTCATGCCACAGGCTGCGCTGCTCGACCGTGCGTGGACCCTGGCGCGGAAGATCGGTCAGCGCCCGCAGCTCACCGTGCGCCTTACCCGCGAAGCCATCCTGCAGCAGGTCAAGCGCGCCATGCTGGACAACCTTCCGTACGGCCTTGCGCTGGAGGGCCTCGCGGCATGTGATTACTGGCCGACGACATTCGCCAAGGACAAGCTTTAGGTCAGCGCGTGAACGCTCAGGAACTCATCGTTGTCGGCAGCGGATTTGCCGGCATGTGGGCAGCGCTCGTTGCCGCCCGGGAAAATGCCATCGCGGACGGCAGCATCCACATTACCGTGGTGACGCCGGAGCCCTGCCTTACCGTACGTCCGCGTCTCTATGAACCCTTCACGCCGGAGATGCAGGCACCACTCGGGGAGCAGTTCGAGACTCTGGGTATCGCTGTCCACCAGGGCAGCGCAACCGGCATCGATGCCGGGCAGCGGGCGCTGCAGGTGCTGAACGCGGACGGCAGCACCACTGTGCTGCACTACGATCGCCTGGTCCTCGCTGCGGGCAGCGTCCAACGCCCACTCGATGTGCCCGGTGCCGATCCGCACGCCTTTGACATCGATACCTTTGCCGGTGCTGCGCGCCTGCATGCCCATCTGGAAACTCTGGACAGACTTGCCTACGACGACCCGGTGCGACACGGCTTCGTCATCATCGGTGCAGGATTTACCGGCGTCGAAATGGCGCTTGAAGTCCGTCGCCGCCTACGCGCCCTGGGTCAGAGCGCCGCGGCAGATGAGGCCCGGATCGTTCTGGTGGAGCGATCGAATTCTGTAGGGCCCGAGCTCGGCGACCTGCCCCGACCACACATCGAGCAGGCACTGCATGATGCGCGCGTCGAGCTGCGCCTAGGCGCCGAAGTATGCGCCATCCACAGCGCGGGCGTTGAGCTCCGGGACGGCGAACAGATCGCAGCGGCAACCGTGGTCGCCACGACCGGTCTGCAGGCGCACGCGCTGACCTCAACCCTGGGCGTGCCAACGGGTGCGGACGGTCGCCTGCCGGTCGATGCGCAGCTCCGGGTGCTTGGTGCGCCGGGCTTATATGCCGCCGGCGACCTGGCGGCAGCCCATGTCGACGCCACGCATCTGGCCCTGATGTCCTGCCAGCATGCAGTGCCGATGGGAAAATGCGCGGGCTACAACGCCGCGCGCGATCTGCTCGGCCTGCCTCCGCGCGCTTACAGCCAGCCTGATTACGTCACCTGCCTGGATCTCGGTGACTATGGCGCCCTGTTCACCACCGGTTGGGAACGCCGGCCCGAGCAGGTCGGTGCCGACGTCAAGCCGCTGAAGCAGACCATCAACACGCAATGGATCTACCCGCCGGTGGGAGACCGGAGCACCCTGCTCACCGCTGCCGACATCGATGCACCCTGGCCGCCGACCTGAAACGGGGCAAACCAGCGCGATTTTGTGACGGCCTGCACGGGTCACGACAGGAGACGAAGCCGGGTATAGTGTTTGCGGCGGAACCGTCCACGAAAACAACGGGCGCGTCGATAGGCAATTACCGTCTCACCGCGTGGCCCAAGGCCGCATTGCTCTCATACCCTTCTTTGTGCCGCAGCAGCCGGCTTGACCAGGCGCTTATAGATGATTGAACCAAGCATCCCGGGACCCGCATGCGTCTAACTTTCCGGCTCAAAACAATCCTCGGTGTTGGTCTGATCCAGAGCCTGCTGCTGACCCTGCTTTTCGTGCTGGTGTTTCCCTTTCTCACCGAAAGCGCAGAAGAGGAAATCGAGCGGCTGACCCGCATGGGCGGACGCACTTTCGCTGCTCTGGTCACTGAATCGCTGCTCAGCTCGGACCTCGCCAGACTTACCGCGGCAACGGAAACCCTGAGCGAGGACGAAGGCGTTGTGTTTGCTCGAGTGCTTGGCGCCGACGGCATGGAAGTAGCGGCCTCGGGGGACCTCGCGCAGGCACGAAAACCGCTGCCGGCCAGCACCCACCTGAGCGACGCAATGCACGGGATCTACCGTGTCGTACAGACAGTCCAGATCGCCGGCACAGACTTCGGCCACATAGAAATCGGCTACGAAGTCGCCCGCCTGACCCGTAACCTGGCCCGCGCGCGCGATCGGACCTTACTGATCGTCGGCGCCGAAATATTGCTGGTAGCCATCTTTTCACTAGGCCTCGGCACCTACCTGACCCGACAGCTGCGCGCCCTTGGCGAAGGCACCGAGAGGATTGCGGCGGGAGAACTGGGCTACAAGATGACGCTGAGAGGTAACGATGAGCTCAGCGATGCCGTGCGCAGGTTCAACCAGATGTCAGAGGCCCTGATGAAAGAGCGGAAAGTCCGGGAGCAGGCCTTTGCGACCATCCGCGAACAGCGGGACGGCCTCAGCACGCTGAATGAAGCACTGAACGACGAAAAACGTCGGGCGATTGAGCTCTATGAGAAAACCCCCGCCATGCTGCACTCGGTCAACCCGCAGATGGAGATGGTCGCAGTCAGCGACTACTGGCTTGAGGTCATGGGCTACACGCGCGAGGAGATCATCGGTGCCCACCCGCGGCTGTTCCTCTCCGAGCAGTCCCTCGTCAACGCCGAGAAAAACTCCTGGCCGCAATTTTTTAAGCACGGCGTGGCACGCGACCTCGAGTATCAATATGTCTGTAAAGACGGTCGCGTGCTTGATGTGCTGGTCTCCTCAGCCCTGGAGCGGGACAGCCATGGGAATCCGATCCGATCTCTGACCTCGGTCGTTGACATCACTCAACGAAAAGCAGCGGAGCGAGCGCTTGCAGAGAACCGGGATCGTCTGCAGAACATCCTCACCGGCACCAACGCGGGTACCTGGGAATGGAACGTGCAGACAGGAGAAACCCGGTTCAATGAGCGCTGGGCGGAAATGATTGGATACAGCCTGGAAGAGCTTGCGCCAGTGTCAATCGAGACCTGGGGCAAGTACGCCCAGCCCGATGATCTCGCAGCATCAGCTGTAGCGCTGCAGCGACACTTTGACGGTGAAACGCCTTACTACGAATTCGAGTCACGCATGCAGCATCGCGACGGGCATTGGATCTGGGTGCGCGACCACGGAAGGATCTTCGAGCGCACTGAAAATGGCGAGCCGCTATGGATGATGGGAACGCATATCGAGATCAGCCATTTGAAACAGGTCGAAGCCGATCTGGAGCAGGCCCTCGAGACCGTCAGCCAGAGCAGCGCCCTCAAAGACGCGTTCATGAAAACCATCAGCCATGAGCTGCGTACCCCTCTGAACGGCATCATCGGCATGACCAACCTACTGGAGCGTGAGGACCTCAGCGATCAGCAGAAAGAATACATGCGCCTGCTTTCCAACTCGGCTGAACGCCTGCAGTCACTGGTCAATTCAACGCTGGAACTGACCCGACTGCTGGCCGGCGAAGTACCCGTAGAGCAGACTCTGTTTAACCCAGGAGAACTGGTCGAGCGCGTTGGGGCCAACGCACGCAAACGGTTCGCTCACACGGGCATTGAACTCACCACCGAAGTGACGGCACCGCCAAAGCCGATGATGGGCGACAGTTCCCGCTTAACGCGCTGTCTGGAGACCTTCATTGGCAACGCGTTCAAGTACACCAAAGCCGGACACGTCAGCCTCCGCTGCCGTGTTGAAACATCGGTTGATGAGTCCGTGTCGCTGCGTTTCGAAGTCGAGGACAGTGGCTGCGGCATCGCCGCAGAGCGCTTGCCCTACCTGTTCCAGGTCTTTGAAAAAGGGGAAGGTAATCCCCTGCGGCAACAGCAGGGCGCGGGCCTGAGCCTGGCGATCGCGGGCCTGCTCGTTCAACAGATGGGCGGACAGTGCGGTGCTCAGAGCACCCTCGGAAAAGGCAGCTGCTTCTGGATCGTCCTGCCCTTAACGGCATCAGCGCCTGAGCTCGCCGAAGTTTAAAGGACGTTCCGGCGCGTCGCGCGACCGCTTCCCGGACCTTCATCGGAGCCTGCACCTGCCGGACAGACATTCCCGCTCGGAATGGCCCCGGGTTTTGCACCGCATCCGATACCGATGCGCAAAGTCCGGGCAGCAAGCCACGGAGACCAGCACATGCAAATCGCGCCCGAAGCAGAGCTGATCTCCGCCCCGGACGATCGGGCGCTGCAGCTGTGGCGCTGGCCGTACGAAACCGACCGGCCGACGCTGCACTGGACTCATGCCACCAGTTTCAGCGCGCGCACCTACGCGCCCTTGCTCGATCCGCTGTCCCGGCGCTGCAACGTCATCGCGCTGGACCTGCGCGGGCATGGCGGCAGTGCTGCAGCAGCGCACGGCCTGTATCTGCGCAGCTGGCAGACCTATTACGCTGACCTGTGCCATGTGCTTGCTGACGCGCAGGAACCGGTATGGCTGGGCGGACACTCCCTTGGCGGGATGGTCAGCCTGGCCGCGGCCGTACGCCATCCGCAACGGGTTCGAGGTCTTCTGCTGCTTGACCCCACTATTCTGGATCGGCCGCAGGCCTGGCGGGTGCGGCTGTTGAGACTGACGGGCGCGATGCGCCGCTCCCGCTACATCCGCACGACCCTCGGCAGGCGGCAGCGCTTCGCTTCCCGGGAGGTAGCTCTGCAGATCCTGTCGCGCCAGTCCGGTTTCAAACGCTGGCCGCAGCCCTGGCTGGAAGCTTATATCGACAGCGGTTTCAACGCCGTGGAGAAAACCGGCGTGACGCTGGCCTGCTCGCCCGACTGGGAAGCCCAGACCTATGCGGCGGTCGAACTGCAGCCTTATCGGTATCTGCGCGCTCTGGCCCAAGCGCCGGACGTCGAAGTACATGCGCTGGCTGCTGCCCGTGCGTCAACCTTCCTGCCCGCGGCAAGACGTGTACTGTTGGACGCGCGGCCCGATGCGCGAATCGATGTTTTGCCGGGCAGCAATCACTACCTGCCGATGCTTGATACACCTGAGGTCGCAAGCTGGCTCTTGTCGCGGTTGGGAAACGCCGATTAGGCGCGGTTTGGGATCACGCCCTTAGCGGGGGGAACACACTCCCCGGCGAAAACACCCGTTCTCACGTGCCGGAGGGTTGCGAAGACGCGGCGCCAGGTCTCATCAGTTCCCAGTCAGCGCCGCACTCACGATCGCTTTGGCTTCTTCCTGGATCTGCTTAAGGTGCTCTACACCTTTGAAGCTCTCAGCGTAAATCTTATAAACGTCCTCGGTGCCGGACGGACGCGCGGCAAACCAGCCATTTTCCGCAGTTACCTTGAGTCCCCCGATCGGCGCGTCATTGCCCGCGGCCCGCGTGAGCTTAGCCTTGATGGGCTCACCTGCCAGATGTGTCGCCCGCGCCTGTTCCGGCGACAGCCCCTTGAGCACAGCTTTTTGCGCGCTATCTGCCGGCGCGTCGATTCGTTCATACACGGGCCGCCCGTGTTCGGCTTCAAGCCCGGCGTAGCGCTCAGCGGGATCTGCGCCCGTTTTCGCCATAATTTCTGCAGCCAGCAGATCGAGAATGATGCCGTCCTTGTCAGTCGTCCAGACGCGTCCGTCGCGCCGGAGAAAAGCCGCTCCAGCGCTTTCCTCACCGCCGAAACCGAGCGCGCCCCGGGACAGTCCGTCGACGAACCACTTGAAACCTACCGGCATTTCCGCGACTGCGCGGCCGAGCCTGAGCGCAACCCGGTCAATCATCGAGCTGGATACCAGCGTCTTGCCGACAGCGGCATCCCGATGCCAGGTGGGGCGATGCTGGAAGAGGTAGTCGATCGCCACCGCCAGGTAGTGATTCGGATTCATGAGGCCGCCGGACCGCGTCACGATCCCGTGCCGGTCAAAATCGGGATCATTGCCGAACGCGATATCGAAGCGGTCCTTCATGGAGATCAAACCAGCCATCGCATGGGGCGAGGAGCAGTCCATCCGGATCTTGCCGTCTTTATCCAGGGTCATGAAGCGGAACGTAGCGTCGACGCAGGGATTGACCACCGTTATGTCCAGACCGTAGCGCTCTGCAATCGGAGCCCAGAAGCCGACCCCCGAGCCGCCCATGGGATCGGTGCCAATCTTTAAACCCGATCCCCGGATGGTGGACATGTCGATAACGTTTTCCAGATCGTCCACATAGGGCGCGACAAAATCATGCTCACGCGTCGTCCCTGCTTTCAGCGCACGTTCAAATGCCATCCGCCGCACGCCAGCTAAACCGCCGGCAATGATGTCGTTCGCGCGCTTCTGCACGGCGTCGGTAACATCGGTGCCTGCAGGACCGCCATCGGGCGGGTTGTATTTGAAGCCTCCGTCTTCGGGGGGGGTTATGGCTCGGCGTGATTACGACGCCGTCGGCAAAGCCGCCGTCCCGGCCCCGGTTGTAGCCAAGAACCGCATGAGAGATGACGGGCGTCGGGGTATAGCCGGCGCCCGCCTGGATGCGCAGTTCAACACCGTTGGCAGCGAAGACTTCGACGGCGCTGCGAAAGGCTGCTTCGGACAGCGCATGGGTATCCATGCCGAGGAATAACGGTCCCCGATAACCCTTCCCCGCTCGGTATTCGGCAATCGCCTGCGCGATAGCCAGGATGTGGGTCTCGGTGAAAGTCGACTTGAGCGATGAGCCGCGATGACCAGAAGTGCCGAAGGCCACTGCGTGCCCGGGCTCGTCCGGATCAGGACGATGGGTGTAATACGCCGCAACCAGGCGCGGCAGATCGACGAGGGTTTCTACCGGTGCCGGTTTGCCGGCCAGCGGATGCATGCTCATGTTTGGTCCAGTGCGAAAAGTCGGGGACGCGCCATGTCCTCATAAACTATTGTTTAGTATCCCCGGCGTCTATGATTTCATCAGGTAATCTTTCCGCATCTGAGGACCGAGCGAGAAGGTCTGACCTCAGGGCACCCAGTACTGTCTTTCATGCCGTATCAAAGCCAGAGAAATTGAACCGATGGCGCCACAAGCAGCGCTGATCCAGCGTTCACCGGCGTGGTTTGCAGCGCGGGTCGACCGACTGACCGCTTCACGCGCGCCGGCAGCTTGCGGTATCAGCCCTTATGCGTCTGCAGATGTTCTGATGCGTGAAATGCTCGCAGAGCATTACGGCGAATCAGCACGACCGGACTGTGAGGCGCTGCGCTACGGCCGCGAGCACGAGCCTGTCGCAATCGCCACCTATTCTCAGGTGACGGGCAACCGTGTCACCAGCGCAGGGCTGTTCGTTGCGGGAGACTACCTCGGCGCATCACCCGACGGACTCGTCGAATCTGACGCCGCCGGGCCAGGCCTGCTGGAAGTCAAATGCCCTGCAGGCCGCCGGCTGACGACCTTGTCGCGGCGAGAAGACTATTGGTTGCAGTGTCAGCTCCAGTGCCTGTGCACTGGGCGCTTGTGGTGCGACTTTTTTGTCTGGACGCCACGCAGAACGCATCTCGAACGCCTGCGCCTGGACCGCCTCCGACTGGCGCCCTATCTGCGCAAGCTGGAAACGTTTTACCGTCGCTATCAGGCGGTCCTGCGCGACCCCGTCGCCCAGCAGCAGTACCGTCGCGCATAGGCGCGTCGTGGGCATGCCTGGCCCTGACGGTGCTCCCGCGCTGAGCTCAGCAGCGCACTGAAATGCCCGGCCGCCCACGCATCAGGAGAGGATGAGGACGACAGGGAGGTATTGATCCGGAATGGTGGCTATGGGTGGACTTGAACCACCGACCTCAGCATTATGAGTGCCGCGCTCTAACCAACTGAGCTACATAGCCATGGGGCAGGGTGCGTCAGACGCAGAGGGCGCGCCTTCACTGCACGGCAACACGCGCATGGAAAACATCGGTTTTCCTGGTGAGGTTGCGGCGTCGCGGACGCGCGATCATGGTGGCTGAGACCGGGCCTGTCAAGCGCCGGCCCGGGTTGCCAGCCTCCCCTACAATGCGCATTTTGCAGGGGAAATCAGGCATGTCGGAGCGCTCTGTGCCGAGCAACGGGATCGTCATTTCATCCGCCACGGTGCAGCCGGAATGGCTGGACTATAACGGCCACATGAACGTCGCTTATTACCTGGTGGCTTTCGAGACCGGGATCGACGCTTACAAAGACTGGGTCGGCATGGACCTCGACTATATTGCACGGGAGCAGCGCTCGACAGTCGCGCTGGAATCGCACATCACCTATCAGAACGAGGCCATGCTGGGCGATGCGTTGCGGGTGGAGACCCGCATCCTCGACTTCGATGGCAAGCGCGCCCACATCTACCAGGAGCTCTACCGGGATGACAGCCTGCTGGCCACGCAGGAAGTTCTCTCTATCAGCTTCGACACCGCAGCGCGACGAACCTGCCCCTTCCCTGAACCCGTTGCCGCGCGATACCTCGAGTTGCTTGAAGCCCAGCGCGCTCTGACACGTCCCGACTGGGTGGGACGATCTATCGGGATCCGCCGCGGCAAGCCCGGCAGCTGAAGAGCCGACCTCAGCGCACGCCGTAAACGACGATCGTCTTGCCGCTGGCGCGGATGAGGTGCTGTTCCTCAAGCGATTTGAGCACTCGCCCGACCATCTCACGGGAGCTTCCCACGATCCTGCCCAGCTCCTGGCGCGTGACCTTTATCTGCATGCCCTCCGGGTGCGACATGGCGTCAGGCTCCTTGGACAGGTCGAGCAGCGCACGGGCGACCCGCCCGGAGACATCCAGGAACGCAAGGTCACCTATTTTGCGGTTCATGCGCCGCAGGCGACTGGCCACCTGGGCCGAGATCTCAAACAGAATATCGGGGAACAGACCGGGGAGACTCCGCAGGCGTTCATAGCTCATCGTGGCGACTTCGCATTTACCGCGGGTACGCACCAGCGCGCTGCGGTTGACGTGTTCGTTGAACAGCCCGATCTCGCCAAAAAAGTCACCCGGGTTCAGATACGCGAGAACCAGCTCACGACCCTCGTCATCTTCGATGAGCACCGTGACCGATCCGCTGACGAGGTAGTACAGCTCGTGTGAGGGATCTCCCTGGCGCAGGATCGTGCTCTTGGCCGGAAACTGGCGCCGGTGACAGTTCTGCAGAAACACGTTGACGGCTTGGTTCTGGCCCGGCAGGCCATAGTCTAATCCGCTCATAAGCCTTCCTCGTCATCCGTTGAAAGGTGATGACAACGCCCGAATAACCACTGCGACGGGGTGAAAAGCGCCGCGTTCCGAGATGTCCAGGGGCGTTTCTTTATACCATACGGAGTGTTCACCAACGCTGCGCAACACGCGCAACATGCCCCCCCGAAGACGAGGAAATTCGCAGCATGAAAGCAACCATTCACTGGGTTGAAAACGCCATGTTCGTTGGCGAAGCAGGCAGCGGGCATGCAGTCGTCATTGACGGGCCGCCTGACGCGGGCGGGCGCAACGCCGGGCTGCGGCCGATGGAAATGATCCTGACCGGGCTCGGCGCCTGCACCGCCTTTGACGTCGTTTCAATTCTGAAAAAATCGCGCCAGGCGGTGTCCGACTGCCGCGCTGAACTCAGCGCCGAGCGCGCCCCGGAACCGCCCAAGGTCTTCACCCGGATCCACATTCATTTCGTTGTCACCGG
>JAYODW010000008.1:114640-118147 GCA_038116745.1 Gammaproteobacteria bacterium
CGCGCCTGAACAGATCCCGTCGATCCGCAGATGCACCCGCCGCAGCCCGGCCGCGGCGGTTTTCGGCAGCACGACAATCAGCGCATCCTCATCCCAGAAACCGACCTGATCGATCCACCGCAGGCACGCACGCAGCTCGCCCGCCAGCGCGCTGTAAGCCGCCAGGCTGTGGCCCGCCACAAAACGCACGCCGACGCAGCTCAACGGATCGTCATAACGGCGCGAGCGCGATATTTCGGATTCCAGGCGAGCGCGAACGGCGGGGAAAGAAAGCACGCCCAGGGGCTCGACCGTAGTTGCGCTGCGCCCCATGAGGCCAAGCAGATCGCTCACGGCGCGCCGACGTTCGATCAGCACCAGCAGCAGGCTTTCGCCCGGCGCCGCACCGCAGCGCTGCGTTAAACCGAGCAAGGCACCATCCTGACTGAAGCGCCAGGCCATCGCTTCTTCCCGCGTGGGCGCCCGGAACGGGATCCCACCGCTGCGCACATCAACACCGCGCAGCGCCTCCGGGGTTGTGCCCAGCTGACGCGCGGCCGTGGCGTTAGCCCATAGCACGCGGTGGGCACGGTCTGTCGCTATCAGCCCCAGCGCGGGCTCTGCGTCAAAATTCTGATCGTGGCGTGGGTCTGCATCCAGCATGGGTCATTGCGCACCTTATCGGGTCCCCTTGCTAGCGGCCCCAATTGCCGGATCTTTACCCCGCAGTCCTTCGTACCGGGGCGACGCCGCTGCTTCTCAGGCGTCGACAAACCGCAGAAAACCAGCATCTGCCGTCGCGCCCCCGCCGACCTCTGCCAGTTCCAGGGGACGACCGCTAAAAGCAAGGCGACCGCCATGCAACACCGCCACGCGGTCACACAGTCCACCTGCTTCGGCCAGTCGATGCGTGGTCAAAAGCAGGGTCTGCCCGGCATCGCGCGCGGCGCTCAGTCGCGCGACCGACTGTGCGAGGGCACGCCCGTCCAGCCCGCTGAAAGGCTCGTCGAGTATCAGCAGCGGGCAGTCGCTCAGCAGAGCCATGGTCAATCCGAGTTTCTGCACGTTCCCCTTGGAGAAGTGCCGCACGGGCGCACTCAGCTGCGCCGGATCGAGGTCCAGCCCGGCGGCCAGCGCACACGCCTCCTCGGGACGGTAGGCGCGGGTGTACAGACCGGCGACGTAGCGCAGGCAGTCGTGACCGGACACGGCCGGCGGGGGGCTGAAGTGCTCGGCGAGATAGAACACCGCGGCACGCGCTGCCGAGTCTGAATGCGGACGACCTGAAATGCGGATCCGGCCGCTATCGAACACGAGAAGATTCAGCACACAACGCAGCAGGCTGGATTTGCCCGCGCCGTTCAGTCCCATCAGCGCAAACGCCTCACCGTGTCCAATCTCGAACGACACCTCGGACAGAACCTCGCGCGCACCGAAGCGCTTACTGACCCGCTCGACGCTGAGCATCGCGTGCGATGTTTCAGCTGCGCTCAGTAGAGGTACACCGCGTTGCACAGCTGTTGATTGCCCGCAATGTTCCACACCGGGGGTGTCTGACTGCTGTCAACACAGTCAGCGCTGGAGTGTGACAACGGGCCGAAGGTGCCGCCCTCAGACACCGCGTGACGCAGTACACCGGAGCGCGGCAGGCCGTCATCGATCTTGGTATCGAGTTCAGCCAGAACGTTTACCGGGATCCCCGCGCCCAGCACCAGATTGAGCTGCTCAGTCGGCGTCGCGCTCTGATCGAAATAATCGGTGCTGCGATAAAGCATCAGGAAGCCGTTGAATGCGTTACGCGGCGCCTTATCCGTCTGGTTCTGACTCGGCGCCTCGCTGCCACCGCTGTAGCTGCCCTGAATAAAGCGTGCCTTCGACAGGTGTTCCCACAGCGCCAGCGCTTCTGTGAAATCACTGCCGTTCGCGCCGTCGAGGCGTCCATTGCCGTTGCCGCCGGTCGTCACACCCGGGATCGCCTTGCGCGCATTGTCCGCGCTCCAGTCGCCAGGCACCTGCCGGTAGCGATCGATGAAGCCGTAATACGCCGCCTGTACGCCGCTGTTCTGATCGGCGATGTTGCGCACGCGGGCACTGGTTATCAGCTCCTGACCCTTGAGGATCCCGCCAAGCAGAAGGCCGATGATGACCAGCACGATCGCGATTTCAACCAGTGTGAACCCGCGGTTTTTGAATGATGCATACATGCTCGAGCACTCCTCTCAGACAGATTTTCGCCGCATTGCAACCATGACTCAGCGTGCGCCTGAAGCCGGCACAGCCCGACGCGGTTGCGAAGAAATGCCCTGTGCAGGACTTACATCTTCTTTTTCAAAGGGCGGTGGCAGCAAGCGCCCCGGTGCCGCCGGCGGGCTGTTGAGGTCCTCCAACAGCCGCTGATGCAGCTGACCGACCCAGACTGGCCGCGTGCGATCACCGGGCGTGGCGGCCAACAGCTCAGCCAGCCTGAGCGCGAGCAGAGGATCGCGCAGCCGATGGCGCGCAACAAAAACCGCATGCGCCATCCACGGCCAGCGCGTGGCCGGATCATCCGGGTACGCCGCAGACACAACCTCAACCATACGGCGCTGCCGCGCCGGTGAGCCTGCCTCAGCGTACAAGCGCATCGCGGCCTGTAACGGGTAGCTGAACCGCGGGTCCAGTTTCAGCGCCAGCTCCAGCCAGTGCGCCAGGTGTTCTGAATTCAGCTGTGCGTAGCGCGCGGTCGGACCCGCACCGCTTTCCGCAATGTGCAGCCAGAGCATGATCGCGCGCGCCATAAGATCGGGCTGTCCGAAAGACAGGGCGCGCGCGCTGAGGACATCCGGCGCGTCCGGCAGGGTGGTGCTGACCGGCGGCTGCAGCCGCGACACTCCTGCTCCAAGAAGCTGGGCCAGAACAGTTACCACCAGCAGCAGCCAGACGCCTGTGGGCGGACGCTGCACCGGAGCCGCCGCAGAGTTCATGTGGGGGACTTCCGGCGATAAACGTCGTACAGACCGATCGCGGTCAGCATCAGCGCACCGATGAGCGCCTCGGTGATAAGCCTTGCCAGCTCAACGGCGCCGGGCGGCGCGACGAACCAGAGCGTCTGTGCCTGGCGCCCGAGCGCGGGCAGGAGGGCGGCAATCACCCGGATCAGCCCGCCGATAAAATCCGCAGAGACCGACCCACCGCCGCTGGCGGCGGCCAGAAGAACGAGGCCCTCGCCGGACCGCGCGAGCAGGTAAAAAGCCAGAACGGCGACCACCACGAGCGGCGGCTGTCTGATGGTGGTCGCAAACATGCTGGCGGCCGCGACCACCACGCAGAACTCTGCACCCAGAGAGATGCTCCACGCCGTCGCTGCCCACGAGCCGGCTAGGCAGAAAATGGGAAAACTGCCCGCAGCCGCGAGCAGCAGCGCAAGGAGCAGAAAACCGCACAACCGTCCCCAGTACCACTGGCCGCGGGTAACCGGGCCAGCGAGGGTCATTTCGAGCAGCCCGCCTTGGCGTTCAGCGGACAGACTAAAGGCGACCGAGGCCGCCA
>JAYODW010000009.1:0-112573 GCA_038116745.1 Gammaproteobacteria bacterium
AAATGAAATTCGGGATCGTCAGCTACAACACGGAGTACGGCCTGCGGCCGGACGACGCTGCGCGGGCAGCGGAAGAGCGCGGCTATGAATCCATCTGGTTACCGGAGCACACGCACATACCGGTCAGCCGCGAGACGCCGTTTCCGCTCGGCGGACCGCTGCCGGAAGAGTACAAGCACTTCATGGACCCCTTCGTGTCACTCACCGCGGCTGCGATGGCGACGAAAACACTCAAGGTTGCGACCGGGGTGTGCCTGCTCATGGAGCACGATCCGATCGTGGTGGCCAAGCAGGTGGCGACGCTGGATTACCTGTCCGGCGGGCGCGTGATGTTCGGGATCGGTGGCGGCTGGAATAAGGAAGAAATGGCTAATCACGGCACCCGGTTTGAGGATCGCTGGAAGGTGCTGCGTGAGCGCGTCGGCGCGCTGAAAGCGATCTGGCAGAACGAGGAAGCCAGTTATCACGGTGATTTTGTTAATTTCGATCCCATCTGGTGCTACCCGAAACCGGTGCAGGCGCCGCATCCACCTATCTTCCTCGGCGCGGTGACCAAGGCGGGCCTCAAGCGCGTGGTTGATTACTGCGACGGCTGGCTGCTGGTGGACCCGCAGGATGATTCGCTGGAGCGCGCCACGCCCGAGCTGCGTGAGTTGTGTGCGGCAAAGGGCCGCGATCCGTCCGGCATCTCCATCACCGTGTTTGCGACCAGTGTGGTCGACGAGGCGCTGGTTGAACGCTACGCCGCGGCCGGGGTCGACCGCACCATCGTCTGGCTGCCGCTGGAATCGGAGAAAGCGGCGATGGACGTGATGGATGCTGCCGCGCCGCTGATCGCGCGCTACGCGTGAATCAGCGCTCCGCCTCGCGTTGACAGTACCGGGCCTGACCCGGCGGGCCCGACTCGCCTGCTCCCGGAGAAAGCGACTAGACGCCTCTGTCGCATGCCATCTATGAACCCCGAGACCTCCGTGATGCCGCTTCCTTCGCGTGCAGACTGCGCTGCAGCCGCGCGCGCGCTGGTCACGGCTCAGGGTCACTCGGTCCACGATTTGACGGCTGCGCGCTGGCTGGCTGGAAGCGCTTCGCATCTGCATCTGGCCTTTGATCTCGACTGGACGCCGGTGGATGCGGCACGACGGCGCACACCGATGGTGCTGCGGCTCGAGACCCCCGGTCTCTTGCCTGCGGCGCAGCGGGCGCGGGAGTGTCAGGTGCTTGCTGCGGTTCGGGAATGTCTCCCGGTGCCGGCGCTGTACGCCTGCGATGAAGCTGGCGCAGTGCTGCCGCGGCCGGGGCTGATCTGTGCGCTGATCCCCGGCGTGGTTCCCGGTGATGACGTCGGCGCGGGTTTTGTTGATGAGCTGGCGGCAGGGCTGGCGCGAGTGCATGCGCTGCCGCTCCGGGGTGACACGGGCTCCGCGCCTGCGGCGCTGCCGCCGGGCACAGCCGCAGCGAGTCAGCTGCTAGAGCGCTGGGAGCAGCTCCGGGCGGCAGCGGACTGCGAAGCGGTGCCGCTGCTTGAGCTGGCGGGTGCCTGGCTGCGGGCGGAGATGCCGCACTGCCGTCAGCCGGTGCTGCTGCATGGCGACCTCCATGCGGGGAACTGTCTGGTTGATCTCCGTGACGGGCACCTGTGTGCGCTGCTCGACTGGGAGATGAGCTTTGTCGGCGATCATCATTTCGATCTTGCGGGCCTGTCGCTGCCCGGCTGGAGCGAGGCGAAGGGACGGACGGCGGGTCTGGATCCGGGGCGCTTCTGCGCAGCTTATGCGGCTGCGGGCGGTCTGCCGCTCGACCCGGTCGCGCTTCGCTACTACGAAGTGCTGGTGGTGTGGGCCCGGTGCATTCTGCTGCACGCCGTCAGCTGGCGCTGTGCACTTCAAAGCGACAGTCATGCGCAGGCGCGGCTGGCGTGGATGACCGGGCGCAGCTATCCGCTGATGGCGCAGCTGAGCGCTTTGCTGGCGTGCGCCTGACGGGCGTATCAGAGGAGAACAGAAGTCATGCAGCTACAGGCTGATCTGGCGCTGAAAAGCGCAATCGACACCCTGACCCGGGTAGTACAGCCCGCGCTCGGTGCGGATGAAACCATAGCCGCTGAACAGCTCGAGATGGTGGTCGGGCTGCTCAGCGTGCTGCACAAGCGTCTGCCGTTGTTGTACCGCTTTCAGTGCGAGGAGCTCGAGCGCGCGCTCGGGCTGGGTGACGCGCTGGCGTCACTGCTGGACGAAAGCCTCAGTGCAGAAGAGCGCAACGGGCTCGACGCTGCTCGGGGCAAAGCAGCCCGAGAGCTGGGTCGCGCGCAGACCGGGCCCAACCGGGTGCAGGCCGCGACCCGCGTGCTGCGCGCGATGACGGCGGAGCTGGTGCGCACGCGCTACGCCGCGGCGTCGGCTGCCGAGCGCGCGGCGCTGCGCCAGGCGGTGCTCGATTATTCCGATGACCAGCTGCTTCGGGATCGCGCCTGGGTCGCCGCCCAGGACTGGGAGGCCGCCGAGCTGCCCAGCGTGGAAAGTCTGCTATTCGAGTGAGTCGGCGCCAAGTCCGTAGCGCCGACCCCAGCTGAGCCCGTCTTCAAGCGTGGTCTTCGGGGAGTATTCGCAGCCGACCCAGCCGCGGTAGCCGAGCGCGTCGAGCAGTTCGAACAGCGCATTAACGTCGACCTCGCCGTACTGCGGCTCGTGGCGCCCCGGCACGCTGGAGAACTGCACGTGACCGATCAGCGCGTGGTGCGCGCGCAGGCTGGCTTCCAGGCTGTCGCCGGCGAAATGCTGGTGAAAGAGATCAAACTGGAGCCTGACGTTGTCCCGCCCGATGCGCTCGATCAGGCGCACGGTATGGGCAGCTTCAGCGTGCAGATAGCCCGGCACGTCATGCGCGTTGAGCGGCTCGAGCAGCAGCTGAACTCCGCTGTCGGCGGCTTCCTGAGCTGCGGCCCGCAGGTTGTCAATGAACACCGCCTCGCAGGCGGGGCGCGTGCTGTCTGCGGGTAAAACGCCGGCCATGACGTGGATCATGGGCACCTCGAGCGCAATGGCGTAGTCGAGCGCCTGCCTGAAGGTCTGCGCGAAATCTGTCTCCCGTCCGGGCAGCGCGGCCAGACCGCGCTCGCCTGCCTGCCAGTCACCGGCCGGCGTGTTGATCAGAACGAGGGCCAGCCCTGCGGTGTCGAGGGCGTCGCGGAGGCTTTCCGCCGACGCGTCGTAGGGAAACAGGATCTCGGCCGCCTCGAAGCCAAGCGCACGGACTGCACGCATGCGCTCGGGCCAGGAGCTCGAGCGGAACAGGGTGCTGAGGTTCGCAGCGAAGCGTGGCATGCGGTCGTGTCCGGCGTGAGGCTGCCAGACGGTCGGTCAGAATCCGATCTGCGCGCCGCCGTCGATGTTGAGGTGCTGGCCGGTGATATAGCTCGCGGTGTCTGACAGCAGGAAACAGCACGGCCCGGCGACCTCGTCCGGGTGCGCGATGCGGCCCATGGGGATCCCGGCCATGGTGCGCTCGATGAATTTCGGGCTGCGGATCACCTCCGTCATCGGGGTTTCAACCGCGCCGAAGCACACGCTGTTCACGCAGATCCCGTAGCGGGCCCACTCGCGCGCGGCGGACATGGTGATGCCGAGCACGCCCGACTTGGCTGCGCCGTAGTTGATCTGGCCGATAGTGCCGCGGCGGCCGGCAATCGACGAGACGTTGACGATGCGGCGAGCGCGGGGATCTTCCGCTTCGGCGCGTTCGATCATGTGTCGTCCGACTGCCTGCAGCACGTAGAACACACCAGAGAGATTGACGTCAATCACCGCCTGCCAGTCGGCGATGGACATCTTGTTGATCATGGCCGTGCGGATAATCCCGGCGTTGTTGAACAGGCCGTTGATAGCGCCGTGGCGTTCGACCACGCTGTCGACCGTGCTCTGCACGAATGCGGGGTCAGCCACGCTGCCGACGTGAACCTCGTGATCGCCGCCGAGGGCTGCGGCCGTATCTCTCACGCCGTCGCCGTTGATGTCCACCAGGGCAACGCGGGCGCCGAGGGCGGCTGCGCGCGTGGCTACGGCCCGGCCGATCCCCTGGGCCGCACCAGTCACCAGCACGACGTGATTCTCGAGACTCATCGGGTTGTCCATTCAAGTGTCCTCCTGCGACGTTCGGCGCCATTCTACGTGCGCGTCCATGCGGGACGCTGGCGCTCGTGTTTGAAGTACAGTCGGGTCTATGGACGACCCCATCATCGTGCGGGATTTCGTGCCGGGGCTGATTGGCCGGGTGGTCGCACTGCACGCGGCCTATTACGCAGCCGAGTGGTCGTTCGGGATGTTTTTCGAGGCCCGGGTCGCGCGCGATCTGGCCGATTTTGTCGGGCGCTATGATCCGGCGCGGGACGGGATCTGGAGCTTGCATTGCGGCGGTCGCATCGAGGGCGCGATTGCCATTGACGGTCTGCACGCTGCCGCTGAAGGCGCGCACCTGCGCTGGTTTGTTGTCTCAGAGCGCCTGCGCGGTCAGGGGCAGGGGGAACGGCTGATCAGTGCAGCGCTGGCCCATGTCGACGAATGCGCATTCGCCAAAACCTATCTGTGGACCTTTGCCGGCCTCGATGCCGCGCGGCATCTCTATCGGCGTCACGGTTTTGAGCTGCGTGCAGAGCACCCGGGAGAGCAATGGGGCACGCGCGTGCTCGAGCAGCGTTTCGAGCGCAGCACCCCGGGCGTGTCAGGCGGCTAGAGCGCGCGCCTGCCGCGACCGGCACGCCAGACCAAAGCGGCACACGCGGTGCCGGCCAGCATGAACAGATGCAGCGGGACGGTCGAGGTGCTGACCAGGGTGCCGGCAATGCCCGCACTCACGCCGGCGAGCGCGATCTGGGTGCAGCCGGCTACCGCGCTTGCGCTGCCGGCACGCCGCGGGAAAAGGCTCACGGCGCTCGCCGCAGCAGCAGGTACGACGAGGGCCGCGCCGAAAAACATGACGACGCCCGGCGCCACTACCAGGGGGACCGAGAGCGGCAGCGTCGCGCTCGCCAGCGATGCGAGCGCCATAGCGGACACCCCGAAAAGGATGGCGCGGGTGATCAGGCGCTCGACGCCCCAGCGCTGGGTCAGACGGCCGCTCGTCAGAGAACCGGCCACGAAAGCACACGCCGCGAGCGCGTAGACCGCGCCATGATGTTCGGTGCGCATGCCGAGCTGATCGATGAGCAGGAAGCTGTTGGTTCCGACGTAAGCGAAGACCGAGGCGAACATCAGTCCTGAAGGCAGCACGTAACCCCAGAAAGGCAGGGTGCGCGCGATTTCGAGATAGCCGCCAAGCACGGTGCCCGCGCTCAGTGCGGGCAGGCGATTCGCCACCGGCAGGGTTTCGCGGAAAGTGAAGGCGCCGGCGCAGACAATGAAAAAACCGATGCCGGCGATGACCAGGAAGATCCAGCGCCAGGAACCGTTGTGCACCAGCCAGCCGCCGGCAATCGGGGTCAGCATGGCGAGAAACGCCATCAGCCCGGTCAGCAGCGCAAGCATGCGCACGGCTTCCACGCGCTCCAGGCGGTCAGCGACCATGGCACGGATCAGAACCGGCCCCGCAGCGGCCGCGACGCCCTGCAGGCTGCGGAAGACCAGAAAGCTCTGCGGTCCGTCCGCCAGCGCGCAGCCGAGTGAAGCCAGGGCGTAGGCGGCCAGACCGATCAGCAGGACGGGGCGTCTTCCCCAGCGGTCCGAGACCGGACCGAACAGCAGCTGGCCGCAGGCGCTGCCGTAGAGGAATACCGACAGGCTCAGCTGCACGAACTGCGGCGTGGCGTTGAAAGCGCGCCGGATTGCGGGGAAGGCGGGGAGATACATGTCGGTCGCCGTGGCCGCAGTGGCGAACGCCAGCGCCAGGATCAGCAGGCTGGCAGGGTGGGTGAACTCGGCGCGCCGCGCGCGCGCCGTGTCGTCAGTCTGGGCGTCTGCCGCGGTCATCCTGCAGGCCGCGGTGATCTGCTGTGCTGCGGTCTGCAGTGTCGATGCTTCAGAGGTGCTGCTCGTACCAGGCGGTGGCCGCAGCCGCGGCCTCCGGCAGGCGGTCCATGTAAACGTCGTAGTGGCGGCAGTCCAGCGTGACGAGCTTCTTCGGCCCGTCGATGAGAGCAAAGGCTTCTTCCTGCCAGGCCGTCGGCGTGGTCGTGTCCTGTGCAGCCGCGATCATCATCAGCGGGGTGGGCGCGATCTGGGGCACGAACGCCAGCGGATCGTAAGTCCGGAGAAGATCGAAGGAGCGCAGGGTCAGCGCGTTCTGATAGCGGCCTTGCGTGTCCTTGCGCGCGACCCATTCGGCGGTTTCGGAGCCTTCGTTCGCCGCTGCGGTCGTGGACGGCGGTTCGCCCTGACGCCGGCGGTCGCGGTCCTGGTCGAGACGCGCGCGAAACGCATCCTGTTTTGCCGCGGGCACCCAGGTGGCAAAGGTCCGCGGCCCACTGATCAGGGGAACCTGTGACACCGCGCAGCGCACTCGCTTGTCCAGTGCGCTCACAGTGAGGACGTGGCCGCCGCCGTAGCTCGTGCCCCACAGTCCAACCCGTTCGGGATCGATGCCCGGCAGGGTGCGTGCATAGGAGATCGCCTCGCGCAGATCCGCCACCTGCCGCCAGGGGTCGCTCTCGCAGCGTGGCCAGCCGGCCGAGCGTCCCCAGTTGCGGTGGTCGTAGGCCAGGCAGGCGAAGCCCGCGGCGACGAACGAGGTCGCGTATTCGGCGAGGTCGAGATCGATGATGCCGCTCAGGCCATGGATCAGGATCACGATCGGGTGCGGGCCGTCGCCTTCCGGCAGCGTCAGCCAGCCGCACAGGGTGGTCCCTTCGCTGTCAAAGCAGATCTCTTTGAACGCCATGGTCAGGTCTTCCTCTGCTTGAGTTCTACCAGGATGGCGCGGTAGTCGCTTCCGGTGTTGTGCGCGGTCTCGATATGCCCGCCGGGCACGAAATCAGCCGTGCCGGGGGTCGGGGAAAAGGTAATGCGATCGCCGAGTTCGCCGCCCGTGCCGTCGTGGAACTCCACATCGAACGGGCCTTCCCCCTGCAGGTTGATGAGAAAGTAGTCGTGCTCATGCTCGTGCTTTTCCAGCACGACGCCGGAAGGGACAACCTGGTCCCAGATACGGACCTGATCATCCTCGTAGAGGACCCGGGTTGCGATTGGCGCCAGTTTATCGCTCATGCTCTGAACCTCCTGTCACGGGTAACACCGCGGCCACAGTGTAAACACTTCGTGTCGCGCGCAGGGGCGGTCACCGCAGCGCGTATCATGGCGCCATCGTTGTGCCGGGGGAGTGAAACATGGATCTGGGTCTGCAGGGGAAAAAGGCGCTGATTACCGGGGCGACACGCGGGATCGGACGCGCCATCGCAGAGCGGTTTGTCAAAGAGGGCGCGGCGGTGGCGATCTGCGCGCGAGATGCGGCGCAGGTGGAAACAGCGGTCGAAGCGCTGCAGGCGCAGGCGGCGGCGCCGGTTTTTGGCGGCGTCGCGGACGTCGCGGATGCGGCCGCGCTGCAAGGCTGGATCGAGAATGCCGCAGCGGCGCTGGGCGGTGTCGATATCGTGGTCGCTAATGTCAGCGCGCTGGCGGGGCGCCCGGGGGAGGAGAACTGGCGCCTGGGGCTTGAGATTGATGTCCTTGGCACGGTGCGCCTGGTCGAAGGCACGATGCCTTACCTTGAGCAGTCATCCTGCGGCAGCATCGTGGCGGTGTCCTCCACAGCGGCGCTGGAAGCTTTCGGCGGGCCGCGTCCTTACAACGCCATCAAGGCCGCGGTGATCAACTACATGTCCAACCTCGCGACCGAATGTGCGCCGAAGCAGATCCGTGCGAACACGGTCTCGCCTGGCACCATTTACTTCGACGATGGCGTCTGGGGCGACCGCAAGCGTCATCAGCCGGCCGCCTATGAGGCCGCGCTCGCCAACAACCCGATGGGGCGCATGGGCACGCCGCAGGAAGTGGCCGACGCCGTCACTTTCCTGGCCGCTCCCGTGGCCAGTTTCATCACCGGCGCGAACCTGGTCGTCGACGGCGGCTTCACCCGCCGGGTGCAGTTCTGAAAGCGCGCAGAGGAGCAGAGACGGTGAACGATGACTTTCCTTCAGTACCGGTCGACGACGCGGTACTCGTACTCACGCATCTGCAGAACGAGTTCTGGCACCCCGACGGCCGGGGCTACGCTTTCACTCACGAGAAGCTGCCTTTCCCCGATACCCTCGAGCGCATCAGTGCCGTGGTCGCGAGCTGTCGTGCGCACGGCATACCGATCATCTTTCACAACGAGACCTTCCGGCCGGGGCACCCGGAGCTGGCGGTGCGTCGCGGGGGGTACGTGCGCGGTTCAGCGCGGGTACTCGCGCTGCCGGAAAACGACATGGCGGTGCGCGGCGACTGGGGCGCGGCGACCCTGGAACAGCTGCGTCCCCGCGCCGGAGCGCCAGAGTTCGAGATCGACAACGCGAAGGTCGACCCTTTTACCTGCAGCGAATTCGAGACGCTGTTGCGTAATCTTGAACGGCACGTGCTGATCCTGGCGGGGCTTGCTACCAACTTCGGCATCGAGATGACCGCACGCAGCGCGAATGAGCGCGAGTACGGGGTGATTGTGCTGTCCGACTGCACGGACAGAATGCTCGGCGACTACAGTCAGATGACGCTCGATGTGCTGCTGCCCTATTACGGTCGGGTGATGGACTCGCCGACGCTGCTGGCGGAGATGGCGCAGCACCGCTGAGTTCCGGACACCATTCCCATGCTGCACAGGCCGTTGCGATGACGACGAGAACACTCGACTTTTACTTTGACTTTATTTCACCGTTTGCCTGGTTCGCGTGGCGGCGCCTGCCGGCGCTGTGCGCAGAACGGGACGTCAGCCTGGTGGCGCATCCGGTCATCTTCGGCAAACTGCTGGACCACTGGGGACAGCTCGGGCCAGCAGAGATTGTGCCGAAGAGGAACAACATCTACGCCTCCGGGTATCGCTACGCAGCCATGCATGGCTTCGAATTCAATCCACCGAAGTTTCACCCCTATAACCCGCTGACGACCCTGCGGATCGCGCAGGGCTGCGTAGCCGGGTCGGAGCAGAAGCGGGTCATCCACACCCTGTTTGAAGCAGGCTGGTCAGGGGGCGCGGATCTCGGGGATGCAGCCGAAGTGATGGGCGTCCTCAATGCTGTCGGCCTCGACGGAAGCGGCTTGCTCGAGCGCGCACAGGGCGCTGAGGCGAAGGACAGTCTGCGCGGCGAGACCGAGCGGGCGATTGCGCGCGGCGTGTTCGGTGTACCGACGATGATCGTCGGTGAAGAGCTCTTCTGGGGTAACGACCAGGTTGAGCAGCTCGCTGTTGTGCTGGATGGCAGGGACCCGCTGGATCGCGCGCGGCTGGCGGAGTTTCTTGCACGCGGCCGCGCCATCGATCGCAAAGCGCGACAGGGTCCGTGAGCGAGCCCGGTTCCGGTCGCACACGGGTGGAGGCTGCGCTGGCCGCCGCGGGGCTCGATTGCGCGGTGATGACCTATCCCGCGTCGACCCGCACCGCGCAGGATGCCGCCACGGCCATAGGCTGCACAGTGGGGCAGATTGCGAAGAGCATCGTGTTCCGCGCGGCCCGCTCGGGACGAGCCGTCCTGGTCATTGCCAGCGGCAGCAACCGGATCGACGAGACGCGGATCGCCGCGTCGCTTGATGAACCGCTGGAAAAGGCGGATGCCGATTTTGTGCGAGCGGCGACCGGGTTTCCGATCGGCGGTGTGCCTCCTTGCGGACACCTGTCAACGCCGGTGGTTTTCGTTGACCGCGATCTGCTCGCGTACAAAGTGCTCTGGGCGGCGGCGGGCACGCCGCATACGGTGTTTCAGCTATCGCCCGCAGAGCTGATTGCGGTGAGCGGCGGGCAGGTGATGGCGGTTGTCTGAGGATGCTCGAAAAATGCGGTATGCCGCTGCTCAGCGCAGCTGACTGTCTTTGCTGCCACGACGGTTGAAAAGTCTGTCCGCGGTGCCGGCCTGTCGGTCCTCCTCTTCCTGGCAGGGGACGCAGCGACGCACGCCAGGCAGCGCCTGACGACGCGCTTCTGGGATGGGGTCGCCGCACTCGGCACATTCGGACAGGCTTTCGCCCCGCGCGATGCGGCTGCGCGCGAGTTTCACCGCGTCGTCCACGCTGGCATCGATCTGATCCTGAATGGCACCGTCTTTTGCCCAGCCACCAGCCATATGTTTTCTCTCCGTCTATCTGCGTCGCTCAAACTATAGTCGAGGCCGCTGTTCTGACACCGCGAGTACAGCGTTGCCAGGCTGTGGTTGAGATCCCGACTGAGCGCAGCTTAACCTTGCCGCGAGCCGCGGACGCCCCACTGCCGCGCACCCGATCGCCATCCAGGCTGAGCTCTTGATTCGACCCTTTTTAAAGCATGTGTGCGTAACTTCAACGTCTGGAGTTGCGTGGTTGCTTGCGCTCCGGGCAGGCCGCATCAGTGAGACCGAAGCATGAGTGACAGCGCCACACCCCGGGTCAATCTGCCGTTGACGGTGACTGCAATGCTGGCCACGCAGATGACCACAGTCCTTCTCTTTATCACGATCCCGGTGATGGCGACCGAAGTCGCGCCAGTGTTCGGCGCGCCAGCGAAGGACATAGCTGTGTTCGTATCCGTGTCTTTCGTGTCCTCGATGTTTTTCTCGGCCGCGAGCGGCAGCCTCATCAACCGCTTCGGCGGCATTCGCGCGAATCAGATCGGCATGACGATCTCGGCGCTGTGTCTGCTGCTGACCTTGTCCGGCTCACTGCCGCTGCTTTATCTGGCGGCGATCCTGGTCGGCATGGGCTACGGGCCGAACACGCCCTCGGGCTCGCACGTGCTGGCCCGGGTCACCCCGGCACGGTCGCGGGCACTGGTGTTCTCGCTGAAACAGAGCGGTGCGCCGCTGGGCGGCCTCATCGCCGGCCTGCTGGTGCCGGCCATGGTGCATACGGTTGGCTGGCGCGGCGCGATCCTGGTGTCCGCGGGCATTGCGCTATGTGCGGTGGTGGCAATTCAGCCACTGCGCGGTGAGCTCGACAATGACCGTGACCCTGCAGCCAGGTTGTCCTTCTCCTCGCCCTGGAAAGCGGTGGCGTCGGTCATGGGGGATCCTGATCTGCGGCGTCTGCTGCTGGTGGCTTTCAGCCTGACCGCAGCCCAGGCAACGGTCATGACCTTTCTGGTGATCTACCTGATCGAAGTGCTCGAGTTTGAGTTCATCCTTGCCGGTGCCCTGTTTTCTGCAGCACAGGCTGCCGGGGCCGCGTTCAGAGTCGGCATGGGGTGGCTCGCCGACCGGATGTTCGGCGCGCGGGTAGCGATGGTTGTGCTCGGTCTGGCCAGCGCGCTAGGTCTGGTGCTTTTCACAACGTTGAGCACCAACTCACCCCTGTTCTTGATTGCGGCAGTCGTTATCGGTCTCGGCGCGGTCTCCTTTGGCTGGAACGGCGTTTTCCTTGCCGAGGTCGCTGCACGGCCAGGCACCGCCGGTGTCGGTGCGGCGACGGGTGGGAGCCTTTTTTTCATCTACGGCGGGTTGGTGCTCGGGCCGCTGGCGGCCTCTGGGCTGGTGTCGCTCACCAGTAGCTACACGGTGCCCTTCCTCGGCGTTGCCTGCCTGGCAGGCCTGACCAGTCTCAATCTCCTGCGTTCGCTGCGCGGGCCACCAGCCAGGCTGTAAGAGGGGCGTTCCGGCAACCAAGGTCTGAGCCCCCGCTGGCCCGTATACTGCGGCAACTGTGGACAGTGCTTGCCGGCGAGCAGAAGGAGAGACAGATATGCGCTTTCATCACATGGCGATCTTCGTGTCCGATCTGCAGGAAGCTATCCACCTGTGGCGCGACGTGATGGGCTTCGACCTGGTCGTGGAAACGGAAATCCCCGACGGCGCCCGGCCCGGTCCGTCGACTTACATGTATCCCAAGTTGCTCGATGACATCTTCAAGGTGAAGGGCGCGCGGTCAAAGATGGCGCTGCTCAGCTCCAAGGAGGGGGCGCTGATCGAACTGCAGCAGTGCGAAGTGCCTGAGATCCAGAAAACGCCGCCTGAGAACCTGCGCTACGGCCACACCGGTTTTCATGAGCTTGGCCTGGTGGTTGACGACATCGATGCGTTTTTCGAAAAAGTGCGCGCAGCGGGCTATGAAACGCAGACCGAATACGTATGGCAATGCGCCAACATTGGTCGCTCGTTTCTGTTCTATGACAAGGACGGCAATATGATTCAGATCTGGGAACACATGGGCGCGGCACGATGGAAGTAAGGCCGGCGCTTACCGGCTTTCCTGCGCGGCAAGGGCCACAGGAGCCTTAAGCGTTGGCGCCGCGCATTCTTACGGTTGTGCACAAAGAAAACGCCACCGCAGGTCGGATTGGTGAGGTGCTGACCTGCCGCGGATACGCGCTTGAGCGCTGCTGCCCGAGCCGGGGCGACACGCTACCCGTTGCGCTTGATGAGTTTGCGGGGCTGATTGTTTTCGGTGGCTCACAGAACGCGCTGGATGATGCTGAGCCGGGGATAACCGACGAGCTGGAATGGCTCGAAAGCTGCGCGCTGCCCAGCGCTCGCCCGCTGCTAGGGATCTGCCTCGGCGCGCAGCTGCTCGCGCGCAGTCTGGGCGGTGAGGTTTACCGCCATCCGGAAAACCGCGTCGAGATCGGTTACACCGAAGTGTCGCCGATGCCAGACAAGACGGATTTTCTCGCTGCTCCGACCATGTTCTACCAGTGGCACGAATGGACCTTTGAGATCCCGATGGGTGCTGAGCACCTTGCGCGCAGTGAGTCTTTCGATGCCCAGGCTTTTCGCTATGACAGCAATGTCTATGGACTCGAGTTCCACCCTGAAATCACTGCAACCATGATCCAGCGCTGGTCGGGATCAGAAAACGGGCGGGCGCGCATTGCAGAGCATGGCGGCCCTGACTATGAGCGACAGCTTGCCGACTACGCGCGCTACGCGGCCTCAAGTGACGCGTGGCTGGAAGGTTTTCTGAGCGATTTCCTCGCTGGAGAGGAATGAGCCCGGGAGGCGCCCCGCACGGGGTAGCCGGATGTTTGCTCGAACCCTTGCCTCGGCACATAATCCGGCGGTCAGGCCGCTTTCATCGGCCAGCGAAAACGGCTTTGGCTGCACCTCAGCCCGTCTGTTATGGGAGTACAGACCGGCTCCTGCAAACCGGCCGGCCCGGTATCGATATCCGGGCGTTCGCTCTGTCTTCAGCGTATCGCGGGTGGGTAAAACCCCGCGTCCAAGGGAGGAGATCGCATGACTCAATTCGACACGATCATTCGCAACGGCACCATTATTGACGGTACCCGGAGCGCCCGCTTCAAAGGGGATCTCGGGATCAAGGACGGTCTGGTCGCCGCTATTTCAAAAGACGGACTGGATCCGGCTGCCGCGGCCGAGGTTATCGATGCTGATGGCCTCATCGTCGCGCCTGGGTTTGTCGATCTACACACCCACTACGATGCGCAGATCCAATGGGACCCGTACTGCACCTTGTCGGGTTGGCACGGCGTGACCTCGCTGGTGCTCGGCAACTGCGGCTTCGGCTTTGCGCCCGTCGCACCGGAAAACCGGGACCGCGTGATGCTTTCCATGTCGCGGGTCGAGGCTATTCCCTTTGACTCCATGAAAACCGGCATGTTGTGGGACTGGGTGACGTTTCCCGAGTGGTTGGACTCCCTGCAGCGCATGCCGAAGGGCGTGAACGTGATTTCATACGTGCCCGTGGGCCCGGTCATGATCTGGGTGATGGGGCTCGAAGAGGCCAAGCGACGTGACCCGACGCCGGAAGAGCTGGCTGAGATGTGTCGGCTCATCGAGCTCGGAATGGATGCCGGGGCCTGCGGCTGGTCGGTGCAGAAGCTGGGTGACGGCTTCACCTCGGTGCAGCGTGACTACGACGGGACACCCATGGTCACCGACATGATGAGCAACGACACCTGTCTTGCGTTTGCAGAAGTGCTGCGCAAACGAGGCGAAGGCCATATACAGATCACGCAGGCGCGGGAAGATATCTACGAGGACCTGCAGTTCGTCGAAAAGCTGGCCGAGGTCTCTGGCGCACCGGTGCTGTTCAACGTGGTGACGGCGAACAACTACCATCCCCGCCAGAGTCGCCGGCTGGTGCAGTGGGCCGAGAAAGCGCAGGCCAAGGGCAACAAGGTTTACCTGCAGGCGGTCAGCGTCGGTAACGACAACACCATGACCTTCGCCGACTTCAACCTCCTCGATGGCCAGGACGACTGGCGCGAGGTCACCCTCGGCACCATCGAAGAGCGCAAGGCCAAAATGCAGGATGCCGATCGCCGTCAGCGGCTGCGCGACGATTACGACCACGGTCGTATGCCGATCGTGACCGGACCGATCAAGCACTTCGTGGTGAAAGAAGTCGTCAAGCCTGAGAACAAGCAATGGGAGGGTATGACCCTGGCCGAGCTTGGCGAGGCGCGCGGTTGTCATCCGATCGATGCGCTGCTCGATCTGATTATCGATGAGGATCTGCAGACGGTGATCTTTACGCCGGTGTTCAATGACGACCCAGAACTCAATCGTGAGATCTTCAGTTCGGAGTACACCGTGCCCGGCGTGTCCGACGGTGGCGCGCATACCAAGTTCGTCACTATCGGTCGCTACACGACGGAGTTCATCGCGGATTTTGTGCGCGAGAAGGAGCTGCTGACCCTTGAGGAGGCGCATTACAGACTGTCGTGCCTGCCCGCTAAGATGTCCGGCTTTATCGATCGCGGCACGATTGCCGAAGGTCGTCCAGCAGACATCGTGGTCTACGACTATGACGAGCTGCACTCAACGCCGCAGGAGATTGCCCATGACTTTCCGGGCGGGGAGTGGCGGCGGGTGCAGAAAGCGGTCGGCTACCGCCACATCATGGTTAACGGGGTCGAGACTTTCCGCGACGGCGACTGTACCGGCAAGACGCCGGGCAAGCTGCTGCGTCACGGTCACGCCTGACCGCGAATTCAGACTGCTGCGTTGATGAGAGGAGCCTGCGGGCTCCTCTCTTTTTATGCCGCGGCTGGTCTCGGCGTTGCGCCCTGGCCATGCGTTTACTGATTGCTGTTGAGAGAGACCTATGAGCTTCAAAAGCTGCTTGCTTTTCATTTTCCTGCTGGCCCTGGCGGCGAGCGGAGCGGTTGTTGCTGACGATGATTTCCTGGCTGGCGTTGTAACCGGAACCAGCGGCCAGCCTGAGGCCGGCGTCTGGGTCATTGCCGAGACGGAACAGCTACCCACAGCCTTTCGCAAGATTGTTGTGACGGACGAGCAGGGGCGTTTCGTGGTGCCTGAGCTGCCGTCAGCCGAATACCGTCTGTGGGTACGGGGGTACGGGCTGACGGACTCTGCGGCGACCGTTGCGCGACCGGGGCAGACTGCGCTGACACTGAAGGCAGCAACAGCCGAGGATGCGGCGGAGGCGGCTGCGGTTTATCCAGCGAGCTACTGGTTGAGTCTGATGAGCCTGCCACCGGCGGAAGCTTTTGGCAGCGACAACGCAGGCGGTGAGGGCGGTATTTTCGGTGGCGCTGACGGCAGCAGCGCTGCAGCGCTTGAGACGTCCGCAGGATGGGCCGGGCAGTTCAAGCTGAACTGCGTGCTGTGTCATCAGGTTGGCGCTGCCGTGACGCGTCTGCCGGACGGGACGACTTTTGATCAGGGTTTTCATAAAGCGGCGGCGATGAACTATTTTGCCGACACGCTTGGCCGTGAGCGTCTGCTTGCCGTGCTGGATGCCTGGGGCAGAAAGATGGCGCAGGGCGCGACGCCCGCCGCACCGCCGCGTCCACAAGGTATCGAACGCAATCTAGTGATCACCCAGTGGGCGTGGGGTGACGGCTACACCTACGCGCACGACGAAGTGGCGACCGATAAGCGTGACCCGACGGTTAACGCGGGAGGCCCGGTGTACGGCGTCGATCTCGCGAACGACTACCTCCTGGTTGTCGACCCGATCAAAAACATGACCGAGCGGATCAAGGTGCCGACGCTGGGCGGTTTCACCACGCCCTGGTGCGAACAGACCTATCAGGGACGCGGTGAAGACGGCGAGGTTCCGTTCGGCTTTGGCTCGCTCGGATGTCCCTGGCCCGGGTATGAATCCGCGCACGCCGGGCGCTATGTGAACCCGGCGAATCCGCATAATCCGATGATGGACGATGCGGGTCGGGTCTGGCTGACGACGCAGATCCGTCGGCAATGGGCCGAGGATGCACCTGGGCTCTGCCAGGATGACCCGGTCATCATGAAAACGCGGCATCACCGGCAGCTGGGCTACTACGATCCGGCAGCCGGGAATTTTGAGCTGATCGATACCTGCTACGGGACACATCACCTGCAGTTCGACAGTAAAGGGGTTGTGTGGACGAGCGGCGATGACTATGTCGTCGGCTGGCTCGATCCTGCGCGCTATAACCCGGAACAGCCGGAGTCGCTCGCGGATGCGCACGGCTACTCTGAGGTACGCATCGATACCGATGGCGACGGAAAATCTGACAGCCCGCTGGTCGGTTTCCACTACGGCGTGATTCCGAATCCGAGCGATCAGTCCGTGTGGACGGCAGTGCCGCCCGGCGTCACCAGTCCGGCTGGAGCACCCGGTTGGCTGCTGCGCTTCGACCCTGCTGCGGGTACGCACGAAGCTTTCTCGCCACCGGCACCGGGCATGGGGCCACGAGGCGTGGATGTCGATAGCTCGGGACAGGTATGGACAGCTCTTGGCGGCAGTGGTCACGTGGCGCGCTTTGACCGGACACGCTGCAAACAGACCTGGGGAACGGGCGCGCAGTGCCCCGAGGGATGGACACTGTGGCGCACGCCGGGGCCGGGCTTCGCCGGCCTCAGCCAGGAGGCGCCCGAAGGCACGACGGACATGCACTACTACCTGTGGGTGGACCAGTTCAACGCACTCGGATTGGGCAATGACGTCGTCATCGCCAACGGGACGAACTCTGATTCCCTGATTGCGTTCAATCCCGCAGACGAGTCGTTCACCGTGATCCGCATTCCTTATCCAATGAACACCTACACCCGCGGTCTGGACGGGCGTATCGATGATCCCGGGCACGGCTGGAAAGGCCGTGGGCTGTGGTTTACCAACGGTCTCGACCCCATCCTGCACTCCGAGATCCCGCAGTCGTATGCCGGCAAGGTGCAGCTTCGTCCTGATCCGCTGGCGCACTAAGCCTCGCTGCAGGGTGACCGAGACGACACCGAGCCCCGGCGCCGGGGTGTCACTGAATTAACAAGGGAGCACCGACTCTGATGGAACTGCATTACTTCGAGGATTTTCCGCCGGGCTATCGTTATCAAACGCCTGCGCGCACCGTATTTGAAGCTGACATTGTCAATTTCGTAGCCATCTCGGGACTCTACGAGGACCTGTTCTGCAACATTGAATGGATTAACAATGAGAGTCCAATCAAGGGCGGGCGTTACGCGCCCATAGCGCTGTTATGGGCCTTCGCGCAGGGGCTGACTACGCGTACCGGACTCTACGAAAAAACTTTCGTAGCCATTCTCGGAGTTGATGCCATGCGTATCACGCAGCCCTGCCTGGTGGGTGACACGATGCACGTTGAAGTAACGGTGAAGGAGGCGCGCGTCACCTCACGTGGCGACCGTGGCGTGCTCAATTCGCGCTTTGATCTTGTCAATCAGCGTGGCGAGACGTTCATGCGTTACGACATGCAGCAGATGGTGCTCTGCCGCCCTTGAAAAGCGCTCCGCTTTTTGACCTGTGCCTGAGGCCACTGCACGCGGGACCTCCGAAACACTGGGGTGAGGATCAAGTGGCGCTCATGCGTTGGTCTGCGTCTCGAGCGTCTCAGCGAATGCCAGCAGTTCGCGCGCGGTAGTCACCATTGCGTAGTCGACCATGTCACCTTCGTAAATCACTGCGGCACGACCCTCTGCCTCTGCTGTCTCCATCGCGGTGATGACGCCTCGGGCATGCGCGATTTCATCAGCGCTGGGACTGAATATCGCGTTCACGATGGGCACATGGCTGGGGTGCATGACGCACATGCCGCGCAACCCCAGACGGCGATTGCGCTCGGCGTCGAGCCGCAACCCCTCGAGGTCGTGGATATGCCACCAGGAACTCACCATGGGGTACGCAACGCCCGCAGCACGCGCGTCGAGAACAGCGCGGGAGCGCAGGTAGAGCGTTTCTTCGCCTTCGCGCGTCCACTGATAACCAACGGCGCGAGCCGCATCGCCGCCTGGCCCACACGCGAGAACGAGCTGATGAACGCGTCTGCTGCCGCAGGCAATGTGATACGCGTTACGCATCGCACCCGCAGTCTCGAGCAGCAGCGTCGTCGCGACGGTACCGTCATCGATCCCGAGTCGCCGTTCCAGTTGGCTGAGCAACGTGTCCAGCGCCTGCATGTCGGCGAGTGACTCAATTTTTGGCAGCATGACCGAGCGCAACTCGGGGCACAGGATCCCCTCGAGGTCGTCAAGCGTGCGACCTGTCGCGAAACCGTTGATGCGCACTGAGCAGTATTGGCCCTCGGTGTGCAGTGCCTTGACGCTGCTCCTGACCAGGGCACGCGCAGCGTCCTTCTCGCCGTCAGGCACGGCGTCCTCGAGATCGAGAATCAGCTCGTCGGCACCGGACTTGCGGGCCTTGGGCACCCAGTCCGGTTTGTGTCCGGGAACGAAAAGCGAAGAACGAACGAGATGCATGGTGTGAGGTGCTCCGGGTTGAAAAGTCTGGTCGTCAGCCTGCTGCCCTCCTACCGTCGTGTATCGTTGCGTCGCGGTAAGTTCTCCGGCGTTCACAGTCGGGCGGCAGGCTGGTCCTGATGTCAGCCGCGTAATCCTCGAGCGCAGCGAACGCGGTCTTCTGGGAACGCGGTCGCTTCGCGATGAGGCGCTGCCGGCACAGATGAAACGTCTATTCAAAACGATGCAAGCAGCATATCAGTCAGGTCCTGCGTGCGACCGCCGCCCGCCGCATCCCGGATACGGCGCCGCGGGAAAATCATTCGAGCGGCGTGCGGGCAGACAACTTCGTGACTCCTGCCGGCTGAAACCGAGGGCAACATCCCGCGCCCGGTGAATCAGGCGCTGAAGGACCGTAAACTGCCCGACTTTCTTGATGGAGAATTTTCATGGAGCAGGTCGTCATTGTTGACAATATTCGTACCGGTCTGGCGAAAGCGCACCGGGGTACGTTCAATCTCACACGCGCAGATGAGCTTGTCGCCCACTGTATTGACGCGCTGCTCGAACGCAATCCGGGCGTCGCACCGGAGGAAGTCGAAGATGTGGTGCTCGGTGCCGCGCGCCAGATTGGCGAACAGTCCGCGAACATGGCGCGTCATTCGGTCGTGTTGTCCAAGCTGCCGATCACCGTATCGGCAATGACGCTGAGTCGGGCCTGTTCTTCCGGCCTCAACGCGATTTCAGTAGCGGCGAATCAGATTGCCAGTGGCTGCAGCGAGATCGCGATTGCTGGCGGCGTTGAGTCGATTACAGGGCTGGACCGCGGTGTCCCTGCGCAGTTCGATAATCATCCGCGTCTTGAGGCCGATAAGCCGGAAGTGTTCATGGCGATGGGCAATACGGCTGAGGTCGTTGCGCGACGTTATCAGGTGACGCGTGAGATGCAGGACGAGTATGCCCTGCAGAGCCAGCAGCGTTATGCGCGTGCGGTTGAGGCCGGCTATGTGTCGGACGAGATTGCGCCGATGAGCGTTCGCTGGCTCAAGCTGATGAACAAGGAAACCAAAGAAACCGCGGTGGTTGATGGGGTTGTCGATCAGGACGAATGCAATCGTGCGGATACGACGCTCGAAGGTCTGGCCAAGCTGCGGCCGGCATTCGAAGAAGGCGGGACGGTGACGGCTGGCAACGCGTCACAACTTTCCGATGGTGCGTCAATGACGCTGCTGATGTCAGAGCGACGCGCGTCGCAGCTGGGACTTGAGCCCCTGGCCTATTTCCGCGGTTGGGCCGTTGCTGGATGCGAGCCGGACGAGATGGGCATCGGTCCGGTGTTCGCGATACCGCGATTGCTGAAACACAAAAATCTGACACTTGCCGATATCGACCTGGTGGAGCTGAACGAAGCATTCGCGTCACAGTGTCTGTACTGCCGTGACAAGCTCGATATCGATAACGAGATCTACAACGTCAACGGCGGCTCGATCGCGATCGGGCATCCGTTCGGCATGACCGGATCGCGTATGACCGGTGTAGTGATTCGTGAGCTGCGTCGTCGCGGTAAGAAACTCGGACTCGTATCAATGTGTATTGGCAAAGGGATGGGCGCCGCAGGTTTGTTTGAGGCCTGCTAGGCGATTTGCCGAATCAAGAACCAGCCGCTGCGTGCAGTGCTGCGCGGCGGTCTCGCGAATAAAAACGACTCTGAGGAAACACAGCGGGCGCAGTTCTTTCGCGACGGCTGTTGTGAGTCACAACACGCTTTGTAGATAGCCGTGCATCAGCCGCGGCGGAAGCGGTCGGCGTTGAGATTTGTAGGTCGCGCTGCGGGAGCGCGTTTTCAGACTTTGACGGTCTGCGTTCAGCCCGCGGACGCGGGCCGCTCCGTGCCGGATGTTCCGTTACTGTTCTCGTCACCGCCAGGGACCTGCGGAATCTCGGGGTCAAACAGCGGCTCGTCAGGAAAGTAGGTTTGTCCAATTGCACGAATACGGCGCCACACCCACTGATGACGTGCAACCGGAATTTCTGTTGGCAACCTGCGCGCCAGCGCTATGAATTCGTCTCGCCATTCCGCTATGGCGAAAATCTCTGCCTGCTTCACCCGGAGATTCATGTCGTTCGGCGCGCGTCTGATCGCCCGCTCGATCAGGTCTCGGGCCCGATCAAACTGACCAAACGCGATATGCACGTCGATGTCGCCAACGCTGACATCTTCCTCGCTGTCCAGGCTTTTCGCACTGGTCTCTGCAGCAGCAACAGGCGTCGACGCAGGGCTCCGCGTCTGTTCAGAAGCGCGCCCCAGATAGTCGCGCCGCGGCCCTGCACTTGCAGCTTTCTCCCGCACCTTGGACAGCAGGTCAGCTTCGTTTACGCGGTGCTGAACGCGCTCTTGGCGAGCAACACCTTGCCGTCGGAGGTTGAGCACCAGTACGACTGCGACTCCCATCAGGAAGAAGAGCAACGCCATCATGAACAGCGTGAGCGGGTGCGACAGCCAGCCGTCAGTCTCCTGCTGCGCAGGAACCGAGGCGGATGCACTGTTGGGTTTCGCGGTGGTGGCCGCATCAGACGCCGGGCTGGCAACGCGCGGTGCGGGGTTGACCTCGGCCGGGCGGGTCTCGCTCTCAGCGTCTGCGCGTCTGGCCAGCTCCGCGTCCAGCCGGCTTCGCATGGTGTCGATCAGCCGAGTTCGGGTGTCGAGCTGTTCTCTCAGATCTGTGATGCGGCTTTCCAGGCGTGCCATCTGCTCGCGCAGCGCAGCTTCTTCTTCATCGAGAAGTGCGGCTGTCTCTGGCGCCGCGGCTGTTGCTGATTGCGTCTCCGTAGCAGCAGGAGCGGCGTTGCCCGGCTCCTCGACGGGCTCAACCTGAGTTACCGTCGCGGGAGCATCGACACCCAGAACCGTGATCCCCGTAGTCGAAGCGGTGCCGCCAGCCGGTTGGGCTGCAGCCGATTGAGTTGCGACGGCAGGGGTTGTGCTTTTCTTCTCCGCGATCTCAATTGCGCCCGCAGCGCTGCGGTCCGAGTAGTACCGTCTGGAGGCTTCCCCCCGGGTGAGCGTTTGGAATACATCTTCGGTGGGAACCGAGAGGGTAGCCCCAACGCGCAGCCGGTCCGGGTTGTTACGCAGGAAAGCCTGCGGGTTCTCATCGAAGACCGATAGCGCCACCTGCAGGTTACTGAGATCGGTCAGCGACGCGAACCAACCGCTGCGAACCTCTTCTGCAATCGCGAACAGCGTGTCTCCGGGTTTGGTCGTTCCCCAAACACGCTCTTCGGAGCGTGACGCCGTCGAGGAGGCGGGCAGCGGTTCCGTTACGACGGACGGAGATGCTTCGGTCGGGACGGGAATTACGGTTATTTTCGCCGGCGTCGCAGGTGCCGGCGGCGCGAAGTCGAGCAGCACACCGAAACGGGCGTAGCGCGTGCGGGCGCCTCTGCGCCCGTTGACTTTGACTTCCACGACGAATTCGAAGGCCGGTTCGTTAACCGCGGCCTGTGAAGTGATCAGGATGCGCTGCTCAGAAGCGGCATAGGTCACGCGGAGATCTCTCGGCACCGAAGTGCGTGGTACCCCAAGCTTCTTATAAACGTCCAGGGGCGCCTGTTGAACTGCGACTGCGGGCAAAGTCTGCGGCCCGCGTTCGAACGCGTCCTCCTGGAGACTCTCCACTTGAATAGAGGCGTTCAGAGGCTGGCCAAGGAGAGAGCGGACTTTGAGGGGACCGAGGCTGTACGCAACTGCGCTCTGCACGCACACGCACCCTGCCAGGAAGCTGAGCGTCAGCAGAAATCTGCGGAAAGAATGGTCTTTGCGGCAAGGCATCGTTTCGGTAACTGTCTGTCCCAGATGTTGATCGCCTGAATTGTCAGCAGCACGGTGACAGAGCGGTCTGTCACGGCGAAACGAGCGCGTTGACTCAAGGTAGGTGCAGTTTAACCCCTGAATTCGTTCTTGATAACCCTTTCATAAAGGCAGGTTTTGGTGACTACTGATTTTTTGCGAGGCCTGGACAGAGCCCGTGATGTCGACAATGGACAGCGACCGCGGGCACTTCGCTGACAACTGCAGGTCTCTCGCCGGCCTTTTGGCACTAGAGGCGACACGCCCGCATCAGCCACTGATAATTCATACGGAGGACGCGGGAGACGAGGCGCTTCAGCGATAGTCGACCGCAGAAAAGAGGTGATGAAATGCAGTTTTCGCAGCACATTGAAATCGGTCGAGGCAGCGCTGCCGTGTGGGCGTTGCTCGAAGACATTCCGCAGGTGGTTCAATGCGTCCCGGGCGCAGAGCTTCTCGAGGCGGCTGAGCCCGGAATCTATCGCGGTCGGGTGACCTCGCGACTGGGTCCGATCACGACAACATTTGAAGGCGAGGGGCAGCTGGAGACCGATCAGGAGTTGCGCATGGGCACTCTGACCGGAAGCGGTAAAGACCGAAAGACGAACAGCCGCGCACGTGCAACCATCGCCTACCGTCTCGTGGAGTTCGATCACGGAACGCGCATTGAGGTTGACGCCGATATTCATCTGTCCGGTACCGCCGCACAGTTTGGTCGCCCGGGGCTCGTGCGCGAAATCGCCGCGCGGCTGATGCTGGAATTCGCGCAGAATGTGGAAGCCCGCATCAAGGACGAGGCGGAAGCATCGGAAGAGGACGCGCAGAAAGAAGCGGTTGAAGCCCCTCAGCGCAGCGGCCTGCTGATCGCCAGCCTGTGGTCGTGGCTGCTCGGCGGGCTGAGACAGCTGCTCAGTAAAGGAGATCGTACGTGAGTCACTTCATCGGACAGCCGGTCCCATCGCTCACCAACCGCCGACTCGTCGCGGGCAAGGGGCAGTACACATCAGACGTCAAACTCGATCGCATGGCGCATGTGGCCATCGTGCGCAGTCCTCTGGCGGCGGCGCGCGTGAGAGGCGTTGATACCTCAGATGCCGAGGCATTACCGGGCGTTCTCATGGTGCTTACCGGTGAGTCTATCCGCGAGCATTCGAACGCGATGACCTTCAATGTTTTTGGCAGCGGGATTGATGCCCAGCAGGTTGAAATCTACCCGCTCGCGACCGACCGCGTGCGCTTCGTAGGTGAGCCGGTTGCTGCTGTGGTTGCAGAAGATCCATACACCGCAAAGCAGGCGGCGTTGATGGTCGACGTCGACTACGAAGAACTGGAGCCAGTGGTCGATGCGCTGAAGGCGCTCTGCCCGGACTCTGCTCTGGTCGAACCCGAGTGGGATTCGAATGTGCTCTTCAAAACCCGCTTTACGGGCGGCGACGTCGATGCCGCGTTCGCTGCTTCAGAACATGTGATTAGCGGCACGCTGAAACATCATCGCTATACCGGGACACCGCTGGAGTCGCGTGCCTACGTCGCTGACTACGATCCTTTCCGCGACACCCTCACGTTCTGGGCGTCAACGCAGAATCCGCATCCACTGCGCGCGTTTCTGTCCACGACACTGGGAATGAGTGAAAACAATATCCGCGTCATCCAGCCGAATGTCGGTGGTGCATTCGGCTTGAAGATTCCGATGTATCAGGAGGAGCCGCTGGTGGCGTGTCTGGCGCGTTGCCTCGGCCGCCCGGTGCGCTGGGTCGCTGAGCGCCGTGAAGAATTTCTGACTGGCGGGCATGCGCGTGAAAGCCATATCGATTGGTCCGTAGGCTGTGATGCGAGCGGGAAGGTCAGCGCGCTGCGCGCGCGCGTCGTGTCTGACGTCGGAGCACCGACTGCACTGTGCGGCTGGGGCATGGCCTATCTGACCGCGTTCACGCTGCCAACGGTCTACCGCATCACGAACACCGACGTGGAGCTGTTCACGGTTGTGACCAATAAGTGCTCGTGGAATGCCTACCGCGGTTTCGGCAAGGAATCCTCCTCGTTTCTTATGGACCGCATCATGGACGCGGTTGCCCGCGAGACCGGTATTGACCGTGCCGAGGTGCGTCTGCGGAATTTCATTCAGCCGGACGAGTTTCCCTACCCGCATAACTCTGGCGCCATGATCGATAGCGGTAACTATCCAGGCGCACTGAAGAAATTGCTGAAGCTGGTGGCCTACGAAGACTTCGCCGCTCTGAAAGCCGAGGCGCGCGCCGCGGGACGCTATATCGGGATCGGTATCGGCCAGGAGCTCATACCCGAGGGCTGCGCGCTCGCGGGCTCGCAGATTCTCGGCGCCTACGATGGCGCGACGGTCAGGGTGAGTCCTTCGGGTGAGGTGACGGTCCTGACTGGCGTCACATCTCCCGGCGGGGGCAACGAAACCGCCATGGCGCAAATTGCCGCCGAAGCGTTGGGTGTGGAAATCGCGCACGTTCGGGTCGTGCAGGGCGATACCGAGACCTGTCCCTACGGTCTCGGCAACTACAGCTCACGTGGGGTCATCATGGGTGGCTCCGCCGTGCACCTGGCAGCGACCGAGCTGCGCGAAAAAATGCAGCGTGTCGCTGCGCGTATGCTCGAAGCGAGCGTTGATGATGTCGAGGTCGAGCCCGGGCGTTTTCTGCTTAAAGGTGCACCGTTCCGCTTCGTTGCTTTCAAAGATGTCGCGGGTGCCATCTACCATGACTGCCACGGTATGGCAGCGTGTGATGAGGAGCCCGGCCTCGAATCAACGCGCTACTTCCGCCATGGCAACGTATTCCATCAGCCGGAAGTTCAGGGACGTTACAACGCCTATCCGGCGTGGCCGAATCAGGCGGCTGCTTGCGTGGTGGAGGTCGACCCGGAAGACGGCATGGTCCGTATCCTGCGTTTCGTCAGCGTGCACGACTCCGGTGTGGTAATTAATCCGCTGACGGCCGAAGCAAACGTGCATGGCGGTATTGCGCAGGGCATCGGAGGCGCGCTGTACGAGAATCTCGTGTATGACGATGACGGTCAGCTGATGACCACTACTTTTATGGACTACACCCTGCCGACAGCGACCGAGCTGCCTCGCTTCGAGGTGGCGCATCAGGAAACGCCGTCACCGTTCACTCCCCTGGGTACAAAAGGTGTCGGTGAGTCCGGCGTGGCGTGCCCGCTGGGTGCGCTGTGTGCGGCGGTGGAAGATGCACTGGAGGATTTCAACGTCCGAATCGATGCGCTGCCGCTCTCGCCGGAGCGGATCTGGTCGGCTATCCAGGCAGGCCAGGAGAGCGCACAGTGATCACCACAGAGTTCGAGTTCTTTGCGCCCGAGTCGCTGGATGAAGCGCTGGCCCTGCTGGGTTCCGGAGAAGAAGACGTCAAAGTTCTGAGCGGCGGTATGAGCCTGGTGCCGATGATGCGTCTCGGGCTGGTGCATCCGCAGAAAATTGTCAGTTTGAATCGGGTCCAGGGGATGGACCTGATTGAGATCCGTGACGACGCGCTGTTCATCGGAGCGACGGCCCGGCATGCGCGCATCGCCACGCATGGCGAAATCGCCGCCAGGGTGCCGGTGTTAAGTATGGCGGCGTCTGCGATCGGCGACGTTCAGATCCGGCATCGAGGCACCATAGGCGGCAGCCTGGCCCACGCCGATCCGGCAGCCGATTACCCGACCGCGATGACTGCACTCGGCGCACGCTTTCACCTGCGCAGCGCGGATGCTCAGCGCACGCTGACAGCCGAGTCGTTTTTCCTGGATGTAATGACTACCGCTCTGGCGCCGGAGGAGCTGCTGGTTGGGATCGAGATCCCCTTGCCGCCCGCCGGCTCGGGATACGCCCATGAAAGACTGCGACGGGTAGAGGGAGCGTATCCCATTGTACTGGCGACGGCGCTGATCCAGCCGGACCGATCATCCGCTCGGCTCGCGGTGGGCGGAGTCGCTGGCTGCCCCCGTCTGCTTGAGCTGGAAAGTACGCTCCTAGATGGCAGTGATACTGCGCTGGCGTCCATTGCGCAGCGCGCCAGGGAGGCTGCGTCAGGCGCGCTGGCGGATCTGAACGGTAGCGCTGAGTATCGCCAGGCCATGGCCGGCGTGTACGCGCGCCGTGCCGTCAGCGCGGCGCTTGGTCGTTTGTAATGGCGGGGCTGGCGCAGGCTGAACCGAAGGCTGAGAGGAACCGACTATGAAAGCGAAGCTGAACCTGACCGTAAACGGTCGCGCGCATGAGCTGCTCGTCGACACGCGCGCGGCGCTGGTCGAAGTTCTGCGCGACGAACTGCGTTTCACCGGTACGCATCTGGGTTGTGGCACCGGCAGCTGCGGTGCGTGCACGGTGATGGTCAATGGCGAAACCATGAAGTCATGCTGTCTTCTGGCGCTGGACGTGGACCACGCCGAGGTCGTCACAATCGAAGGGTTGGCCGATGGCGATCGTCTGCACCCGGTGCAACAAGCCTTCGCTGATCATCAGGGCCTGCAGTGCGGCTTCTGCACGCCCGGCATGATCCTGTCCGCTGTACAGTTACTTACCGCCAACCCGGACCCGTCGGAAGCTGAGATCCGTCACGCCATCTCCGGCAACTACTGTCGCTGTACGGGATACCACTTCATTGTCGAATCGATCAGGGCTGCCTCCGTAGCACTGCGAACACAGGAGCAACAAGCATGAATCGCCGAGAGTTTTCTTATCTTTTGGGGGCGGCGGCCGTGACCTCTGGACTGGTTAACACGGCGGCGGTCGCAGCGCCCGGCTGGGCGCTGAAAGCCGACGTTGCCGAGTGCTGCGGCTGCCCGATCCCGTGTCCCTGCAACTTTGGCTTGAAAACCAAAAACCAATGCAACGGTAACCGGCTCATCGAAATCACCGAAGGACATATCGACGATGCCGATCTGTCGGGGATCCGCTTCCTCGCAACGTTCGAAATGGGCAAGTGGGTGCGCATCTCTCTCGACGACAGTCTGAGTGCGGCGCAGACCGAGGCGTTCGAGCGTATCTACCCGGTAGCCTTCGGCGGCTTCAAGAAATTCACCGTCGCGCAGGCGCGAGTCCCGCTGCAGGTGACCCGCAGCGCCCAGGAGATCCGTTTCTCTGTTCCGGACTCGGAGGTTCAGATGAAGCTGATGCCGGGATTGAACGGCAAGCCGATCACCATCGAAAACCTGCCGTCGCCGGCCTATCACCACTACACGCAGTTCGTCTCCGTTGTGCATCGACACAAGAGCGAACACGGTGAGTTCTCACACGCAGACACCAACGGTTTTACCTCAGTCATGATTGCTGCTGGCTGACAGCGCATGACGGTCAGTCGCCAGGCTGGCCGCATTGAGGCCACACGCCCGGAACCTTCCTGCTGAGCCAGCTCGCGAGCGCGGCATTCACTTCGTGCGGCCGCTCCTGCGCCATCCAGTGGCCGCTGTCGATGAGAAATTCAGTCAGGTCTGAGCAGCGTTCCCGCATGGGCTCGGCCAGACCCGAGGTCGCCGTCTCGCATACGTAGTCGTAACGCGCGCCGAGGAAGAGCACGGGCAGCGACAGTTTGTCAGGTGTGCCGGCGACCAATGCGGCGTTGTCGGCATGATTCATGTAGTAGGAATCAGGCCCGAAAAATGAATTGCGCTTCAGCGCCTCGGCGTAGATCGCGAGGTCTTCTTCAGTGACTACGTCGGGGTCACGCGGCATATCCGGCGCCGCAGGCAGCGGCCCGAACCAGCCGCCGTTGCGGCGCACGTTGGAAGTGAACGCAGGGGCGCCCTGACCAGCGGGGTCGCCCTTGCGAAAGAGCAGTTTCACGGTGAGATAGGGATCGGCATCGAACACGGCGGTGGCCTGCTCGAAGCTCTCTTCGTAGTACCGCATGTAGTCCCATTGTCCGTAAGGATATTCCTCCTCGGGATAAAGCTGACGGTCAACGAGGCCCACAAGCGTTTCGATTCCGTTGTCGAGCGCGTAATAGGGCACGCAGAGGCTTGCGACAGCATGGCAGCGATCGGCATGCAGCCGCGCCAGTGCCCATACGGTCGGGCTGCCCCAGTCATGGCCTACCCAGACGGCGCGCTCGCGACCCAGGCCATCGAGCAGCTCCAGCATGTCCTCAACGACGTGGCGCTGGGCGTAAGCGCCATGAGAGTCGTAGTTGCTCGAGTGTCCATAGCCGCGCATGTCCGGCGCAATCGCGCGGAAGCCAAGGCCGGCGAAGACCGGCAGCTGGTGTCTCCAGCTGAGGGAAAGCTCAGGCCAGCCGTGGACGAATATCAGCAGCGGGCCGTCTTCGGGGCCGGCAGCGAGATAGTGGGTTGTGTGCCGTGCGGTGTGGTGTTGATGTGAGCTGATGATGGTGTTCGGCACAGCGTGCTCCTCCCGCAAGCAGAAAAATCGGTTGTCGTGCGAGACGCTCAGGTCTCCCCGATGCCGTCGACGAGTCCCTGGGCCAGGGCGGCCTCGTGGCGCAGCCGTTCCGGGCTGCCGAGCAGCTGCCGGTTCAGTCCGATCCGCTTGAACCAGTAATGCAGCCCCAGCAGGTCGGTGAAGCCCATGCCGCCGTGGACCTCCGTGGCCGTTCTGGCGACAGATTTGCCCACCTCAGACAGGTGCGCCTTGGTGTGGCAGGCCGTGAGGTGTGCTTCGTCGGGCAGGGCTTCAAGCGCATAGGCGGCGTACCAGACCATGGCGCGGCAGGGTTCCAGCGCGGCGGCCATTTCCGCACACATATGTTTCACCGCCTGGAAGGAGCCGATCACCCGGCCGAACTGCTCACGCTGTTTGGAGTAGTCCACGGCCGCGTTGAGCATATGTTGCGCGGCACCCAGCGTGTCGGCCGCCAGCAGCACGCGGGCGCGATCCAGGCAGCGCCGGGTGAGAGCCGCGTCGCTCCCGGCCAGGCGTTCTGCAGGCGTATTGTTAAAACAGAGTTCGCCGGTGCGACGACTTCGGTCAACCGTTACCAGGTCTGTCCGCGTGAGTCCTGCAGCATGCGCCTCTACCAGGTACAGCGCACCGACCGTGTCTGCCACCAGATAGGCATCAGCGGCATGGTCCAGCGTGAACAGCGCGCGGCCGCTCAAGCGGTCCTGTTCGCTGATGATGTGCGCATCCTCACGCGCGCCGCTGTGTTCGCTGAGCGCGAGTCCTGCGATGCAGGCGCCGCTGGCGAGGCGCGGCAGCCAGCGGTCCCGTTGCGCCTCGCTGCCGCCTTCCTGAAGGGCGAGCGGGACAACGACACCTGTCGCGATAAAAGGCACGGGGGCAACATGAGCGCCCAGCGTTTCCGCAGCGAGCGCGGCTTCAACCAGGCCGAGTCCGGCGCCGCCGTAAGCCTCTTCGATTACCAGTCCAGACAGGCCGAGTTCCACGGTTGCGTCCCAGACATCCCTGGCGCGATCTTCGTTCTGCTCGGCATAACGCCGGACGCGCTCCAGCGGCGCCTTTTCTGCCAGCATGCGGGTGAGGGTGTCCTGCAGCAGGACCTGATCGGGTGATAGTCCGAAATCCATGGCTTTACCTGCCTGCGGGTCTGGGTTCGCGCGGCATGCCGAGCCCGCGTTCGGCGATGATGTTTTTCTGGATCTGCGACGTGCCGCCGCCGATGATGAGACCGAGGAAATACATGTGATGCTGCTGCCAGTAACCGCTGTCCCGTAGCAGCGGACTGCCGCGATAGAGCACGCCCAGCTCACCGAGCGCGTCAATGGCCAGACCTTCGAGATCGTGGCGCAGCTCGGTGCCCTGCAGTTTGACGACCATTGCCGCCAGTGGCGCTGTGGCGCCGTTCGCCCGGGCGGAGAGCAGGCGCAGGTCGTTCGCGCGCAGCGCCATCATGCGTCCCTGGATCTGCATCAGACGCTCGCGCCAGACGGGGTTGTCGATCAGGCGTGAACCGTCAAGGGTCTCTTCGCGCATCAGCTCGACCAGCGCATTGAAGCGCTGCAGAGTGAGATTGGGATTGCCGAGCATGCCGCGTTCATGACCGAGAAGGGTGTTAGCGACTTTCCATCCGTCGCCGCGGCGACCGATGATCTTGCCGGCCGGGACGCGCACATCGGTGAAGAAGACTTCATTGAAGCTGGCGTCGCCGGTCATGGTGACCAGCGGGCGCACTTCGATCCCGGGTGTGCTCATGGGCAACAGCAGGAAGCTGATCCCCTCGTGTTTCGGTTTGTCCGGCTCGGTGCGCACCAGGCAGAACATCCAGTCCGCGAGGTGCGCAGTGCTGGTCCAGATCTTCTGACCGTTGATGACCCATTCATCGCCATCGAGGACAGCATGGGTTTTGAGGCTGGCGAGGTCGCTGCCGGCATTCGGCTCTGAATAACCCTGGCACCAGATCAGCTCGCCGCGCAGCGTCGGTGCGATGAACTGTTCGCGCTGCGCCGCAGTGCCGAATTCGAGCAGGGTCGGGATCAGCATGGTGATCCCCTGACCGGCCAGGCCCTGTGGGATCTGAGCGCTGGCAAACTCCTCGGCAATGATGCGCATCTCGAGGATGTCGGCTGACGCCCCATAACCGCCGTACTCACGCGGGATCGTGCGGCCGGCGTAGCCGTTTTCGATCAGGGTCCTCTGCCACGCCAGCGTTTCGGGTGCGCGCAGGTTGAGAATGCCCCGCGGTGCGGTTGCCGCGTGCGCGTCGAGGAAACCGCGCACCTTGGCGCGGAATTCTTCGTAGTGAGGGCCGAGTGAGAGATCCATGGGGCGTTCTCCGAGTCTGCTGGGTCAGGTCACACTACCGGGACAGGCGGCCATGCGCTCAGCGTCGGTCAGGCCGCCTGTGAAGCGGCGATGAAGCCCTTCGGCGGGCCGGCCTGCGCATACGCGCCATGAGTAGGCTCACCGTTCAGGTTGGAGGACATGAATTCGCGCGCTGCCAGCAGCTGGTCCAGGTCGACCCCGGTACGCATCCCCATCGCTTCAAGCATGAAGACCAGGTCCTCGGTCACGATGTTGCCCGAGGCGCCAGGCGCATAGGGGCATCCGCCCAGGCCGGCCAGCGAGGAATCGAAGCGACGGATCCCGACCTCCAGCGCGGCGTCGACATTGGCTAGGCCGAGGCCGCGCGTGTCATGGAAATGTGCACCCACCGGAATGTCCCCCGCAAGTTTATGGACCGCACCGAGGATGCGTCGGCACTGTGCCGGGTTGCCGTAACCGACGGTGTCCGCGACAGCGAGTTCGTCCGCGCCCAGGGCGAGCAGCTGCTCCGCTGCGCGCAGCACATCGTCCAGTGCCACCGGGCCTGAAATCGTGCAGCCGAATGCAGTCGCGACACCGCTCGCAACCCGGACATGGTGATACTCCGGGTGCGCCGCGCGGAACTCGATGATGCGGCCGAATTCGGCAATGGCCTCGCTCACGCTGCGACGGACGTTGGCCTGACTGTGCGCCTCGGATACCGACAGGACGTAGTTTATCTGATGTACACCCGAGGCCATGGCGTTTTCGGCCCCTCTCAGATTCGGTACCAGGGCAGAGACGTGCAGTCCCTCGATCATGGTTGCCTGCGCGACAACCTCCTTTGTATCGGCCATCTGCGGCAGCAGCTTTGGCGGTACGAAGGAGCCGACCTCGATCTCGGGAATGCCGGCGCGCGCCTCGCGCGCGATCCACTCGGCCTTGGCCGCCGTCGGGAAAATGGTCGCGATACTCTGCAGGCCATCGCGCGTACCCACTTCACGGATCCATACATCGGGTTGCTGCTTCATAGGTTGCACTCCTCGGACTTCAACGTCCTTTGAATACCGGCGTCCGCTTTTCATTGAAAGCGCGCACGCCCTCGAGCCGATCTTCTGTCGGCACCATTCGGTTGTAGGCCTCAAGCTCGAACTGGTATGCCGAGCTTCGATCGATCTGGGTGGCAATGCCGGTCGACTTCTTCGCCTGACGCACTGAGATCGGCGCGTTGCGCGCAATTCGCGCAGCAGTTTCCAGCGTCTGCGGCAACAGTTCTTCCGCTGGACAGACGCGATTCACCAGGCCCCAGGCTTCAGCGTCGGCCGCGCTGAACGGCTGGCCGGTGTAGATGATCTCCCTGGCGCGACGCTCACCGACCGCGTGCGGCAGATTAATCGTGCCGCAGGCGCCCGGCATGATGCCGAGGGTGATCTCGGTCAGAGCGAAGCGCGCGTGTTCGGCGGCATAGAGAAAGTCGCAGGACAGCGCGAATTCGCAGCCACCGCCGAAAGCTGCGCCGTTGATCGCACCGATGATGGGGATCGGGCATTCACGCATATGGCGCACCATCTGCTCGAAGATGGCGTGCTGGTGCTGCCACTGGGCGTCGGTCATGCCGTTACGATCCTTGAGGTCGCCGCCGGCGCAGAAAATCTTCTCGCCGCGGCCGGTAACGACGATGCAGCGCAGATCTTCCTGGTCAACATAGAGTTCCATGAAGAGCTCCCGCAGGTCGAGACCCATCTGCGTGTTCATGGCGTTCGCGCGCTGTGGGCGGTCAAGGTAGAGCAGCATGACGTGGTCGCCGACCCGCTCGTGGGAAATGGTTTCGTAATCGTGGCGCATGCGGTGTTCCTTCGGACTCTGCTCAGATGGACTCGGGGTAGGGGTCGACCATGCCGGGGGAGAGCGGCACTTCGAAAGTGTTCAGGGTAAATGACACCAGGCAGTAATAGCCCACTGTGGACACGAGTTCGATCAGCCCCGCCTCGCCGAAAGCCGCGCTCGCTTCCGCGTACAGCGCGTCCGGCAGACGGTGTTCGCGCAGCAAGGTGCCCGCAACCCGATGTGCAATATGCTCGTCGCCGCCGAAGCCCGGCGGCTGGTCGAGCCGCAGCCGTTCGAGTGCAGCGCTGTCAACGCCGGCGGCCTCGGCCATCTCACGATGCGCAGCGAACTCGAAGCGGGCGCGGTAGAAATGGCCGACGGTGCAGATGGCGACTTCACGGACGTTATCCGCAAGACTGGTTTCGTAGCGGACTGCTGCGCCGAGAGACTGAATGCGACCGCCGACCTGTGGCGCACGCACCCATACGCCGAAGGGGCCGATTAGACCGATACTGCCGCGCGGACTGGCCTGAATGGCGTCAAAGACCGCGCGTTGCGCAGGGTTGAGATCGCTTTCCTGAATAGGGGGCAGACGCATTGTGTTCTCCTCGGACGGGGTGGCTCGTTCGCGCGGTCTCAGGCGTACAGCGCCGGGCGGCGGCCGGACCAGGGCAGCGCCTGCTCGAGCTGGCCACCGAGGCTGTACAGCGTCTCTTCGTCGCCTGCACGGCCAACGAACTGCATGGCGAGCGGGAGGCCGGAGCGTGCCTGCCACAGCGGCAGCATGAGCGCCGGCTGGCCTGTCGTGTTGAACAGCGGTGTGAACTGCGTGTAGTCGTGCATCATGTGCTGCCACCACCCCGTGGCGTCGAGATCAGGTGCATTCTGGTCCAGCTCGCCAAGACGGGCGACATCACGGCCAAGACCCGGGGTCAGAAGCACGTCGTACTGCCGCATCGCTGCGCCGACCACACGGGAGACCGCGTTCTGTACCGCCATGGCCCCTTCCATCTGGATAGCTGTCACCGTCTTCGCATAGCGATAGACCTCGAGGGTGACACGCTCCACCGTTCTGGCGTTGATTTTCCGCCCCGTGATCTGTGCGAACTGCTCCATGAAGAAGCCAAGCGTCGCTGCCCACAGGCGCACTGACGACTCGTTGAAGGCGTCGGCGTCGTATTTCAATGTCACCGGCTCACATCGATGGCCCAGGTCTTCCAGCAGTTTGCAGGTATCGGCCAGGCGGTCGCGGTTTTCTTTCGCCGCGCGGGCGGTGCCGGGCAGCTTGTCGATGACCCCGATCCGCAGCGACTCGGGTGGTGTCATCGCGGCGGCGAGGAAACTGCGTCGCGGCGCTGGTGCCAGGTAGTAATAACCGTCGTCCGGGCCGGCAAGTGCGTCGAGCAGTGCGGCAGAGTCGCGTACGGTCCTGGTCTCGGCAAATTCGATGGCCAGGCCCCAAAGAAAAATGCCGGCGTCCGGTCCGGTCGGCGTGCGACCGCGGGAAGGTTTCATGCCCACGACACCGTTGCAGGCCGCCGGGATCCGGATCGACCCGCCGCCGTCGTTGGCGTGAGCCAGCGGCACCATGCCGGAGGCCACCGCTGCCCCCGCTCCGCCGGACGAGCCGCCGACGGAATGGCCCAGATTCCAGGGGTTCCTCGTCGGACCGTAAACCAGCGCTTCAGAGTTGGCATTGAAAGCCATTTCCGGTGTCGTGGTGGTGCCGATGGTGACCAGCCCCGCCTGACGGCAGCGACGCATGAGTTCGGTATCACTGTCGAAGCGGACACCCGCCGCGAGGCGTGAGCCTGCGGTTGTCACCATGCCCTTGAAGTGCATGCCGAACTCCTTCACCAGGAAGGGCACGCCATGGAAGGGCCCGGTCGGCAGACCTTGTCGGATCTCGCGCAGCGCCATGCTGCGCAGCTGCTGGACAACGCAGTTGATCTCGGGATTCAGGCGTTCTATCGCGTCGAGCGCGCTGTCGACGAGATCCTCGGGCGAGACCTCGCGCCGTTTGACGAGCTCAGCCAGTCCGAGGCCGTCATAGCTGCTGTAGTTATCGATGATCATGCTGCGTTTCTCCCTCTCGATTTTTTTATGGTCCGACGCGGATTCCTGGTCGTCCAGCGGGCTGGTCGGCCGGGTCAGGTGGTGCCTAACAGATCAATGGCTGCGTGGGTGGCGCTCAGGCGGTCGGTGTTGACCGGACTGACGGCAAGCACAGGAAGATCGGCGCCGGCAGCGCGGAAGGCCTCGAGCTGGTCACGACAGGCTGCCGCGTTACCGCTGACGCAGACTTCGTCCACCAGCGCATCGGGGATGGCGGCCGCCACTGCCCGGCGATCGCCTGCTGCCCACAAGGTCCTTATCGTGTCCATCTCGGCGCCGAACCCCGCGCGGCGCCACTGGCGCCGGTAGTTGGGCAGCTGCGCAAAAAAGGCCAGGTTGTAGCGTGCGGCAGAGCGCGCCGCCGCGGCGTCTTCGCTGATGAAGGTCGGAATGCTCATCACGCAGCGGAATTCGGGGAGCCTCCGCGGTCCTGCCGCCTGGCGTGCAGCCTGGACCAGGCTCGGGAGATAGCTGCGCGGAGAAAGGAACGGCATGAGCCCGTCCCCGGTCTCGCCCGCGACGATGGCGCTTTCGGTGGTGTTTCCCGCTACCAGCACGGGCACCGGGAAACTCGAGGCCATGGCCTTGAAGGTACTGCTGCCGCCCTCGCCATTAAGTGCGGCGCGTACACGGGAGACGTAATCGTGTAGTGTCGCGCGCGCGTCACCCATGTCGATGCCGAGGCTCTTGAGCAGCTCACGATGGCTCATGCCGAGGCCGAGCATCAGCCGCCCGCCGCTCAGTTCAGCAATCGCGCGGGCGCTCGATGCGCACAGAAACGGGTGCCGGAAGTAAATGTTGGCGATGTTGGTGCCGACGATGACCCGCGTGGTCGCGGTTGCGATGGCCAGCGCAATGGCCAGCGCGTCGGCACGCGCCTCGTTGACCAGCACTGCATCGAATCCGCGGGCCTCGGCGTGAACACCCAGTTCGAGCAGCTGCGCGGTCGTTTCACCGGTGGCGGTGGAGAGCACGATGCCGAGCGTGGCACCTGGCGGACTGTTCATGGTTTCGCCTCGCAGTCAGGAAAGTTGATACCAGGAATTTCAGAGCGTTAGTAACCCGGTGTCGGTGCGCCGCCAGCGTGCTTTACGCGGCGAAGATCTTCCCGGGGTTGAGGATGCCCTTGGGGTCCAGCGCCGTTTTCAGGCGCTGCATGAGGGCTATTTCATCCGCGCTGCGGCTGAGCGAAAGGTAAGCGCGTTTCTCAGTGCCGATGCCGTGTTCCGCCGAGACGGAGCCACCGATTGGCGCGAGAGGTTCATATACGCAGGCATTGACCTCGGCGTGCGCCTCGGTGCTGTCCGAGCCTACGGCGATAGCGAAATGGATATTGCCATCGGCGATGTGGCCAAGGGTGAAACAGTGGTGATCCGGCCAGCGCGCGCGCAGACGCCGTTTGACCTCGTTGACGTAGTCATCCATGTAGCGGATCCCGAGGCTGACGTCGTACAGGAAGGCCGGGCCATGCCGGAAGAAATGTTCTACCGAATCGCGGATCCGCCACATGGCTTTGCGGTCGTTTTCCGAGCGAGCCACGGCGGCATCTGCGAGCAGCCCCTGCTCCATGGCGTCCGCCATGACCTGTTCGAATGCCTCGTTTTCACCAGCATGGGCGCCCGCCAGCGATTCGATCAGCACATACACCGGAAAGTCAGCGGATACCGGGCGGGTGTTGTCTGCCGGTGGGGTGGTGACGAGGTCGTAGTAGTCCTGCCACATCACTTCGAAGGCGCACAGCGCGCCGCCGAGTTCTCGGTCGATGAAACGCAGAAAGCGCGTGACCTGCGGAAAATTGTCGAAAGCGGCAAAAGCCGTGGAGAGGTTGCGCGGCGCTTCGCGCAGACGGATCACCACCCGCGTGACAATGCCGAGCGTGCCTTCGGTGCCGATGAACAGATGCTTGAGATCGTAGCCGGCGTTATTTTTGATCATAGTGTTCAGCGACGTGACGACAGTGCCGTCGGCCAGCACAGCCTCGAGCCCGAGCACGTTATCGCGGGTCATGCCGTAGCGGATGACGCGATTGCCGCCGGCATTGGTCGAGACGTTGCCGCCGATCTGGCAGGAGCCCCGCGCGCCGAGGTCCAATGGAAACATGAGCCCGTGCTCAGCAGCGGTTTCCTGCAGGACCTGTAGCGGCACCCCGGCCTGCACGGTCATTGTGCGTCCGACCGTGTCGATGTCCTCCACCTGGTTCATGCGCTCAAGCGAGAGGACCACGTCGGTATCAGAGACGTTGCATCCCTGCACCAGGCCGGTCAGCCCACCGTGCGGAATCACGCTCTGACCGCGCTCATGGCACAGACGCAGGACGGCTGCGACCTGGGCGGTGGTGGTGGGGCGGACGATGCACTGCGCTTCGATGGGGCGCGCGTACCAGACGTGGATCATCCGTTCCCTGACTGCCGCGCCGGCCAGCACGCCGTGCTCGTCGACCAGGGCTTTCAGCTCCTCTATCAAATCGCTCATGAACAACCTCCGGGGTGGGCGGATGCAGTATACGCAGGGGCGGGAAGGGTTACCGGAAAGCGGGCATATCTCGCTTGTAAACGGCCGTACGACAATCCGCCAGGTCTACCCCTGTCAGACGGCGCGTTACGTAAAGATACCGCGGCGCGCTACCCCGCTGACGAGACGTTCTGTCCCATCGAGGTCTGGCGTGCGCGCTGGTAGTTCAGCTGCAGAAAGGCCAGAACTGGTACCAGTGACGGCAGCGGAAGCGCTCTTCGCAGCGCTTCATCTGCGCTGAATAGGATGCTGCGGTCGATGCCACCCGACCGGCCACTTTGACCAGCCAGGCTTTCTTCTTGTACGTCCCGCGGCGGTAGCCGCCGCGGCCTTCGTGGTAAGCCAGGTACAGATTTTTCGCATCAGTCTTGGCCAGTCCCAGCTCCCGATGGCTTTTGTCGTTGTACCAGCCGATGAAGTCCAGAGCGTCTTCCATATCACCGCGGCTGCGGAACAGGCCGCCGCGCTCGGCCTTGTAGTCCTTCCACGCCGGGTCCTGGATCTGCGCATAGCCCTTGGCCGAGGAAGCACGGCCGAGCGGAATGAACAGGAACCATTCGAAGGGCGGCTTGGCGTTTTCGCGATAGCTTGATTCGTGGCGGACGAACGCCATGAGGATGTGCTTCGGTGTGCCCCAGCGGCGCTCCGCCTGTTCCGCGTAGTCGTACCACTCCGGGTAGGTATCAAACACCGCGCACAGGTCGCTCTGCTTCTTAGGGGGGGTGGTGGCGCAGGCCACCAGCAGGAGAGACGAGAGCCACAGCGCGAGATGCCGCGCGAGCGCCGCATGACGGGTGCGGGAGAAGGACCTATCGGCGGACTCGTGCTCGTGAAAACTCATGCCCGGGAGTATAGGGAGGCGACAGCGCCAAGGTCGAATGGAGTGACAGCACAGAAAGTTCGAACGCAGCATGCGCTCCCACGGTGGCTTAACATTACACGCTTCGAACGTCGGCCATCGACGCCGACTGAGGCTTTCGGCCGGTCAGCGGGCTGCGCCAGGAGAGGAGCGAGATATGAGCAAACAGCAACACGAACAATTCCGTGTCGTGATTATCGGCGCCGGCATGGCCGGGATTCTTTCGGCGATCAAGCTGCGCGAGGCGGGGTTCGAAAACTTCGTCATTTATGAGAAAGGTGACCGCATCGGAGGTACCTGGCGCGAGAACACTTACCCCGGCATCGCCTGCGACGTGCCCGCGCATCTGTACACCTATTCCTTCGAGCCTAACCCCGAGTGGAGCTCGACCTACGCGGGTGGTGCGGAGATCCATGCCTATTTCCAGCATGTTGCGGAGAAGTACGACGTGCTCCCCTGTGTCCGCTTCAACGAAGCCGTCCCTTACTGCGCTTTCGAAAACGGACGGTGGCAGATCCGTACCTCGACCGGCCGCGAGGATATCGCTGACGCGGTCATTGCGGCGACCGGCGTGCTGCATCATCCCCATGTTGCCGATATTCCGGGACTGGAAAGTTTCGCCGGCAGCTGGTTTCACAGCGCCGAGTGGGACCACTCGGTTCCCCTTGAAGGGAAACGCGTCGGCGTGATTGGCACCGGCTCGACCGCGATCCAGATTACGGGCGCGCTGGCCGATAAATGCGCGCGCTTTGATCTGTTTCAGCGCACCGCCCAGTGGATTATGCCCATCGACAACGTGACCTACAGCGAGGACGACAAGGCGGCTTTCCGCTCGGATCCCTCGCGGCTGGAGGCGCTGCGCGCGGAAGTGAACGAGGATTTCCGCCGCTTCTCCAACGCCGTGATTGACGCCGACTCAACGGAGATGAAGGAGATCGAAGACGCCTGTCTGGCCAACCTTGAGGATAACGTCAGGGATCCGCAGCTGCGCGAAAGGCTGCGCCCCGATTACCGGGCGGGCTGCAAGCGGCTTATTTTCTCGGGCGACTTCTACAGCGCGATCCAGCGCCCGGAAGCGCACCTGGTGACCACGCCGATAGCGGGCATCGAACCGGACGGGGTGCGGCTGGCAGACGGGGAACTGCGGGAGCTCGACGTGCTCGTCGTCGCCACCGGTTTCCGTGCTGACAGCTTCATCCGCCCGACCACCGTGCTTGGCCGCGATGGCATCAACCTGGACGACGTGTGGGCCGACCACCCGGTCGCCTATCTCTCGATCTCGATCCCGCAGTTTCCGAACTTCTTCATGCTCAACGGGCCCAATGGCCCGGTGGGCAACTTCTCACTGATCCAGATCGCGGAGCATCAGGTGCACTACATCCTGCAACTTCTCGGACAGTTGCGCGAGGGTGCGTGCCGCGAGATCAGCGCCAGTCGAGCCGCGACCGAGGACTTCGAGGCCGCGCGCTCAGAGGCCGCGAGGCATTCGATCTGGGCGACCGGGTGTCGCAGCTGGTATCTGGACAAAAATGGCGTCCCGGCGAGCTGGCCGTGGTCGCGCGATCGCTTCTTTGAGGAGATGGCCGCGCCCAAGCTCGAGGCTTACGAAGTCGCCTGATTCGCATCGCCGCCGCGCCTGTTCGCTACATGGCGTGGCGGAACGCCTGTGTGATGCGATCGCTGCGCTGCGCGAAGTAGGCCTCGGCTTCACGATGGGTGTGGATGTAAAGGTCGTTGCGCAGTATGGCCTCCAGGACCAGCTCGGCGACGGGTTCCACGTCAAGCATGCGGCCGTCCAGAGCGGCGCGTTCTTCTTCAGTGTAGGTGCGGTTGGCGGTGGGCCCGCCGCGTGAGGCTGGCCGGTTGCGCGCGCTGAAATCGATATTGCTGGTAACCCGCATCGGGCACAGCACAGAGACCCCGATGTCGTGTTCGCGCACGTCCTTCCGCAGGGACTCGGCGAGCGCGACTACGGCGGCCTTGGTGACGTTGTAGGGACCCAGCTCGCGGTTCGGTACCAGACCGGCGAAGCTCGCCGTGAACAGCACGTGCCCGCCGCGTCCCTGCGTGATCATGCGTGGCACGAAGCATTCCACACCGTGGATCGGCCCCCAGAGATTGACCTCCAGGGACCACTGCCAGTCCTGATGAGTCATCTCCTGGGTGGGGCCGAAGACAGCGACGCCAGCGTTGTTCATGACCAGATCCACGGCGCCGAAATGCGACCAGGCGCGCTCTGCGAGTGCTTCAACTGACGCGCGATCGGTGACGTCAGTAACGACGCCGATAACCGAGGCCCCATTCTCCTGCAGTGACCTGGTGCTGCCCTCAAGGGCAGCCTCCTCAATATCCGCCAGCACGAGCTTCGCGCCGCGCGCTGCCAGCGCGCGCCCGACGGCGAGTCCGATCCCGCTGGCGCCGCCGGTGATCACCGCGACCTTGCCTGTGAATTCCTGCATAGTGTGCGCCCTTCCAAGTGATTGGTTTTCCATGCTGATGATCCTGCCAGCCACGACGGTTTCTGTGTACAACCTGCCAGTGGGCCTGTCTGCCTGATATGACGAGAACAGGGGCTAATGCAGCTGCGCAGGGTGCGGGTCTACTCGGCCTGCTGCTGGCAGGCAGCGTGCTGGCTTACGTGGTCGGTTTCGCGCTGTGGTATGGCGGGACTCCTCTCGGTATGTTCCCGCCACCTGATGGTCAGCGGATTGTCGACCTCGCGCTGAGGATCGCACGAGGCGAGCTTCCATCGGAACCGTTATCCAGGGCGCCGGTCTATCCCGCTGTCCTGGCGCTGATGGTGAAGGTAGGGGTGGCGCCGGCGGATGTTCCCTCATCGGCGCGCGTTCTGAACGTTGCGCTGCACCTTGCTAGCAGCGTGATGGCGATGGGGCTGGCGCGGCAGCTGTGGCGTTCGGGGATGGCCGGCTGGCTCGCGTTCGTGCTGTTCGCCTGTCATCCCGTCGTGCTGCATTTCGCTGTCGACCCGCTTGATATCACCCTGGCTATCGCTCTGATGCTGGGCGGGATCGCGGCGGCTCTGCGCACAGTGTCGCCGCGCACCTGGCTTACTACTGTGGGCTGGCTGAGTCTGGCAGCGAGCCTGCTGACGCTGGCCGCACTCACCCGACCGCAGCTTTTCGCTGTGTTAATGGCTTTCCTGTTCTGGGCAAGCTGGAGACGCGCCGTCAGCTGGCAGGCGCGTGTGGTCAGCGCGTGTGCCGCCGCTCTGCCCGTCGCGCTCCTGTGTGGGGGCATGGGACTGATCAACATGCAGCTGTCTGGCGAGTTCCGTGTATTGCCCTGGCAAAGCAGTTTCCATCTGTGGGCGGCCAATCGCACTGACGCTGACGGCCGCTACTTTGTGCCGACGGAGAGTGGAGCAGGAAATGAAGCTGCGGAGGATCTCCAACGTCTCGAGGCAGAGCGCGGCTTGCAGGCTGCGTTCCCCGACCAACCGGTGACCGCAGATGCGGCAGCGCGCTACTGGCGCGCTGCCGTCGTCGCTGAGATCGCGGTGGCGCCGCTGGCGTGGCTCGAGCTGCTCGCTCGAAAAAGTTTCTACCTGCTGAATAACTTCGAGCAGTCCAGCAGCAAAACCTACAGTTTCCATCGCAATCTCTCACCCTGGCTGCGGTTTAATCCGCTGTGCTGGAGCGTGCTGCTGTGCACGGGTTTACTCGGCTGGGCAGGTTTGGCGACCCACAACCGGAGCGCCGCGGCGCTGCTGAATCCGATCCTTGCGGCCTACATCGCCGGGCTTCTGCTGTCCTATGTCAGCTCTGATCTCCGTCTGCCCTTAATCCCGCTGGCGGCGGTTCTCTCAGGCGGCGCGCTGACCTGTTTCAGCGGCGGCATCCGTCTCGGACGGCTCGGCGTTATTGTGCTGCTGACGGGTGTCAGCGTGGTCTTTCTTCCGAGCAAAGAGCGGGAAAGAACCTATGTGCAGGATCATGTGCTGCTCGCGCGGGCACTGCTGCATGCAGGGGATTTTTCTCACGCAGAGCAGGAGGCGCTGGGCGGCCTGACGCGGCAGGGGGACAATCCGGCTGCCTTGGAGCTCGTGTGCCTGATCCGCTTTGAAGCATGGCAGCAGGAGGCGGACGTGCTCGAACCGTCGGCCGCCCTGAGAGAGGCCTGTGTACAGGCTCCGAGCGGCTCATCCGCTGTGGGGCGCGTCCTCGGGGTGCTTGACTGGCGCGCAGGCAATGCTGAATCCGCGATTTCGCGCTGGCAATCCCAGCTTGCTACATCTGGCCCGGAGCGCGACCAGGCCCTCGCAGCTCTGCTGATGGTGGGGGCGCGCACCGACGGTGATGCGATCGCCAGTGAATGCCGGCAGAGGCGTTGTCCTGCCGCGCTGGAGTTGGCGCTCGAAGCCAGAGGGTTCACCAGCCTGGCCGATTCGCGCGGCCGGGTGGTCAGCCTGCCCCGACGTGACGCGCAGCTCGCCGCCTTGCAGCGGCTTTACGCGCCAGCGGCGTTAAATAATGAGGAGGAGGCCGCCCTAAATCCAGTGCAGTCGGAAGACGAGAGCGACAGCCAGGAGTCTCTTAAGCCCGGGCGGTGACGGTCTTCACAAACCAGCACCAAGGACGTTGCTATCGCTCATGACGCTCCCGAGTGACGCTGGGTACAATCCGCGCGGCACGCGCCCGGGCGTCTGCGCAGCAGAGCGGGAGGAAGAAGGTGGTGACCATGAATAAAAGCGCCGCGACGAATCTGATCGCCCTTGGTGTCACGCTGACTGGCATTGTCGCGCCAGCGTATGGGGACGTGGTTTTCATGACCGGCCTGTTCGCGCTCTCCGGCGGTGTCACGAACTGGATTGCGGTTCATATGCTGTTTGAGAAAGTGCCGTTTCTCTACGGCTCAGGCGTCATCCCGACCCGCTTCGAGGAGTTCAAGACCGGCATCAAGCAGCTCATCGTGCAGGAATTTTTTACCCGCGAGCATATCGAGCGATTTTTCGCCAACAACGGCATGCTCTCTGCGGATGCGGTTGCCGACAGAGTCGATTTCGATCGGATATTCGAGCACCTGACAGACGCCATCGTCGAATCCCCTATGGGCAATATGCTCAACATGGTCGGCGGCCGGAAGGCGCTCGAGCCGCTCAAAGGTCCGGTCACCGCCAAGCTCCGGGGTATTCTCGACGAGCTCGTCGGCGGCAGCAGCGACGGCGACGATGGCGAGGATTTTACGGCCGGGCTTATCGCACAGGTTGAGCAGATCATCGACAGTCGGCTGGCCGAGCTGACGCCGGGAAAGGTCAAGGACATCGTCGAAGACATGATCCGCCAGCATCTCGGCTGGCTGGTGGTCTGGGGTGGCGTATTCGGCGGACTGATCGGACTGGTGGTCAGCATTGCGGAGCAAGTCAGCGGATAGCGCCTGAAGCGCGGGCAGCCGCGAGGCGGCACTGGTGTGCCGCGCAACCTGACCGCTCAGGGGCCTTCGAGCATTAGTGCTCCGCAGTCCGGGCCGCGTCCGCGTTTGATTAGCGGCTGGTCGCTGCTACCCTGCCGCGGCTTTGCCTACGACTTGTTCTGAACTCTCGAAGAGGAAAAAAGCCATGTACTGTGTCGATGTCGACACCGGTGGAACGATGACCGACACCCTGGTCAGTGGCGGGACGCAGCCACTGACGATTAAAGTCGAGTCAACACCGCACGATGTCACCGTGTCATTCATGCAGAGCCTCTCTGAGGCGGCCGGGCGGTTGGGGTTCGCCGATCTCGGCAGATTCCTGGAAGAGGTGCGGGTGATCCGCTGGTCTTCAACGATTACCTCCAACGTTCTCGCTGAACGCCGCGGACCGAAACTCGGCCTCGTCGTGAGTCCGGGGCATGCGGCAGATCTCTACGCCGATGATCCGGCCGATGCAGCAACCGTTGTTCCTACTCTGATACGTGCCGAGCACATTGCCGAACTGCCTGCGGATGCGGATCGCGGCACCATCGTGGCGGTCGTCAAGCAGCTGATCGACCAGGGGATAAGACGGATCAGTATCAGTCTTGCCGACGCTTTTCCCGACGGCAGCCGCGAGGCAGACGTCCTCAAGGTGATCGGTGAGCAGTTCCCGGACCATTTTCTCGGCTCGGTGCCGGCGCTGGCGGGCAGCGAAATGCTGATGCAGCCGGACGATATGTCGCGCACGTTCTATTCGCTGATCAACGCCTACGTCCACAACGCGCTGGCGAACTCCCTGTTCAGGGCGGAAGACCAGCTGAAGGTGGACCACCAGTGGCGGGGGGACCTTCTCGTCGGTCATCTCAACGGGGGCGTCGCGCGGATTGGCAAGACAAAAGCGGTCGATACCATCGAGTCCGGCCCGCTGTTCGGTACGCATGGTTCGGCGCACGTGGCGGCCGCAAACCATGACCAGCGCGTTCTGGCTATGGATATCGGCGGCACGACCGGCAAGGCCAGCGCGATAACCAGCGGCCGGGTGGAGATGCGCAGCGAGGGTCACATTTTTGGTATCCCGGTGCGTATGCCCATGCCCGTCCTGCGCTCAAATGCCCTGGGCGGCGGCAGCATTGCACGGGTAGAGAATGGCGCGGTCCGCCTTGGACCGGACTCAATGGGTGCCGCGCCGGGACCCGCCTGCTACGCACTGGGCGGCACGCAGGCAACCCTCACGGATGCACTGGTCGTTCTTGGGCTGATTTCACCGGACGCATTTCTTGACGGCCGACGGGCGTTGGATGTGGCGCTGGCGAGCACGGCTATCGAGCAGCACGTTGCGCACGCCCTTGGCGTCGATTCAAAGACGGCGGCGCGCAACATTGTGGATTGTGCGGTGAGCATGATGGCGGATCTGGCACGCCAGACAATCGACGAAGTCAGCTGGGACAGCAGCGGTGAGGTGACGCTCTACGCTTTCGGCGGCAACGGCCCGGTATTCGGCAGCCTGGTCGCTGAGGTTCTGGGGCTGCGCCGGATCCGGCTGTTTGCGCTGGGTACAGTGTTTTCCGCCTACGGCTCGGCTATCTCGGATGTGCTCCATGTGTACGAGCGTGCGCTGACGGACGGCAGTAAACCGGAATCTCTGAGCGCGGCCGGCAGCGCGATGCTGGAACAGGCGCGACGCGATCTGCAGGGCGAGGGCTTTGACCCGGGAATGGCCAGCTATGCCTGGACCCTACAGAACGCTGCGCGCGAGCGGTTCAGCATCGAGGGCGTTCTGGAGGATGTGGCGCCCGCGCTGGTGCGGAGCGTGGCAGAGGGCAGCCTGCTGCGTTTGGATGCGCGTTTCCCCCTGGGCGCGGTTGAATTGCCGCAGCCCCCGGTTGGCCCTGTGCCTGAACCGCATAGCCAGCGACAGTCGCCGCTCAGCCTGTCCGGCACGCTGCCTGTTTATGCGCACGACACGCTGCGAGGACACACGCTGGACGGTCCTCTGGTGGTGGATGGCGGCACCTTCACCTGGTTTGTTAGCGCGGGCTGGCGGCTCGTCGTTGATGCGGTTGGCGATGCGTTGCTCACAAGGGAGGAGACACGATGAGTCGGATGCTGCATGTGGGTGACCGTCTTGATCTCGACCTCGATCGCGAGCTCTGGGTGTGCGGCAAGTGTGCCCGTGAGCTCGGACCGGCGCGCGATAACGTCAAGCGCTCGCTGCTCGTGGCAGAGCGCGATCCCGCCGAGGTCCATCCGCCGTTGATCGAGGGCGAGTTCACTTTCTCGCCGAATCCGGCGTGGATCCGGATCCTGGAGTTTTACTGTCCCGGCTGTGGCGTACAGATCGAGACGGAGTATCTGCCACCCGGCCACCCGATCACCAATACCACCGAGCTTGATCTGGACGCCCTGAAGAAACGTGTCCAGGCGGGAGAGCTTGAGCTGGTCGACGGCCACCTGCGGCCCGCTGGGGAGGACGAGGCATGAGAAGCGTGGATATAGACGTGGGCGGCACCTTTACTGACCTCGTGCTGACTTTTGATGAACAGCGGGTAATCGCCAAGGCACCAACCACGCCGTACGACCTGTCGGTCTGTTTTATGAACGTCCTGGAGGACGGTGCTGATCAGCTTGATATGGAGGTCGAGGAACTGCTGCCTGAAATAGAGGTGGTGCGCTACTCCACCACCGTCGCCATGAACCGCTTGATCGAGCGGCGCGGTCCGCGTCTGGGCCTGATGACGACGGAAGGCCACCAGGAGGCGATATTGATCGGGCGCGGAGCCCAGTGGTGTGACGGGCTGCGGATCGGCGAGCGGCGCAACATGGCGGTCCAGCACAAGCCGGAGCCGCTGGTGTCGCGCGATCTCATCGTCGGTCTGAAAGAGCGCGTTGACTCCGCAGGACACGTGCTGCGCCCGCTGGATGACGACGACGTGCGCGACAAGCTGCGCTACCTCATCGACAACGGCGCGCGGTCAATCGCCGTCTCGTTGCTCTGGTCGTTCGTCAATCCCGCGCACGAAAAGCGCGTGCGCGAGATCATCCGCGAAGAGTACAAGGGCTATCACGTCGGTTATCTGCCGGTTGTGCTGTCGCATGAGGTGGTCGGTAAGGTCGGCGAATACGAACGCACGATGACCGCCATCCTGGACGCGTATCTGCAGCGCTCCATCAAGCTCGAGATGGAAGCGACCTGGGACAAGCTGCGCGAGTGCGGCTATCGGGGGACCTTCCTGCTCACCCACAACACGGGCGGCTCGGCGGAAATGTTCAAAACAACCGCATCCCGTACTTATAACGGGGGGCCTATTTCCGGTCTTATGGGGGCTTATCACTTCGGTCGGGCGCTGGGCTATAAGAACGTCATCGCGGCCGACGTCGGTGGGACCAGCTTCGATGTCGGCATGGTGGTCGATGCTGGCGTGCGCAGCTACGAATTCCGGCCGGTCATCGACCGCTGGATGGTGGGGATCTCCATGCTGGAGTGCACCACGATGGGCGCTGGCGGGGGCTCCATCGCTGCGGTCAACACGCTGCTCAACCGGCTGGAGGTGGGTCCGCGCAGCGCGGGCGCGATGCCGGGGCCGGCGTGCTACGACCTCGGTGGCACGGAGCCGACGGTGACCGATGCCGATGTGGTCCTGGGCTACATCGCGCCGGACAGCTATTTCGCGGGCCGCATGCCGTTGAATGCGGCCAAGGCCCGCGCCGCAATCGAGACAAAGATTGCGCGGCCGCTTGGTCTGAGCGTCGACGAAGCCGCCGCCATGATCCGCAGCATCGTGGAAAACAACATGGCCTCGGCGATCAAGCGCGAGGTGCACCTGCGTGGCTACCATCCTGAGGATTTCGCCGTCTTCGCTTTCGGTGGCGGCGGGCCGACGCACGTTGCCGGCTTCCGCGCAGATGTCACGCTGGCGGTGATTTTTCCGCTGTCTCCGGTGTTCTGCGCATTAGGGTCATCGGTGATGGACATCATGCATGTCTACGAGAAGTCGCGACGTATGGTGTTCATGGAGCCGGTCACCGAGCGACTGACGGAGGACTACGCGGCCTTCAACGAAACGGTGGAAGAGCTGGTGGCGCAGGCGCGCATCGATATCGCTGCCGAGGGTTTCGCCCTCGACGAGGTGGTGTATGCCGTGGAGCTCGACATGCTCTACGGCGGGCAGGTGCAGGTGAAGCGGGTGTCGTCGCCGCATGTGCGCATTGAGAGTCCGCATCACATGCAGGAGATCTACGACGCCTTCGAAGCGGAGTTTGCCGCGGCTTTCAGTCCGCATGTGATCCACCGGCCCGGGGGCGTCTATCTCGACAACATCATTCTCAAGGCCACGGTGCTGACCGACAAACCCGAGCTGCCGCGTCTGGCTCTGGGGACGTCGGATGCCGGCGCAGCGCGGAAGGGGGAGCGCGAGGCCTACTGGCCGGAGCTGAACGCCAGGGTGATGACCCGGGTCTACCGCTTCGAGGACATGAAACCAGGCATGGAGCTCACCGGACCTGCGCTGGTCGAGGCTGAGTTCACCACGCTTGTGGTGCCGCCGGGGCAGCGCTTCCGCATCGACGACAGGGGTCTGGGTCTGCTTGAGTACACCGCCGACAGCAACAGCAGCCAGGAGAGAGCCGCGTGAGTATCCCGACCGTTGAAGAAAAACTGGCGGCGCTGAAGGTGACGCCGGCCAGCGACTACGAGCGTGCCTGCGCTGACGCGCTGCCGCGTGGCGCTTACGAGATCGCGGTGCAGCGCACCGCAGATATTCTTGATGAGGGCTACGAGATCTTCATGCGCTCTTCGCGCAGCTCGATGGGCGTGGCGGGTGATTCCATCGTCGCGATGTTCAACGCCGCGGGTGACCTCGTGAACGCCTCGGCGGGCACTTACCTGCACGCGATCATTCCGCCTATCGTGATCAAGTACATCCTGGCACGGTACAGCGATAATCCGGGCGTCGAGGACGGCGATATTTTCTACACGAACGATGCCCTGTACGGTGGGATCCACAACCCCGATCAGGTCGCCATTACCCCGGTGTTTTTCGAGGGCAGGCTGGTCGCGTGGACTGCGGCGCTGTCGCATACCACCGAGACCGGTGCCAAGGAGCCGGGCGGTATGCCGGTTTCGGCCACCTCGCGTTTCGAAGAGGGCATGAATCTGCCGCCGATGAAAATCGGGCGCAATTTCCGCATCAACAACGACATCATCGAGCTCTTCCGCGCGTTCGGCATCCGCGCGGAAGCGAACGTGACGGTGGACCTCAAGGCCCGCTGCACGACGGCCGATCGCGTGCGCATGCGCATCGTCGAGATGTGCGAGCGGGAAGGGATCGACTTCGTTACCGGTCTGTTCCGGCGCATGCTCGATGAAGCCGAAACAGGCGCTCGAAAACGTTTGCTGAGCTGGCCGGACGGCACCTACCGCTGTGTCACCTTCTCCGATGCTGCGGGTAACCTGCGCGGTCTGATCCGTAACTGCTGCATGACGGTGACCAAGCGCGGCGACAGCATGCTGATCGATTTCGACGGTACCAGTCCCGAGAACCTGTCGAGCTACAACGCACACCCGCAGGCGGTGGTCGGGCATCTGGCCAACTACATCTACGAGTATGTGTTCCACGATCTGCCGATCTCGAGCGCGACCTTTGCGCCGATCGATTTTGTGTTTCCTGAGGCCAGCTGTCTGTCGCCGACCGACCGCGCGGCGACCTCGAATGCGGTCATGATCTGCAGCGGAGCGATGAGCGCGGTGGCGAACTGCATATCCCGGGCGCGCTTCCCGACCTACGAGTGGCAGCAGGCGACCGCCTCGATGGGCAACGGCGGCAACGCCACGGTCATTGCCGGCGTCTCGCAGTGGCAGCAACCTTTTGCAGACATGATTGCCTATCCCATCAACACTGAAGGGCAGGGGGCACGTTCGTGCTGCGACGGCATGGACGCTTATGGATTTCCCTGGTGCGCATTCGGCCGTGCGCCGGACGTCGAGTCCATTGAAAACGAATTCCCGATGATCATTCCGTTTTCCCAGCACTGGCCGGATTCGGGCGGGCACGGACGATTCCGCGGCGGCTGCGGCACAGCCCAGTTCTGGGCCGCGCATCATGTGCCGGCGCTGTACTTCATGGCGATCGCGGATAACTCCACGATCCAGACGCCGCAGCCGATCTTCGGTGGCTATGCGCCGCCAACCGTGCCCGGCCTGTCTCTGCGCGGGACGCGGGTCAGCGAACTGCTGGCCCATCTGGAAAACAGCACGCTTGAATTCCAGAGCCTGGTCGATGGGCAGTTCGGCGAGCTCGCGACAGAGCCTTTCGGGCGGGTGACACGGCCGATCCAGGGTGATGAGACGGTCACCATCGGGCTTTCCACCGGAGGGGCAGGTTTTGGTGATCCGCTGGAGCGCGATGTCGAATCGATTGAGCGGGATCTGATCAAAGGCCTGTGTTCACCGTGGAGCGCCGAGCACGTCTATCACGTTGTGTGGGACCCCGTGCGTCGGCGTGTTGATCGTGAGGCAAGCCTGGGCGCCCGTGAGCAGGCCCGACGTGAACGCCTTTCCCGCGGGCGGCCGTTTGCTGAGTTTGAGGCGGAGTGGAACCAGCGCAAACCGGACGACGCCATCCTTGGCCTGTATGGCTCGTGGCCTGACGCGAAGCCCTTGGCGCCGGCGTTCCGGCCGTGAGGGCTGCAGTCAAGCGCGCCCGGGCGATCGTGCAGGGGCGCGGCCGTGACCACCGGGTTGTCGTGCCGCTGGCGTTCGAGGTGGCGGCGCGGATCTCAGCCCGGCCGCTGGAAGACTTTCTGGTCGATCCGACTCAGCTTGCAAACGGTCTCGGCGAACTGCAGCGCGCGATCGCTGCCGATGGCATCGTCGTCGCCTGTGCTGATGGCATCGAGCGCGCGTCTGCATCCAACGGTGTGCTGGATCCTGCTGCCATGCTCACACAGGGACCGCTCGGCGCCAGCCTTGAGGCATGCCGACGTCTGCGTGCAACGTTTGCTGACTCGGCGGCGCTGGTGGCCGGTTTGAGCGGACCCGCTACGCTGGCGGCGCAGTTCGGCGTCGATATGACGAGCGCGGGGGGCGCGTTCGGCGAGCTGGTCAAGGCGTTCTGCGAAGCCGGGGCCCAGCTGGTGTTGGTATTTGAAGAGGCTGATCCCGGGTTCGACGAGGCCTGGCAGGGTGTGGTGACCACGGCGGCCAATATTGCGCGCTTTCACCAGGCAGGGCTGATGGGGTGGGGCATCTCGAGACTCGAGGCACCCGTCCGCCAGCCTTTGAGCGCGCCTTCCGATGCAGGCGTCGGTTTCATCATGACCGAGGCGCGAGTGCCGGCAGATGCCGATATCGCGCTGCTCAAGGCCTGGGTGGATGGCGCTCGAGGTGCCACGGCGTGAGCCGGCCGTACTGGAACGAACACGCCGAGTGCCTCGATGGCGCTGGGCTGCGCGCTCTGAGCGATGAGCGCCTGCGGGCGCAGCTTGCCTATGTGAGCGCGCATTCGCGCTTTTATCAGGGCAAGTTCGCTGCCCTTGGCGTCGATGCGGCGACACTCAAAGGAACGGACGAACTGGAGAAGCTGCCGTTCACCGAAAAAAGTGAGCTGCGCGAGAACCAGCTGGCTGAGCCCCCTTTCGGCAGCCACATCGCCTGCACCCCGGACGCCGTGCGTCGCGTCTATTCCACTTCGGGCACCACCGGACGCCCGACCTACATCGGCCTGACCGTGCACGACGTTGGCGTGTGGCGGGAATCCGCGGCCCGCGCTTTCTGGGCCAACGGTCTGCGGCCGGGCAGCCGCGTACCGCTGGTGGTGTCCCCGTTCGTGGTGGCAGCGAGCTACGCCGACGCTTTTGAGGCCATCGGCACCTCGATTCCGATTGGCGTCAATATGACCGATCGCCTGGTTGATGCGTTCCGCTTTGCCGGTGCCGATACGTTGTTGTGTACGGCGTCTTACCCGCTGCATTTCGCGCGTGCGCTCGACGAGCGCGGGATCGATCCGCGCACCCTTGGCCTGCGGCGGATCCTGGCTGGCGGTGAACCGGGGGCATCGATTCCCGAAGTGCGACGGCAGATTGAGGAGACGTTCGATTGCACGCTGATGGAGTGTTCGGGTAACGGTGACTACTGCGCCATGGCCTGGGCGGAGTGTGAGCACCGGCAAGGCATGCATTTCGTCGCTCAGGGATTGATTCATCCGGAAATCATCGACCCGGACAGCGGGGAATCCCTGGCCATAGAGCCCGGACTCAAGGGCGAGCTTGTGTGCACCTCTCTCGATCGCGAGTGCATGCCGCTGGTGCGTTTCCGCACGCGTGACCATGTCGAGGTCACGCACACCGAGTGCCCCTGCGGCCGCACCGGGTTCGGCATACGCATCATCGGACGGACGGACGACCTGCTGATCGTCCGCGGCGTGAACGTGTATCCGTCGGCGGTACGGGACGTCGTGGCGAGCTTCGCGCCGGCGACCAATGGCGTGATGGAGATCCAGCTGCTCGAACCGCCGCCCAAGGGCTGGGAGCCGCCGCTCAATATCCTGGTCGAGCAGGGGGCGCAGGCGGACGCAGGGGCGGGCCTGGCGGCGGCGATCGAGGCGCGCCTGCGGGAGAAACTGATCTTCCGCGCCCGGGTTGAGATTGTGCCGACCGGCACGCTGCCGCGTTACGAGTACAAGTCCCGGCTGGTGCGTGCGCGCTACCTGGAGCAGTGAGGGGAAGAGATGAGCACGACCGCTGAAATTCCCTACGGGGCCTACTGGTCGACGCCATTCTGCAAATGGCAGGGTGCGTTTCAGCACCTGCATGCGCTGCGTTTCGCAGCGCATGTCACAAGCGCCGAGCTGGCGACGCGGGCGTGGCCGGCAGGCACGTTCGACTTCGCCGTTCTGGGGACCACTATTCCGCAGGCGCAGTGCTTTTATGGGGCGCCATGGGTCACGGCTATGGCGGGACTCGGGGAGATCTCCGGCCCGACCATCGCGCAGGCCTGTGCTACCGGCGTACGCAGCATTGCGGTGGCGGTCGCTGAGATCGCCCTGGGGATGGCGCAGTGCGCCCTGGTGGTGACCGCCGACCGTACGTCGAACGGTGCGCATCTCTACTATCCGGAGCCCGCCGGCATGGGCGGCACCGGGACGCATGAGAACTGGGTGCTGGATAATTTTTCCTGCGACCCGTCGGGCGGCAACTCGATGATCCAAACGGCAGAGAATGTCGCGCAGAAGCATGGGATCTCGACCGCAGAGCAGCATGAGGTCGTGCTCATGCGCTATGCGCAGTACACCGCGGCCCTCGCTGACGAGCGCGCCTTTCAACGGCGTTTCATGCGCCTCCCTTTTCCTATTCCGCGGCCGCGCTTCGATCGCGATGCGGGCACTCTTGAGGGTGATGCCGGCGTGACTGAAAGCACGGCAGAGGGCCTTGCCGCGCTGCAGCCGGTGCTGCGCGACGGCACGGTCACGTTTGCTGCGCAGACGCATCCGGCGGACGGCAGCGCCAGTCTGGTAGTGACCAATCGGGACACTGCGCGGGAGCTGTCACGCGATCGGAATGTCCGCATCCGGATCCTGGGTTTCGGTCAGGCGCGCACGGCACAGGCCTTCATGCCCGAAGCGGTGGTGCCGGCGGCGACGCAGGCGCTGAGCATGGCGGGTTGCCGGATCGGCGATCTCGATACCGTGAAGACCCATAACCCGTTTGCCGTCAACGACATCGTGTTCTCGCGGCAGACCGGCTTTCCGCTGGAGAAGATGAATCAGTACGGCTGTTCGCTGATCTGGGGGCACCCGCAGGCGCCGACCGGTACGCGCAGCATCATTGAGATGATTGAAGAGCTCGCGCTGCGGGGAGGCGGACGCGGGCTTTTCAGTGGCTGTGCAGCCGGCGATACGGCAATGGCGCTGGTGCTTGAGGTCGACGTCCGGGACTGATCAGCCTACAGACGCGGGAATTTTTCGACAAACGCTATGGCTTCAGCGAGCGGCAGAGGTTTCGCGTAGTAGTAGCCCTGCGCGAACGTGCATCGGAGCTCGCGCAGCCGCTCGAGCTCAGCCGCCGTCTCAACGCCCTCGGCAGTAGTGTTCAGGTCCAGCGCATGCGCGAGTTCGATCGCGCCTTTGACGATCTGCATGCTGTTGTGGTCGGTCAGCATGTGCGAGACAAAGCTGCGGTCGATTTTGATGTCATGCACCGGGAATCGCTGCAGGTGGCTCAGGCTTGAATAGCCGGTGCCGAAGTCGTCGAGCGATATGGGCAGGCCCAGAGCCTCGAACTGGCCCAGGATTTTCGTAGCGCGTTCCGGATCGTCAAACATGATGGTTTCGGTGACTTCGATCTTGATCAGCGAGGGGTCGAGGCCGGCCTCCTCGAGGATGGCGGCGATGCGCCCGGTATCGTCGAGGTGCATGAGCTGAGGTGCAGAGAGATTGACGCTGGTGAACAGGCGCGGGGGCGGCTGCTGGCGCCGGCTGGCCGCGTCGTTGAGGCTGGCCAGATCGCGGCACGCCCGCTCCACGGTCCACAGCCCGATGGGCAGGATCTGATCGGTACCCTCCGCGACGGCGAGGAACTGGGCCGGCGCGCGGATGCCGTGACGGGGATGCTGCCAGCGGATCAGCGCTTCAAAGCCCGCCAGGCGCTCATCCTCTATGGTAACGATCGGCTGGTAGTAGAGTTCGAACTGTTCCTGGCGCAGTGCGTCCTCGATGTCGGTCGCGAACTGAATGTATTCGATGACGTTGCTGCGGCTGTTGGCAAAGGCGGCCGCCGAATCGGGCTGCTCGGAGGCGATCTGTGTCCGTGGCGCAGACCCGGGGGTGCCCATCCGATGGTGCAGATCCCGATAGCGCTGGAGCACCAGGCGCAGCAGATGTTCGACGGTGGGGTTGCTGCGGGCCAGCTCCGCATCGAAAACCTTGCTCGGGATCCTGACCAGCTGACAGGCCTCGATAGCGGTCGCCGTTGCTGTCCGCGGCGCGCGATCAATCAGCGCCATTTCCCCAAACAGGTCGCCATCGCTGAGCACGCCGATGGGTCGGCTGCGATTGCCCTGGCGGATAGTGATGGCTATCTGACCGCTTTCGATCAGGAAAGCGCAGTCTCCGGTATCCCCCTCAGCGAAAATAGTGTCGCCCTGGGTGAATGCCTGCCGTTCGAACCCTTCAAACATGTCCGCTCCTATCGCGTGCCGGGCGCCCAGGGTCGCTCGCTCTGGCGCTATGGTAGCCCGCGCGCCTTGCGCGCGGGGATCCTGTGCGCGTCTGGGTGTTTCAGTCAGCTCTAGTGCATGTGCGGCGTGCTGACTCCGCGGGGAATACGGATATCTAAGACCAGCTGCCGCGTGGCGGCATCGGTTGGCTTGCCGAGCAGCGAGGCTGGGACGGCGACCAGCAGATTTACCAGGGCGCCGAGCGTGCCGATCCCTTCCGGCGATATCCCCCATAACCAGTGTTCCGGGTTATTGAGCTCCGGCGCGAAAAACTTGAAGTACACGATGTACACAAAGGTGAACACGAGACCGGCGAGCATGCCTGAAACGGCACCCAGCGCATTCATGCGGGTCGAGAAAATGCCGAAAAGAATTGCCGGAAACAGCGAAGCGGCGGCGAGCCCGAAAGCGAACGCGACGACCTGAGCGACGAAGCCCGGTGGATGGATCCCGAGGTAGCCGGCTACCAGGACCGCGCTCGCCGCGGCGAGGCGCGCGTAGAGCAGCTCCTGGCGGTCGCTGAGCTCGCGGGAAAAGGTTTTCCGCATCAGGTCGTGCGACACCGCCGCGGAGATCACCAGCAGGAGTCCTGCCGCCGTCGAGAGCGCAGCCGCGAGGGCACCTGCGGCGACCAGCGCGACAACCCAGGGCGGCAGCTTGGCGATCTCAGGATTGGCCAGGACCATGATGTCGCGGTCTACGTACACCTCGTTCACGTTGTCCGTGGGCGCATTGAGCAGCAGACGCTCGCCCGCCGGCCCGCGCAGGTCATGATCGAAGCTGGGCTGGCCGACAAAGGGCGCGCCCGGACCATATTGCACCTTGCCGTCTGCGTTCTTGTCCCGCCAGGCGATCAGCCCGACGTCCTCCCAGGCATGGAACCAGCTCGCGATCTCGTTGTAGGCCTTGTCATGCACCGTGTCGATGAAATTGAGTCGGCCGAATGCGCCTACTGCGGGCGCGGTCGTGTACAGCAAAGCGATGAACAGCAGCGCATAGCCGGCTGAGCGACGCGCGTCCGAAACCCGGGGCACAGTGAAAAACCGCACGATCACGTGCGGTAAGCCCGCGGTGCCGAGCATCAGAGCCATCGTGATAGCGAAGCGATCGACCGTGGACTTCTGTCCTTCGGTGTAGGGGCTGAAACCGAGATCGATGAGTGTGCGGTCCAGTTTTTCCAGCAACGCGAGACCGCTGCCGTCGTTCATGGTGGCGCCGAGACCGAGCTGAGGTACCGGGGTGCCCGTGACGAACAGAGAGATGTAAATTGCGGGGACCATGTAAGCGAAGATCAGCACGCAGTACTGCGCTACCTGGGTGTAGGTAATGCCTTTCATGCCGCCCATGACCGCGTAAAAGAACACGATTGCCATACCCACAATCACTCCCCAGTTGATGGGGATGTCGAGGAAGTGAGAGAACACGATCCCCACGCCGCGCATCTGACCTGCGACATAGGTGAACGACACCACGATCAGGCTGATCACGGCCACGACCCTGGCCGCGCCTGAGCAATAGCGGGTACCGATGAAGTCAGGCACCGTGAACTCGCCGAATTTCCGCAGGTAGGGCGCAAGCAGCATGGCCAGCAGGACGTAGCCGCCGGTCCATCCGAGAAGATAGACGCAGCCGTCGTAGCCTGCGAACGAGATGATCCCCGCCATGGAGATAAAGGAGGCCGCGCTCATCCAGTCGGCCGCCGTCGCCATGCCGTTAGCGACCGGATGTACGCCGCCGCCGGCGACGTAGAAATCGCGTGTCGAGCGCGCCCGCGACCAGATCGCGATAGCAATGTAGAGGGCGAAACTGAGCGCGACGAAGAGATAAGTGAGGGTATGTGTATCCATGGCGATGTCTACTCAGTCTTCGACGCCGAAACGCCGATCCAGACGTCGCATAAAGGCTGCATAGACGAAAATCAGCACCACGAACACGTACATAGCACCCTGCTGCGCCCACCAGAAACCGAGTTTGAAACCGAAAAAACGCCAGTCGTTCAGCTGCTCGACGAACAGGATCCCGAAGCCGAAAGAGACGGTGAACCAGATTAAGAGCAGGCAGGCGATAAGCTTCAGATTCGCCCTCCAGTACGCGCCGTGATCCCGCGAGGAAACCGGTTCAGATGGGTTATTTCCTGGTTGCATCATTGTCAGCAGCTCTGTGTTGAGGCTTGCCCGGTTCTCGCTGGTGCGCGCGAAGTGATTCCGGCGGATCGCGAAGGGGACGGTCGGCGATGACGGGAACGATGTGCTGTATGGCCGGCCGATCCATCGCAGCGGACCTGGCAGGCGAGCATCGTATACTTCGTTGCAAACAGCTGACCAGATATCAGGAGAAAAACACAATGATGCAACCCAGACTTCGTTTCGGTGCGTTTCTTGCGCCGCACACTCCGACGGATGAACATCCCGCATTAGCGCTTGAGGAAGACATGGACCGTGTGGTCTGGCTGGAAAAGCTTGGCTACCAGGAGGCCTGGATCGGCGAGCATCACTCGGGCGGCTGGGAGATAACCTCCAGTCCGGAGCTGTTCATCGCTGCGGTCTCGCAGCGCACGCAGCACATCCGTTTGGGTACAGGCGTCTCGTCGCTCCCGTATCACAATATCTACACCCTTGCCGATCGCATCCGGCAGATCGACTACCACACGCGCGGGCGCGCCATGTTCGGTGTGGGCCCGGGATCTCTGCCATCGGACTCCTACATGCAGGGACTGGACACTTCCAGGGCGCGGGACCAGATGGATGAGGCGATCGAGCCGCTGGTGCGCCTGCTGCGGGGCGAGACGGTGAACGCGCGCAGCGACTGGTTCAATCTGCAGAACGCGCATCTGCAGTTCGTGTCCTATAACGACGAGGGCGTCGAGATTGCGGTGGCCAGCCAGGTGTCACCGACCGGTGCAACCGCGGCCGGTAAGCACGGTCTCAGTCTGCTCTCGATCGGCGCGACCTCAGCCGGCGGCTTCAACGCCCTCGCCTCGAACTGGGCGATCGCGGAGGACACGGCGCGTGAGCACGGGCATGTCATGAACCGCAGCGGGTGGCGCCTGGTGGGTCCTGTCCACGTCGCAGAAACCCGCGAGAAAGCGCGTGAAAACGTGCGTTTCGGGCTTGAACGCTGGATTGACTACATGACCCAGGTGGCGGCACTGCCGCTGGCCCCGCCCCCGGGAGCCGATCCGGTAGAACACATGATTTCGACCGGTTTTGCGGTCATCGGTACACCCGATGATTTCGTCGACCAGATGGAGCGACTGCTGCAGCAGTCGGGTGGCTTCGGCTGCTTTCTTAATCTCGATCATCATTGGGCGGACTGGGCCGAGACCCGACGCTCCTACGAGCTTATCGCGCGCTACGCGATCCCTAAAATCAACCAGCTGAATCGCAACCGCATCGCGTCAGAACAATGGCTGCGGGAAAACAACACGCAGTTCAAAGGCGAGCTCAATGCGGCCGTGCGCGCGAAGATGGACGAGCACGCTGCGGCTAAGGGGAATGAGAAGCTCTCACCCGAACTGGTCGAGTATTTCAAAGGGCTTGAGAAAGCGAGCTGATCGCTGGCGATCCCTTCGCTGGAGAAACGGCCCGTCGCCTTTCTGCGTCGGGCCGGTCTGGCGACCAAGCTCAGCGAAGACCGCCGCTGTTCAGCTGGTCGATGTGCAGGCCGTTGCGCGTCGCGGCGCCGGTGATGCGTACCACGCGCGAATCGGCCGTGGTTTCGAAATCAATGATGGTGAGCAGGTGGGTCGAAAACCATATCGCGTCCAGCTCCGCCGCGATATCTGCATCACGACCGTACCGCAGCGAATCCGCGCTGATGGCGTGGTGTCGAAGCCTGAGCGCATCTGCCGCCGCTGCGTAATCCGTCTGCATTTCCGCAGTGCCGACAGTCACTATTTCAGCCTCGTCTGTGTCCCACAGGGGCAGATTGGCCCGCAGATACTGGCGCAGGCTTTTCTGCCACTCCCGGTCTTTCAGATGGAGCCCCGGGTCGTAGACCAACACCCGCGCCGGCACGCGGCTGCCCAAGGCCCGGACCCATAAGCCGGGAAGAGAGCAGTTCGATGGAGCCTGAGCGAAGAGCTTCGCTACCTGCGGGTCGTCATATCCGTCAGCGCCACCGGCGAGGCGGGCGATCTTGAATGCCTGTTCCGGATGCTGCGAGGCATAGTCCAGAAAGGCATTCACATGACCGGTCAGGTCGGTCAGAGATAGCGGCTGGCCGTGCGCCCCCTGACAGGGAAGGGCGTAAGTCTGACCGTTCGGACCGCTGCTGATTCCGGCCTCGGCGCCCAGATAGTGGCTGGCGAAGCGCGCGCTCTCCGAGTCCTGGATGCCGGAGAGACTGGAGGCGAAGACGTAGACGGGGCTGGAGGTGTTCTGGGGCATACCTTGCGCGCCGGAAGTGCGGCCTTAGGACCTGGGGGTTTTGATCTAAGACTTTGTTGCTTATTCGCTGACCAGGTTAGCGTTGGGTAAACATAGGTCACTGCTCGCGCCGCACTCGCCAACACTAACACCAGTCACCCCTGCGTTATTCGCAGTCACCGGATATCCCGACCAATAGAATCCTTCAGGAAATCCCCAAGAAGCAGTGCTTTGGCAAGTGCCTGCGGGGATGTACTCGTAATTGGGAGTGTCACAATAGTACTCCTGCGAGGGCTCGCAATAGGAGGGGTCAGCGACATAGAACTCTTGGTAAGGGTCTCCGCCGTAGCAGGTGTAGGAGGCGCAAGAAAAACTCTCGCAATATCCTTCGGCCTCGTTGTACACCTCACATACAGGCTCCTCATAACCGGACTCCGACTGGTAGGACTTCATCAGGAAGTCGGTGCTGGAGCTGGACACCGATTGGACAAAGGCTTTTTTTACGTTTTTGAATGCCAGCAGATAGCCCTTTTCCCCCAGATGGGCTTTGTACTTGATGATGCGGCTGTCCGTGTAAGCCGGGCCGCTGCAGTCCTGGCTCTCGTAATAGACCTCTCGATTATCCCCTCCGAGGTAAACGTTGTCGGACCCGTTCTCTGACCAGACCAGCGCCGCATACCCCGTATCCAGGAGCATCACGTTCGCCAGTATGGAGCTGCCCTTGTGCTCGCCGTTCTGGTAGAGATGGAGCTTCGTCACGCCCTGCAGTGACTGCAGAATGGAGCCGAGGTTCTGCATGACCTTGTTTGCGTCCGCCGGCGTGTTGTTCGAGAGCTGATTGGGGAGATCGTCTTCGGTCATCTGCGTGCCGCGGATTGTTTCCTGCGCCGTGGCTGCTCCCGCTGGAATACACAGCAGCAATGCCGTAAGAAAGATGCCTCGGTTGATAATTCGCACGGTCATGGGTTTATCCTCATCATTCAAGGCCGCGAGGCCGGTGGTCTGTTCGAGTTTCAGCTCAATCTATTGCATCAATTCAGTCGTCCAGCAGGAGTTGCAGGACGCCGGCCGGCAGACCGCGGAACACGGATTCGGTCATGGCTATCTGTACCTGCGGATTACTCACGCCTGCGGCATTTGTCGCGGTGACCTGGCAGGTGTATTCGGTATTCGGGTCCAGGTCTTCCAGCCGTACCTCAGCTGAGCTGCTGGTGGTGCTGATGCTGTTGCAGGTGACGGTGTATTGACTCACCACAGACCAACCGTCGTCGCCAGGGGCGTAGTCGGCGATGGAGAGAATGAGAGTGGTGCCCTCGACGGCAATAGAGAATGTCGGCGCTTTGGCAACGTCGACCGGGTTATCTCCCCAGTACATACTGCCCCAGTTTTCCTCTCCCCAGGTGCCCGCCTCAGCGGTTGCTGAGATGAGTAGGCACAGCCACAGCGTGAAAGTGAGTTTCCGGGCGTTGAATCGCTTCATCCTATCGACTCCTGAACGCGTGTTGCGCAGCTTGCGATGCTGGCATGTCGCACAGGCAGAGGCAACTGCGTGCCCGTCCGGGCTGGACGCATCTCGAGCGACCGTCAGGTCGGGTTCAGATGCCGTCGCCGGGCCAGCCGCAAGCGGTTGAAGCCGCCCTCGCGGCGGTAGTCCATCTCTTCCATCACGGAGCGGACCAGGTGCAGGCCCAGACCTTCGATGGAAAGCTCGTTCAGGGTGTCATCAAGCTCGGGCATGGGGCTGTCGGTCAGGGGATTGAACGGACGGCCGTCGTCGACAATTTCTGCGCGTAACCAGTCCTCGTCGGCGCGCAGCACGACCTCGATCCGCTCGCTTTCACTGCCTTTTTTAAAGCCGGTGCGCATGATGTTGGTCACGATCTCGTCGAGCGCGAGGCCCAGGTTGTGGCCGTCGGTCTCGCTGAGCTGGTTTTGCACCGCAAAACGCTCAACGATTTCCGCCAGACGTGTGAGTTCCTGCAGGTCGTTTCGGAGGCTGAGATGCAGGACCTGCCGCGCGCCCGCCGGCGCCTGTGACTCGCTATCCTGTTCGTCGACTGCCGGCAGCAGGTGATAGACCTGCTGCTGCCCATGCCCTTTGGGCAGATCGATGAATCCGAGATACTCGCACTGGAACCAGGGCGCGTAGGGCTCTCCCGAAAAAGCCTGCTCATTGCGGTCGGAGTTATCCTCAACCGTCAGCAGGGCCACGAGCTCCTGCGAGGCATAAACTTCTCCGGGGATAGTGATTGGCTCTATGCGTGCTGCGCGGTTTACCTGGCGGCCCATGAAGACAACGCGTCCGCTGAGCGGATGAATTTCGCGGTAGACCGGCCCCGCATGAAGTCCGATCCTGATGTTGAGCTGATACGGCAGTCCAAACTGACTGTGGTCAACACTGGTGAAAGCCCGTCTGAGCGCGAACGCGTAGCGCACAATGGAGCGTGCGTCGGGCATCACCACATAGAAAGCATCGCCCCAGGCTTCGACCAGCGCGGGCTCGAGTCCAAGCGCGGTGCAGGAATCCTGGATATGTCGCAGGAATTCAAACCACTGGGGGAGAAATTCCTCGCCGAGTTTGCTGTAGCCGACAACGTCCGCGAACAGCATTGTGCGAATGACCCGTTCGCTGCCCGAGCTTTGCACCGAGGGTGTGACGACGACTGGCGCTGCACAAGCCGCAGGGCTCGCTTCCGTTTCGGCGCTTAACTGGTCCAGTTCAATGAGGTGCAGGCGGCTCGCGTCAGGCCAGTGATCGATGAAATCGGAACTGCTGCCCGGGATATTGGGTGCCCGGTAGTCCCACACGGCGAGCAGATGCGGCGGGCTATCCAGCAGCTGCCCGCGCAGCCAGCCGTTGCCTGCGGTCATGTGATTGGCATAGCGCAGCAGCGCTTTGTGGCCCAGATAGCGTTCGGTGGTTGCAAAACTGACCGTAGTGGCCTGCGCCAGTACCTGGTGCAGTCGCTCGACCCACGGTAGGCCGCCGTAGGAGACGCGCGCGTCGATGAAGTCGTTCAGCGCGCAGGGGAGGACAACGTGCAGTTCCCCGCCGCGTTCGAGCAATGCCTCGGCGAAGAGGATATCCGAGCCGCAGGCGGCCCCTGCGTAGCCGATGCGGGCGTCGAGGCGTTCCAGCTGCGTGGCAATTGCGGCTTTGAGGGCCGCCTCTTTGCTCGCCGGCAGGATTGCAGTCTCGACGTCCGGGGGATCGAGAGGTTGTCCCCCGCACACGACGATGACGGGAGGGCGAAAAAGATCCAGGAAATCCGCGGGCGTCGAAAGGCCCGCGTGCGTAATGTCACGGAGATCCCGGCGCGCGCTGAGAACTGCCTGGTAATTGGAACCCGCTGCTCTGCTCGCCTGTGCGTAGGCGCGGCCTGCGTCATCCATGGCGCCGAGCAGCAATCCCGCGTGACCGCAGAGCAGTAGCGTCTCAAAGTCATCATCCGGCCCGTACGTGGTTTCGAGCATCGCGGCATGATGACGCGCCTGCTCAGCGGAACCCTGCTGCAGCGCCATCATGGCAGCCTGCAGAGCGTAACGGGGACGGCTCGTTTCCTGAAACAAGCTGTCGTAGAGGCGGTGGGCTCGCCGGATGCTGTCTGCATCTGCCTCGTGCAGCGCTCCGAGACGGAGGATCTCTGCCAGCTGTTCGCGAGCAGGAACCGATAAAGATAGGTCGATGCTCTCGGGATAGTCGCCAATCAGCTTACGCGCGGCACGGTAGGACTGCGCCTGCATGAGCGCCCGCGCTGCGGCAAGGGGCAGAGCGTCCTCGTTCGGATAATGGGCGGCGCCGGCGCGGGCAATATCAAAGGCGAGGAAGGGTTGCTGCTGTTCCAGGCGCAGGCCGACAAGACGCAGCCACTCGGCGGGTGGCGCGTCTGCTGGCAGGACCTCGCTGACGCCGTCAGATTCCATGCTCAAGCGCACCTGCCCGAACTGTTTCGGCCGGAGTGGAGGGGGGCATTGTCCCGAGCCTTTTCCGCCATGAATAGCAGCACGCCACTGAAGCAGCCGAGACGCGTTCTGTCAGCTATCTGTCTGCGCCAGTGCCGCCAGATCTGCCAGTACCTCTGCCGGATGCTCGGCCGGCGTGACTTTGGCGTAGGTTTTCAGCACGGTGCCGTCGTCGCTGATGAGAACAGACACTCGGCTGGCGCGCGCCGCTCCTTCGCCCATAGCGCCGTAGTCCCGCGACATGGCGCCGTCGGTATCGCTGAGCAGCGCGTAGGGAAAGCCGAATTTCTCTCGAAAAGCATGGTTGTCGCTCACCGGATCTGTGCTGACGCCGAGTACGGTGGTGTTGTGGGCAGCGAAGTCTTGGATTCGATCACGGAACCCGTTGCCTTCGATGGTTCAGCCAGGCGTATCGGCTTTGGGGTACCACCAGAGCAGTACGCGGCGTCCGGTGAGGCCGGCAAGGCTGACTGTCTCGCCGGTATCGTCAGGCAGGCTGAAAGGGGGCGCAGTTGTCCCGATCTGGGGCAGGCTCATCACGATCTCTCCTTTTGCTGAATAGCTGGAACGCGCCCTTGGGGCGTGGCAGCCACTATAGCAGTCGTGTCTTGCGGCAGACTCAGGCGCGCGGCGCGCCGCTGATGCGTCGCGCCAGGGCGCGGAAAGTCTGCTTGATCCGTGCCGTCAGTTTCGGCGTCGGCGCGCCGTCCACACGTCCCTTGGCGCCTCCATCCGCAGTCTTCTGGGCGCTTGCGGCTCCTGCTGTGCTGGGCGGCTGATCCGTGCCGCGTCCGCGCCGCCGACGCCTCTTCGGGCGATCCTGCTGCTGGTTGAGATCAGATGGCGCAGTCCTGGCGGCTGCGTCTTCGCGCTGTGGCCGGCTGTTGGTTTGACGTGATTCCGAACCTCTCGGTCCCGTCGAGCGACCTCGGCTTTCCCGGCGCGGGCGGCGACCGTCCTGCGCGTCGCGCTCCCGGCGCTTGCGACGGGTCTCGGCCGCGTCGGCCATGGCGTCCTCGATGACGCTCGGCTCTGCGGACGTGCGCTCCTGCGCAGATGCCCGGGAGGGCAGCGGCAGGAGCAGTTCATTTTTGATGCCCTCAACCGGGATCTTCTGGCCGATGAAGGCTTCGATGTCCGGCAACCCCATGGCGTATTCGTCACACGCAAAACTTATCGCATCTCCCTCCGCGCCGAGCCGTGCGGTCCGGCCAATGCGGTGGACGTAGTCTTCTGCGTCGAAAGGCAGGTCAAAGTTATAGACATGACTGACGGCGGGAATGTGCAATCCGCGCGCGGCGACATCGGTGGCGACGAGCAGGCTCAGCTCGCCGCGTACGAAGCGCCCGAGGAGCGCTTCGCGCTTTTTCTGCGGCACATCTCCGGACAGGACGCCTACGCGGTAGCCCGCCCGTTCCAGAGTGAGCGCGACCCGCTCGCAGGCCCACTTGGTATTGACGAAGACGATGCTGCGCTCAGCCTCGGTGCCCGCGAGGAGTCCGAGCAGCAACGGCAGTTTTTCCTCTGTAGCTGGAAAGTAGACGCTCTGACGTACGTTAGTCGCGGTAATCGTGTCGGACTCGACGACAATTTTTTCCGGGTCATTCATGTGCTCGTAGGCGAGTTCCAGCACACGGTGACTCAGGGTTGCGGAAAACAGGAGGTTCTGACGCTCGCTGGGACCCGGCATGCGCCGCAGAAGGAAGCGGATGTCTTTGATAAAGCCGAGCTCGAACATGCGGTCGGCCTCGTCCATGACCATCACCTCGATGGCGCGGAAGCTGACGACGTCCTGCTTGAGATAGTCGATCAGACGACCCGGGGTCGCGATGATCACATCGACACCGGCCTCAAGCTTTGCGCGCTGCTTGTCGTAATCGACCCCGCCGTAAATCAGGGCGATGCGCAGATCCAGCTGGGCGCCGATCTGACGGGCGTCTTTATCGATCTGGACCGCCAGCTCGCGGGTTGGTGCAAGCACCACTGCCCGCGGATCCTGCGCCCGTCTCTGGGGACTGGCCGTGTTGTTCAGCAGACGGTTGAACAGGGCCACCAGGAACGCGGCGGTCTTGCCCGTCCCGGTCTGCGCCTGGCCGGCAACGTCGCGACCTTCCAGCGTCAGCGGGAGGGTGAGAGCCTGGATGGGTGTGCAGCGGATGAAACCCGCTTCCTCAAGTCCCTGAAGCAGGACGGGATGCAGGGTGAAGTTTTCGAAACAGACGTCGGTTAGAACGGTATCAGACACTTGATCTCCGGCGGGGAATGAGTAGCGGCATCTGCCGCAGTGACAGGGCGGGAATGGTAATCGAGGAAGCTTACGCAGCGTGAGCGTTTTTGCACTGGTTCTTCCCTTACAGCGTCTTCAAAGGCCCTGTTCGTCGGCGCGCTGCGCCATTTCCCAGGACCAGCGGATTTCCTCTTCTTTGAAAAAGAGACTCTTCCTGAAAGCCGCCGGCAGCTGACTGAGCAGGCGTTCAGTCAGGGTCTGCGCCGCGGCCATGGCTGTCGCGATGACGGTCCGTGAGACGCGCGGCAGGTCGAGATAGTCGACGGACATGATGTACTGGTGTGCCAACAGCTCCAGCACGAGCTTTTCACGAGCGTGCTGCGCTGTTTCCGCGGGCAACGCTTCGATCGCCTCCAGCGCCCGGGTGAGGTAAAGCTCATATTCTTCAGCCGCAATCGCGGCTGGTTCGGGCAGGTCTGCGCGGACCATGGCGTCAAGCTCGGCCAGTTTTTCGCGCGCATAGCGCTCAATGGTTTGAACACATGCGACATCGCTGCAGAAAATCAGGCCGGCCTGCTCGGCGAGCCGGTCCAGCGCGTAGCCTGTCTGATCGGGCGTGCGCCCCGGTGGCGGCAGCCATTCGATGTCGGCAAAAGCATTGAGCAGCCCGTGACCCGCCCACGCGGGTGCCAATAAGAACAGGAGCGGCAGCAAGAGCAGGCGGCGTCGCATCAGGATGGGTCGTGCCCGTGAGGGTGAGCGGGCGAGACCATGGATTCGATGCGTGTCTCCATGCCTCCTGCGTAGTCGGCTATCTCGAGCATGAAATTGAACACCTGCGGTGATCCTGCGGGCGCGCACTGCAGAAACAGCGCATAGGTGCCTGCCGCGGGAAACACATGTCTGAACGGGATCCGCGGGCCGGGATAGGCCGGCTCCGCAGGCAGCGCCATCATGGCGAGCATCATGTCCGCATTGTGTGCAGCCCGCTCGGCGGGGTCGCTGCTCGGGTCATGCATCGACGCCATCATTGCCGCCATAGCCGGGGTATAGCTGTGCGCGTGGCCGAAATGCGCCCCGTCAACGCGCCAGATGGCAACGTGCATTTCCGACCCCAGGATCAGTTCCAGGTCCTGCACCGGTTGCCCGCCACGGCTGAGCTCGAGCACCAGCTCGGCTTCGAAGCCCGCGACCGGTACCGCAGGCGACGAGCTGAGGCGGGCGTCAAAATCCCCGATCCGCTTCTGCCGAGACAGGTCGATGGTGACTCTGGGCGGCGGTGTTGGCTGGCCTACCTTGATTTCGAACTGCTTGAGCCAGCTGCGATCGCGGTAGGTAAATTCACTGACCATGCGGTAGCTGCCTGCCCTGGGGAATGTATAGGGAAAGCTGAACGTGGCCGCAGCCAGATCGTCTGCTGCGAGCGGTGCAAAATCTTCGTGATGGATATGCGCAAAGCTGCTGAAGTCGAGCGCGACGATGAAGTTATGCACAGCGCGCTCGTGCAGGATTCGAAGTCCCGTCAGCGGAGCGTTGTCCGCGCGACGGGTGAGAGAGGTCGAGAGCGTAGTCTGCTGCTGCGGGGCGACCGGTGCCGGACTGACGGATAGCATGGCCCGGTAGGGTCCGCCCGGTCGGCCTTCAAGCTGCAGCTCGTGGGGCTCGCTGCAAGCCTGGGTCAGCGCCGCGCCTATCAGCATAAGCGCGGGCATAAGCACGGCGCGGCGTGTCCTGCTCAATGGCTCACTGCGGGGCGGCGCCCCCGCTGGTTTCGAAAACCAGCTGTCCGGCCTGCTCCTGCGCGTCATAGCGCGCCTGCACTTCCGGGGGCAGCGTCATATTGCGGTGCCCAGGAAATTTCTCCGGATACAGGTAGGGGCGTAGGTAGAACTGCTCGGGTGAGCCGATAACCGTCTGGCTTTTGAGTGGCTCGAACAACCACTGGCGGCGCATGAATTCGGCTGTGAACAGCATCGCTTTCTCTTCTTCGGTCCACTCGCGCAGCGTGTGGGCGTCGTGCTGGCTGTAGCCGACCAGATCGTGATCGACGTTCCAGTAGGTGGTCGCCATTGCCGAGTATCCAAAATCGCCGAGCGCGGGATTCTGTTTTTCAGCCAGGCGCTCCTCCACCATCATCAGGTGCCCGTCGGTCGCGTACTTTTCCCGGCGGAGGGGATAAAACGTGTTTTTCTCAAGCCACAGCACGAGGAATTTCTCGCTGTAATCGGGCAGCCAGTCGCTTTTCGCCGTGGCCTTAACGACCCAGCAATCAACGCCGCCATCGGCACGATAGTGCTCGAAATTTTCGCCCATCGGCTTGATGGCATTGCCCTGTCGCTCAACAAAGCCCTGGCCGGCGACGTTCAGCGTAATGGTGGGACGGGTCGGCGGAAACCGCAGCGTCTGGTAGATCACGTCGGTGCCTAGGAGTTCCCACTCGAACTCCCAGGGATCGCGGCCGATGACGTCGTCAAACGTCTGTGAATTGTCCGGGAAACGCTGGTCCCGACGCGGCTCGGGCTGGCGCCTTACCCGTCGCATCTGCGGGGAGTACACGAAGAAGTCCATCTTGGTGCGGTGTTCCATATCCGTCCGATTGGGGAGCCACAGCTGCTGCGCGCCCTCGTTCTCCGGAGGGAACACGTCGTACATGGTCCACTTGGTGTAGTTTTCGCCGGGCTTGGTGTCCTCGATATAGCCCAGCAGACCCGGGCGCCCACCGGTTGCGATGTAGCCGACCGACGCGCCCTGGTTGATGTAGCCGGAGCTGGTGACGACGCCGAAAACGTCAACCAGCGCGTATGACCAGCGCGAGATGTGGACAAATTCCGCCGAGCGATAGCCCATCTCTTCGGCAGTAAAGGGCGCTTCAAAAGGGTAGGGCTCGGCAGGCATGTAGGCGATGGCACTGCTGCGCGGCGTGTCGCGAGCGGGGTCGAAAAGAGCCTTGTCCGTGTCGGCCATTTCCTCGACGCTACGCCAGCTGCGCTCTTCGGCGAGGGCGGCCGTGGCACACAGCAGAAGCCCTGTCGCCAGCGCACCGACGCGTGCATTCCGTCCGTGATTGCGCAGCAAAGCTCTAGAATTCATAACTCAGCTCCCAGCCGATGTTGTCCCACTGATTGTACTGACCATAGACATCGGTGCTTGAGCCGGTGTCATAGCCTGTGTAGATCAGGGCGCCTTTAACAAATTGCGAGAACTTGTAGTTCATGCGTAGCTTGGATTTGAAACCGCCCCAGCCGGCATCCTGACCACTGATCATGGGGAAAGCCGTGAACTCCATCGTCAGACGGTCCCGCGAGAACGCAAAGGGACGCGAAAAGTAGACCACCGGCAAGAACGTCCACTCGGCGCCGAAGCCGCCCCCGAAGCCAGGCCCCAGACCCTCCGTGTAATCGATAGTCTGGTACCAGGAGGGCTGGAAAATCAGCGTGGTGCGCGCGGGCAGCGCGAACTCGGCGGCGATTGCTGCGCGCAGAGTGTCCCGCTTGGTCGTGCCGTCAGTCTGTCTGCCGTTCAGAGCCTCAGCGCGTTTCTCGTAGTCAACGAAGCGGACGCCGTTGGTATACAGCGCCTCGATGCGGAACACCGCTGGCAGACTGCCGACAATCGGGACATTCTGAAACGTCATGGCGTAGTCTGCGGTGACCCCCGCGTGATGTACGCGCTCATGGCGGCCCTGAAGCTGCAGCACGGTCTGGCCATTGTTCACCGTGGTGCCCAGCACACGTTCCACGGGATTCTTGTCCCACGCGTACATGTAGACGAAACCATAGGTCAGCGCGCCCGCGGAACGATCAACACGGATACCGTACTGGTGATCATCGAAGTTCCCGGCTTCAGGCCTGACCGTCGGCAGGACCACATCGGTAGTGGTTGCCGGGATGAGGGGTGACGCCCAGGGTGAGCCTGGCAGCGGCTGCCGGTCATGTTCGAAGTCAAAAATGTACATCAGCTGGACGGTGTTCTGTCCGAGATGAAAGGTGGCATTCGCCATCCAGGTTGGCAGGCGACGCCACTCATAATCTTCAACCTCAAGCTGCAGTGACTCGCGACGATCTATCGCATTGACGATGTCAATGAACCGGCCGTCCATCTTGCCCCAGGCGACCTGCTGCTTGCCGACCAGGAGATCGAATCCAGGGCGGCGCAGGCTGACATACAGCTCGCGCAGAACGCGCTCGCTGGTGTTGTAGAGCTCTGCTTCGCGGTCTATGCGGTCGGCGTACAGACCCTGGGAGTCCTGCCACTCGTAAACGCCGTCATAGAGCATATGCGCCACGCCTTTAACATCGAGGCCCTCGGCAAGGTGGTAGTTGGTTTCAAGCTCGAACAGGTTCTGCATCTGAGCGAAGCGGAAGTCCTTGTCGCGTGTCCCGACGATGCCGTCATCATCCAGCATGATGTCGGTCCAGTTCCGGTAGAAACCCCGGAACGTGAGTCTGGGCACCGCGCGCTCGATCGGCTGGCGGATGTGTTTGCCGATCGGGTCGAATCCGGCCATCGCGCGGTCGAACTTTGAAAACATATCGCTGGTCGTGCCGGCATAGGCCGGACCTGTCAGTGTAGCGACCAGGCTCAGCACGAGCGCTGTCCGGAGCCTGGCTTGAAACGTCCTGTTCATCTCATTATCTCCCCGGAGGCCGCTTGCGAGCGCGCGCGGACGGTGGGCCGATTTATCTAATAAAATTGTTTATAAATAATCAATAAAATTCTGCAAATAATAATAAAACAAAACTTAATGTAATTTCTAGATCTGGATTGTGAGGACGATTTGTCCCGCTGCCCTGTCCGGATCCGGCGCTGCTATACTCGCGCGCCGCTACCGGCGTCATCAGGACGCTTTGCTGACCACCTGGAGGGTTCATCATGCTGCAAGAGGGCGACTTGCTCTGGACGCCTGGTCAGGCGCGGACAGATGCCGCGGAGATCACCCGTTTCATGCGCTGGCTCGGTGAAAGTCGCGGGGTTAAGGTCGCCAGCTACGATGAGCTCTACCGCTGGTCTGTCGAGCGGCTGGAGGACTTCTGGGCTGCGGTATGGGATTTCTATGAGATCCAGTCGACGGCTCCCTACGCCGAGGTGCTGGACCGACACGTGATGCCCGGCGCGCGCTGGTTCAGTGGGGCGCGGCTGAATTTTGCCGAGCACGTTCTGCGTCGCGGACAGCCAGGCGAGATCGCCATGTATTTCGCGGCTGAAGGTCGGGCGCTGGAAACGCTGACCTGGGACGCCTTGCGCGAGGAGGTGCGTCGCCTGGCGAACGCAATGAGGGCACGCGGGCTGGGGCCGGGAGATCGGGTGGTCGCGTTCATGCCGAACATCCCGCAGACCATGATTGCCTGTCTGGCGGCGACCTCCATCGGCGCCGTGTGGTCAAGCTGTTCCACGGATTTCGGTGCGGCCAGCGTGCTCGACCGTTTTCAGCAGATTGAACCCAAGGCCCTGTTCACGGTTGACGGCTATCGCTACGGCGGCAAGCCTTTCGATCGGCGTGAAGAAGCCCGCCGCATCATTGATGCGCTGCCTACCCTGGAGCACGTTTTCTTCTGCCCATACCTCGACGAGGCTGCCGCAGCGCCGGTCGGCCACGCCGAAAGCTGGCATACGCTGACCCAGAACGATGCGGGTGGTCCGTTAACGTTTGAACAGGTCGATTTTGACCATCCGCTGTGGGTCGTCTATTCCTCCGGCACAACCGGACTGCCTAAGGCCATCGTTCACGGGCACGGCGGGATCGTGCTGGAACAGACCAAGGCGCTCAGCCTGCACATGAACCTCCGTCCCGGCGCGCGCATGTTTTTCTACACGACCTCCGGCTGGATTATGTGGAACATCCTCATGTCGTCGATGCTGGTCGGTGCGTCGCCGGTGATTTACGACGGCCATCCGGCAGCGCCGGATGTCGATGTGCTGTGGCGGCTGGCCGCCGAAAGCGGCGCCACGCAGTTCGGCGCCAGTCCGACCTACGTCAGCATGATGCAGAAAGAGGGTATCGTGCCGCGGGAGCGCTACGACCTTTCCGCCATCGAAGGAGTTCTGCTGACCGGGTCGCCGGCGACGCCCGAGGCGATGTCCTGGCTGTACGAGAACGTTAATGCCGACCTCTGGGTCACCTCGCAGAGCGGCGGTACCGATGTGGCCAGCGGGTTTGTCAGCGGCAGCTGTATCCTTCCGGTCTACGCGGGGGAGATCCAGGCCCGCGCGCTCGCGGTTGACGTCCGCGCGCTGGATGATGCGGGCGAACCGCTGGTCGGCGAGGTCGGAGAGCTGGTCGTCGCTCAGCCCATGCCCTCCATGCCGCTGTATTTCTGGAACGACCCGGACAATCGGCGTTATCTCGAATCGTATTTCGAAGTGTTCCCCGGCCAGTGGCGGCATGGCGATTTTTTTGAGGTAAACGAGCGGGGTGGCTGCTTTATCAAGGGGCGTTCTGATTCCACTCTGAACCGCTACGGCGTCCGCATCGGCACGGCGGAGATTTATCGGTGCGTCGAAGGGCTTGAAGAGATCGACGACGCGCTGGTGGTGAATCTCGATCTGCCGGGTGGTCGGTTCTTCATGCCCATGTTCGTCATGCTCGCCGCCGGCGTCGTGCTGGATGACGCATTGATCGCGAAAATGGCTGCGGCGCTGCGCGAGCAGTGCTCACCGCGCCATGTGCCTGACAAGGTCTATGCGGTAAACGCTATTCCCTACACGCTCACGGGTAAGAAGCTTGAAGTGCCGGTGCGTAAGATCCTGATGGGTTTCGATATTGAGAAAGCAGTCAGCCGCGATGCCATGCAGAATCCGGAGTCGATCGAGTACTTCATCGAGTTTGCCGAGGCGCAGACAGACTACACGCGCGCTTGAGGCGGCAGTGCTGGCGGCCGCCCTGCCCCTGGCTCGCGCTGCGTGTTCGCGAGATGTGGGGTCGCTTGCCGGGCGGTTTTCCTTGGTCCGATGCTTTAGGCAGAATTGCACGCTGAACTTAGCTTTACCTGAGGGGAAAACCGAATGAGCCTTTACGAAGACAGTCATCGCGCGCTGCACAAACAGTTCGACAGCGAACGGATCGCAAGCCTGCTTGAGACCCTGGATGCTGATGCCATTCCGGATGATCACAAGGCGTTCATCGAGTCGCGGGATATGTTCTGGCTCGCGACGGTGGACTCTGAGGGCCGGCCGCAGTGCCAGTACAAGGGCGGCGCGCCGGGCTTCGTGCGGGTACTCGATCCTAAGACCCTGGTGTTTCCGAGCTACGACGGCAATGGCCGCTATCACTCCATGGGCAACATCAGCGCGACCTCTCAGATCGGCATGCTGTTCCTCGATTTTGAGGTCCCGAACCGGCTGCGCCTGCAGGGCGAGGCGTCGGTGAGCGCGGATGATCCGCTGCTTGCCGAATACAAGGATGCAGAGCTCATCGTCCGGGTCAACGTGACCCACGTGATCATCAACTGCCCGCGGTACATCCACAAAATGCGGCGGATTGAGCAGTCGGGGGCCGTACCCGCAGCCGATCGTGATACGCCGTTTGCGCAGTGGAAACGCATTGATGTGGTGCAGGAAGCGCTGCCTTCCAAAGACCAGGGACGAGCGGCGACAGAGGGCGGCACCATGACCATGGAAGAGTGGGCGGAGAACGTCGCCAAAGGCAACGGCTGAGGTCCAACAGAGGCGACGGCTGGGCGGTAACTTGCCGCCCACCTCGCGGTTCACGCGGACTGGACGAAGGAAGCCCCGGCAGGTGGTCTGACCGCCTGGGCTTCCCGGTCTCGCGGAGGGGACCGACCGTACGCCAGGCCACCTGCCTCTCGCGGCAAAGCCTGAGCGCTTCACCACATGCGAATGTTGACCGCTAATCCCTCTGCGCTGAAACGGAAAAATCGCCCGCGGGCGAACGGTTGGAACTTCTCGGGAGAGTGTCATGAACGCAGCTGCCTTCACTGAGCGTGACGATCGCTTTCATTTCGACATCATGGATGACGACTGGTGGGCGACTGAAACCGCCTGGTTTTCGTTTCATCATCCTGGCCGGCGCCTCGGGGGATGGTTCTACACCATGGTGCGGCCCAACATCGGTACGGTGGCCGGCGGCGCATGGGTCTGGGACGACAGCGCACATCTGCCCTGGGAAGTGCTCTATTCAGCGAATTACTCCGCGCTTGAACTGGATCGCGGCCAGGATCTGGACGATTGCCAGCTACCGACAGGTGTCGGCATCAAGGTGCTTGAGCCGACGCACCGCTACGCACTGACCTACGACGACGCGGAGCGGTTCAGCGCCGACCTCGAATTTACCGGCGTGATGCCCCCTGAGCCGCTGGCAGCCGTGGGGTCGACTTTCGGCAGTGCTCATCATTTTGATCAGTTCGGGCGGGTAACCGGTGAGCTGGTCATCCATGGCGAGCGGCTTGAGATTGACTGCATCGGTATGCGTGACCGCACCTGGGGGCGGCGCCCCGAAGACCGCCCGCGCCAGGCCGCTTACGTCACAGGTGCCGCAGATCCGGAGCACGGTTTCCTTGCGGTCACTAATACGCGTGATGGACGTGATGTCATTGCCTACGGTTTCCTGCGCCGGGCCGGCGTGACGCGCGGCCTGGCCGAGGGCGAACGGCGCGTCGAGCGCAATGGAGAAAACGGCTGGGTGGAACGGATCACGATTGAGGGCCGCGACGTGGACGGCAACGCCTTTCTTGCGCGCGGTGAGGTAGTCAGTCGGATTGTCATCAATCGCCATACGTTCATCGACATCAACGGGCTGGTGCGCTGGGAGCTGAACGGGGTGGAGGCCTGGGGCGAGGATCAGGATATGTGGCCGGTGCATCGGTTCGCGCGCCGGCAGCGCGGTGTCCGAGGCTGAGCTCATGATGGATTTTGCGAAGATTCTTCCGGCTGCCCGCGCGAACGCGATGCGCGAGCAGGGGCTCTGGCCGGGAGAGCTGTTCTGCGACCGCCTTGAGAAAGCTGCGTCCGCGCACCCGGATCGGCTCGCGGTGGTGGGGCTCAATTCGATGACCGGGGCTGAAACCCGGCTGACTTATGCGGAGCTGAATAGTCTGTCGCGGCGCATTGCTGCCGGCCTCGTCGCCTGCGGGATGGGCACAGGCGACGTGGTTGCCGTGCAGCTGCCGAACTGGTGGCACTACGCCGCGGTATTCACTGCCTGTAATCGGATAGGCGCGGTGGTCAATCCGCTGATGCCGATATTCCGCGAGCGCGAGCTTGAGTTCATGCTCGGTTTTGCCGAGGCCCGGGCGCTGATCGTGCCGCGAGAGTTCCGCGGCTTTGACTATCCCGCGATGGTCGAGGGGCTGCGGGACGTTCTGCCCGCGCTTGAACACCTGTTCGTCGTTGGCGGTGCGGATCCCCGCACGTCCTTCGAGGCCTGTCTGCTTGAGCGGCACTGGGAAGAGGAGACCGACTGCGACGCGCTGTTCAGTACGCGTCGCCCGGACCCCGATGATGTCGTCGAGATCATGTACACCTCCGGCACGACCGGTCAGCCCAAGGGGGTCATGCATACCTCCAACACGCTGATGTGCAAGGCGCTCTTGTCCAGTGAGCTGTTCGGCTTCGGCGCCGGCGATATCGTTTTCATGGGCTCGCCCCTGGCCCACCAGACCGGCTTCATGTACGCCACCTGCCTGTCAATTTTTCATGGTACGACCTGTGTGCTGCAGGACATCTGGGACGCGGCCGCGGCGAGTCGCCTGGTCGCGCAGGAGCGCTGCACGATCACCCTGGGATCGACGCCCTTCCTGAGCGACCTGGTCAACGTCAACCTGGGCGGGCTGGACGTGTCCTGTCTGCGGCTGTTTCTGTGCGCCGGTGCGCCGATCCCGCGGATCCTGGTGCAGCGCGCGAGCGAAACCCACCCTGAGATGTACGTCATGAGCGCCTGGGGCATGACCGAGATGGGGATCGCGACGGCCACCTATCCCGGCGATCCGTCGGAGAAGGTACTGGACACCGACGGCCGCGCCATGCCCCACCAGGCTGTACGCGTGGTGGGAGAGGACGGTGTGGAGGTAAAACCCGGCGTCGAAGGGCGGCTGCAGTCGCGGTGCGCGACCACGTTCGTCGGCTATCTCAAGCGTCCCGAGGCGTATGGCGTGGACGAGGCCGGCTGGCTCGAAACCGGTGACAACGCGCGTATGGACCAAGACGGGTACATCCGCATCACCGGCCGTTCCAAGGACATCATTATCCGCGGCGGCGAAAACATTCCCGTGGTAGAAGTCGAAGAGCTGCTTTATCGCCACCCCGCGGTTGAAGACGCGGCGATCGTTGCCATGCCGGACGACCGTCTGGGTGAGCGCGGCTGTGCGTTTGTCAGCCTGCGGCCGGACCATGCGCTCGATTTCAAGAGCATGATCGACTACCTGCTCGAAGCGCGCCTGACCCGGCAGTACCTGCCCGAGCGTCTGGAGCTGATCGACGTCTTCCCGCGCACGCCGAGCGGCAAGATCCAGAAATTCAAACTGCGAGAGATGGCGCGCGAATTAACGCCCATGAGCCGCTGAGCGCGGTCTTCTGGCCCCGTTTGCTGAGGAACCACATGCAAGAACACGCTCTGTTGCAACGCATCGCAACGCTCCTGAAAAAAGAGCTGGGCCCTGCCATCGAAGCGGAATACCCGAAAACTCAGGCCTTCATGGCGTCCGTCGTCCTGCAGAAGCTGGCGGGCCAGCTGGCGCACGCAGAGCGCGATCGGGATCTTGGTAATCAGGACCTGACGGCGCTGATTGCCGAGCTGAAAACCTACCCCGAGTATCTCTCCGACACCGTGCTTCGCAGTGCAACTGACGCTGTGGCCGATGCTGCTGATGATGCCGCTCTATGTACGCTCATCGACACGCTTTATGCGCAGCGCGCGGCGCTTGGGGAAGAGCGCTTCGGATGCTGGCTGGGGCGGGTGCGCCAGACCCTGCGAGTAGCGATTGACCGTCGCATGGAGTACGCCGCATGACCATCGCAGCGCAGGATTTTGCAGCGCGGGTGCTCGACTACATCGGCGGGCAGATGCCGCAGGCGGACAACCTGGGCCTGGAGGATGTCAGCCGCATTGCCGTTGGCTGGTCGCACGAAACCTGGCTGTTCGATCTCACGTGGACCGAGGGCGGCACGCCCCGGCGCCAGGGACTGTGCCTGAGACGCGATCCCGGCAATGCGCTGCTGCGCCACATGTCCAGCCTGGAGGAGCAGTTTCGGGTACTGCAGTGCCTGGACGGCACAGCGTTGCCGACCCCTAAGCCGTACTGGTTCGAAAGTGATCCGGAGATCCTGGGCGCGCCGTTCCTGGTGATGGAAAAAGTGGCCGGGCAGTGCCCGAGTCCGTGGGGCCGGGAAGGTCGTGCGTTCTATGCGGAGGCCGCCGCGCGTGGGGTGCTGCCGCAGAGCTTCACCGAGGCTCTGGCCACCCTGCACACGCTGGACTGGCGCGCGGCGGGGCTGGATTTTCTTGGCGTGCCCGCCTCGGGCGCAGATTTCGTGCGGCGCGAGATCGCCAAGTGGGAGGATCTGATTGCCGTTTCCGGCCACGCGCCGGAGCCGATCCTGACGGATCTCGTGGCGTGGCTGAAGGCGAACGTGCCGGACAGCAGCCGGATCGCGCTGGTGCACGGTGCCTATCGGACCGGCAATCTGCTGATTGATGACGACCGGGTTTCTGCAGTGCTGGACTGGGAGCTGCAGGTGCTGGGCGATCCCATGTACGACGTGGCCTATGTGCTGAGCGATCTCAATCGCGAAGGCACGTCGTTGCTGTCCAACCTGGTCGAGCGAGACGCGTTCTTCCGCGACTACGAAGCGCTGACCGGCTCCACCATCGACGAGGAAGTGTGCCGCTATTACAACGCGCTGTATGCCATGCGTTCGGTAGCGTTCTGGATGAGCGCGGCCGGGCTTTACGCCTCGGAGCAGAGCAACGATCTAAGACTCGCGCGCACCGCCTGGTCTGTGCCGGTCGTGCTTGAACGGGCGGCGCGCGAGCTGGGTTACTGACAGCCCGGCTCAGAGACCGCGCAGTCGAGCCCGCAGGTTCCAGGCCGCAGCTGCAGCAACGCCGACCAGCACACCGAAGCCGCCCTGCGCCAGTGCATTCAGCGGGGCCGCCAGCCAGGCGGTGGCCGGTACGGCTTCAAGGGGGTGAAGCAGGACTTCGATGCCTGTGTGCACCGGTGCCAGGCCGTGGGCGAGGATCCCTCCACCGACCAGAAACATCGCTGCAGTACCGAGCACTGAGAGCACTTTCATCAGCCGTGGTGCAGCGGCGACCAGGCCGCGGCCGAGTTTTTGCGCCAGCACGCCGGGCTTGCGCGCCAGGTAGAAGCCAGCATCATCAATTTTGACGATCCCCGCCACCAGTCCGTAGACCCCCACGGTCATCATGATGGCTGTCGCACTGAGGACCAGTACCTGCTGCGAAAAGGGCGCATTGGCAACGATGCCCAGGGTCAGCACGATGATTTCGGCAGAGAGAATGAAATCTGTGCGGATAGCGCCTTTGATCTTCTCGCGCTCATGGGTCACCAGGTCAATCGCGCCATCGCTCAGCGCACGCACCAGATCGGCGTGCTGCTCCGCGTCTTCATCCGGCGCATGAAACAGACGGTGAACCAGTTTTTCACCACCCTCGAAACACAGGTAGGCACCGCCCAGCATGAGCAGCGGCAGGATCGCCTGGGGCAGGAATGCGCTCAGCAGCAGGGCGGTTGGAACAAGCACTGCTTTATTGCGCAGGGAACCCAGCGCAACCGCCCACACCACCGGGAGCTCGCGATCAGCGCGCACGCCGGCGACCTGCTCGGCATTGAGCGCCAGATCATCGCCCAGCACGCCGGCCGTCTTCTTGGCGGCGACTTTGGTCATGAGGGCTACGTCGTCGAGCACCGCGGCGATGTCGTCGATCAGTACAAGAAGGCTGCTGGCTGCCATAGGGAGTCCTGTCCGTCGACCGTCGCCGGGCGGAGATGAGTGATGGCTCAAGAAGCGGCCATTCTATCCCCCAGGCTGAGGGCCGAAGCGTTCAGTGACTACTGACCGCTGAGCGGCCTCGGTGTCCCGCTGACCCTTTTTTTGATTTCGCAGGCAGGCCTGGCGTTGAATGAAAGCTGTGAGCAGTGATTAACAGGAGGGGAACAGGCATGAATGAGCTTGAAAGCAGGGTGCAGTTTCTGGAAACAGAGGTCAGGACGCTGCGAGCGGTGCAGGACATACGTCGCGTGCTGTCGCTGTATGCGATCGGGGTAGATGACAAACGGGCAGAAGTGCTGGCGCCCCTGTTCAGTCAGGATGCAGTGATCAGCGTTCCGGCCTGGTCGATAGAAGTGGCGGGGAGTGCCGACATCATGGCGTTTTTCGAGCGCTATTGGAGTCGTTTCGATAACGCCCGGCGTTACTACGCGAACGAGGACATCCAGGTGGACGGCAGCGCTGCGAGCGCGTTCATGTACTGGCAGGTGACGCAGGATCTGGGGCGCGAGTCCGTGCTCGGCTGGGGCACCTACGACTGGGTTTTCACGCGGGAGGATGACGCCTGGTTGATCAAACACGAGACCGTGCATATCCGAGCCATGACGACGCTCGCCGCCGGCTGGGCCGGGCAGGACGGGCCGATGCAGCTCTGACACGTGATGTTTGCAGTAGGGGGCACACGGCCCGTCCTGAAATGCGCGAGACGCTTGTCAGTGGTTTATCCGCGTTTTTATGGTCAGCCAGGCTTTGTGCTGACGGCGCTGCGCAATGCATCAGTCACCGTGAGCGCGGCGCAAGCGGGCGGCGATAATGCGCGCCAGAGCCAGCAAAAGATCACAGGCCTGAGACGGCGCAGTGTCTACCAGGCGCCGAAACGCGAACCGGCTGAGACTCAGGAGGACCGCCCGGTCGCGAGACCAGACGCTCGCAGAACGACCCGCCCGGTCAAAGAAAGCCAGCTCGCCGACCACTGACCCCGGCGTCACGATGAGCGGTGGCGTCAGGCTGCCGGTCGCGCTGCGGGGCACAGAAACCTCTAGCGAGCCGGCAACCAGAAAAAACAGGTCGCTGTTGTCATCGCCGCGCTTGAACAGCATTTCGCCTGGATGCAGGACCGTTGTTTTGCTTTCTGCGAGCATCCGGCTCCAATCTTCCGCCTGCCAGTGGTTCAGACTGAGCGCTTCTTCAGACGCCTCCGGGCGCGACGACAGCGCATGAAGCGTGGTTATCAGGTCGGCTTTCTCGCTATCCATGTCACGTGGCAACCAGGGCGAAATGCCAGAGTGGCAGCGTCACGAAAGCCAGCGGTATGCCGGCTGTGACAAGCAGAGTGGCCAGCGCGGGATCAAGGTCGTATTCCATGGCGACCACGGTCGCTGCAATCATAGGGGGCATGGCCATTTCGAAAACTGTTATCTGTGTGATCGGATCCCGAGATCCCGACATCAGGAAGTAAATGCAGAAAATGGCTGCGGGACCCAGCAGAAGTTTGTAAGAAAGTCCCAGTAGCACCGGTCTCAGCTTGTTGTGGACGCCGGAGAGGCCGAGCTGACAGCCGATAGAAACCAGCGCAACGGGAGCCATTGTCCCGGCCAGGCGTTCGAACAACGCCTGCAGCCAGGGCGGATAGGGGACGTCGGATAGCAACAATGCGAGCATGGTTGCGGCGAATGGAGGAAAGGTGACGATCTGGCGCACGAGCTTGCCCGCAGGCGGCGGCGCCTCTGCGCCGAACCAGCACGCGATCGGGGTCGCGACGACGCTGAGGATCAGATAGCTGCCAAGCAGATCGATCAGCAGGCCGACTGGAAGCAGCTCGCGCCCGAAAAAAACTTCGATCATGGGGAGCCCAACCATGGACGTGTTCGCCAGACCGCCCACCAGCATCAGACATCCGATAGTCTCTCGCGCAAGATTCAGCCATCGTCCTGCCAGCCAGAACAAACCGGCGCCGATCAGGAACATCAGCCATGGTGCCCCGATAGACAACAGGACCGTCTGGTTGAACTCGAGATGGGGCAGAGACGCGAACGCGACCGCGGGTAGACCCAGGTTGATGACATAGGCGTTCAATGCTGCGGCGCCCGCCGCAGGCAGACGCCCGGTGCGATTCAGCGCAAAACCCACAACGAGGCAGACCACAAGCAGCGTCAACTTTCCGTCCTCCCTGCCGCGGGCTTTGTGCTCAGCTGAATCCTGGTTCAGGCAACGGCCGCTCGTCTCACGCTCGGCCGGTTCGAGCCGCAGCCTGTTCCGCGGCGCGCTTTCATGCGAGATACAGCCCCCTGGCGGCGAATTCAGCATCCGAGGGCGCCAGCGGCAGGCCGGCAAGCGAGTTCACGCTGCACCAGCGCAGGGCCTCGTGTTCGCGCAAAACAGGCTCTCCGACGATGCGGGCCGGCATGAAATGCACCTGATACGGTGAGCCGGGATCTGCCGCTGTGTAGCAGGGAGGGCTGATCGCCGTGGCTTTGACGCCGAGTTCTTCCACGATTTCCCTGGACAGGGCGGCCTCCAGCGTTTCGCCCTGATGCACCTTGCCGCCGGGAAACTCCCAATATCCGACGTGGCGTTTGTGTGACGGTCGGCGGCAGATCAGCACGCGGCTCTCCCGCGTGATCACCGCGGCAACGACATCGATGGTGCCGTGATCAGGTGCCACTGGCTCCCGCGCTGCCTTCAGCGTGCCCCAAGTGGCGGCGAAGCGTCGGCATTCACACCGTCAGGCCCGCCGCAAGCGCGGCGTCGCGGTCTTCGGGCAGCTGCCATTGCGGCGTCTCGTCGCGCGGCTGTCGGGTATCGCGCGCTTCGGTGGAGCCGGCTTCCTCACGCCAGGCGTTATCGCCCCAGACATTCGACAGCGTGACCAGGCCGCCAGGCGCGGACAGCTCCTCGAAAGCCGTCAGCGCCGCGCCGAGGACGGCATCCTGGTCGGCGGGATCCTGTGGCTTACCGGCGGAGTGCCCCAACGGGTAGTCCAGAAAAACAGCTCGAGGTGGCGCGCCCGCCGAGATGATGTCGAAAGCGCTGCCGAGTACGAGGGTGGGGATCCCGTGGGCTTCGAGATGCCGGGCGACCAGACACACGGTCTGGTGACAGACTGGTCACATGGCGACCAGCAGCGCCGCGTCGACCGCCTGTTCGCGGAACGCCTCGAGGATCGCCGGCGCGGTTTCTTCACGGATGCGACGCTGCGAGTAGACCCCGCCCATGCAGGAAAAGAGATCTTCGGTGAGCGCACCGACGCGACCTGCGGCGACCTGCCGCTGCAGGGTTTCGAGCGGAAAGATGCAGTTCGGATCGCGCTTGGGATCGACCAGGTAGTTTTCCGTGATGTGAGAAAAACGCAGCGCTTTAACCGGCGTGGCGGCCGGTATGGCACGGATCGAGGTGTCGTCCTTGTAGTGGTAGGCGCGCTGACCGAGGGCGTAGGCCCCGGAGGTGGAGAGCAGGCCGAGGCGTGAGTCTGCGAGCGGGCGGCTCAGTGGCTGCCAGGGTGGGGGGCTGTCCGCCTGGAACCAGCGGTAGGGGGTATAGCCCAGTTTTTCGTAACGCTGACGGATGGCGTCCATGTAGTTAACGGTCATGGCGTATCGGTCTCCTTGGCAGTAGGCGTGTTGGGGGCGGCATTAGAGCCCGCCTGCTGGGACAGTGCATGGGCGCGGGCAGCAGGCAGGTCTCCGGGACGGGTGCGGCGCAGGTTGGCAACCTCCGCGGCGGAGTAGGGTATGAAGTCTTCCGGCGTTCCTGCAGCATCGTAGCGCGGCAGCATCCAGTTGAGCAGCGTTGCGAGCCTGGCATCGCTCAGGGGCGACTGCGCGATACCGGCGACCTGAACCAGATAGGCGCGACCAGCCTCGCTTGCAGCAAAGCGACCCAAGATCCCGCGCATGTCAGGGACGCCGTTGCGGGCACTGCCGCTGCCGTCTTCGCGGTGGCAGCCGGCGCAGTGCTGCAGATAGTCAAGTTCGGGCGGCTGCGCCTGGGTGTAAGCCGTGAGCCCAAGTAGCAGGACGAGGATTGTGGGTCTGGCCGAACGTGAGGGCCGGGAGGGCACGCAGCCCCCGTCGATGGGCGTCACGTTCTGTATGGGTTCGCTGTCAGCCGACGTCGCCGGAAACGCCCAGGATGACAGACACGGTGCAGTGGTAGACGCTGCTTTCGTTGCCCATGCACCAGTTGATGTCGTTATGCACGCCCATGCGGTAGCCCGGACGCTCGCCCTCGTTCTCGTTACAGAAACAGCGTCCGCAGGAGGCCGCACCGCAGCAGTCGTTGTAGCTGACGAGGTAGTTCTTCCCGTCGTCAGGGTTGTGGCAGGTCCCGATCCAGGTGACCGAAGAGGCCTCGGTGCCCGGCGGGCAGCTGGTGATCGAGCCGCCGCAGCAGGTGCACAGATGTCCGTCGAGCGAGCAGTAGCGCCAGTATTCGCAGCGCTGGGGGTCCATCGGGTCATGGTGCCCGTCGTCCACGGCGCCGTGCTGTGCCCGCGCTGAGCGGTCGAAGGGCAGCACCGGCAGCACGAAAGCTGCGCCCACCAGGGAACGGCCGATGCGTTGCAGCGCGCTGCGACGCGAGGTCCGGAGCGCCACGGCGCGCACCTGTTGCTCAAAAAATCGATCCAACCATTTCATAAGGGTGTCCTCTGGGCGGCCTGAGCTGATGCCATGTCAGTGAGAGATTATGCCTTCTGCAGGTACTGTTGAATGGACTCCACGCCGAGTTCCTTGGCGGTGAAGAGACTTTCGAGCTGCTCCCGGGAATTGATCAGACCTTTGGCCCTGACCGTGCCGGACTCGTCGAGCAGAACGGCATAGGGCAGCTTGCCGACTTTGAACGACATGCCGAGCTCAGTGGAGAGCACGTAGGGAAACCTGCCGAGATCAAACTGCGCGTAGAACTTCCGCTGCCGCGCCTCGTCGCCGTCGCTGGCGAGGATGACCTTGAGCCAGGCGGCCTCGGTATCCGCAATCGAACGCAGCACCGGCAGCAGCTTTTTGCACACCGGACAGGTCGGGGACAGAAAAAAGACCAGCCTGCCGTGGCTGTCCGGCTGACCGATCTCCACGCTTTCGCCCTGCAGGCCGGTGAGATTGAAAACCGGTGACTGCTCTCCGACTTTGGGACCGTCATCGAGCATCAGTGCGCCCATGGGTGCGACACGTTCGTAGAGCACCCCGATCTGCCTGGCGAGAGCGAACACAGCAATGGTGAGCGCGATCACCAGCAGCCACAGTGCGCCCAGCGCAATCGTGACAGTGGTGCTCATCGGGCAGGCCTGATCCGCGCCAGCCGCGGGCGGTTGGCGATCAGCTGACTGGCGGTGGCATAGAGCCCGAACAGGGTAAGGCTGCCGCCTGCGATGGTGAGGTAGTCAAGAGCGTGCAGTCCCCGGCCCGAGGTTTCAGTCAGCAAGGGCAGCGTGGCGACGCACAGGATCAGGTTCCGCGCGACCAGCGGCCAGGATAAGAGCTGCTCGTCTTCCAGCCCGCCGCAGCCGCAGCCCACATCCGTGCGGCCGCGGACAAGATTGATCACGATTGCCAGAGTCACCATGAATAGCAGCAGCAACGCCAGAGCGGCGCCCAGCGGGCGGGTAGAAGGCAGTAGAAGCGCGATTGCGGCGGTCAGTTCCGTGAGTGGCAGCAGCCATGCGAATACGCCGATGAGCGCGCCGGGCACGATCTCATAGTTATCGACTGCGGCAGCAAAAGCTTCCCGGTCGCCCAGCTTCTGCAGGGCACCGACCGTGAACATCGCGGCAAACGCCGCGGCCAGGGCATGCTGAATGACGACGTCCGGGGACATGGCTCAGTGCGTTTCAATCAGCGCTGCGAACTCACCGAAAGGCGCGCTGCGCTGGCCGGGCGTCAGGACAGGCAGGGTGTCATAGCGCACGAACTCAGCAGTCATGCCATCGTAGGCATACAGCAGAGGCTTCTTCTCTTTCGTGAGTACCAGCGCGATGGCGTTGGAGCCCGGCGCCCGGCCGATCCGTTTTTTGCTCGACAGGTCGAAGGTCCAGATCTCTTTGGCTGGCCATTTATGACTACCGTTGCGCGCGCCCTCATGCATGCCGACATAGAGTCGGTTGCTCTGCGGATCAATCGCGGTCAGCTGATAGCCGCCTGGCTTCCAATGAGCGGCCTTGTCAGTGTCATCGACCAGCGACCACTCGGCCTCAAGAGCGGCGGTATCCCCACCTAAATTGATTTGCTTCAGGTTTCCCTCGTAAGACACGAAGTAGTAGCTGTCGCCGAGACGCTCAGCCTGGACAAACAGAGGATCCTTTTCTGCGTCGAAGAGTTTCGGGCTGCGGTTCTGCGTTTTCGCGTTGCCCTTATCGTCCAGCGTGATGGTCAGAATCGTACCGTCGCCGCACAGAGTCGAGAAGCGCTGGGCGTTGCTCGCTGCGGGCAGGATGATCCAGCAGCCGGGTGTCTCGACTTCAGCGGCGAAGCGCACGGCAGGGCGGTCTACGATGGTCACTGAACTGGCCGGCGTGGCGTTCTGAATGAACACGAATCGTCCGTCGCTACCGGTTGCCATGGTGCCCTTGTAGGGCAGCGCCTGGGCGTGCTTGGCCGGGATCTCGACCTCTGCAAGCAGAGCCAGCGTTTTAGTGTCATACACCTCGAACTGGTCGAAGCGGCGCCCGCGGTTGCGCTTTTCGTAGTAGGTGGTCGCGACGAACATTTCGTTGCTGTCCGGGGACAGCTTACTCAGTCCGAAAAGACCGGTTGAGATCAGCCCCATGTAACTGAAGCTGTCTCCGTCGATGACGTGGATCCGTCCGTCGATGGCGTGACCGAGAGCGGTATCTGACAGGTACAGCCGGTGCGGCGTCGCCGGCGCCATTTCCGCAACAGTGAGCTTCTCAGGCGGTAGCTCCGCGTTTGCCTGGAAGGTGCCGCTAAGCAGCAGGAGGCTGCACAGGAACAGGGGTGATGATCGTTTCACGATGGTCGCCTCCGAAGCTTTTTTTCATCTGAAAAGGCCATACGAACGGGGACCGATTCTAGGTGATCCCCTTACGGGATCCCACCGCTTGCGGGCGGGTCTTTGTCGCCGTGTTGCGCCCTTTGACCCCCGTCTGGTCCAATCGAGCATCTATACAAATGAAGGGGTAAAAGGGATGGGAGAGCAACGACAGCTGACGGCGACTGACGGTTTCACCTTCGGCGCTTACGAGGCGCGTCCGGTGGGCACGGCAAAAGGAGGAGTCGTCGTCATTCAGGAAATTTTCGGCGTCAATCATCACATCCGCTCGGTGGCGGATGAGTACGCGGCGGCGGGGTATGTCGCCATTGCGCCGCAGATCTTCGATCGTGCAGAGCGGAACGTGGAGCTCGGCTATACCGACCAGGCCGAGTTCGACAAAGGAATCCGGCTGGCTTTCAGCGACCTCAAGATGGAGCAGACTTTGCTCGACCTGCAGGCTACCGTGACAGCGCTGTCAGAGCACGGTCGGGTCGGCGTGGTCGGCTATTGTTTTGGCGGGTTGCTGACCTGGCTGTCCTGCTGCGAGCTCGAGGGCGTGGCTGCAGGCTCTGCCTATTACGGCGGCGGTATTGCAGGTCAGGCGGACCGCCAGGCGCGCTGCCCGGTGATGATGCATTTCGGTGAGCACGACAAACACATTCCGATGACTGACGTAGAAACCGTTCGGAAAGCGCAGCCTGACGTGCAGATTTTCGTCTACGACGCGGACCACGGGTTCAACTGCAGCGAACGGCCGGTGTTCGATCAGCCCAGCGCGGCAACGGCCCGCGAGCGCACTCTGGCGTTCTTTGAAAAACACCTGGTCGATGTGGATGGCGATGACGCGACCACAGTGATTCGGGGCTGAGAGCGCACCATGCGCGCAGCGATTTTTCAGGGGCGCGGCGAAGCGCTGACGGTGGGCGAGGTCGCGCCGCCGGTGTGTGGCCGCGACGAGATGGTGATTGCGGTGCGCAGCTGCGGCATCTGTGGTTCTGATCTGCACCTTGCAGATGCGCATCCGGCGGAGAGCGGCATGGCGCCGCTGCCGTCGGGGTCAGTGATGGGCCACGAGTTCGCGGGCGAGGTGGTTGAGGTCGGCGCCGGAGTAAGCGGATTCCGCAGCGGCGACCGGGTTACCGCCATGCCCTATGTGGCCTGCGGACGCTGTGCTGCCTGCCTCGCCGGCGTCGGCTACCGCTGCGCCGAGGTGCGCTATACCGGTTTGGGTGCGCGCAGCGGGGGCTACGCCGAATTTGTCGGCGTTGGTGCGGCTGAGAGTCTGCGCCTGCCCGCCGGTATTGATTTTGAGCGCGGTGCGCTGGTCGAGCCGCTGGCTGTGGCGCTGCATGCTGTGAATGCCGCGCGTCTGAGACCGGCGGAGTCCGTGCTGATTATGGGTGCGGGGCCGATTGGCCTCGCGGCGACCTTGTGGGCCCGGTATTTCGGCGCGCAGCACGTCATCGTCAGTGACCGCGTGCCGGAGCGCCTGGCGCTGGCGGCGGCGCTCGGTGCGCACGAAGTCATCGATGCCACATCGACTGACGTGATCCAGAGCTACAAGCGCTATGCGGGCAAGCGACCGGATGTGGTGTTCGAATGTGTCGGCGTGCCGGGCACTCAGCAGCTGGCGATGGACTATGCGCCGATGGGCGGGCGCCTGGTCATCGTCGGCGTCTGCATGGCGCCGGACACCATCCGGCCGGTCAAAGCGCTGACCAAGGAACTGCAGGTCAACTACGTATTCATGTATCACAAGCAGGATTTCGAGCTCGCGATCGATCTCCTTGATCGGGAACTGCTCGACCCGTCGCCGATGCTGACCCGGACGGTCAGCTTCAGCGAATTTCCGCAGGCATTTGAAAGTCTGAAAACCGATAAAACCGCCTGCAAGGTGATACTGCGCCCCGATCTCTGAGGGCCGGGACGCAGCGGCGGGGCGTGCGACAATGCGCCCCCGCCACCCCTGACGCCCCACAACGCTGCTCAAAGAAGCCCGAGCGCAGAGCATGGGGCCGGGCTGCGCTGGGTCCCGCTTCCCTCAGGCGCTGGTTCCAGGCGGCAGTCGCTGCAGGCGAGGCTTCACGCAAGAATCAACGAAAGGAACCATGCGCCATGAACGCTGCGCAGAAATCGGCCGGACAGGGCCCCAGCGACAAGGCCCTGCCGCGGGTGGTGTTGAAACCCGGCCGCGAGAAAGCGCTCAGGCGTCAGCATCCTTGGGTATTTTCCGGCGCGATCGCCAGGCTGGAGGGCACTGCAGCGCCAGGCGATACGGTCACCGTGTGTTCCAGCGATGGTGCTTTTCTGGCGTACGCGGGCTACAGCCCACAATCGCAGATCCGGCTCCGTATTCTCGGATTCGACGCTGCTCGGGTGCCGGACGCCGATCTCATTCGCGCGCGCGTCGAGGCGGCGATTGACTACCGCCGGGCGGTCATGCCGCAGAATATCGAGGCCTGCCGCCTCATACACGGCGAGGCGGACGGTCTGCCGGGCGTGGTCGTTGACCGCTACGGCGACACCATGGTTCTGCAGTGCACGAGTGCCCTGGCAGAGCGCTGGCGTGAAGATCTGGCGGACGCGCTCGTCAGCTCAGGTCTGAGTACATCGATCTACGAACGCTCGGATGTTGAAGTCCGGCGTCTGGAAGGCCTTGAGCCCCGTGCCGGCATCCTGCGCGGGATTGAGCCCGCAGCGCCCCTTGAGATCAGAGAGGGTGAGCGGCGCTATGCGGTTGACGTGCGCTCAGGCCAGAAGACCGGGTTTTATTTCGACCAGCGTGAGAATCGCGACCTCGTGCAGTCGGTTGCTGCGGGATGTGAGGTGCTCGATGCGTTCTGCTATTCGGGTGGCTTCAGCATCGCGGCGCTGCATGGGCAGGCGCGTAGGGTGACTGCAATCGACAGCGCCGAGGAGGCGCTGGCGCGCGGCCGCGATAACGTCGCGGCGAACGGATTTGCTGAACCGGCGCTGGAGTGGCGGGCCGGGGATGTCTTCGCCGAACTGCGCGCATTGGAGAAGCGCGGGCGCAGATTTGATCTGATCATCCTCGACCCACCCAAGTTTGCGCCGAACGAACGGCATGTCTCGCGCGCGGCAAGGGCCTACAAAGACGTCAACCTGTGGGCCTTCAAACTGCTCAGAAGCGGTGGGCTGCTCGCGACTTTTTCCTGTTCCGGGGCGGTCAGTCCTGCGCTGTTTCAAAGCATCGTGGCCGGCAGCGCCATTGACGCGGGCGTAAAGGCCGCCATTGTCAGGCGCCTCGGCGCGGCTGCGGACCACCCAATAGCGCTGAATTTTCCAGAGGGTGACTACCTCAAAGGACTTCTTGTACGGGCCGAGTGAACGCGCTGGACCAGCCGCGACACCTGGTCAGGAAACAGGAGCACGACGTTTGACTCACGACACGCTCTCGGCCTGGGACCCGTCGCGCGGGCGTGCGGTGACGCTTGCGCTACTGGCCTCGACGCTCGCTCTGGTCTACGGGATCTGGTACGCCTACAGCGTCATCCTCGTGGCGCTGCTCGAGGAGTTCGGCTGGGCGCGCTCGGTGGTTGCGGGCGCTTTCTCAACCTTCGCCGTGATCCACGGGAGCACCAACCCCCTGGTGGGCATGCTCTGCGATCGTGTGCGCCCGCCTTTCATCACCGCCTGTGCCAGCCTGGTACTGGCCTCGGCGCTGTTTGCCTGCAGTCTGGTGCAGGAGCCCTGGCAGCTCTACCTGAGTTTCGGTGTGCTGGTAGCCATCAGTGCGGCAGCATGTGGCTGGGTTCCGGCTGTCGTGCAGGTCCAGCGGCGCTTTCCACAGCGCCTCGGCTTTGCTCTTGGAATAGTCAGTTCCGGCGTCGGCGTCGGGATGTTCGTGGTGGTGCCGTTGTGCCAGGCCATTATCGAAGCGTTTGACTGGCGGGTGGCGTTTCGCGTTCTGGGCGTTCTCGTGTTGTGCATTGTGCTGCCTGCGGCGCTGTTCCTGCTGCGCTCGACACCGGATGCCCGGGTCGTCAGCCTGACGCCGGCCGCGGCGAGCGACGCGGACGCGACGACGCTGCGTCAGGCGCTGCGGATGCTCCCGTTCTGGCTGATGGTGGCTGCGTTCTTCTTTGGCAGTCTGTGTTCGCAGACGCTGCAGGTTCATCAGGTCGCCTTTCTGGTTGATCACGGCATTGCCGCGATGGCCGGTGCGTCTGTCGTCGGCGTCGTCGGGCTGGCCAGTGTCGTCGGCAAGACCGGCGGCGGCTGGCTGTCCGATCGGTTTGAGCGCGAGCTCGTGTACATCGCCGGTATTGCCGTCCTCGTGGCCAGCGTGTTTGCGCTGATGCTGGTGGGACGACACGTGTCTTACGCCGGCGCTTACCTCTACGCGGCGATGCTCGGGATCGGCTATTCCGCCACAGCAGCCCTGATCCCGGCGATGGTCAGCGATCGTTTCCAGGGGCGTCACTTCGGTTCGATCCTTGGCATCGGGCTGCTTGGCAGCGCCTCGGGGAGCGCCTTCGGTCCGTGGCTTGCCGGACACCTGTTCGACCTGAGCGGCAGCTATACGCTGCCATTTCTGATTGCTGCGGCAGCCGGTGTGGTTTCCGGCCTGGCCGGCTGGACGGCGCGCGTCCTGCGACGTCGCGCCGCCGTCGGCGGTGGTCCGACACACTGAGCTCACGCGATAATGCGCGCGTTCGGGCGTTCCAAGCCACGCAGCGGTCGCGCCCTCCAACGACGCGAAAACATCACAAAAAAAGGAAGAGGCTATGAAAATTGATCAATCCGTCAGCGCTGTCATTACCGGCGGGTCATCCGGTCTGGGCGCGGCAACGGCCCGGGTTCTCGCTGAGCGCGGCGCGAAGGTCGCACTGTTCGACCTGAACGTAGAGAAGGGTGAGGCGCTCGCCAAAGAGCTGGGGGGTGTTTTCGTCAAGGTCGACGTCACCTCACAGGCCGACTGCGAGGCCGGTTTTGCCAAAGCCCGTGAGGCAATCGGCCAGGAGCGCATCCTGGTTAACTGCGCGGGCACCGGCAACGCTTTCAAAACGGCCGGACGGGATAAGCAGACCGGTGCAATCAACACGTTTCCGATGGATAAGTTCGAGCTGATTATTCAGATCAATCTGCTCGGCACTTTCCGCTGTATCGCACTGTCGGCGGCCGGCATGATGACGCTCGATCCCGTGGATGAATATGGTGAGCGCGGCGCCATTATCAACACCGCCAGCGTGGCAGCAGAGGATGGTCAGATTGGTCAGGCGTCCTACTCGGCATCCAAAGCGGGCGTTGTAGGTATGACCCTGCCGATTGCGCGCGATCTCATGAGCGAGGGGATCCGGGTCAACACTATTCTGCCGGGTATTTTCGACACTCCGCTGCTTCAGTCAGCCCCGGACAAGGTGAAGCAGGCGCTCGCTGCCTCCGTGCCGTTTCCGAAGCGGCTCGGCGTACCGCCGGAGTACGCCAGTCTGGCGCTGTGCATGATTGAAAATGGCTACTTCAACGGCGAAAGCGTCCGTCTCGACGGCGCTATCCGTATGGCGCCGCGCTGAGCATCTGTTAATTGCCTGGCGGCGGGTTTCAAGCCCGCCGCCGAATGGTTCTCCCGCCGCGGTTGTGAGCCGCTCTCTGTCCCCGTTGACCTTTCTCCGCCGCTGGATGAAGCACTACCAGCGCGCTGATCACCCGCTTATTCCAACCCCGGCATGGACGGTCGCACCGCGATCTGCTCGCGTAAGGCGTCGCTCAGGACTAAATGTGTGACGCAGTTCTGATTTTCAGCAAAAAGTTGTTTATCTCCGCGTCGCCGCGGGTCTAGGCTCACTTCGCCGCTCTGGACCCGCTTGATCCTCTGCGGTGAGGTAGAGCAGAAGATCGCATCTGCAGTCGTAAGGAGAACGCTCATGCGCGATTGTGCTGATACAGGAAAAAACGGTCCGGAACCTGTGGAGTGCCGGCCCGCTAGCCATAAAGACCAGGGCAGGGACGTATCCCGGCAACGCGGTCTGGACACCGGCGCCCGCGGATGGTTCTGGTTGTTGCCGGAGCGTCAGCTCGGCATGAACGGCACGCCTACGGCCTGAGCCGGCGCGGGATACAAGCGGAGCGGCGTTCACCGCCGCTCCGCGCGATGGCAGGCTCAGGCGTGAGCTGAGTGCAGCACCTGACCGGGACGCACGCCCGTGTCGCGGCCGTGTTCAAACAGCACCTGACCATTGACGATGGTGTATTCGACGCCGCGCGAGGGCACGACCAGCCGTCGGCCTCCGCCGGGCAGGTCGTGACGCATCTCTCCGGTCTTATCGGAGCCGATGGTCGCAAAGTCGAAAATCGCAAAATCCGCCGCCAGGCCCGGCGCGATGCGTCCGCGCTGTTTGATCCCGAACAGCGCTGCCGGCTCAGAGGTGATGCGCTGCACGGCGCGCTCGAGCGTGAGCACCGGGTTGTCGCGCACCCAGGCGCCGAGCAGGTAGGTGCAGTAGCCCGCATCGCACAGACTGTCTACGTGCGCACCACCGTCGGACAGGCCAATCAGGGTGCGGGGGTCGGTGATGAGGTCAGGGATGCGGCTCTCGTCTGAATTGAACAGCTCGTAGTTGAACTGCATCTGCATGCCGTCCTCGATCGCGAGGTCGAGAAAGGTGTCGACCGGATCGGCGTTTCGCTCTGCCGCGATATCGGCCACCGTGCGTCCGACATACCGGCCCATCTCCGGCGTGCCGGCTTCAAGCACGGTCATGACTTCCCAGCGCGAGGTGAAGATCAGCGGACGCTTGAGGCCTTCTTTGAATGCGTTACGGAAAGCCGGATCACGCAGGACGGCGATCTGGTCGGCCGCCTCTCGATTCAGCACCGGCGTCCAGCATTCCATGTTGGCGAAGATGAAAGGTTTGCTGAGGTCGATCTGAATGATGAAAGGGCGACAGGTGCTCTGCGGACGCGAGCCGCGCTGAATGAGGTCGTCTACCTCCTTCAGCGTGTTGCTGACAGCGTCCGGGTCGTCGTCGCGATTAAGCAACGCCAGCCAGGTGACCGGGCGCCCGCTCTCGGTGAGCAGCATGTCGAGCAGTTCTCGCTCCTGCGCATTAACGCGTGAGACCTCATTGGTCAGCGCGACTTCGATCGCGCCGCGTCCGAGCTTCTTGAGCACCTTGCTGTAGGCGCGCAGTTCATCCGTGCTGGCCAGACGGCAGGCGAGGGGACGCCCCTGATAGCCGACGTGCTGACCGGCGTTGGTGGTGGTGAAGCCGAAGGCGCCAGCGCCCATGGCTTCATCGATGAGGCCTGCGATCTGCTGGGTCTCCGCAGGGCTCGCCGCACGCTCCATCGACTCTTCACCCATGACGTAATGTCGGAACGGCGTCAGTGCGCAGAGAAAGCCGAGATTCAATCCTGAACCACGACGTCCGGCGGCGGCCATGTATTCCGGGAAGGTTTCCCAGTCCCAGGTCACGCCCCGCTTCAGCACATCGAACGGAATCGCCTCGACGTTGACCAGATCCCAGGCCGCCACTTCTCGGGTTTCCGGCTTGCACGGCGCGATACCGACGCCGCAGTTACCCATCATGACGGTGGTCACTCCGTGCCAGCAGGACGGAGAGGTGACGTCGTCCCAGCAGATCTGGGCGTCGTAGTGGGTATGCGGATCGACAAAGCCGGGCGCAACGATGAGATCTGCAGCGTCGATGGTGCGTTCGGCGCTGCCGCTCACCTCGCCGACTTCCGTGATGATGCCGTCCTTCACCGCAATGTCGCCATGAAAGCGATCTGCGCCGGTGCCGTCGACGATGGTACCGTTCCGAATCACGAGGTCATGAGTCATGGTGAAGGCTCTCCCTTGGATAGGTGGTTTTTCAGGTCCCGGCCGTGCTCAGACGGCCTGGGCCAGCGTGTCCAACAGACGCCTTGCGTCTGCGCGCAGTTCGACTTTCCTGATCTTGCCGCTGGAGGTCATTGGAAATGCGTCCACGAAAAGAACGTGTCGGGGTATTTTGAAGCTTGCAACGCGTCCGCGCATCCGTTCTGTCACAGTCGCGGCATCCAGCGTTGCGCCAGGGTTCAGAATCACGAAGGCAACCGGTACTTCTGCCATACGCGGATCGGGATAGGCGACGACAGCGGCATCAAGAATCTCGTCCATGTCACGCAGATACACTTCGATCTCGGCCGGCGAGACGTTTTCGCCACCGACCTTGAGCATGTCCTTATAGCGCCCCATGAAAACCAGCATGTCATCCTCGCGCCGCATGGCCATATCGCCCGTGTGCAGCCAGCCGTCGCTGTCGAGCGTCTCGGCTGTCGCTTCGGGCTTGTTCCAGTAGCGCTCCATTACGGCGTAGCCACGGATCCACAGCTCACCCGGCACGCCGACCGGCTGCTCAGCGCCTGTTTCGACGTCCACGATACGGGCCTCGTAATCATTCATCAGATAGCCCGAGGAACACGTGCGCTGTTCGCGGGTGTGGGACGGGTTTGAGACCGAGATGAACGCCCAGGTTTCGCTCATGCCGAAGCCCGAGATCGTCGGGCAGAACACGTCCTGCACTTTCTCCGCGATCGGCACCGTGCTCTCCACGCCCGAGGGCAGGGTGCCGAGCCGGACTTTGAGCTGCCGTTCACGCCGGGCCTGGGCGTTGAGCAGATCAAGCCAGTGCGCCTCGAAACCGTGCAGGATGGTTGCGCCTTCCTGCTCGGCAAGGTCGAGTGCGCGTTCGGCATCAAAGACGTCCATCAGCACCTGACAGGCGCCGGTGTGCACGCACATCATGCTGATCTCGCTGTAAGCGTAAATGTGGAACAGCGGCAGATAGTTCATGTGCACATCGTGCGCCGTCAGACCCATGATGGCGCCGCGTTCCATGGTGTTTCGGATCGGGCGGTGGCTGTGTACGACGCCCTTGGGGTGGCCGGTGGTGCCCGAGGTGTAGCAGATCATGAGCATCGCATCGGGGTCGACGGCAGCGGCTCTGGCCGCCAGGGTTGCGGCGCTGACCGACTCTCCGGCGGCGAGAAAACTGTCCCATTCAGCGGCGTGATCGATCCGCGCCTCGCCCAGCACCAGCAGGCGGCGGATAGCCGGGAAGCCTTTGATATCGAGTGTGCCATCGTCGCGCTCAGCGACTTCAGCCATCGATTCCAGCAGCATGCCCTGGTAGTCGATTGGTCCTGAGCGGTCGAGCGTGATCAGCGTGGCGCTCTCTGACTGCGTCACCGTGTAGGCAACATCCTGGCTGCGGTAGCGGGTGTTCAGCGGCACGATGCATGCACCCACCCGGGCGATGGCGAACATCAGGAACAGCCACTCGGGACGGTTGGTCATCCAGAGCGCTACCCGCTCATCCGGTTCGACGCCGAATGCGATCAGCGCACGGGCGACGCGGTCAACTTCGGCGTTGAATTCGCTGTAGGTCCAGCGCGTGTCTTCGAAGACCAGCGCGGGTCGCTCGCCATGGCGTTCAGCGGCGCTTTCCAGCAGTGCGCCCAGCGTTCTTTTGCGGTACCAGTCCATCATGCAATCCCCACCCGCTGCAGGGCGCACATGTTAACGCTTCCTCGCGCTCGGCATGGACTCAGCAAAGCATTGATGCGCACCTCCCGACCACAGGCGCGTACTTTCTTGCCGTGTGACCTCACGCCGTCGCGGTTTCCAGTGACACGGTTCGCTGTGAGTGCCGGCAGGATGGCAGGCCTTATCCGCAGTGAAGCGGTACTCAACGGCAGTTCTACCCTGTCGACAGCCGTGCGGCTTCAGCATCCATGACCACGGCGGCACGTCCCAATGCTCGACGGCCAAGGACGTCCTCCATGGCCTCGAATACGCCCGCAAGCGGGTAGGTTTTCGCGACTACCGGGTTGATCTGACCGGCTTCAAACCAGCCGAACAGCTGCTGCATGTGCGCGCGGATTCGCTCTTCATAGACATGACGCAGGTCCACAGGGCTCCAGCCGTAATAAAGCCCCATGTTGAGACCGCAGACGATCAGGTTTTTGACCAGCAGGATGTTGGCCGGGATCTGCGGCACTTCGCCGCCGGCAAAGCCGACCGGCATGATGCGCGCTTCCGGCGCCATGCAGCGCAGCGACTGCATGAACACTTCACCGCCGACCGGGTCGTAGACGGCATCGACACCGCGTCCGTCAGTGAGGGCGAGCACGCGGTCGCGGAAATTTTCTTCGCGGTAGTTGATCAGGTGGTCCGCGCCATGCGCCTGCGCGAGGGTCAGTTTCTCCGCGCTTCCGGCGGTCGCGATGACTGTCGCACCCAGGATCTTGCCGATTTCGACCGCAGCGATCCCCACGCCACCGCTGGCGCCGTGTACCAGTAACCACTGACCAGCCTGCACGTTCAACAGGTGAGGCCAGGTCAGCGCGGCTGACGAGGTCGCGTACGAGTTGGTGAAGGCAATGGCGCGGCAGAACTCGAGGCTGTCCGGGATGGCGTAGGTGTTTACTTCGCGCGCGCAGGCAACTTCTGCGAGCGCACCCCAGTCAAGCACGGCACAGACCCGGTCGCCCTTTTTGAAACGGCTCGCCCGCGGACCCACCGCCTCAACAACGCCTGCGACTTCTGTGCCCGGAACGAACGGCAGCGGCGGCTTGCGCTGATATTTGCCCTGCACAACTAGGCTGGTGGCAAAGCTGACGCCCGCCGCCTGCACCCGGATGCGGACCCCGTCCTCGCTCAATTCCGGCTCCGGAAGATCTTCTATCTGCAGCCGGTCAAAAGTGGTCCAGTCTCGAACAATCAGGCCGCGCATGCTTCGGCTCCCGGGTGAAGTGATATCAGGGCCCGGGATTCCTCAAGCTGGCCTTCCGGGCGGAGAGGACCGGATTCTAGCGCGCGCTTCCGCCGAGGCGCTGCTCTGCGGACCCGGGCCGGGAGCGATTACACTGGCGCGCTCGATGCCGGCAGAGCGCATCGTGCGTACCCCACCGGACGGGCAACCGGCGCTTGCTCAGAACCCCAGGAGGTTTACCTATGTCCACAGATCGCATTGCCTTCGGCACCGCCCTGCGTTCGCCCTACAACGTTGCCGAATCTGCGCAGCGCATCGAGGCGCTCGGTTTTGATGTTGTCGGTTGCGGTGAGCACGTGAGCTTTTACGGTGATACCGCGAACGGCTTTGTGTCGCTCTCCGTCGCGGCGGGCGCGACCAGTCGGATCCGGCTCATGAGCACCATCACCCTCGTGCCGCTTTACCCGGCAGCGCTGCTGGCCAAACTCGGCGCGGCGCTTGATGTCGCCTCCGGCGGACGTTTCATGCTCGGGGTCGGGGTCGGGGGGGAGTTCCCCAACGAATTTGAAGCCTGCGGCGTTCCGGTCAAACAGCGCGGCTCGCGCACTGACGACGCGCTCGAGGTTGTCACCCGCACCTGGACCGGTACGGATGTGAGCTATCAGGGCCGTTACACCACGCTCAACAACTTCAGCCTGAAGCCGCTGCCGGTGCAGAAGCCGCGTCCGCCCATCTGGGTCTCCGGGCGTCAGGAGGCGGCCATGCGGCGCGCAGCACGCTACGCAGATGGCTGGCTGCCCTACATGTACACACCTGAAATGGTTGCGGGCTCGATGAACGACATCCGTCGCTTTGCCGAAGAAAACGAGCGCGACATGACCGACTTCACCTGCGGGCTGTTCATATTTTTTGCCGTGCACGAAGACCGGCAGACTGCGATCCAGATGGCCAACGAGCGCCTGAGCAAACAGTACTCGCAGGATTTCTCCAAGCTGGTTGGTAAATATGCGCTGGCTGGCGATCCCGATGACTGCAAAGCGCGCCTGCGTGAATACATCGATGCCGGGGCGCGGTTTGTGTTCGTATCGACGGCCTGTCCGGACGACTACATCGACACCAACTTGAGCCTGATGGCCAGCGAGGTCATGCCCGACCTGCGTGCGGGAGGGTCCTGAGGAGACCATGACCGGTCCGGGATCGACCTGCCGCCGGCGGGTCGCGGGTGCGCCTCCCATGTCCTCCGCCGGCGGGAAAACGGATCTGATGTAAGGGACCACGACCATGGCCTCATGGACACGCTGGTGGGTGCTGCTCGGCGTCTGGCTGACCTATATGAGCTTCGGGCTGGTCGCCACCAGCATGGCGCCGCTGGTCGGTGAGATAGAGCGCGACCTGGCACTGTCGCACGCTGCGATGGGCGGCGTGATGGGTGCATGGCAGCTGGTCTATATCGGCGCCGCGATCCCCTGCGGCATGCTGCTCGACCGTCTCGGCAGCCGCTGGGCGCTGCTGCTGGGCGCTCTGTTTGTGGCGGCATCGGTATTCGGGCGCAGTCTGGCGCAGGACTTCAACGGTCTGCTTCTGGCCGTGATGCTGTTCGGGGTCGGAGGGCCGATCGTTTCTGCCGGCGCTCCGAAAGTCATCGCGACCTGGTTTTCAGGCCCATCGCGCGGGTTCGCCATGGGGATCTATATCACCGGCCCTGCGATTGGCGGCGTGGTGTCCCTGACGCTGTCGCAGGCCTGGCTGATGCCGCTGTTCGATAACGACTGGCGCGCGATTCTGCGTCTATGGGCCTTGTTTGCCGTTGGGGCCGGGGTGGCCTGGTGGTGCATTGCGTCGCTGCCTGCAGTGCGCCCGCTGACCGACCGTATTCATACCGAGGCTTCTGCGTCGCACGGGCAGGTCATCCGCGGCCTGCTCGGTGAAACTTCAGTACGTCTGATGCTGGTGATGAGTGTCGGTGTTTTCCTAATGGGACATGGCTTCTCCAACTGGCTGCCAGCGCTACTGATTGCCGATGGCATGCAGCCGACCGAAGCGGGCTACTGGGCTGCTCTGCCGACCCTGGTGGGGATCCTCGGCGCCCTGACCATCCCGCGGCTGGCGACGCCGCAGCGCCGTTTCAAGGTCCTGATCGGGCTCAGCTCTGCGCTCTTTCTGGCCACGGTCCTGCTGCAGTTCCAGCAGCCGGTTGTGCTGTCCTTGGGGCTCATCCTGCAGGGCATTGCGCGTTCGACCCTGATGACAGTGCTGATCCTCACGCTGGTTGAACTGCCCGGGATCGGCGAACGTCACGCCGGGACAGCAGCAGGACTGTTTTTTGCGGCAGCGGAATTCGGCGGCATGCTGGGTCCCCTGCTGCTCGGGGTCCTGTATGACTGGACGCACGGTTTCGGGGTCGGCCTGGCTTTGTTCAGTCTTATCTCCGGTGGGCTCGTTGTCGGCGTCAGGCGCCTGCAGCAACTGACGCGCAGTGAGTAATTCGGCGCGGGGCCGTTAAGTTTGATGTCGGAACACAATAAACGAAAGTTTAATTCTCGCCGTAGACTTCCGCAGACTCAGCGGCATCAGTGTGTGCCGTGTCTGAATGACGCCAGGTGCGCACGCGGGCGCGTTGGCTGAGCGGTCGTCCGGGCCATTTCTCCGGAGTTTCTGGGAGACAGAGTTGATTGAGTCGTGCACACCAGCGGGGTTATTCGTGGTGACCCCGAAACGCTTTGTTGACGAGCGCGGAGAGTTTGTTGAGACCTACAGCCGACGGCTCCTGGAGAGCGTTGGTGTTCAGGTTGAATTCGTGCAGGACAACCAGTCGCGTTCGGTTCACCGAGGCGTCATCCGCGGGCTGCATTTTCAGAGTCCGCCGCACGCTCAGGCCAAGCTGGTGCGCGTCATCAAAGGGGCGGTCTTCGATGTCGCCGTTGACCTCAGGAGCGGTTCCGCGACTTACGGCGAACATTTTTCCGTGGAGCTGAGCGAGGAAAACGGTAAGCAGCTGCTCATTCCGGTCGGGTTTGCGCACGGCTTCTGCACCCTCGTGCCGGACACTATCGTGGCCTATAAGGCTTCGGCTTTCTATGCGCCGGAGTGTGATGCCGGACTGGCTTGGAACGATCCGGAGCTGGGCGTTGAATGGCCGCTTGATGGCGCTCCGATGCTGTCCCCCAAAGACGCATCTCTGCCCCCGTTCCGTGACTTTTCTACGCCTTTTACGTAGCAGACTGAACGCAATAGTCGCGAGGAAAATACTGTGCGAATTCTGGTCACCGGTGGATCCGGTTTTATCGGCTCAGCGCTGTGTCTGCACCTGGCGGGTGAGAACGGCGATTCGGTACTGAACATCGACAAGCTGACCTATGCGGCCAATCCACGCTCGCTTGCGCCGCTGGCGGATTGCGCGTCGTATCAGTTCCTGCAGGCCGATATCTGCGACAGGAGCGCCATGGAGCAGGCTTTCGCCAGCTTCCGACCGCAGGGCGTGATCCACCTCGCGGCGGAGAGCCACGTCGACCGTTCAATCGATAGCGCCGGGGCATTCCTCGAGACGAATATTCTGGGCACCTTCACCCTGCTTGAGGCAGCGCGGTCTTTCTGGTCCGGTTTGGCCGGTACCGAACGAGATGCGTTCCGCTTCCTGCACGTGTCGACAGATGAGGTCTACGGATCGCTGGGCGCGACGGGGCTGTTCGAGGAAACCACCGCCTATGACCCCAGCTCCCCGTATTCGGCGAGCAAGGCCGCCAGCGACCACTTGCTGCTTGCGTGGCATCGCACCTACGGTTTCCCAGGGCTGATTTCGAACTGCTCGAACAACTACGGCCCACGACAGTTCCCGGAGAAACTGATCCCCTTGATGATCCTGTCGGCGCTGCGTGGTGCTCCGCTGCCGGTCTACGGCGATGGCGGTCAGATCCGTGACTGGCTGCATGTTGAAGACCATGTCCGGGCCCTCCGGCTGGTGCTGGGCCACGGGCGGCTGGGGGAGAAGTACAACATCGGCGGGCGGAACGAGCGTACCAACCTGGAAGTGGTGCAGACGATCTGCGCGTCTCTGGACGAACGGGTTCCCGGCGCCCGCCCGTATCGCGAGCTGATTACCTATGTGACGGACCGCCCCGGGCATGACCGGCGCTATGCGATTAACGCTGACAAGCTGCGAGACGAGCTGCAGTGGGTTCCGCAGGAAAATTTCGACAGCGGCATCATCAAGACTATCGACTGGTATCTCGGCAATCGCGACTGGTGGGAACCGCTCAGCAAGGGGGTCTATGCCGGCGACCGCCTGGGGCTTTCACAGACCTCGCAGCACGATGGTGAGCGTGCGGAAGAGGCCCGGTGAGGCTGCTCATTGCGGGGCACCATGGACAGGTGGCGCAAGCGCTGCTCGCCGCGGCAGGCGCCCGAGGCTGGGAGGGAATTGCTCTCGGCCGCCCGGAGCTCGATCTCACTCTGCCCGGGACCCTGCGGGCCGCTTTGCGCGCTGGACCTTTCGACCTGGTGATTAACGCAGCGGCGTATACCGCGGTTGACCAGGCTGAAAGCGACGAAAAGACCGCTTTTGCGATTAATGCTGAAGGCGCAGGCTGGCTGGCCGAAGCCGCAGCGGAGCAGGGCGTTCCGATCATCCATTTCTCCACCGACTACGTGTTCGATGGCGCCAGCGGCGCGCCCTATACAGAAGACGACCCGGTGGCACCACTAGGCGTTTATGGGCGCTCCAAGCTTGCCGGGGAGCACGCGGTTGCAGCGGCGAATGCTGCCCACGTCATCCTGCGCACCGCCTGGGTCTACAGCGCGGTAGGCCATAACTTCCTCAAGACCATGCTGCGGCTGGCAGCGACGCAGACCACGCTGCAGGTCGTTGATGATCAGATCGGCAGCCCCACTTATGCGCCGCATCTGGCGGATGCCGTGCTCGACGTGGCGGCGGCGCTGAGCACTGGTCGACGGGACTGTTACGGCACCTTCCACGCTACCGCGAGTGGCCATGCGAGCTGGTGGGCGTTTGCGCGCGAAATTTTTGCGCGCTTCTCCGAGCTGGGCGGAAACGCGCCAGAGGTGGAAGCGATAGCGAGCGACGCCTATCCCACGCCGGCGCCCCGACCCAGAAATTCCAGGCTGAACTGTGAGCGGCTGTCACGGCTTCTGGACGTCCGTTTGCCGCCCTGGCAGAGCGGCGTTGAAGCCTGTCTGGCGCATCTGGAGCGGTCGGGTGAACTCATTACTTCTGCAGGAGATCGCGCATGAAAGGCATCGTCCTGGCCGGAGGCGCCGGCACCCGGCTGCATCCCATGACGGCCGTACTCTCGAAACAGCTGCTGCCGGTTTATGACAAACCGATGATCTACTACCCGCTGACTACCCTCATGCAGGCAGGGATCCGCGAGGTGTTGATCATTTCGACACCGCTGGATCTGCCGCGCTTCCGTGAGCTGCTCGGCGATGGCGCACAGTGGGGCTTATCTCTCTCCTATGCAGAGCAGCCCGAGCCTGGCGGTCTTGCGCAGGCTTACATAATCGGCGCCGCCTTCGTCGGAGACGCGCCTTCCGCATTGATTCTCGGTGACAACATTTTCTATGGCGACAGCCTCGGTCTGTCGCTCAGACAGGCGGCTCAGGGACAGGCGGGCGCGACCGTATTTGCGTATCGCGTGACCGATCCGGAGCGATACGGCGTGGTGGAGTTTGATGCCGCCGGTAAAGCGATCTCCATCGAGGAGAAGCCGGCCAGCCCGCGATCGCATTGGGCTGTGACAGGCCTTTATTTTTACGATGCCGAGGTCGTTGAGATTGTCCGTGGGCTGAAGCCTTCTGCGCGGGGCGAACTGGAGATCACGGACGTCAACAAGGCCTATCTGGAACGCGGGGCTCTGGACGTCGTGCGTTTCGGACGGGGATTTGCCTGGCTCGACACCGGCACACCGGAGTCGATGAGTGACGCCGCAGAGTATGTGCGCGCACTGGAACGACGGCAGGGGCTCAAGGTGGCGTGTCCTGAAGAGGTCGCTTTCCGCATGGGTTTCATCTCGCGAGAGGCGCTTCACGCGCTCGGCGTCGTTCTGGAGAAATCCGAATACGGGCGGTATCTCCTGCAAATCGCGCTTGAGGACGATCTCCTCGACTGAGCGCGCGTCACCCTGTGGCGGTCGATTTCCATGCCTGGTCGACAGCCGATTGGAATGGCACGCGACCTGCACGGCAGCCTCCGCTATGCACGACATGGACGCGCCGGGTGTGCTTGGTGCAGACTGCTTCGTGCAGACTGTATGACGCCCGGACGCGTCACACGCTCCGCACGCTGCCGATACGCACCGGGCTATTTCCCCGACTGAGCAACCGAATTCAATGTCTGACCTTCCAGCCAACGCGACCGCCGACCGCGATTTTCTCGACGTTGACCGGGATGCGGTCATTGCTGCACTGAGGCAGATCCTGCCGCGGCATTGCCTGCTTGAGGCGGCTGAGGAACTCAAGCCCTACGAGTGCGATGCCCTGGCGGCTTATCGCAGTGTGCCGCTCGCGGTTGCGCTGCCTGAAACAGAACAACAGGTTATCGAGGTTCTCCAGGCCTGCGAAAGCCGTGGTGTGCCGGTAGTGGCGCGGGGTGCGGGAACGGGTCTTTCCGGCGGGGCGCTGCCGCACGCCGCGGGGGTGCTGCTCTCGCTTGCCCGGTTCGATCAAATCCTGAAGCTCGACCCGCAGGCGCGGACTGCCGTGGTACAGCCGGGAGTGCGCAATCTTGCGATTTCTGAAGCCGCAGCGCCGCACGGTCTCTACTACGCGCCCGATCCGTCCTCGCAGATCGCCTGTTCCATCGGCGGCAATGTGGCTGAGAACTCCGGCGGGGTGCACTGCCTGAAGTACGGCCTCACCGTGCACAACGTGCTGAGGATCAGGGGGGTGACGATTGCCGGCGAGGTCGTCGAATTCGGCTCAGAGGCGCTCGATGCTCCCGGCTACGACATACTGGCGCTGCTGCACGGCTCGGAAGGCATGCTCGCCGTGGCCACCGAGATTACGGTCAAGCTGCTGCCGAAACCGCAGCTTGCGCGCTGTGTCATGGCCGATTTCAGTGATGTCGTGCAGGCGGGAGAGGCGGTTGCCGCGATCATCGGCGCGGGGATTATTCCCGCGGGTCTGGAGATGATGGACCAGGCCGCAACCCGCGCGGTTGAGGCTTTTGTCAACGCAGGTTACGCGCTGGATGCAGCCGCAATCCTGCTGTGTGAATCTGATGGCACCGAGGAAGAGGTCGCGCAGGATGTGGAGCGGATCTGCGCAGTGCTTACGGCGCAGGGCGCGACCCGGGTGCGCGTGTCGCGCGACGAAGCTGAGCGTCTCCTGTTCTGGGCCGGGCGTAAAGCGGCGTTTCCTGCAGCGGGGCGGATCTCACCGGATTACTACTGCATGGATGGCACGATCCCGCGCAAGCGCCTCGGCGAGATGCTGCAGGCAATTCAGCAGATGGAAACCCGCTACGGCCTGCGCTGCATCAACGTCTTTCATGCGGGTGACGGCAATCTTCATCCCCTGATCCTGTTTGACGCCAACCAACCCGGTGAACAGGAGCGCGCCGATGCATTCGGCAGCGAGATCCTGCAGCTCTCGGTGGCACTTGGCGGCACCGTGACCGGCGAACATGGCGTCGGGATCGAGAAAATCAACGAAATGTGCGTGCAGTTCTCCGACAGTGAGCGGCACACATTCTTCCGTATCAAAGCGGCGTTTGACCCGCAGGGACTGCTGAATCCGGGCAAAGGGATCCCCTCGCTGCAGCGCTGCGCGGAATTCGGGCGCGAGCACGTGCACGGAGGCGTTGTGCCGTTCCCGGAACTTGAGCGTTTTTGAAGCCGGGCCGCTGCGGGGCGCTGTGATGCACGACCAAGAACAGGCCTGGGCGGAGCGAATCCGCGCGGCTGCTGAGCGGCACGAGGCGCTGCGCTTCCGCGGCGGCGCAACCAAGGATTTTTATGGTCAGGCGCTGTTCGGTACGGAGCTGGACACGCGCACGCACGCCGGCATCGTGAGCTATGAGCCCACCGAGCTCGTCGTAACGGTGCGCGCGGGAACCGGCCTCAGAGTGCTGCAGGCCACGTTGGCTGAGTCCGGACAGATGCTGGCTTTCGAACCGCCGGCTTTCGGCGACGAGGCGACGGTCGGTGGCTGCGTGGCAGCAGGCCTGTCCGGCCCCCGCCGTGTCAGCGCCGGCGCGGTGCGCGACTTCATGCTCGGCAGCCGCATCATTGACGGCCGCGGGCAGACGCTGCGCTTCGGTGGCGAGGTGATGAAAAATGTTGCCGGCTATGACGTGTCGCGGTTGATGGTCGGTTCGCTGGGGACCCTCGGGCTGATCACCGAGGTCTCCTTGAAAGTGCTGCCGCTGCCGACAGCGGAGCTGACCGTGATGCAGGAGATGACGCTGGAAGCGGGGCTTGAAGCGCTCAACGCGTGGACCGGTCGACCGTTTCCGTTGTCCGGGAGCGCCTGGGTCAACGGTCAGCTGTGGCTCCGGTTTTCCGGTGCGGATGCCGCGGTGACGGCGGCGATCAGGGCGAGCGGCGGTGAGGCGCTTGAGCCTGCGGCTGCCGCTGCGTTCTGGCGCGGGATCCGCGAGCACGAGCACGGTTTCTTTGCCGGAGAGGCGGCGCTGTGGCGCCTGTCCCTGCCGGCAACTGCGCCGCCCCTGCAGCTGACCGGGGAATGGTTGTGCGAGTGGGGCGGGGCGCTGCGCTGGCTGCGCTCGGCGGAGACGCCGGAACGCATCCGCGAGGCTGTGGCCGCGGCTGGTGGGCACGCGACCCTGTTCCGGGGTGGTGATCGCGCGGCAGGGGTGTTTCATCCGCTGGCACCGGCAATGGCGGCGCTGCAGGCGCGCCTGCGCCGGAGTTTTGATCCGGCGGGGATCTTCAATCCCGGACGGCTGTACGCAGAGATCTGAACCGTGCAGACCAGGCTCGCTGACTTCATCAAGGACACCGACGACGGCCGCGAGGCAGAGGCGATCCTGCGCAAGTGCGTGCACTGCGGCTTCTGCACCGCGACCTGTCCCACCTATCAGCTGCTGGGCGATGAACTCGACGGGCCGCGCGGTCGGATCTACCTGATTAAACAGATGCTGGAAGGCGCGCCGGTCAGCGCGCGGACGCAGCTCCATCTGGACCGCTGTCTCACCTGCCGCTCCTGCGAGACCACGTGCCCCTCGGGGGTGGAGTACGGACGACTGCTGGATGTCGGGCGCGCGGTGGTCGACGCGCAGGTGAAGCGCTCCTGGTCAAGCCGGGTGCAACGATGGGGGCTGCGCGAACTGCTGTCCCGCCCTGGCCTGTTCGGTGCGGCGATGGCGCTGGGGCGCTGGCTGCGCCCTGCATTGCCCCGGACGCTGCGGGAGAAAGTTCTGCCTGCGCTACCGGCTGTCGCCTGGCCCCAGCCGCGCCATCGGCGCCGCATGCTGGTGCTGGCCGGCTGCGTGCAGCCGGCGATGATGCCCTCGGTCAACGCGGCAACCGCGCGGGTGCTGGACAGGCTGGGGATCTCTCTGGTCGAGGCACCGGGCGCCGGCTGTTGTGGCGCGGTACGCCATCACCTGGACGATACTGCGGGCGCACAGGCTGACGCGCGGCGCAATATCGATGCCTGGTGGCCGCTCATCGAAAGCGACGGTATCGAAGCGCTGGTGCTGACAGCGTCCGCCTGCGGACTGGAAGTGAAGGACTACGCACACCTGTTGCGTGACGATCCGCAGTATCGGGAGAAGGCCGCGCAGATCGCCGCCCTGACCCGGGACGTGGCCGAGGTTCTTGCGGCCGAAAGCGAGGCCCTGGCCACAGTGCTGCCCGGGCCGTCAACGGCGAAAAGGCTTGCGTTTCATGCGCCGTGCACTCTGCAGCATGGGCTCAGGATCAAAAACGCGGTCGAATCCCTGCTGCGCGCGGCAGGTTTTGAGCTGACGCCGGTCGCAGATGCGCATCTGTGCTGCGGCTCGGCCGGAACCTACGCGGTGCTGCAGCCCGATCTCAGCGGGCGGCTGCGGGCGCGCAAGCTCGCGGCGCTCGCTGCCGGCGGGGCGGACGCGATCGCCTCAGCGAACGTCGGCTGTATCGCGCATCTCGCGGGCGGCACCGGGACGCCGGTCAGGCACTGGGTCGAGTACCTCGCGGATCGCCTCGAGGACGCCCCCTGAAAGACGCGGTGTGTCAGGGGCGACGCCGGTTCCTGCGCGCGCGTTGCGACCGCAACCGGGACCACCAGACCTTCACCCCGGACAGCGCCAGGAAGACCAGCAGCAGGCTGGCCAAGTTGACCAGCACCACGCCCGTTTTCCCCAGCAGCCGGCCGGCGTGCAGATCGAGCAGTACCCGCTCGATGGTAAGACCCGTACCGCGGAAGCGATCTGCCAGCTGACGTTCAAGTTCGGCGTCGAGTGCAGCCGGTGCGCTCCAGCGGATCGGCATGGACGAGTCTGCGACTGTGAAGTCCCCACTCTCCACGGCGTAGCGCCAGTGCTGCGTGTCCGTGCCCAGCACCAGTCCTCCCTGCAGATCACGCCCGGCCCGGGTGAGGCCCTGTGGCAGGCCGCCGGCATGGCCGATCCGCTCTACCAGCTGTCCCTGAGCGTCATAAATCATCAGGCCGTCGGACGTCACCACCGCTAGCAGAGCGCCCAGCGGTTCCAGTAACAGAAGAGGCTCTGCGCCGAGCAGAATCCCGGCGGTCTGCATGAGCTCGGTATCGTTCACATAGAGCTGAGTGCCGATCTGCGACACCGTGTTCGCGCCGGCACGGAAGGACAGCGGTGGCGGCGCCGGGCGGATGCCATACCAGTTGAGAAGCCAGCCCGCGTTGACCTGACGGTGGGGCAATTCGAGGCGATCGCTGTGCATCAGCAGCAGCCCGGTGACCGACAGGAAGACGACGAACACGGCTGCGCTGATCCCGGCGAGCCGGTGCCAGGCAAGCCAGCGTGAGTTCATCCGGCGCGCTCCCCGGCGGATGCTGCGTGCTGGTCGAGGAGCAGGGCCAGGCGCGCCAGCCGGGTCAGCGCCTGGACCGACAGGGTCGCGCCGGCGATACCGTCTATGCGGCGGTCGAGGTTGCGCTCAGCATCCAGCCCTGCGCCCTGGAACTGCGACGTGAAAGCCGGGTATTTGACCTCCCAGCCGCGGCTCTCACGATAGATCAGCACCTGCACGCTCTGCAGCACATCGCCGTCGACTACGAGCCCCGTGGTGATGGGCTGTTCTTTGCCGATCTCCTCCAGGATCCAGGCGGTGAGCTTGCCCTGCTGCCAGTAGCGGAGGCGCAGGGCGCCGAGATCGTGTCCCATGATTTCCCGGATGGCGGTACGCAGCTCCCGGGTGACCCAGAGCTTGGATGGTGCAGGCACGGCCGCGCCGAAGGTGCGCTCAAGAAATGCCTCCGGGCTTAGGTAAACATCGTCCGCCACCGCCGGCTGGGCGGCCGTGAGCAGCAGGCCTAAGAGGAGGCCTAATAGGACCCGGAACCAGTGACGACGACCGCGATACATGCTCAGAACTGATAGCCCAGGCCCAGATTGATGCCGTCGAGCTCGCGATCGACGGGCCCTTCGGCGTTCTGCCACTGCGCGTCGAACTTGAACACGACCTGCGGGTGAGGCCAGTAGTTGAGGCCCACCGTCCACATGTCCACCGCACCATAGCGGAACAGGACGCCGGGCAGCTGATTGCGCTGATCCCAGCGCTGGAAGCGACCGAACACACCGATTTCGCCGGGGAACAGATCGGCCAGTGCGAAGCGATAGGCCGGCTCGACGTACCAGCCTTCGAGGGTGTCGGCATTGACGCTGGCCGGATCGACCCCGGCCGCGCGGTCGCGGCCGAGCTCCCAGCGCGAGTACAGCGCACGCAGGCCAAAACCGCTGCCGTGGCGCCAGTCGATGTGGGTCTCAAACAGCCAGGCATCGGCGTCTGCGTCATCAGCGGTGCCGGTGTAGTCAGCCTGGTAGTCGACCGTTGCGGCCCATTCGAGGCCGGGCATCCCGGTATAAATCAGACGCGCCAGCACTGCAGCGTCCTGGTCGTCCGCTTCGGCCACCTTCAGCCGACCGCTGCGCGGGCGGAAAGCGTTGCTGCCAGTGGTGGGCACGGCCAGACCCGAATGTAGAAAGACGTTGTAGGCGAAGCCCTGGCCCAGCTCGCCCCAGAGCCCGATGGTGGCTTCCCACCAGGTCGAGGGAATGATTTCGGTCTCGACCGGGTTCCGCTCTACGCCATAAAACGTATTGGGCTCATGCGTCAGATTCAGCAGCCCGACAGGAAGGATATCGATACCGGCCCGCAGGTGATGGCGGGCGTTGAGGTCCATTTCGAGCCAGGCCAGTTCAAGCTCAACGCCGCCCGGTGCGTCGCTGGAGCTGTACGCGTGCTCAATTTCCAGCTCCGAGGCGAAGCGCAGCCAGTCGTTGAACGTATGGCTGAAAAAGAGCACGAAGCGATGGAAGTCGGTGCGGTTGAGATCGTCACGGGCGCCATCGTAGGCGGTCGCATCGTCGTTCAGGTGGTTGTAATGCAGCTCGCCATACCCACCCAGAGTGGTGCGCTCAGACCAGCGTCCAGCCAGCGCAGAGCGGCGGCTCGAAATCGGGCCCCAGCGTCCTGCGGCGGAGCCGACGCTGTTGGGTCCCTGGGGTATGTTGGTGGTGGTGTAGCCGGTGCTGTTGGCGGTTGCGGTACTGGCGACGCCTTCGATCAGATCGGCAGTCGCCTCGACCTTGCTGTCCACATCGGCGACGCGGGCATCGATCTCACGCGTTTCCGCGGTGGCCTCAGCCAGCGCCGCCTGCGTTGCCGACAGCTCCTGCTGCAGCGCCGCAATCTGTGCCTGCTGCGCCTGCAGCATGGCCCAGAGATCGTCCAGACTGGGCGTGGCGGCGTGGGCCACCGTTGTCGACAGAGCTAACAGGTACAACAATGAGAGGCTTCGGTAGTGTTTCATGGTGGCGAGCATTTCCTTCTAATGCCATGAAAAATCGGGATTAATCGGTGGCACTTAAGAATCCGGATTGCATGTTTATATTTGATAATCGTGATTATAATACGAATCATTCTCAATAACGAAGACTGCCCGAGCGGCTCCCTCCATGGGGCGCAAGGTCTGGATAACGGAGGCGATTGCCAGTGACACCCGCGCAACCCGCCCGTCGACGATGCCTTCAGCTGCTGGCGAGCAGCTGTCTGTTGCCTGTTACAGGGTGGAGTAGCGCAGCGCCTGCGGCAGCACTGAAACCGGTCCGCTGGCGCGGGATGGCGCTGGGAGGGCCGGCAGACGTTGTGCTCTATCACCCGGACGCTGCGCAGGCCGAACAGGCGCTGGCAGAGGTGACCCGCGAACTTGCTGAACTTGAGGCGCAGTTCAGTCTTTTTCTACCGGACTCCGCGCTGAGCCGGCTCAACCGTGATGGGCGCCTCGATGCGGCGCCGGCTGCGCTGCTGGCCCTGCTGGGCGAGATTGACAGCCTGCACGCGCATTCCGGCGGTGCTTTCGACCCCACCGTCCAGCCCCTGTGGCAGCTCTACGCAGAGCATTTCGCGCGCGCGGGTGCAGAGCCAAACGGGCCGGATGCTGGAAAACTCGCGGCGGTGCGTGCCCGGGTCGGATATCGCCATGTGCAGCGGCATGCCCGGACGGTGGCGTTTGATCGCGCGGACATGGCGCTCACGCTGAACGGTATCGCGCAGGGCTTTATCACCGACCGTGTGCGCGCACGCCTGGCCGCTGCAGGCATGCCCCACGCCCTGGTCAACCTGGGCGAATACGCCGCGCTGGGGCCCCACCCTGACGGCGGACCCTGGCAGATTGTGGTGCCGCATCCGCTGTTACCGTGGCGCAGCATTGCGCGCCTGCCGCTCACCGATGGCATGGCCATCGCGACGTCTGCCGGTGCCGGTACACCCTTCTCCGGCGATCCGGCCCATCACCATCTGTTTGACCCACAGAGCGGGCGCAGCGCGGACGGCTGGCGCAGCGTGAGCGTGGTCGCGCCGAGCGCAACCCTGGCCGACGGCCTGTCGACCGCCCTGGCCGTGGCCCCCCCTGCCCGAACTGAGGCAATCCTGCGACATTACCCGGCGGCTGGTGCCCTCGCACTGGACAGCGCAGGGCAGGTGCGCCGGTTCGGCACGCTCGGCTGAAACTCGAAATTCTGCGCGGCAGGGTAGAGCGATCACGGTATGGTGATGCTGACCGGGAGGGGCGAGCATTGCCCGCGGGGTCTCCCTGCGTAACTCAGGAGTTTTAAGGATGGATCAGTCTGAAAGTGCCGCGGCGGATCTCGGGCGTCCCTGCGCGTTGTCCAAGCCATGCCTGGATATCGGCTATTTCACGAGTCAGCCTGAAGCTGTTCTCGCGTTCTGGCAGAACGAGGTCGGCCTTGCGGTGGAACCACCGGTGTCGTTCAACGACGGCCTGACCCAGTTCCGCCATACGCTCGGCGACTCGGTGGTCAAGGTGAATACGGCTAGTCACGCGCTCGAACGCCCGCCAACCGGCTATCGCGAACTGTTCATTGCATCCCCTGCCGTGGACTCGCCGCAGCTGCTGACCGATCCCGACGGTAACCTGATCACCCTCGTCCCGCCCGGACACCAGGGAGTCACCGGGATCGGTTTGCGCGTCGCGGTGGCGGATGCGGAGCGCCAGGCGGCTTTTTATCGCGACGTGATGGGCTTTGAAGCGCTTGGCGAGGGCATGTTCCGGGTCGGCTCGTCGGTCCTGCTGATCGAGGAAGACAGCAGCGCGGAACCTGCCGGACACTGGGTCAGCGCTGGCTTCCGCTATATCACCGTCCACGTCAAACGGGTCGATGCCTGTTTTGAAGCTGCGGTACGCGCGGGGGCGGTCAGTGGCGAAACGCCGTACTCGATTGGCCGCATCGCGCGGATCTCCTTTGTGCGGGACTGGGAGGGTAACTGGCTGGAGATTGCCCAACGCGCCGAAATCGCGGGGCCGTGGTGGGAGGATGAAGCGGCGGATTGAGGGGGCTTGATGCCCGGCCGTCTGCGAGCAGTCGGTCAGGCCACGGCGTCGCGTGTCCTTTGCGCTGCGGTGACGAGGCTGTGGAACAGGGCCGCAAGACGTTCGAGGTCCAGAGGCTCGGTCATGAATGCGTCGCAGCCAGCCTGTCTGGCAGCGCGCTCAAGCGCCGGATCGTCGTCGGTACTGAGCGCCATGAGCGCCGAGCCGGCATGACCTCTCCATGCAGGCTTCCAGTGTGGAATTGCGGAGCGATCATCGTTTCAGATCGCGGTAGAAGTTTTCGTGACTGCCTACCGCTTCGAGATAGATCAAACGCAGCAGGTCTTCGCGGGAATATCCCATCAGGTAGAGGAGGTTCTGACTGCGGAACTTGTATACCCAGAGGCGACTGAGGTCGCCTCGCTTGCGTTCGCCGATGTCGGGGTCTGCGCTAATGAGTGCAACTGCTTGATCAACATCCGCTGCAATCTTCCGATTCAGCCGTTTATAAGCTCTGCCGAAACGACGCGTTTGACGGACTTCCCATGTCATTCGGCGCTGCGGCCGCGAGGTACGAAAGGTTCTGCATCCTCGCGCGGCTCATTCATCGACATCAGGCTTTCGGCAATGAAGCCGGCCGGCAGGTCAGGATTGTCCAGGGCTGCACGGCCGACTTTGGCCCAGAACTCAATCTGCCCCTGCACGGTGCGAAACTCGGCTCGCGCTGCAGTCCGGGCCTGCTCGACCAAAGTCTCATCGATGCGAACGGACACGCTCATCGTTGTACTCTCCACGGATTAACCACAATTGTAGTCAAGGCGCATCCGGCCAGCAATCAGACTGCGGCTATGCAGAGATGAACAGCGTCGCTGCGGTGCGCAATCGGCGTCTGCTCTGCGCAGTGGTCTTCAGGCCAGCGAAGACGCTGAGATCTGCGTTCTACTCCGAATTACGCCGTATCTGCTCACGACGCTCCGGTGTGCTGCGCGCGCTGGTAGCAAGCCGGATCTGGCGGGCCGCTCGCTCGAGGCTGATCCCGCGCGTCCCAGGTGGTGCTGGTGGCTGGCCAACTGGCCGCACCTGATGCTGTGAGGGCTATGCGGGTGGTATGGTCGCGCGTCCTCGGGGCACGACCCCGGCCAGCGGCAATGACAGGAG